>QZKP01000041.1 GCA_003605055.1 Desulfarculus sp.
GGCAGCGGCCCGCCGGGGCAGGGCGGCGGTTCGCCGGGCAACAGCGGCAACGCGCCCGGGCAGAGCGGCAACGGCCCGCCGGGGCAGGGCGGCGGCCCGCCGGGCAACAGCGGCAACGCGCCCGGGCAGAGCGGCGGCGGTTCGCCGGGCAACAGCGGCAACGCGCCCGGGCAGGGCGGCAGCGGCCCGCCGGGGCAGGGCGGCGGTTCGCCGGGCAACAGCGGCAATGCGCCCGGGCAGAGCGGCGGCGGCCCGCCGGGCAACAGCGGCAATGCGCCGGGCCAGAGCGGCGGCGGCCCGCCTGGGCAGGGCGGCGGCTCGCCCGGCAACAGCGGCAACGCGCCGGGTAAAAACAAGTAGGGGCTCGCTTCCCCCGACGGGCCGGGATGGTGCAGGCCGGGGCCACCCCGGAGCGGTAAGCGCCTGAGTGCAACAAGGGCTGGCCCGCGGGCTGGGTCCGTGCCGGGGAGTCCATCCCACTCCCCGGGCGGCCCGCGGCGCCAGGCCCCGGCCAGGTGGGGAGGCGCGCTGGTGCCCCTAAAGAAGCCCGTGATCCTGCTGGGCCTGGGCCTGATCCTCTCCGGCCTCATCCTGGCCCTGGCCGTGTACAGCACCCCCTTTTTACATCTGGTGGAGTTGAAGGCCCTGGACGCCTTTTTCCTGGCGCGGGGGCCCTTGTCCATGGCCCAGAGCCAAGTGGCGGTGGTGGCGGTGGGCGAGCGCAGCCTGGATCGCCAAGGGCGCTGGCCCTGGCCCCGGGAGAAGGTGGCCACCCTGATCCAGGCCGTGGCCGAGCACCAGGCCCAGGCCATAGGCCTGGACATGGGGTTTTTCGAGCCGGATGACCGCTTCCCGGCCGAGGCGGTGGGGGCCATCCTGGAGGCCGCCCGCCAGGGCCGGCTCCTGAGCGAGGAGCAGGTCCTGCGGCGCTTCCACCCGGACCTGATCCTGGCCCGCACCCTGGCCCAGTTGCGCGGCCGGGTGGTGATGGGCTACTTCTTCCACATGTCCGGCGAGGGCGTGGTCCACCTCACCCCCCAGGAGATTGAACAGCGCCTGCGCCTGCTGGACCCCTTTGACTATCCCGCGGTGCGCCTGCGCTCCCCGGCCGCCCGGCGGGCCCCCCTGCTCACAGCCCTGGCCCCGGAGACGGTGCAGCCCGTGCTGCTGCAGGCGGCGGGTGCGGCCGGCTACTTCAACGTGCTGCCCGACCGCGACGGGGTGATGCGCAGCCTGCCCCTGGTGATCCAGTGCGGCCGGCGCTTGTTCCCGCCGCTGGCCTTGGGCACCCTGGCCGCCTATATGCGGGCGCCGCTGCCGGTGGTGGACGTGTACGAAAACGGCCTGAGGGAGATTATCCTGGGGGCGCGGCGCATCCCGGTGGGCCCCGAAGGCCGCATGCTCATCAACCTGCGCGGCGGACCGGGCGCGGTCAAGGTGGTGGAGGCCACGGACCTGATGGAGGGCCGGCTGCCGGCCGACGCTCTCAAGGGCAAGGCGGTGCTGGTGGGGGTGACGGCCCTGGGGCTGTTCGACATCAAGTCCACCGCCTTCGCCCCGCAGCACCCGGCGGTGGAGGTGGCGGCCCAGGCCATGGACAACATCCTGGCGGGGGACTTCCTGGTCAAGCCGGCCTGGGGCGGGCTTTTCGCCCTGGGGGCCATCATGGGCCTGGGCCTGACGGCCACCCTGTTCATGGGCCTGCTGCGCCCCCTGTGGGGCGGGCTGGCCAGCCTGGGCCTGGGCGTGGCCTACGGGATCCTGGCCTACGCCTTGTTCCGGGGCGGCTACGTGGTGCAGGTGATTCATCCCCTGCTGGCCCTCTTGGCGGCCGGCAGCGGGGTGGGGCTGTACCGCAACCTGACCGAGGAGAAGGAGAAGCGCTGGCTGCGCAGCGCCTTCTCCCACTACCTGAACCCCGTGGTGATAGACCGCCTGACCCAGGACCCCAGTCGGTTGCAGATGGCCGGCGAGAAGAAGGAACTGACGGTGCTCTTCTCCGATATCCGCAGCTTCATCACCCTGTGCGAGGGCATGGAGCCCGAGAGGCTGGCCCGGCAGCTCAACATATATCTGGAGCGCATGACCCAGGAGGTGTTCGCCCAGGAGGGGGTGCTGGACAAGTTCATCGGCGACGCGGTGATGGCCTTTTTCGGCGCGCCCGAGGAGCAGCCAGACCACGCGGCCCGGGCCTGCCGCACGGCCCTGGCCATGGTGCGGGCCAGCCACGAACTGGACGCCACCTGGCAGGAGCTGGGCCTGCCGCCGCTGCGCATGGGGGTGGGCGTCAACACCGGGCCCATGATCGTGGGCAACCTGGGCTCTGAGCTGCGCATGGACTATACCGTGGTGGGCGACGCGGTGAACCTGGCCTCGCGGTTGGAGGACCTCACGCGCAGCTTTGAGGGCGTGGACATCCTGGTGGGCCAGGCCACCCGCGACGCCTGCGCCGGGGAGTTCCTGTTCCGGCCCTTGGCCATGGTGCAGGTCAAGGGCAAGCGGCAGTGGGTAGAGGTGTATCAGCTCTTGGGGTCCCAGGATGTCCAACCGCCGCCCCAGCTCAAGCTGGCCGAGGAGGCCTTTGACCTCCTGCGCCGGCAAGAGCTGGCCGCCAGCCTGGCCCTCTACCAGGAGCTGCTCAGGCAGTTTCCCGCCGACCAGCCGGCGGCCTGGGCCGTGGAGCAGCTCCGACGGCTCCTGCAGGATCCGCCGCCGGAGTGGGGCCCGGCCTCCCCGCGCTGAGCCGCCGGCGAGCCTGGTCCGGCCTGGGAGCCATCCCATACAGGTTCGCCGGGCCTAGGCCCCCGGTTCAAGCCACCCGCGCAAACACCACCTTTTCTTGCCGCTTCTCCCGCCGGAGGCGGCCTTCCTGCTCCAGATACCTCAGGTGGGACAGGGCCTCGCCGGTGGCGAACCACCACTGCAAAACCGGGAAGGACTCCCAGTCCGGGCTGATGTCCCAGGTCATGCGCGAGGCCACCGTGAAGGCGTCCATCTCGCCGTCTTCCAGGATGGCCAGCACCTCGGCCAGCCGGGCGCGGTGATGCTCCCTGAGCTGGGCGATGCGCTGGCGGCAGTCATGGATCAGCCGGCGGTGACCGGGCAACACCAGCTCCACCTCCAGGGACTCAACCCGGGCCAGACTCTCCAGGTAGCGGGCCAGGGGGTTTTCCTGCCAGTTCCAGAGCTGGATGTTGGGGGTGATGTCGTCCAGGATGTGGTCGCCGGCGATCAAGAACCTGCGCTGGGGCTCATACAGGCAGAGGTGGCCCGAGGTGTGGCCGGGCGTGGCCAGGCATTGGAAGGAGTAGCCGCCGGCCGCCAGTTGGTCGCCGTCGTCCAGGATGGTGAAGTCCAGGCGGCCGGTGGGCTCGTACTTTTTCCCAGGGTGGTCCTTGGTAATGGCCTGCAAGGATTCGGACGGCACCCCGTTTTGCAGGCCGAAGGCGAAAAGCTCCTCCCAGCGGCCGTCTCCGGCCATGCGCTGGGCGTCGGGGCGGTTGAAGTACACGCGCCTCCCCGGACGGTGCAGGCGGCCGGTCAGGCCCAGGTGGTCGGCGTGCAGATGGGTGATGAACAGATCGGTGCGCTCCAGGTCCAGGCCCAGGCTCTGCAAGGCCTGCTGCATGGCCTGCAGGCACTCTGGGCGGTTCATGCCCGTGTCTATGATCAGGTTGCGCTCGGGGCCGATGAGGAAATAGGAGTTGAGGCTTTGCAGGGGGCTGTTGGGCAGGGGAATCTTGACCTGGAACAGGTTGTCGGCGATCTTGGTGATCATGGTTACTTCCGTGGCTGGGGTTTTGCCCGGGACATCATTCGAGGTCAAGCCTAAACGACCGCCCGCCGGAGGCCATGGCCGACAAGATGGCTTTCCAAGCCTGATGGGCAAAAATGCGCCAGCAATAGATTGAACTGCGGCATAAGTTTTGCTAAGTTACCCAGCGAAGCAATCTTGCCGTTCACGGCACATCCTAAAGTAAGGGCATAAATATCATGGATTTTTCAATACCCGAAGATCTCCGCGCTATGGTGGAGACAGTGCGGCGCTTTGTCAAGCAGGATCTGGAACCCATCAGCCAGCAGGTGGAGGATGAGGACCACATACCAGAGGACGTGGTGCAGACCATGCGCGAGCTGGGC
Organism: Desulfarculus sp.; assembly: GCA_003605055.1. Classification (GTDB taxonomy): domain Bacteria; phylum Desulfobacterota; class Desulfarculia; order Desulfarculales; family Desulfarculaceae; genus Desulfoferula. The sequence continues at coordinate 4,141 of QZKP01000041.1, forward strand.
CTGTTCGGCTTGGCCATCCCGGCCGAGTTCGGCGGCCTGGAGGTGGGCACCCTGGGCGAGTGCCTGGTCTATGAGGAGCTGTCCAAGACCAACGCCTGCTTCCGCACCCGCATCGGCACCAACAACGGCATCGGCTCCCAGGGCATCGTCATAGACGGCACGCCGGAGCAGAAGGAGAGCTACCTGCCCAAGCTGGCCTCCGGCGAGTGGATCGCCTGCTTTGCCCTCACTGAGCCCGAGGCGGGCTCGGACGCGGCCAACATCCAGACCACAGCCGTGCGCCAGGGCGACCACTGGGTGCTCAACGGCCGCAAGCACTTCATCACCAACGGCAACATCTCCGACTTGGCCACGGTGTTCGCAGTCACGGACAAACAAAAGCGGGCCAAGGGCGGCATCACGGCCTTCCTGGTGGAAAAGGGTTCTCCCGGCTTCAGCGTGGGCACCATCGAGCGCAAGATGGGCATGCGCGGCTCCCACACCTGCGAGCTGATCATGGACGACTGTCAGATCCCTCTGGAAAACGTGGTGGGGGGCGAGGCCATGGTGGGCCAGGGCTTTAAGACCGCCATGAAGACGCTGGACAAGGGCCGCCTGACCATGGGCGCCTCGGCGGTGGGCAGCGCCCAGAAACTGCTGGAGCTGTCCCTGGAATACGCCCAGCAGCGGGTGCAGTTCGGCAAGCCCATCGCGGAGTTTCAGAGCATCCAGAACATGCTGGCCGACATGGCCACCCAGATCTACGCCGGGCGGCAGATGCTCTACCACGCGGCCTGGCTGCGGGACCAGAAGGGCACGGCGGTGGTCAAGGAGGCGGCCATGGTCAAGCTGTTCTGCACGGGCATGGCCAACCGGGTGGCGGACATGGCGGTGCAGATTCACGGCGGCATGGGCTACATGAAGGATTTTCCGGTGGAGCGCTTCTACCGCGACCTGCGCCTGACCCGCATCTACGAAGGCACCGACGAGATACAGCGGCTGGTCATAGCGCGGGAGCTGCTTAAAGAGGGATAAGGCCACGGGTCAGCCGCTGAGTTTGGTTGCAGCGGGCGGCCCGTAGGGCAGGCCCGAAGAAGCGGAGTCCGGGCGGCCGAGGGCGCTGAACCCGCGGCTTGGCCACGGTTGCAAACCAACCTCATGCGCAGGAGTCCAGATGACCCCTGACTCTCTTTTGCCCTGGCTGCGCCAGATTCGCCGGCACCTGCACGCCCACCCCGAGCTCTCTGGCCAGGAGAAGGCCACCAGCGCCTACATCAAAGAGGTGCTGGCCGAGATGGGCGTGGAAGTCCTGGACTACCCCGGACCCACGGGCGTGGTGGGGCTCATCCGGGGCCAGGGGCCGGGGCCCACCATCGCCCTGCGGGCGGACATTGACGCCCTGCCCCTGCAGGAGTTGAATCAGACGCCCTATTGCTCCCAGAACCAGGGCGTCATGCACGCCTGCGGCCATGACGGCCACACGGCCATGGTCCTGGGCGCGGCCCGGGAGATATGCCGTGGCGGCCGGCTGCCGGGGTTCCGGGGCAACTTGAAGCTGCTGTTCCAGCCGGCCGAGGAGAGCGGCACTGGCGCGGCCCAGATGGTGGCTCAGGGGGTATTGGAGGAGCCCCGGGTGGACATGGTGCTGGCCTGCCACCTGACCCCGGACCAGCCCCTGGGCGCGGTGCGCATCTTCCGCGACCTGGGCTACGCCTCCAACGACCGCTTCCGGATCAAGGTGCGGGGCCAGGGCTGCCACGGCGCCCGGCCCGAGGAGGGCCGCGACCCCATCGCGGCGGCGGCCTACCTGGTCACCGCCCTGCAGACCATCGTCTCGCGCAACCTGCGGCCCACCGAGGCCGGGGTGATCACCGTGGGGCGGCTGCGGGCCGGCCAGACCTACAACATCATCCCCGAGGAAGCGGAGTTGGAGGGCACGGTGCGGGCCCTGACCCTCCAGGCGCGGGAGCTCCTGCTGGCCCGCCTGCAAGAGATGTGCGCGGGCCTGGGCGGCCTGTTCCGGGTGGAGTGCCGCCTGGAGCTGGCCGAGCACATACCCTCCTGTCGCAACGCCCCGGAGGTCTCGGCCCTGCTGTTCAGGGCGGCGGCCGTGGTGGCGGGGCCCGAGGCGGTCAGCTACGTGCCGCCCATCATGGGCTCGGAGGACTTCGCCTTCTTCACCCAGGCCCGGCCCGGGGCCCTGTTCCGCCTGGGCACGGCCGTGCCCGCCGCGGGCCCGCCGCTGGCCCTGCACAGCCCCCGCTTTGACTTTGACGAGCGGGCCCTGTCCGTGGGCGTGGAGGTTTTCCTGGCCGCCCTGCGGGAGGCCTTCGGCCTGCCGGAGGCCTAGGTCAAGGGCCAGGCAATCGAGCATCAGGGAGAGTCATTCATGACAGCGACCGAAATTAAAACCGATGTCTTGGTCATAGGCGGGGGGGGAGCCGGCTTCCGGGCGGTGATTGGGGCCCGGGAGAAGGGGGCCGAGGCGCTGCTGCTGAGCAAGGGGCCCCTGGGCCGCTGCGGGGCCACGCCCATGGCCGGCGCGGACTACACCGTGGACGGAAAGAGCCTCCGGGAGCTGGGATTCTACGGAGAGCCCCTGGACTCCCAGCAGACCTTTTTCGAGGACATCGTCAAGCAGGGCTTCTACCTGAACAATCAGAAGCTCCTGGAGCAGTACGTGCGCACCGCGCCCCTGCGCCTCAAGGAGTTCCTGGACTGGGGCGTGGTGGTGGCCCGCAGCGAGGAGCGGGCCATATACACCACTGGCATCGGCATGATGGACGCCCTGCTGGGCCAGGCCAAGAAGATGGGGGCCCGCACCCTGGACGACGTGATGGCCCTGGATCTGCTGGTGCAGGACGGCCAGATCGCCGGCGTCCTGGGCCTGGACGTCAAGAGCGGCCAGTTCATCCGCTTCCGGGCCAAGGCGGTGGTGGTGGCCACCGGCGGCTGGCACAAGGCCTTTTGGCCCAACACCGGCATGCGCGACCTCTCCGGCGAGGGGATGGCCATGGCCCACCGGGCCGGGGCCGAGCTGGGCAACATGGAATTCATCACCTTCTGCTGCAACGTGCTCTACGGGCCGCCGCACGTGCTGGGCAGCATCGCCTCCTACATCTTCAGCCTGCGCTGCGCCGGCGAGCTGACCAACGGCGCGGGCGAGAGGTTCCTGGGCCAGTACGACCCCAACCTGGCCTACATCGGCACCCACATGGAGTGGAACAAGTGCTTCATCTCCTGGGCCACCCTGCAGGAGGTGCGCAAGGGCAAGGGCTCGCCCAAGGGCGGCGTCTACTACGGCCGGGGCCCGGTGCCCTGGTCCGAGTGGGAGCGCCTGGTCTCGCCCACCTTCCCCAACTGGAAGTACAAGCACATTGACCTGTCCGCGATAGTGGCCCGCATCCGCGAGGGCGGGACCATCGAGGTGGGCCCGGCGGTGGAATACTTCGACGGCGGCATCATCATAGACGAGCACTTCCAGACCAGGGTGCCGGGCCTGTTCGCGGCCGGCGAGTGCACCCTGGGGCCCTTCGGCGCCAACCGGGTCTGCGCCGCCACCACCGAGATGATGGTGCACGGGGCCGAGGCCGGCCAGAACGCCGGGGCCTATGCCCTGGAGCAGAAGACGCCGGCGCCGGACGCCGCGGGGTTCCAGGAGCTGGAGCAGATGGCCAGCCTGCCGCTCACCCGCACCGGCGGACCGGCGGTGGCCCAGGTGCGGCGCCAGGTGCAGGAGATGGCCCACAGGCGCCTGGGGCCCCTGCGCAGCGAGGCGGAGCTGAACCTGCTCCTGGACTTCTTGCAGGACGTGAAGGCCAACGCCCTGCCGCGCCTGGCCACGGCCAGCAAGAGCCGCCGCTACAACAAGGAGTGGATGGACGCCCTGGAGCTGGCCAACTTGACCCATCTGCTGGAGACCGCCGCCCTGAGCGCCCTGGCGCGCACCGAGAGCCGCGGCGTGCATTATCGTGAGGACCACCCCTACACGGACAACGACCAATGGCTCAGGGAGAGCGTGGCCCGGCTCAACGGCGGGATACAGATCAGCAGCCGGCCCATCACCGTGACCTCGGTCACGCCGCCCAAGGGGGTCAAGCCCTACCTGGAGATGCTCCAGGAGCTGATGGAGGGGCACTCGGCGGTGGGCGGGCACCACTAAGCCATATGGACCTCGCGCCAGGATTTGGTTTGCAGCAGGAGAGAGCGGCCATGAGCCAGAAAATGATCGCGGTGAAGGTCTTCCGGCAGGACCCCGAGGCAGGGACCGGGCCTTCCTTTGACACCTTTGCGGTGCCCTGGCAGCCGGGCCTGAGCGCCCTGGATGTCTTGGACTACATCTACCAGAACCTGGACAGCACCCTGGCCTATTACGATCACGCCGGCTGCGCCCTGGGCATCTGCGCCCGCTGCACGGGCAAGATCAACGGCAAGGCCGGCCTGCTCTGCCAGACGTTGGTGGAGGGCGACCTGGTGCTGGAGCCCACCTCGGCCGAGCGCGTGGTCAAGGACCTGGTGGTGGACAGGGGAGGCAAGTGACCATGCCGGCGGCTACGGCCATATCCAAAGAAGAATTTGCCGCCCGGCTGGACCGGGTGCAGCAGGCCATGGGCCAGCGCGGCCTGGACGGCCTGGTGGTCCTGGGCACCTTTCCGGAGCAGGAGGGACACGTGGCCTACCTCTCCGGCTTCCGGCAGGCCTATCCCAAGGTCCTGGGTTGCGGCGGGGCCGGGCACCACGCCTTGGTCCTGGCCCGGGAGGGCCTGGCCACGCTGGTCTCGCCCACGGGCTACCAGAGCCAGGCCCTGGTCAACCTGGAGGGCGTGCGCCTGGGGCCGGACCTGGCCTTGGAGCTGGCCACGGCCCTGCGCGACAAGGGTCTGGCCGCCGGCAAGGTGGGGGTGGCGGGCTGGAGTCTGACGCCAGTGGAGACCTGGCGGGCGGTAGAGAAGGCCCTGCCCAAGGCCGTCTTCGAGCCCGTTGACGATCTGCTGCAGGGCCTGCGCGGGACCAAGAGCCCGTCCGAGATCGCCTTGCTGACTCGCGCCGCCCAGGTGGGCGCGGCCGCGGCGGCCGCCGGCCTGGCCGCCGCCCAACCGGGGATCAGCGAGGCCCGGGTGGAGGCGGCCATGCGCCAGGCGGCCACGGAGGCCGGGGCCGAGCTGGTGGCCCGGGTGGGGGTGCAGGGCGGCCCCAGCCTGCGGCCGCGGGGCTGGCCGCCGGTGACCGGCCGCGCCTTAGAGGACGGTGATCTCCTTCAGGTGGAGATAGCCGGCTGGGCCGGCGGCTACGGGTTTTCCGCGGCCCGGGTGCAGGCGGTGGGCTCGGCCAGCGCCGAGCAGGAGGCGCACCTGGCGCACCTGGCCGAGGCGGTGGAGTGGATGCGGGAATCCTTGCAGCCCCGTAAGCCGGTGGGCTACGTCATGACCGTGCACCGCGAGCAGCGCATTATGCCCGCGGCCCACGGCATCGGCCTGGACATCTTCGAGTACCCCTGGATCCTGCCCGGGCCCGGGCCCAAGAAGCATCAGGTGCCGCCGGGCAGCGTGCTGTGCGTGGAGCCAATCATGACCAACACCCGCTTCGGGTCCGTGTCCATCAAGCGGACGGTCCTGGTGGACGAGGACGGCCCCCGGTTTTTAGATGAATAAGGCTGACACCGGCCCGGAGGCCGCGCCCGCGCGGCCAGGAGTGAGAGACATGGGAGCTGATCTTAGCCAGATGCCGACCCTGCTCAGGCGGGAGATCGAGGCCCGTATCGCCGGGCCCCTGCTGGAGGCCTTCATGGAGGAGTTCGGCCGCGAAAAGACCCTGGCAGTGGCCTCCAGGGTGATAGAGAGGCTGGCACGGGAGGCCGGGGCCCAACTGGCCAAGGCCTGCGGTGGGAACACCCTGGCCCACCTGGCCCAGGGGCCCAGCCTCTCGGCCGCCGGCGGGGCGCTGGAAAAACAAGCCCTGGAGTTGAGCGAGACCACCTACAACTACAACGTGGTGCGCTGCAAATACGCGGACATGTACCGCGAGCTGGGCCTGGCCGATCTGGGCCTGGTGCTCTCCTGCGGCCGGGACTTCGCCATGTTCGCCGGCTTCAACCCCAAGCTGAAGCTGAGGCGCAGCCAGACCATCATGGAGGGCGCGGACTACTGCGACTTCCGGCTCAGCCTGGCTTAGCCGGCCGGCGCCGGCTGCCCGCCTTTGGTCCGGGCGGCCTTAAGAATTCGGCGCCGCCGGCTGGCTGGTGAGCACCTTGTTCAGAAGTATCTGCAAGATGGTGTGGTCGGCCTCGATCATGCCCTCATTGCTCAGGGTGCCCAGGTTGGTGGCGGTCCGCTCCATGGTGGTGTCTATGATGCCGTCGGTGGGCTGCACCGTGACCCCCTGCAGGGCGAACAGTGAGGCCTGCACCGCGGTGCCGGCGGCGGTGGCCAGCTTGATGGCGCAGCCCGCCTTGGCGCCGTCGCAGACCACGCCGGCCAGGTCCTGGATCAGGTTCATGATGGCCCCGGCCATGTGCTTGATGTCACCCCCCAAGAGATAGGTCACCCCGCTGGCGGCCCCGGCCCCGGCGGCCACCGAACAGCCGCACACCGCCGAAAGCCGGCCGGTGTGGGTCTTGACGTAGGCGGTGATTATGTGGCTCAGACCGATGGCCCGCAGGATGTCCTCAGTCTCGCACTCCACGTAGTCCTTGACCGCCCAGATGGGCAGCACCGCGGTCAGTCCATGGTTGCCGCTGCCGGCCGAGGACATGGCCGGCAGCTTGACCCCGGCCATGCGGGCGTCGGCCGCCGCCGAGGTGAGCATGCGCGCGGCCAGGATCATGTCCTTCTTGATCAGCCGCTGGCGCACCAGCCGGTCCATGGTTTTGCCTACGCCCAGGCCCGGCCCGTGCTTGAGGCCGTACTCGGCCAGGCGCAGGTTGTAGGTCACGCTCTGCTCCAAGAACTTCAGGTCCTCCTCGTCCAGCTCGTCCACCAGGTCCAGGAAGCGCTCCAGGGACTGGCTGCGCAGCCAGTCCTCCAGCCGCAGCCGGTTGTCCTGGTCCTCCGGGCCCGCGCCGGCCAGCAGGGGGCTGTCGCTCACCGGGCGGCCGTCCAGGCGCAGGGAGATGATGTTGTCGTGCATGTGGGTGATCTCGGACTCGGCCGTGTGCGGGCCGCTGGTGACCACGGTCTTGATGCGCAGCCCCCTTTCGTCCAGCAGGTTCAGCTTCACCTTTTTGTCGCGCAGCAACCCCTGGGCCTTTTTCACCACCGGCTCGTCAATGGACTCCAGCACCTCCAGCTTGCGGGCCGGGTCGCCGCCCAGGGCGCCCAGGGCTGCAGCCAGGTCCAGGCCGAAGAGTCCGCCGGTGCCGGGGATCAGCACCGCGATGCCGTTCTTGTAGATGTTGGGGTCCACCCAGACCTCGATGGAGTCCAGGGGGCCGCCGGGCAGCAGGGAGGCCGCGGCCGCGGCCCCCAGGGCGATGGCCACCGGCTCAGTGCAACCCAGGGCCGGGGCGACCTCCATGCGCAGGATGTCTTTGACCGCGAATGTCATGGGCTATTCCTCGATCCTATTTGCGGGCAGGGCCGATTAAGTTGTCCGCGATCCCGCGCAGGGGGCATCTTGCCTGCGGGGCCCGCCTCTTTGGTCAATGTACCACTTCCCGCGCCAGGCTCTAGTTGTTTTTGGGCTGCGGGTGCGGGGAAAGCCTTGCCTGTCTAATAAAACGGCCCGCAAGACCAAGGGAAAGCGGGGGTCACTAAAGACTTCCCACCGGGTCCCGACGGCATTATGATCTTAACCCGGCGTTCCATGGTGCCGGTCGCCGCTGCTGGCCACGGCGTCCGGGGGCTTGTCCAGACGGCCAACTAGCTAGGCATGGATGGGGATTGATGCAGCGGGTTTTTCATATCTTGGCCTGCGCTCTCCTGCTAGGCGTGTTTTGGGCCCTGGCCGGGTTGGCCGCAGCCGCGCCTCAGCCCGGCTGTCTGGAGTGCCACCAGGCCCCGGCCCAGGCGGCCGAGCGCGCCAAGCTGCTGGGCCCTCACGCCCAACTGGAGTGCGGCGACTGCCACCAGGGAGTGGCCGAGTACCCGCATGAGCGGCCCTCGCTGGTCCCTTGCCTGAGCTGCCACACCCCGCACTCCGAGGCCCAGATCGCCGATGTGCATGCGGGCGTGAGCTGCCAGGCCTGCCACTTCGCCGGACTGACGCCGCTGCGCGCCAAGCCGGGCGGCCCGGTCAGCGCCCGGCCGCCGGCCGGCAAGGAGAGCACCCTGTACGTGCATCGGCTGGTGGACGCGCCCCATTCCGCCTCTTGTGGCCGCTGCCACCATCCGGGCAACCAACTGGGCGCGGCGGCTGCGGTGCTACCGGCCAAGGGCCTGCTCTGCCTGGCCTGCCACACCGCCACCCTGACCCTGCCGGACTGGCCCTCGCGCCTGGCCCTGGCCGTGCTGGTTCTGGGACTGCTGGCGGCGCTGGGCTTCTGGTTCAGCGGCACCCGGGGCGGGGCCCTGGTCCTGCCCGGCGGGAAGGGGCAGGCGGCGCATCAGGCAGCGGGCGTTGGCGTCCGGACCCGCCTGGGACGCGGCCTGGCCGCCCTGGTCCTGGACGGGCTGTTGCAGCGGCGGCTGTGGCGCTTTTCGCCCGGCCGGGGCCTGATCCACGCCCTGATCTTCTGGCCCTTGCTGCTGCGCCTGCTCTGGGCCCTGGCGGCTCTGGCCCTGAACCATTGGTGGCCGCAAGGTGCGCTCTCCCAGGCCCTGCTGCACAAGAATCAGCCGGCCACGGCCCTGTTCTTTGATCTGACCGGTCTGATCATGCTGGCCGGAGTGGCGGCCGCGGCCCTGCGCCGGCTGTACGCGCCGCCGCCAGCGGCGCCAGGGCTGCCCCGGCCGGACTGGCCGGCCCTGGCCCTGCTGGGCGGCGCGGTGCTGATGGGTTTTGTGCTGGAGGCGGCGCGCCTGGCCATGACCGGCTGGCCCGCGGGCGGCGGCTGGGCCCCGGCCGGCTGGGCCCTGAGCCGGCTGTTCAGCCCCGGACCGGCCTTGCAGGAGGCCTACGCCTGGCTTTGGTACGCCCACGTGGTGCTCTATGCCGGCTTCGTGGCCTATCTGCCCTTCAGCCGCATGTTCCATATTCTCACCGCGCCGCTGGTGCTGGCCCTGCGCGGGGCCCAGGGCCAACCGGCCCTCAGCGGCTCTTGGAACGGCCCCGCGCCGGCGGACAAGGTCCGGCGGTGAGCCGCGCAAACATCGGCTTGCACCGGCCGGAGGCGGAAGCTATGCTGCTTGCCGGACCACACGGCGGCGATCCCGAGCAGGTCACTACCGTAACCCCGGCGAGACGGCCCTGGAGGAATAGATGACCAAGCCCGAGCAACTGCGAATCAGCCAGGAATTCCGCGATCAGATACAGCGCTGTTCCCGCTGCGGCTTCTGCCAAGCCCACTGCCCGGTGTTCGGCTCCACCCTGCGCCCGGCCCTGAACGCCCGCGGCAAGATGCTGCTGCTCAAGGAGGTGCTGGAGGGGCGGCTGGAGCTGAACGAGGATCTGGTGGAGTCCATCTTCCAGTGCACCACCTGCGCCTCCTGCGCCACCAACTGCCCTTCGGGGGTCAACGTACCCGAGATCATCAAGGCCGCCCGCAAGGACATGGTCAGCCTGGGCACCTGCCACCCGGCCTTCGTGGGCATGAATCAGGTGCTGGAGCAATCCGACAACATCTACGGCGAGGACGAGCCGCCGGACTTCGGCCGGCCGCGCAACCAGAAGGCGCCGGTGGTCTATTTCATCGGCTGCGTGGGCGCCTATCGCGAGGACGAGGCCACCGAAGCGGCCCTGGACCTGCTGGACCATTTGCAGGTGGACTACACCCTCATAGACGAGGCCTGCTGCACCGGCGTTCTGGAGGACGTGGGCTACGACATGAAGCCCCGCCTGGTGGAGCGCAATGTAGAGGCCATCCTGGCCACCGGGGCCAAGACCATCGTCACCGGCTGCCCCTATTGCCTGCGCACCTTCACCCACAAGGAGCAATACCTGCCCCTGCGCCAGGCGGGCCTGGAAATCCTGCACCTGAGCCAGTTTCTGGCCCGGCAGGACCTGGGGCTGTCCACGGAGCAGGTGGTGACCTACCACGACCCCTGCGACCTGGGCCGGCACGCGGGAATCTACGAGGAGCCGCGGCGCACCATAAAAAGCCTCGCGCCCAACTTCGTGGAGCTGACTCACCACCATGCCGAGGCCTTGTGCTGCGGGGCCGGCGGCGGGGTGCGCGGGGCCTTCGCCAAAAACTCCCTGGAGATGGCCCGCCGGCGGCTGCGCGAGGTGGAGGAGGTGGGGGCCTCGGTGGTGCTGACCGAGTGCAACTCCTGCGCGCACAACCTGGCCAATGCCAAGCTGCGGGCGCAGAAGTTCCGGGTGCTCACCACCCCCCAGTTCCTCATGGAGCTGATCGAGGAATCCTAGACCAGGCAAGGGACGGATTATGGAGATACAGGGCTACCAATTCCCGGACGAGCTTTACTACGACCCCGAGCACTTCTGGGTGCGCGTGGAGGGCAACGAGTTGGTCATGGGCATGGATGACTTTGCCCAGAAGATGGCCGGCGAGATCGTCTTTGTGCAATTGCCCGAGGAGGGCAAGAAGCTGGTCAAGGGCAAGAAGCTGGCCAAGGTGGAGAGCGGCAAGTGGCTGGGCAAGGTGCTCAGCCCGGTGGACGGCACCCTCCTGGCGGTGAACGAAGCCCTGGAGACCAACCCCGGCCTGATCAACCAGGACTGCTACGGAGCGGGCTGGATGTACCGCCTCCAGGCCGATGATGTGGGACAGGTGCGGGGCCTCCTGCACGGACGCCAGGCCGTGGAGGAGTGGGTGCTGGCGGAGATCGCCAAGCACGCCCAGGAGGCCTGAGCCCCCGGTGGCCCGGCTACCCTACAGCCCGCGCCAGCTCCTGGAGATGCAGGCCTGCACCTCCTGCCGGGCCTGCGCCGAGGTCTGCCCGGCGGTGCGGGCCTCGGGCGAGGCCGGCGTCTCCGGGGTGCAGCGCCTGGCCTGGCAGCGGCGGGCCTGCCAGGCCGCCAGCCCCTGGACGCGCTGGCTGCCCGGCCGCCGCGCCCCCCGGCCCGAGCAGTGGGCCCGGTTCGCCCCCAGCGTGTACCGCTGCACCCTCTGCGGCAACTGCGCCGAGGTCTGCCCCTCGGGCATCGGCCTCAAGGACCTCTGGCTGGCCCTGCGCCAGGACCTGGCGGCCCGCGGCGTGCAGCCGGAGAAGACGAGCCTGATCCAGAACAACCTGGCCAGTTGCCACAACGTCTTTGCCGAGGACCAGGAGGACCGCTGCGAGTGGGTGGAGGACATGGATGAGCCGCCGGCCCACGGCTTTGTCAAGCCCCGGGCCGAGGTGGTGTACTTCACCGGCTGCGTGGCCTCCTTTTATCCCCTGGCCCAACAAATACCCATTGCCCTGGCCGAGGTTTTTCAGGCCGCCGGGGTGGACTTCACCCTCCTGGGCGAGGATGAGTGGTGCTGCGGCTTCCCCCTGCTGGGGGCGGGCATGTTGAGCCAGGCCCAGGAGCTGATGGCGCACAATCTGGAAATGGTGCGCGCCAAGGGCGCCCGGCAGGTGGTCTTCGCCTGCCCCTCCTGCTACATGATGTGGCGCGAGCACTACCCCACGGACCTGAAGCTGATCCACGAGACCCAGTTCCTGGAGCGGCTTTTACTGGAGGGCCGGCTGCCGCTCAAGGAGCGGGAGCTGAGCGTCACCTACCACGACCCCTGCGATCTGGGCCGCGGGGCCCGCGTCTTCGACGAGCCCCGCCGGGTGCTGGCCGCCCTGCCCGGGGTGCGTCTGATTGAGATGGCCGAGAGCCGCCAGTCTTGCCAGTGCTGCGGCGGCGGGGGCAACCTGGAGATGATCGACCCGGCGCTGAACGCCGAGATCGCCCGCCGCAAGATAGAGCAGGTGCAGGCCACCGGGGCCCAGGCCGTGGTCTCGGCCTGCCAGCAGTGCCTGCGCACCATGGCCACCCACATCCGCCGCCACAAGCTGCCCATCCAGGTGCTGGACATCGCCCAACTGGTGCGCCGGCACCTGGAGGCCTGAGGGGACGGTGCATCTCTACGCCCTGGGCCAGGTCCCCTGGCAGGATTCGCAACTGGCCTACCACGCCCTGGCCCACCTGGGCCGCGAGGGCCTGATCCTCTGTTCGCCGCAAGAGCCCTACGTCTGCCTGGGCTACTCCCAGGACCCGGCCCAGGAGCTGGACCTGGAGCACTGCCGGGCCGTGGGCCTGCCCCTGTTCCGGCGGGAGGTGGGCGGGGGGACGGTGTATCTGGACAAGCAGCAGGTGTTCTGGCAAATGGTGCTGCGGCGGGACAACGCCCTGGTCCCCCGGCGGCGGGAGGTCTTCTTCAGCCGCTTCCTGGCGCCGGTGGTGGCCGCCTACCGGGCCCTGGGCGTGGAGGCCCGCCTGGCGCCGCCCAACGAGGTGGCCGTGGGCCGGCGCAAGATAGCCGGCATTGGCGCCGGTGAGATCGGCGAGTGCCTGGTGCTGGTGGGCAACCTCATGCGCAGCTTTGACTGCGCGGCCATGGCCCGGGTGCTGCGGGCGCCGTCACCGGAGTTCCGCCGGCTGTACCGGCGCAGCATGGAGGCCAACCTCACCTCCATCCGGCGGGAGCTGGGCCCGGTCCGCGAGGCGGCTGTCAGCGACCAAGCCCTGTACGATCTTTTGTCCCAGAGCTTCGCCCAGGCGCTGGGCCCCCTGACCCCGGCCGGCCAGGACCAGGCCTGGCAGGAGGCCATGGGCCGCCTGGCTGGCCGCATGCTGTCGCCGCAGTGGATCAACTTCCGGCGCAAGGCCCGGCCCGGCCGCAAGGTCAAGGTGCGCGCCGGGCTGTTTCTGCACCAGGTGCAGCAGGACACCCCCCGCGGACCCTGGCAGGCTTTGTTCACCAGCGAGGGAGGAAGGGTGTCTGAGGCGGACCTCTACGCGCCGGGCCAGGACCGGGAGGCCCTGCGGCAACGGGCCCGGCGCGAGTTGGTGGGGCTGAGCGTGGCCCAGGCGGCCGCGGCCGTGCGCGCCCTGGCCGAGCAGCGGGCCTAGCCGGCCGCGGTCTGTCCCCCGGACGCGGGCCGCATGTCGCCGATGGAATCCTGTAGAACCTGGCTCAGCTCCCGGGCGGCGCGCGTCACCATGGCTATCAGGGCCGGCTGGTTCTGGTCGAAGCGCTCCCTGGGCACCGACACGCTCAGGCCCGCCACCACCGAGCCTTCGAAGAACACCGGGGCGGCCACGCACTTGAGGCCTATCTCGATCTCCTCGTTGTCAAGGGCGTAGCCTTGGGCGCGTATGCGCTGCAGCTCGGCCTCCAAGTTTTTCCAGGTGGTGATGGTGTGCTGGGTGAAGGCGGGCAGGCCCCGCTCCTCCACAATGCCCTTGGCCTCTTCCGGGGGCAGGTGGGCCAGGAGCACCTTGCCCACCCCTGAGCAGTGGGCGGGCAGCTTGTGCCCTTCCTGGGAAATCACCACCCGTACCGTGTGGCTGCTTTCCAGCTTGGAGAGGTACAGGGCCTCGCCCTTGTGCAGCACCGCCAGGTGCACCGTCTCGTCGCTTTGCTTATTAAGCTGCTCCAGCAGAGGCCGGGCCGCGCTTCTCAGATAGCGGTAGGGCTTGACCAGGCTGCCCAGGAAGAAGAGCTTCATGCCCAGGCGGTATTTGCCGGTCTCGGGGTTTTTTTCCAGATAGCCTTCTTCTTCCAGGTTGGCTATGATACGGAAAGTAGTAGTCTTGTTGTAGTGCAGCCGCTGGTTTATCTCCGGGACCGTTAGCTCCAGGGCCTCGTCGCCAAAAAGCTCCAGGAGCCGGAAGGCCTTTTGCAGGACCTTGATGCGGTACTTGGCATGCTTATCATCGGCGGTTCGATTCATAATATGAATCTCCTGATTCAGAATAACCTACGTTTCTAACTCCTGCGCTGTCAAGGCCAAACCGGGCGCCGCACAGCCTAGGCTCCCAAGCGCCCTCCTTGGCGGTACCGCGCCGTTGATAGGCGGACAGAAAGGCCTTGACAAGGTAGGGCCTATTAAAATATTTTGAATTGTGCAAACATTGGTTCGCATAGTGAACCTAACCGCGGATTAAACATTGCGCTGGGCGCGGCCGGGCTGAGAGTGGCGGGCTGGCAAAGGCGCGATGGGCCGGTTCGCCGTGCGTGGCCCGGACAGCGGGCCAGGCCAGGGTTGCAGGCAGGGAAAGGACTTGGTCATGACCGAAAAATTCGACGAGTTGCATCAGTCCCAGGACACCGAGGCGGTGCGTTGGCTCTACGGAGAGTACAGCCGTAAGGACCTGGAAGGCATGGACCCGGTGTGCCTGCGGGCCCTGCTGCGGGAGAGGGTGCACCACACCATCGAGGTGGAGCTGTATCCGGCGCTTACCGGCGAAAAACAGGCCCATGCCAAAATGGGCTCCCAAGCCGCCCTGGTCTGGGAGGTCTGGCGCTCCCGGGGCCTGCCCACCGAGGAGCCGGACCTGCAGTGGTGTCAGCAATACCTGGATATCGCCGCCCGGGTGCGGGCCGGGGAGAAGGTGCAGATCAACCAGCCGCTGCCGGAGCCCTTCAGCAACCAAGAGATGGACGTGGTGCGCAAGCTGATGTGGGAGCGCCGCTCCATCCGCGACTGGGTGCCTAACAAGCGGGTGCCCGACGAGTTGCTCGAGAAGATCCTGGAGGCGGGCCGGGCCGCGCCCAACGCCTGCAACCTGTGCGTGGTGCGCTTCGTGGTGATCAAGGATCCCAAGCAGCAGAAGATGGTCTGGAGCGACATTCCCACGCCCTATGACCGCTGCACGCTCATCGTGATTTGCTACGACCGCCGGGTGTACGAGACCGTGGGGCACGACCGCCTGGTGCCCCACAATATGCTCTTGGACTGCGCGGCCGCGGGGGACCACATGTGCCTGATGGCCCACGCCCTGGGCCTGGGCGCGGTGTGGCTGACCTGTACCGAGAAGACCGCGGCCACCTTCAAGAAGAAACTCGGCCTGCCCGACTACATCGAGCAGGCTCTGCACGTGGCGGTGGGCTATCCGGCCATCGCTTCCATCAAGTCACGCAGGCTGCCCCTCAAGGACATGGTTATCAACCAGGAGTGACCGGCGCGGCACGGGACCGATCTTTGGCGAGGGCGGAAAGGAGTTTGCTTAAGATGTTTGGCAAAGGGACGAAACGGTGGATGGTGCTCATGCTGGCCGGCGCCTGCCTGCTCTATGGGGCCGTGGCCGGCGCAGAGGCGGCGCCCCAGAAGCTGGCTCTGGCCAGCTTCAAGACCGGCAGCGGCTGGTACGTCATGGCTCAAACCATGGCCAAGCTCATGAAGGGCGCCCTGCCGGCCGGCTCCCAGGTGGACGTGCTGCCCTACAGCGGCGGGGTGGGCAACCCCATGCTGCTGGCCCAGGGCAAGGCCGACATGGGTCTGAGCTTCCCGATAGAGACCGGCCTGGCCCTCAAGGGTGAAGCGCCCTACAAGCAGAAGATACCCAACCTCAAGCTGCTGGTGGGCAACCTGGACACCTACTGGTACGTCTTCGCGGTGCGCGCCGAGACCCCCATCAAGAGCTTCAAGGACATCAAGGCCCAAAAGTTCCCCCTGCGCCTGGCCGTGCTGCCCAAGGGCAGCAGCGGCGAGTGGGACACCCGCAAGATGTTGGCCGCCTACGGCATCACCTTCGAGGACATCGTGTCCTGGGGAGGCAAGGTCAACTACGTTTCCTTCCCCACGGCGGTGGAGATGATGAAGGACGGCCAGGCCGACGCCTTCGGCCAGCTCTGCACGCCGGGCCACCCCTCCTGGACCCAGTTGGCCACCATGACCAAACTGCGCTTCCTGCCCGTGGACAAGGCGGTGGGCGATAAGTTCGCCAAGGAATACGGCTTCAGCATGAGCTATCTGCCCAAAGGGTCGTTCCGCGGGGTGGAGGCCAACGTGCCCGTGCTGGGCTTCGCCACCTGCCTGATCACCACCAGCAAGATGCCGGTTGACGTAGCCTACAAGATCACCAAGGCCATCTGCAGCAACAAGCAGGAGTTGGTCACGGCCTACAAGGGCGCCAAGGCCTTTGACCCCAAGAAAGCCGCCCAGGCGGCCCTGCCCCTGCATCCCGGGGCGGAGAAGTATTACCGGGAAGCCGGGATTATTAAATAGACCCCCCCGACGGGGGCGCCGTCTTTGGACACCCTGACCGGACATCAGGCGCCCCCGTCATTTTAGGACGCCCCCCGATGCCGAAGTTGGCATTGGGGGTTGCGGTATAGCCTGTTCGGGCGGCCGCGGAGCAGGAAAGAGTTGGATCACGAACTTAAGAAGAGGCTGGTGGCCGGGACGGCCATTACTTGGTCCCTGGTGCAGCTTTACTGCGCCTTCACCTTTGCGCTGGACATCCTGCAGGTGGAGATGCTGCACATCAGCTTCGCCCTGATCCTGGTTTTTTTGCTCAAGCCTGGTCCTGGGCTGTTCAACCGCAAGGGCGGGGCCGACCTGTTCCTGGCCGCGCTCTCTCTGGCGGCGGGGGCCTATTTTCTTTTCAGCTATCCCCGGATCATCGAGCGCATTCGTTTCGTGGACGAGGTGCTGCCCGGGGACTATGCGGCCTGCATGGCCAGCCTGTTCCTGGTGCTGGAGGCCGGCCGCCGGTTGATGGGCTGGGGGCTTTCGGTCCTGGGACTGGCGGCCATCGCCTACGCCTTCTTGGGCTATCTGATCCCCGGCACCCTGGGCCACAGCTCGGTTTCGCTGTCCAACTTCACTGAGTTCATGGTGCTGACCCAGGAGGGCCTGTTCGGCATACCGCTGAGGGTCTCCACCACCTACGTGTTCCTTTTCGTGCTCTTCGGCGCCTTTTTGAAATACGGCCGGCTGGGAGAGTTCTACAATGACCTGGCCGTGTCCGTGGCTGGAGGCCTGCGGGGCGGCCCGGGCAAGGTGGCGGTTATCAGCAGCAGCCTTTTAGGCACCATCAGCGGCAGCGCGGTGGCCAACGTCTCCACCTCCGGGACCTTCACCATCCCCATGATGAAGCGGGCGGGCTACAGCCCGGTTTCGGCCGGGGCCATCGAGGCCCTGGCCTCCACCGGCAGCCAGATCGTGCCGCCGATCATGGGCGCGGCGGCCTTTATCATGGCCGAGCTCACGCGCATCCCCTACTGGACCATAGCCCTGGTGGCCATCATTCCCTCCATCCTTTATTACGTGGTGGTCTACGCAGCGGTGCACTTCGAGTCCATCCGGACCGGCCTGGGGGTGATGAGCGAAGAGCGCAAGCCGCTGTGGGGCTTGTTGATCGCCAAAGGGTACATGTTCGTGCCCATCGTGGTGATCATCTACTACCTGGGCGCCGGCTACTCGATCACCCTTTCGGCCACCATGGCCATCATCGCCTCGTTTATCATCTCGGCCATCCCCATCATCGCCCGGGGGCGCTGGAAGGAAATGCTGGTGTTCGTGGACGCCCTGGAGGACGGCGCCAAGAGCTCCATCGCGGTGGCGGTGCCCTGCGCCATCGCCGGGGTGATCGTGGGGGTGTTGACCCTGACCGGGCTGGGGTTGAAATTCACCGAGATCATCCTGGGCCTGGCGGGCAGCGATGTGCTGTGGCTGTTGTTGATCACTTCGCTGGTCTGCCTGGTGTTGGGCATGGGCATGCCCACCAGCGCGGCCTACATCACCGTGGCCATTCTGGCCATTCCGGCGCTGATCAAGGCCGGCATGCCCACCATCACCGCCCATTTCTTCGGCTTCTACTTCGCCAACTTGTCCATGATCACCCCGCCGGTGGCGCTGGCCGCCTACGCGGGGGCGGGCATCGCCGACGCCAACTCGGCCAAGGTGGGCGTGCGGGCCTGCCGGATGGGCCTGACCCTGTATTTGATCCCCTTCCTGCTGGCCACCTATCCTCCCTTGATGCTCATGGGCAGCTGGCCGGAGATCATCTTTGCCATTTTCAAGGCCAGCGTAATCGTGATCTGCTTCACCGCGGCCATGATGGGCACCTTCCACCGCCGGTTGAAGGCCCAGGAGAAGCTGCTTTTCGTGGCGGCGGGTGTACTGCTGTGGATAACGACCTATCCGCTGCTGACCAACATCGTGGGTTTCGCCCTGTTGGCACTGGCGGTGGTGCTGTCCCTGCGCGGCCGGCCGCCGGCCGAGGCTTGAGACCCCGGGGCGTATAGGGGGCCGGCGCCAGTCGGCCGCGCCACGTTCACGCCCGGAAAGGAACACAGGATATGCCCAAGGACCTGAGGAGCTACTTGGCGGAGCTGGAGCAGACGCATCCCGAGGCGATTCTGCGCATCAAAAAGCCGCTCAAGGCGGCCTATGAGATCAGCGCCCTGCAGCGCAAGCTGGACGCCATGAAGAAATACCCGGTGATCATCGTGGAGCGTCCCATCCTGGACAATGGCCAAGAGAGCCCCTTCCCGGTGGTGACCAACCTCACCGCCAGCCGGGAGCTTTGCGCCGAGGTCCTGGGCATCAACCCCCGCCGGGTGGCCATGGAGTACGCAGCCCGGGTGAACAATCAGATGGAGACGGTGGTGGTGGCGCGGGGGGACGCGCCGGTGAAGCAGGTGGTGGAAAAGGGCGATGAGGTGGACCTCTTGAAGTTCCCCATCATGACCCACAACTACATGGACCCAGGGCCTTACATCGGCACCGGCTTCGTGACCACGGTGGAGCCGGAGACCGGCATTGACAACACCTGCCTGCAGCGCATCTGGGTCAAGGGACCGCGCCGCACCGGCTACTGGGCGGCCATCACCTCCCACAGCATGCAGAACATCATCCGCTGGTGGGAGCGGGGCGAGGACATGCCGGTGGCGGTGTGGATCGGACATCACCCGGCGGCCATCGCCGGCGGCCAGTCCCGCCTGGGCTACCCGGAGAGCCACTACCCTTCCATGGGCGGGGTGATGGGCCAGCCGCTACGCCTGGTGCCCAGCGAGACCTTCGGCGAGCGGCTGATGGTGCCGGCGGACGCGGAAATGGTCATCGAGGGCTACGTGCCCAGGGACGTGTTCGAGGCCGAAGGGCCCTTCGGCGAGTATCCCGGCTACATCGGCCCCCAACGTCCCAGCAACGTCATCGAGGTGAGCTGCGTCACCTACCGGCGGGACGCCCTGTACCACGGCATCGGCGTGGGGCTGGCCGACCATCTGGTGCTGCTGGGCAACTTCCCTCTGGAGGCCCGCATCTACAGCGTGGTCAAGAGCGTGTTGCCCGAGTTGATGAACGTCTACGTGCCCATCTCCGGCCGGCGCAACCATGTCTATTTGCAGGTGAAGAAGACGCGTCCCGGCATAGGCAAGGACGCCATCATGGCCGCCTTGCCCTGCGACAGCCGCCTGAAGCACGTGATCGTGGTGGACGAGGACATGGACCTGTTCAACGAGAGCGACGTGCTGTGGTCGGTGGCCTACCGCAGCCAGTGGGACAAGGACCTGGTGGTGGTCAAGGGCGCCGCCGTGTTCCCCCTGGACCCCAGCCTGCCTTCGCCGGGCAACATCGGCACCCGGGGCGGCATAGACGCCACCGCGCCGCCGCCCATCGGCATCGGGCTGCCCCGCTTCTACCAGATGATCAACAAGACGCCCGAGGAGGTGGCCCAAGCCATCCAGGTGGAAGACTATGTGGACCCGGCCCATCTGGCCAAGTATCCCACCTCCTATTAAACTGGGCGGCAAGGAGTCAGATCATGGAAACCATCGAAAAAGTGGGTACGCCCAAAGACGTTTGGGTCACCTGCCCGGGCTGCCAGAAGCTTTTCTACATAGACCGCTCCTTCTACAACCCCCAGTTTGACCAGATCAAGCTGCACTGCCCCTTCTGCCATCTGGAGTTCGACAAGAAGGATTCCCCTAAAACGTGGGGCAACTAAGGGCCGGCGGGGTCATTCTGGGGTAGGAAGCTGATTCCAGGGAGCGGCGTCTGCGGCGGCGGGCTGGCGAGCGCCAGCTAAATAAGCGCCGGAGGGCGGGGGCGGATCAAGCCGCGGCCGGCTCCGGCGCTTTTTTGTCCCCGTCCCCCGCGGCGGCGGGGCCTTACTCGTAGCGCAGGGCGTCTATGGGGTTGAGGCCGGCGGCTTTGCGGGCCGGGTAAAAGCCGAAGAATATGCCCACCCCGCCGGAGAACAAGAAGGATATGACGATGGCCTGGCTGGCGATGAGGGTGGGCCAGCCCACCAGCCGGGAGACCACCGTGGCGCCGACCACCCCCATGAGCATGCCTATAATGCCGCCAAAGAGGGTCATCAGCACGGCCTCGGTCAGGAACTGCAGCAGGATGTTGCGCTGCTTGGCGCCTATGGCCATGCGGATGCCGATCTCGCGGGTGCGCTCGGTCACCGAGACCAGCATGATATTCATGATGCCGATGCCGCCCACCAGCAGGGAGATGGAGGCCACCGCCCCCAGGAGCAGGGACATGACCTGGGCCGACTGCTGAGACACGGCCAGTATCTCCGAGAGGTTGCGCACCGAGTAATCGCGCTCCTTGGTGGGCCCGATGCGGTGGCGCTGGTCCAGCAGGGAGCTCACCTCCTGCTCGGCCTGTTGCAGGCGGTCCTCGCTCACCGCCTGGATGAGCATGGCTCCCACGGTGTTGGGGAACTGGGTGCCGATGATCTTGCGCTGGGCGGTGGTCAGGGGCAGGAAGACCGCGTCGTCCTGGTCATCGCCGCGCGGGGACTGGCCCTTGCGCTCCAGCACCCCCACCACGGTGAAAGGGACCTTTTTGATGCGCACCACCTTGCCCACCGGGTCCTCGCTGCCGAACAGGGTCTCGGCCACGGTCATGCCCAGCAGGCAGTCCTTGCGGGCGCCCTCCACATCCGCTTCGGTCAGGCCTCGGCCCGCAACCAAGTTCCATTCGCGTATTTGCAGGAACTCGGGGGTGATGCCCTGCACCAGGGTGGACCAGTTCATGTTGCCGTAGACCACCTGAGCCGCGCCGCGCGCAGTGGGGGCCACCAGGGCCACCGAGGGACATTCGTTGCGTATGGCCTTCACGTCGTCCCAGGTGAGGGTGGGTGCGCTATGAAATCCGGTGCGCGCGCCGCCGGAGGTGGTGGAGCCCGGAATGACCATGATGATATTGCTGCCGATGCTGGCTATCTGATCGGCGATCATCTGGCTGGCGCCGGAGCCGATGGCGATCATGACTATCACCGCTCCGATGCCGATGATGATGCCCAGCATGGTCAGGAAGGAGCGCATCTTGTTGGCCTTGAGGGCGCGCAAGGCTATCTTGAGCGACTGCAGTATCTCCATGGCGCTCAGTTCCCCTGCTGCGGGGCCGGGTTCCGTTCGTCGGAGAGGACCAGGCCGTCGCGGAAAGTGATGACCCGGCGGGCGTAGGCGGCCATGTCCGGCTCGTGGGTGACCATGATGATGGTGATGCCCTGCCCGTTGAGTTCGCTGAAGATGTCCATGATCTCGGCGCTGGTCTTGGTATCCAGGTTGCCGGTGGGTTCGTCGGCCAGGATCATGGCCGGCCGGTTGGCCAGGGAGCGGGCGATGGCCACCCGCTGCTGCTGCCCGCCCGAGAGCTGGTTGGTCAGGTGCCCGGCCCGGTCGGCCAGACCCACCCGGTTGAGCGCCTCCAGGGCCCGCTTCTTGCGCTCGCCGGCGGACACCCTGGCGTAGATCAGGGGCAGCTCCACGTTCTCCAGGGCCGTGGTGCGCGGCAGCAGGTTAAAGCCCTGGAACACGAAGCCCAGCTTGCTGTTGCGTATCTCGGCCAACTGGTTGCGGCTTAGGTTGCCCACGCTCACGTTCTCCAGCAGGTACTGGCCGCTGGTGGGCGTATCCAGGCAGCCCAAGATGTACATGCAGGTGGACTTGCCGCTGCCCGAGGCCCCCATGATGGCCAGGAACTCGCCGGAGGCTACCGCAAAGGAGACGCCGCGCAGGGCCTGCACCCGCTGCTCGCCCAGGTCATAGACCTTGGTCAATTCCACCAGCTTGACGACTTCGCTCAACTTAGAACCTCATGCCCATGCCGGGCCGGCTGACGGAGTTGGCCTTTTTCTTGGTTTGCCACTGCCCTATGATCACCTCGCTCCCCTCTGGGAGCTTGCCGCCGTTGATCTCGATGTTGCTATCGTCGGCCAGGCCGGTCTTGACAGGCACCGCCACCGGCTTATTGTCCGGGCCCACGATGTACACCAGCTTCATGTCCTTGCTGCTGCGGCGGCCGGCCGGAGTGGTCGGGGAGGCGCCGGGCTTGGCGGCCGGCGCGCCCGCCGCCTTGGGCCGGAAGCGCAGGGCGGCCTTGGGGATTATCAGCACGTTGTTCTTGCGGCCCACCTCCAGATTGACGTTGGCGGTCATGCCCGGCCTGAGCAGCAGCTCTTTGTTGTTCACCCCGATCACCACCACGTAGGTCACTACGTTCTGGGTGATCACCGGCGCGTTGCGCACCTGCACCACCTGGCCCCGGAAGCGCCGCTCTGGGAAGGCATCCACGGAGAAGACGGCGTTCTGACCCTCCTTGACCTTGCCGATGTCCGCCTCGTCCACGCTGGTGTCTATCTGCATCTTGGTCAGGTCCTGGGCGATGGTGAACAGGGTGGGGGTCTGGAAGGAGGCGGCCACGGTCTGGCCCACGTCCACGTTGCGCGAGACCACGATGCCGTCCACCGGCGACTTGATGGTGGAATAGGCCAGGTTGGTTTGGGCCTGATCCTGTGCCCCCTTGGTCTGGGCCACCACCGCCTCAGTCGCCTTGAGGGCGGCCAAGGCCGCGTCATAGGAGGTCTGGGCGGTGTCGAACTCGCTTTGAGCCACCAGGTTGTCCTTTACCAGCTTGCGGTAGCGCTCCAGGGTGCGCAGGGCATCGGCCACTATGACCTTGGCCTTTTCCTGGTTGGCCACCGCCGCCAGGTAGTTGCCCCGGGCCTGGTCAACCTGGGCCTGGAAGATGGAGGGGTCTATCTGGGCGATGGGCTGGCCCTCTTTGACCACCGAGTTGTAGTCCACGTATAGCTTCTGGATGGTGCCCGAGACCTGGGTGCCCACCTGCACGGTGATGACCGCGGACAGATTGCCGGTGGCCGAAACCGTGGAGATGATGTTCCCGCGCTGGACCCTGACCGTCTTATAGGCCGACTCCGCCGGCCGGGTGAGCAGGCGGTACAGGAACAATCCGCCCGCCGCCGCAATGGCCGCCACTGTGACGTAGATGACGATTTTTTTCATGGGTCTGATCCGCACTCCGCGTGCAAGGGCCACGTCGCCGGGCCGGCAGGGCCGGACCCGGAGGGGATATCCTCAGCGGCCGGTCCGCTTTGGGGAGACCGTCTTCAATGGCCGCACATTCCGCTTGGCCTCCCTGGCCGAGGGCGGCGCCTCCTCCGAGGAGAACACGCGCGCCAGGCTGCGCATGGCCTGCACCAGACTCTGGCGCTCCTGCACCGGCAGGGAGCTGAGCCGCTGGGCCAGGGCCTGCTGGGAGCCACCGCGGGCCTGCTCCAAAAGGGCCCGGCCGCTGGCGGTCAGGGTCAGGTTAACCCGCCGCCGGTCCTGGGCGCAGCTTTCCCGGCGGACCAGCCCCTTGCCCACCAGGCCCTCTATCATCTTGGACATGGAGGGGGTGGTCAGGCCGACGTTTTCGGCCAGCTCGGAAAGAGTTCCTCCGGGAAGCCTGTTTATGAAGATGAGGGCTCGGAATTGGGGGATGGTCAAATCGGGGGTGCGGCGGCTGCGCATCTCCACCCGGATGGCCTGCATAACCAGCAGCACGCTGTCCAGCAGCTCCGCCGCGCAAACCTGAAGCGAGGAGGGCATATTGTTAAAAACCCCAATTATTAAACAATCAAACTATATGGTGGGCTTGGTAGCGTGTCAAGCGGGGCGAAGGCCGCCGGTGGATTTAATCGAAAAATCTCGTTACCCAGGTTGGTTACGAGCCGCCTGCTACCGATGAGACAGCAGTATAGCTTGATCAGGAGCCTGGCCCTGGCGCAAGGGTACGTGGACATAGTGTGCATGGTGCGCCGGCCCTATGAGCGCGTCTATGTATATGCCTGGCCCTTGGGCGGGGACCGCTACCAGATCCAGCGCCCCCACCCCGCGTTGCGCGGTGGGTTCAACTTCCTGAAGTTGCCGGGAAAAAACGTCGCCAACTTGAGCCTCCGGCGCCTTCCGCGGGAGGGGGCCGTGGTGGCCTGCCGGCGGGACGATGGGGGTAAGCTGCACTTCGCGGCCTACAGGACGAAGCCTGAACTCCTTTGTACCTCCGCTGGACTCGGCAAGATTTGGCTGGACTCCCGCCGGCGGTAAAAACTAACCTAAGAGGCGGCTATACCGGCCGCCGGGGCGGCGTCGTTGACGCTGGCCCGTCCTAAGGCTCACTTGACGGCTGTCTCTGGGGGGACTTCCGAGCTCGGCGCATGAACATGTCTTTACCCAACGACTCCAAAACGGATCGCATTTGGTTGGGCTATGGTCTCTGGGGCCTGGTTGCCTTCGCGGGCCTGTATCTGGCCAGTCTCTACAGCTACCTGCTGTTTCACAGCCTGGCCGAGATATTCAGCGTGGTGGTGGCCTGCGCTGTGTTCGTGGTGGCCTGGAACACCCGCGGCATACAGCAGAACCCGTACCTGTTGTTTTTGGGTATGGCTTATCTGTTCGTGGGCGCTCTGGATTTTCTGCACATGCTGGCCTACAAGGGCATGGGGGTGTTCCCGGACCGCGGCAGCAACCTGCCCACCCAGCTCTGGATAGCCGCCCGCTATATGCAGGCCCTCTGCCTGTTGGCCGCGCCGGCCATGCTCGGGCGGCGGGTCAACGCTTACGCCTGGCTGGCCGTTTTCAGCGCCATCCTGACCCTTTTGCTTGTCTCCATATTTCCCCTGCGCCTGTTCCCGGTCTGCTACCTGGAGGGGGTGGGCCTTACGCCTTTCAAGAAGATCAGCGAATACATCATCTGCCTGATCCTGGGCGGTGCCCTGGCCTACACCTTCAGCAGGCGCGCGGACTTTGATCCCCAAATCTTGTGGCTGATCCTCTGGGCCATTATTTTGACCGTCGGCGGTGAGATACTTTTCACCTTATACATAACCGTCTATGGCCTGCCCAACCTTCTAGGGCACTTTTTCAAGATCATCTCCTTTTATCTGATCTACAAGGCCATCGTAGAAACCAGCCTGCAGAGGCCTTACCGGCTTTTGTTCCGCGACTTGCAGCAGATCAACCAGCAGATGACCGGGGAGATTGCACAGCGCCGGCGGGCTGAAGGGGAGAAAAACCGGCTGATCAGAGACCTGCAGGCGGCCCTGGGCCAGGTGAACAAGCTCAATGACATCCTGAACGCCGATCTGCAAACCGCCTCCCGCTATCAGCACCACCTGCTGCCCAGCCGCCGCTCCCTGGACGGGGTGAAGTTCGACTACGTGTTCCAGCCCTGCGCCGGCGTGGGCGGCGATTACTTTGACTTCTTTCGCCTGCCCGACGGCGGCATAGCCTTCCTGGTGGTGGACGTCTCCGGCCACGGCGTCAGCGCCGCCATGACCGCCACCATGCTCAAGGCCCTGCTGCCTCTTTACCTGAGGGACACCGGGGAGCCGGCGCCGGCCCTGGCGGCTCTGAACCGGGACCTGCACCGCCTGATCACCGCGGACGCCTTTGTCTCCTGCTTCGCGGCCGTGTACCACCGGTCCTCGGGCCGACTGGCCTGGGCCAGCGCCGGGCACCCGCCGGCCCTGTTGCTGCATGGACAGGAGCCGCCCCGCCGCTTGCAGCAGGAGTCAATGTTCCTGGGGGCCTTCTCTGACCAGGACCCCGTCTCCGGCTATCAACAGGAGGAGCTGTCAGTGGCCCCGGGCGACCGCCTGGCCCTGTACACCGACGGGCTCATCGAGGCCCGGGACAGCCGAGAGAACCAATTCGGTCTGGACCGCCTGGCCCAGGAGTTGACCTCCCTGCGCAACCAGCCCATTGGCCAGGCTTGCCAGAGCATTCAGCAGAGCGTGGTCCGCTTCAGCGGAGGCCAGTTGACCGATGACCTGGTTTTCATGCTGGTGGAGTTCTAGCCGCTGGGGAGGTCGCTCGCCGGCCGCCGTAGTTCCTGAGCAGGGACGGCCATAGCTGAAGTATAATTTTAGCTAGGGTCCTAAGCGGCCCAGCCGGGAAAGCCAACCGATCCTATTGCCATCAACGCCAAAGGCCGCCAGCGAGGTCCTGCGGGATGAAGCCGTCGCCCCAGCCAATAGGTGCAGCCAACTCAAGCGCCCTCCGCAAGCCCAGGCGGCCCAGGGCCGGGTGCGGGGTCTGGCGGGCCACGGCGGCCTTGCTGTTGGGTCTGGCCTTGGCGGCCGGGCCGGCCCTGGCCCAGCCGGAGACCCCTTCGCCCTTTGCCGGGGCCAAGGTCACGGGCGAAACCAGCCGGGACGCGGGCCGCGAGAACGAGTCCACGGACCGCCGGGCGGACTCACCCTTTGCCGGAGCCAAGGCCGCGGGCGCTGCTCGGCCCGTCCCGGCCAGGCCCATCCCCGCGGCCCCGGCTGCGCAGGCGCCGCCGCCGGCCGCGCCGCCGGCCGCGGCTTCTGTTCCGGTCCAGCGGGTGGCGACCGAGATCCCTGATCTGACCCGGAAGCCGGCCGCGCCGAAGGTCAAGTTCAACGCCCAGGACCCCTGCGACCGCTCCTCGTGGGCCCTCGCCGGCGCGCCCTGGGTCAAGCCCAGCGGCCCGCCGGTGAAGCTGCCCCCAGGGGCGCCGCCGGCCCGGTTGCCGCCGCCCCTGGACATCAACCGATTGTCCCAGGGCCAGTACGCCGGCGCGGTGTCCGCGGCCATGGAGTCCCTGCGGGGCATTTACGGCGTTTTGTCTCCTGAGCAGGAGCAGCGCTTCCAGTCCCTGTGGGCGCCCCTGTTCGACTATCCCTCGGCCGAGATCGTGGCCTACCTCAACCGGCTCAACCCCCTGCTGGCCCAGTTCATAGCCGGCCGCGAGGCCCTGGGCCAGGCCGGCGCGGCCTTGCAAGGGGCTCTCTTGGAGGCGGCGGTGGCTCAGGGCTACCGGGACGCCCCGGGGCTGCGGGCGGCGCTGGCCCTGGCCCGCCAGGCCCAGGCCGAGGTCCGGGCCCTGCAGGCGGCGCTGGCTTCCCTGGCCCAGCAGATAGAGGCCCTGGGCAACCCGCCCAACCCCCTGGAGCACAAGTGCCGGGCCCGCAAGAAGTTTGAGCAGGCCAAGCAGGAAACCGCCAAACTGCTGGGCCCCAAGGGCCCGGCTGCGGGCGGCCAGTGGGTGCTCTGGCGCTACGAGGTGGAGAATCGCCGCCGGCCGGACGAGACCAGCGGTTATGTCCTGAGCCAACTCAAGGAGACCTCCCTGAGCGTGGACATCGGGCCCAGCAACCTGTGGAAGTGGCGCACCTGGAACCTCTGGTGGCAGCGGCCGCCGGAGCGCCTTAAGTCTGGTCAGGACCTCAAGCCCAAGGCCTCTTTGCAGCGCCAGGGCGGGGGCTACAAACACCAGGTCTATGAGCGTCCCTTTGCGCTTTACTGCCCCTGGGGCGTGCGCGAGGGCAAGATCGTCCGCCTGCCCTACCTGCTGAAGGTGGGCGGCAAGTTCGTGCGCGCGCCGGCCGACTGGAGGCCGGACGGCCAGAGCCAGCCGGTCTACCGCAACCCAGGCGGTTGGGAGCAGAACCAGGCTGCCTGGACCCCGGAGAAGTTGGAGTTCGGCATCATGGCCACGGTGGAGCCGCTGCCGATCAAGCCCGCCAAGGGTGCGGCGGCCGGCCGGCCCCTGTTCCTGCTGGTGACATACAAGGCCCTGCTGGGCCGGGCCCAGGCCAAGCTGGACCTGGCCGGCGCCCGGGAGACCGGCCGGGACGCGGCCAGCCGCAGCATCCAAAAGTCGGCCGAACTGAAGGACTATAAGCCCCGGCCGGAAAAGGACGCGGACTGGCTGCTCCTGCGGCGCTACCTTTATATCTACGAGCCGCCCGACAGCAAGGTGCGGGTGCTGGGCGGCATGGGCGCCGGGGAGAAGATCAAGATCGTCCAGGCCGAGAAACAGCAGGACAAGGCGGCCCAGCGCGCCCTGGCCCTGCGCAAGGCCAAGGAAGAGGAACTGGCCTATCACCAGGCCAACATCGAGATCGCCCTGCGCAACCTGGCCAAGGACCAGGCGGCCCTGGCCAGGGAGACCGACCCCCGACGGCGCCAGGAGTGGGAGCTCAGGGTGCTGGCCGGCCTGTCGGACATTCAACTGGAGCGTGACCTCATCGCCCAGGTGCAGACCGGCCAATTCGTGCACACCCGCACGGCCCTGGAGGAGTACAACCACCGGCAGCTCTTAGCCAAGTCCCAGGAGGAGGCGGCCAGCATGGCCGCCGTCCGCCGCTACCGCACCGGCGCCGAGCGCATGATAAATCTCCTGCCCGAGGACCAGCGGGAGGCCAAGCGGGAGACGGTGCGCCGTCTGCTGGACGCCAAGACAGTGGTAAGCGGCGACGTGGCAAAGGCCCGGCAGGTGGTGGGCGCCCTGGACAAGCAGGTGCAGGGGTACTGGCAGGCCGAGGCCGCCCGCCACGAGGAAACAGCCGTCAAGTACCAGGAGTATGAGTTCTACGCCCAGTCCACCAAGATGGCCGCCGGCATGCTCCTGGTGGGCGTGGCGGCGCCGGCCTTCAGCGCCACCTTCGGGGCAGAGGCCGCGGCCACGGTCTGGGCGCCCACCATCACCGGCGCGGCCTACGGCGGGGTCACCGGCCTGATCGAGGGCGGGCCGGTGGAGGGGGTCAAGGGAGCCGTGTCCTGGTCCTCCACGGTGGGCTACGTGGCAACGGAGGCCCTGGCCGGCTACCAGGAAGGCGGCGTGGCCGGGGCCGTGCAGGCGGCGGGCGAGGCCTATTTGATCGGCAAGGCCTTTGAGCTGGGCGCGGCCCTCACCGGCAGAGTGGCCGGGGCCGTGGCTGGAGCGGCCCGGGGCGGTTCGGCCCCGCGCCCCGCTCCCCGCGAGAAGATGGACATGGCCCGCTTCCGCCAGGAGCTGGAGGACGGCGCCTCATTGGTGAAGCGCTACCAGGGCCTGGAACTGGAGCTGAGCCGGGCCCGGCAGACCAAGGCGCCCCCGGCGCAGATACAGAGCATGGAGACGGATCTGTCCGGACTGACCGGGGCCATCAACTCCACCTACCACGCCAAGTGGTATCTCAAGCACAAAGGGCATCCGCTGGTGCAGGCCAAGTTCAATGAGCGGGTGCAGAGGTCCTACCAGGAAATGATGCCCGGCTTTTACCAGCGCCTGCAAGCCAAGGGCTATGACACCAAAAATTTGAAGTTCCAACCGGTGCGCAACGCCGCCAGCGCCGGCTCGGTGGGCATGGACCTGGACCTGGCCCTCAAGGAGTATCCAGGCTTGGTCATCAGCAAGAACGGCCGTCCGGTGAGCCGGCACCAGTTCATGGCCGACGCCCAGGAGGCCCTGCACCGCGCCTATTACCAGAGCAGCGGCCGCAGCGGCCGGGCCGCGGCCCTGAACCTGACCACCCGGGCCCATCCGGAGGCCTACCTGGAGGCCGAGCTGCTCAAGCGCGACGTGGACTTCAGCAAAATAGACCCGCGCAACATGCCCCAGGCCGGCGACGTGACCCGCTACAAGATGTGGGAGGCCCAGGGCGACCCCCGCCTGTCCCGCTACGCCGCCCTGCAGGAGACCAGCCGCACGGCGGCCAAGGACATGGACAAGCTGCTGGTCTACATGGGGGAAAAGCTCAAGAGCGCCCAGGGGTCCCAGCGCCAAAGCCTGCAGGAGACCATCCAGTACTGGCAGGAGGTGCAGAAGACCCTGGCCCAGATCGGCCGCCAGGAAACCGACCCCTACCGCATCTGGCAGCTCAACCAGCAGATGCGCCAACAGACCGGCGGTTACTCGGTGTACGAGGTGGTGGAGCAGATGGGCGGCCACTTCGAGACCCTGGCCAAGTTCTACCGCTAAGCACCGCGCCTGAAATTAAACAGGCTGGCGCCTCGGACCCTGCCCCGATTTGCAGTGAGATGCTTGTCCTTTGGCCTGATGGGCCGGGGCGGGCCATAAGTTGCTTGACACGGCAGGATTGATTTTGCAATGATTGACCAGTCATTCCGGAGTCGGATTCAGCGGCTCATGGCGATATGTAGGCGGCTTCCGGCGAACTAGACGGTTGCATTAAACCGGAAATCAGAGGGTGGGTGTTGACCGACCCCGGCGACACCAGGGTGAGCGCGTGCCCGGGCGGGAGGTGCTTGACGCCGCGTTGCGCCGTTGCCGGTTCCCGCGCAGGTTGCCGCCCGCCCGGCGGGCTGGGCAGGCCCGCGGGTCACAACACGCCCCGGCCGCATGGGCGGGCGCCATCTGAGGCGCAGACCGGCGCGGTGAAAAGTGCGCGTCGGGTCTCGGAGGAAGGACCTAATGGATAAGCAAAAAATTGCTGGAGACAAAGTGCCCGCCCTGCCTGACCTGTTCCAGGGCGAGGCCGGCGGGGTGCGCCTGCGCAGCGCCCGCTGCGGCACCTGCGGCACCTGCTTTTTCCCGGAATACCACGAGCAGCACCGCCCGGGATGCTCGCGGGAGGGCGTGGAGAAAATTCTCTTGAACCGCATTGGTAAGCTGGCCAGCTATACGGTGCAGCACTACATGCCTCCGCCTCCCTTCCGGACCGAGAAGGACATCACGCCTTACCCCATCGGCATGGTTGAGTTTCCGGAGGGCATCCAGGTGGTGGGCATCATGGTCGATTATAAAGAGGATGATCTGGTGTTGGGCAGGGAGGTGGAGACCACCACCTTCACCCTGTACCGGGACGACAAGGGACAGGAGATCGTCACCTGGGCCTTTCGGCCGAAGGCACACTGAAATCCCGGCCCTGGCCGTATAGAGTTTTTGGAGCTCAACATGCGCAATGTTTCCATCATCGGCGTCGGATTGCACCCCTGGGGCAAATTCCCGCAAAACACCTTCGTGGAGCTGGGCGTGCAGGCGGTGGCCAACGCCCTGCAGGACGCCAATATAAAGTGGCAGGAGATACAGGCCATCGCCTCGGGCATCTACATCTGGGGCGGCAACGCCGGGCACATCTCCGGCCAATACCTGGCTGCGGTCTTCGGCGAGACCGGCATTCCCATCATAAATGTGTACAACGCCTGCGCCACCGGGGCCGCGGCCCTGCGCACCGCCTATATGAGCGTAGCCTCGGGGCAGGTGGACGTGGCCCTGGCCGTGGGCGTGGACATTTCGCCCGAAGGGTTTCTTTCGGCCAAGTCCGACAACCCCCGCCAGGACCGGGACGTGCTGCGCTGGCGCATGGTGGGCATGCCCAACCCGGCCTTCTGGGCCTTGGAGTGCCGCAAGCGCATGCACAAATACGGCACCACCGCCGAGGACCTGGCCCGGGTCAAGGTCATCCTGAGCCAGTACGGGGTCTTGAACCCCAACGCCCGCTACCGGAAGGCCTACACCCTGGAGCAGGTCCTGAACTCCCCCATGGTCAACGACCCCCTGCGGCTGTTCGAGATTTGCGCCACCAGCGACGGGGCCGCGGCCATCATCGTCTGCGCCGCCGACAAGGCGGCCCAGTACACCTCCCAGCCGGTGAACATCGCCGCCTGCACCATGGGCAGCGCCATATACGGCGACCCCACCATCCGCATCTCGGCTTTGTCCGCGCCGGCCAAGGCCGAGGCCCCCATGCTCAGTGAAAGCTATTCCGCCTCCCAGCAGGCCTACCGCATCGCCGGCATCGGGCCGGAGGACGTGGACGTGCTGGAGCTGCCCGACAACAGCTCCTGGCATTACCTGCAATACCTGGAGACCTGCGGCTTCTGCGGCGAGGGCCAGGCCGAGCAGATGGTGCGCGAGGGCCAGACCCAGATCGGCGGCAAGGTGGCGGTCTGCCCCAGCGGCGGCTTCTCCTCCTTTGGCGAAGCCATAGGTGCGCAGGCCGTGTGGCAGGTGGTGGAGGCGGTCACCCAGCTCCGTGGCCAGTGCGGCCCGCGGCAGGTGAAAAACGCCAAGGTGGCCATGGCCCAGACCTACGGCCTGATGGGCAACAGCGCCACCACCATCCTCACCGTGTAGGGCGGGCGTTGTTTATAAGGCGGGGGAAACCCAGGTCTCCTGAGCGGGTCGGGGCTCTGCTCGACCGGGGCGGATGGAACTGGGCGATGGCATGAGCAGCTTTTTCCTGGCGGCTCCTTGCTGAGGAGGCGCAGCCAAGAAGTAGTTTGGGAATATCCTGCGTTTTAAAAGGGAGGTGAACAGATGCCCAAGAAATTAATGATGTTGGCCAGCGTCGTGCTGGCGCTGACGCTGGTGGTGGCCGGCGCGGCCATGGCAGCGCCCAAGTACAAGTGGCGGGCCCAGGTGCTCACCCCGCTGACCAGCTACATGGGCACGGTCTACTGGGGCAACTGGGTCAAGCTGGTTAAGGAGCGCACCGAGGGGCAGGTGGAGATCAAGCTGTTCCCGCCCGGGGCCATTGCCAAGGGCAAGCAGATCTACGCCGCGGTGCAGAACGGCGCCGTGGAGGTGGGCTGCAGCTACGGCGCCTATCACAGCACCGAGATCCCGGCGGCCTATGCGGAATACAGCATCCCCATGGGCTTCAAGGACATGAACGCCGTTTACGATTTTTACTACAAATACAAAAACGGCGAGGCCCTGAAGGTGCTGGATAAGCTGTACCGCGAGAAGGGGACCACCCTGTTGTCCGTGGCCGCCTTCACGGTGGGCTTCATGACCAAGTTCCCCATCAACTCCATCGCCGACCTCAAGGGCAAGAAGCTGCGCGCCTCCGGCTCCTACGCGGCGCTGCTCAAGAACCTGGGGGCGGCGCCGGTTCTGCTGGCCAGTCCCGAGCAGTACATGGCCCTGCAGCGCGGCACCATCGACGGTACTCTTAACCCCCTGTACATGGCCGAGACCTACAAGCTCAAAGAGGTCATCAAGTACATCGGCGTGCCGCCGGTGGGTTATGGCTTGGGCGACACCTACGTCAACCTGCAGACCTGGAACAAGCTGCCCGCTAATCTGCAAAAAATCGTGAAGCAGGCCGCCATAGACGCCGCCCTGGAGCACTACAAGGTCGAGTACGACAAGCTGGAGGGCCGCGACATCGGCCGGGCCAAGAAGGCAGGCGTGACTATCGTCAATCTGACGGCCGCCGAGTTGGCCAATATCCGCAAGGCGGCCGAGCCCCTGTGGGAGCAGGTTGCCGCCAAATCGCCGGGCAGCAAGAAGATCATAGACCTGATGAAGGAATTCGCCGGCAAGTAGCAGCCCTGGAATTTAATCACCGCCATGTGCCTGGGGCGGCGAGCGTTCGCCCCAGGCATGTGGCGCGGCGGGCCGGCGTTTAAAGCTTTAGCCATGCAAGTGGAAGGCTGGCATGCGCCTACTGTTTAGAATCGTGAAAGTTATTGATGCCATTTCCAGTTTGGTGGGGAATGCCTCTGTCTGGTTGGTTTTTATCCTTATGCTGGTCATGGTCTATGAAGTGGCCATGCGCTACGTTTTTACCGCTCCAACCATATGGGCCATGGAGCTTAGTGGTTACCTGATGTTGCTTTTTGTAGCTTTAGGGGGGGCCCTTGTTTTGCAGCAGGATGGGCACATCAACGTAGACATCTTGTATAGCCGTTTGAGCAAACGCGCGCAAGCGGTCATGAGTGTAATAACCGCCGGGCTGTTTTTTATTTTTTTATATTATTTTTTTATATTATCAGCGAAACAAGCAATGGTTGCGGTGGCGTTCAGACACACTTCGGGCACAATATGGAATCCACCCATATGGCCCATAAGTATCCTGCTAGCTGCGGGCGTAGGCTTGGTTATGCTGCAAGGAATAGCTAAGTTTATCCGCGACTTGGTGATGGCGGTCACCGGCGTTCCTCTAGAGCAACAAGCGGCTGCGTTCAAAGGTTAATCATGAGTATTGAACTTATTACCATTTTAATTTTTGCCCTGTTGATAGTTTTATTGCTATCTGGCTTGCCCTTGGCTTTTGGCTTTGGCGCGGCCATGGTAATCCTGACCTTGTGGCAGATGGGGCCGCAAGGTCTTTACATAATAGTCACTACCGCTAATTCGGATTGGAACAGTTATATACTGCTGGCCATTCCCTTGTTTGTATTGATGGCCAAATTTCTGCAGCACTCCGGGCTGGCCGAAAAAGTCTATAGCTCTATGTATAAATGGATGGGAGGCCTACCGGGCGGCCTGGCGATGGGCACCGTTTTTGTATGCGCCATATTTGCGGCCATGTCGGGCATCAGCGGGGCGGCTACTGTCGCCATGGGGCTTATCGCCCTGCCGTCTATGTTGAAGCGCAACTACGACAAAAGAATGGCGGTGGGCACGGTCGCGGCCGGCGGATCGCTGGGGATTCTTATACCACCCAGCATTATCATGGTGGTTTACGCCAGCTTGACCAATGAATCTGTGGGCAAGCTGTTCATGGCCGGCATTATCCCCGGTATCATCTTGACTATCGTCTATATATTGCAAGTGGGAATATTATGTAGATTGAGGCCGCATTATGGTCCGCCGATTCCCGAAAATGAACGGGCAAGCCTTAAAGAAAAAATAGTAAGCCTTAAGGCCATTATATTGCCGCTCCTTATGATCCTTGTGGTTTTAGGGTTTATATATTTTGGCGTATGCACTCCCACAGAAGCCGCGGGAATAGGTGCTTTCGCCGCCTTTATCATAACGATAATTCAGGGACGTATGACTAAGGAAGTTTTTTTTAAATCATTAAAAGAAACCCTTATGATAAGTGTAATGATAATGTGGATTGTTTTGGGGGCTAAGTGCTTTGTACACATATATAGCGCAACTGGTGCTAGCGATTTTGTGGGAGATTTAATGAGCGGCTTGCCCCTGAACAAATGGTTTATAGTAATTATAATGCAATTCATAATTCTGTTCTTGGGAATGTTTATTGATCCCATTGGGATTATGATGATCTGCGTGCCGGTATTTTTACCAATCATCGAGAGCTTTGGCATGAGCCCTATCTGGTTTGGGGTGCTTTTTACAATAAACCTAGAGATGGCTTACATAACTCCACCGTTTGGGCTTAATTTATTTTATCTGAAAAGTATTCTGCCGTCAGATGTCACAATGGAAGACATGTATCGCTCCATTGTTCCTTTTGTGTTGCGGGACATGGCAGTCCTCGCAATGGTTATGATATTCCCACAACTCGCACTTTGGCTGCCGGAGCACATGCATTAGTAGGTGGTGAATAACCAAAATTAATTAAGTTACATATCCTAAAGCGCCGTTGCTATCATATCTAATGTGTTATTTCTACTAGAGAATACGCCCAAGTTCAGCCCCTTCATGCATGGCTTCCAGGGCATCACGGGGAGTCTTACAATCACCGATTACATGAATTTCGGGTGCGATAAGCTTTAACTCAGCAAACAAATCTATGACGGGAGAAAATCCCACAGCTAATACAACTGTGTCTGCCTGGATAGAAAGAAGATTTCCGTTATCATCTAAAAATACACCTCCTTCGTTTACTTCTAAAAGGGGGCAGCCAGTAAAAAATTGAACGCCATTTTCAATCAGGCGATTACGAAGTGTGCGGTAAATATTTTCCTCCAAGGGCTCACCATTTTCGCCCAATCTTTTATCAGTGATTAGGGAAACTTTTTTACCTTGGCGCGCCAAATCCAGCGCCACCTCCATGCCGATCAGCCGCCCTCCTATTACAGCGACTTTTTCTCCAACTTGAGCCTTGCCTTGGATTACATCAATACCCTGTACAACGGTGGGCCTATCAATACCCGGAACCGGTAACTTTTTAGGGGAGGCGCCTGTTGCTAACACGACAATATCGGGACGGGATTCTAATAAAATACCAGGCGTGACGCTTATATTGGTTATGACATTAACACCTGCTTCTCGTATGCCTTGTACCTGTCGTTTCAGCAGGCTAAGATACTTTGATTTATCAGGTTGTTGGCAGGCAATTAAAAATTGGCCACCGAGTTCACTACTTTTTTCAAACAACGTGACTTGGTGTCCTCTTTCAGCCGCCACGCGGGCAACTTCCATTCCAGCTAGTCCGCCTCCAATTACGCTTATTTTTTTGGCGGATAGTGCCTGCTTCAAATCAAACAGCGTCTCCCGATGTACAGCAGGGTTAACCGTGCAATAAAGTCGTCCCACTTCGCGGCTCTTACTAAAAACACGTTTCCAGCAGTTGTTACAACAGATGCAATAATTAATTCGATCCAATTTATTATCACGTACTTTGTTAGGCCACTCAGGGTCCGCAAGTAATTGGCGCCCAAGGGCCACAAAATCAGCGAACCCTTGCTTTATCACTTCCTCGGCCACTTCAGGATTTCCAAGCTTGCCGACGGTAATGACAGGAACATCAACAACCTTTTTTACGGCTGCCGCTAAATTAGTTATGAAGCCATCGGGCCATAAATAGGAAAGGAATTGAACTTCTGTATTCTCGTGGGCGCCGGCCGATATGTGAAGGGCGTCCGCACCGGCTTTCACAAATAAAGGTGCTTGAATAAGAGTATCTTCGATGGTAGTACCACCAACTAAAAAATCGCTACCGCTGATACGCACTCCAATTGGGAAATGCGGCCCTACCTTTTCTCTAGTGCGCATGATTATTTCACATAATAAACGCGCACGTTTCTCCGGAGTACCTCCGTATTGATCATCACGCCTGTTACTGAATGAAGACAAGAATGAGCTTAACAAATATCCGTGAGCAGCATGGAGTTCGATCATGTCAAAACCTGCATCACGTGCGCGTCTGGCGGCTTCGGATATTTGTTCAGTAATTCGCTGGATATCTTCGAGAGATGCTTTTCGTAAAACAACGCCTGTCTTTACGTATCGCAACGGCGAAGGGCCAATTGATTCTGCCAAACCAGTGCCTTGCGCCAGGGCTTGGTTATAGGTCAAAGCCTTGCCTGTATGATTAATTTGTTGTGCAATTTTGGTGCCTTGGTTATGTACTGCTTCTGTTAGTTCTAAAAAAAGAGGAATTACTTTGTCATTATAAAGAGCAGGTGTTTTAGGGGCGTGCGATTCTGGAGAAGGCTTTGCACCTGGGCAAATAATTAAACCGGCGCCTCCTCTGGCCCTGGCTACAAAATAATCAATCGTTTTTTGGTTTGGAGTACCATCATTCTCATAGCTAAAGGTTTGCATAGGGGACATAACCACCCGGTTTTTAATGGTCAAATCTCCGATGCGGCTAGGAGTAAATAATTTTTTGAAATCTGGCATTTCTCTCGTTGACTCCTGAATTAAAAGCGGTTATTCTTGTAAAATAACAAATACTATGTTACAGGTCAATAAAATTATTATTTTATAAAACCTTTTTGTTCTGATATTTTCATCTACTACTAATAAAAACCTGCCAACTGAAGCGCGATTTATAAATAAAACAAGGAAGGTTAATAGCAATAGCATATATGTATCATTCACGCAGGCAATCTTGATGGTTTTGATAATATTCCTCATAGCATATAATTATTTTTTGAATACCAGGAAGGATTTGGCACAATAGGACGGACAAGAGGGGCGGAGGCCTAAGAGATATACTAGCTACCTTAAGGTTCACCGATTAAATTGTATAAAGCTGAAACATTGTTAAGATTGATCGCCGTTCGCGCTTTATATTAGTTTGACACTTGAGCGAGTAGCTTTTATAATTTAACAAGTGGGTAAGTTCATTGAGGGTAATTTGGTGGTGAATTAGGTTGAGGTATTGTTTTTGCGTTGGGATCTACCAAGATGAGTTTGACTGTCAATTATACGTAGCACGTATATGCTCGTAAGGGAGTTCTTAAAAAATGAGTAAGCGACAAAACCAAAAAAAACGTCGGTTTTTACCTCCAGGGCAGAGAAGAGGGGAAATACTCAAAGCTGCAGCTCAGGTTTTTAGTGAGAAGGGTTACTATAAAACGCGAATATCCGATATCGCTGCTAGGGCAAAGATGGGGCATGGTACGGTATACCGCTTTTTCCCAAGCAAAAGGGTTCTAGC
The DNA here is from genome assembly GCA_003605055.1 of Desulfarculus sp. Classification (GTDB taxonomy): domain Bacteria; phylum Desulfobacterota; class Desulfarculia; order Desulfarculales; family Desulfarculaceae; genus Desulfoferula. Next base: position 42,193 of record QZKP01000041.1, read on the forward strand.
TACTGAGGTGGTAGGTGCAAGAGGAGCGACGGGTTTTTTCCAGTCGTTGCGAGAAAACACAATTGAAGAATCAAACCCGTCTGAATTTTTTATGACCATCGGAGCAAATTATTTGGGAAACCTGGGGGAACGCTTACCAATTATACGGTTTTCAATTGCAGAAGCTATTTCAAGTGAAGAACTAGCGCGACAATATTATGAAAATCTGTTGCAAACACTTTTTGATAAGCTTTCAGAGGCTGTTTCTACTTTCCAGGAAAAAGGAATTTTCAAAGAAGGTGATTCTTTTTTGCTAGGTCATATTTTTTATAGCATGCTTTTTGGCTTTCTCTATTCACAAGAACTATTATATGGTAAAGAAATAACGCACATCGAAAAACAGAGGCTGATAGAAACTGTAGTGGACGTATTCTTAAATGGTGTTAGAAAAGCATAATTGAAGGTTGCTTATTTCTGGATATGACTAATAAACTAGTAATGTAGACAGTCCACAATGGATATAAATTGAACAGAAAAAAAACAAAAAACCTATTAGATTGACGCTAAATTTATAAGCGGTTTTATGGAAATTTGCAATCCATTACTTAGTTCAAACTCATTTACAATTTGGAACTTAGTTCATCAATAGTGGAGAATGTTATCTGGTAAAGACTTTATCGAACTTAACAACTAATAATCTAAGCCTCAATACGTTGACTAATATAATGTAACAAAAAGTTGTTTTACAAATCGCCATAAACAAATTAATATCACCAAACTAGGTTTTTAAATCAATTTTAGTACCAGCAAGAAATGTTTGACAAAAAATGGGAAGGAAAGTAAAAAGAAATGACTGATCGATCAGTCACTAATCATTGTACGCTAAGGGCTGGCTATAAAATAATAAAAACAAATAGGTATGTATATTTTATTACTATTATAGTTGACGTGCCAAATGTCGGTTCCTTAAAAACTGTTAGAAAAATTGGTTATATAAAAAGCCAAAAATGTTTTAACACTTTTGTGTGATGAGGAGGTAAATGTGTCAGTTATTCCAGGAGAATATCTGCCCTTAAACGACTTTTTGCCAGATTATATATATCCTTTGCCGGAGGTTAGGCTGCCCCAAGATATCAATGCATGTCAGCTGTTCTTGGATAAACATATTCTTGAAGGACGGGGAGATAAAGTTGCTATTATTTATATGGATCAAAAAATATCATTTTTTGAATTACAAAAAAAAGTAAATCAATTTGCGAACGCGTTAGCTTCTCTTGGAATTGAAAAATACGACCGCGTCATGATACGGATGCCCAATCGTCCGGAATTTGTAATAGGATGCTTGGCATGTTGGCGGTTAGGAGCCATTCCCGTTTTGACCCACCACCTTATTCAATCCGATGAAATTGTTTTTCGGGCCAATGATACGGAAGCTAAGGCTATTTTAGTAAGTTCTGACACTTTCCCGGCTGTAAAAGAAGGCTTAGATCGATGTCCATCGCTAAGGTCAGTTATGATAGCAAAAGATCGTATTGATAATTACTTGTTTTTAGACGATCTTATTCAAAACCAATCTGATCAGTGTGTGACAACGGAAACAACGAAAAATGATTGGCTGCGTATTATTTATAGCTCCGGAACGACCGGTAAACCAAAGGGTATTATAAGTGCCATCGGAGATATGGTTGCCGGAATTAATGTTGCTAATCGCTATTTGTTACATCTAACTGAGAATGATGTACTTGGCTCTCCACCCGCCTTTACATTTGCCTTTGGATTCTTTTCTATATTATTTTTCGGTATCAGCGGTTGCACGTTAAATATTATCGAAGATTTTAGTGCGGAAAACATGTTTAAAGCAATTGAAAATAATCGTATCAGCGTTTTGCGCTGCGTACCGACTGGCCTTCGGATGATGTTGAACATGAAGGATAGCGAGAAAAAATATGATTTAAGATCACTACGCCTGTGCCAAAGCTCTGGTGAAGTGCTGCCTAGCGTTGTAGCCAAGGAATGGAAAAGTAGATTTGGCGTTACGGTCCTGAATTCACTTGGGTCGGCTGAACTCAACTCATATATGTCCACTCACGTGGATATGCCGGATGAAAAACTGGACTCGTTGGGTATGCCGGTCCCCGGCGTTGATTATCGTTTGGTTGATAGTGAGTTTAAGGAGGTTCCTGCCGGTACTCCTGGCGAATTAATACTGAGGGCGCCATGGGGACAACTGTATTGGAGACGTCCTGATGCACAAATGAAGAGCGTTAAAAATGGTTGGAACAGGACAGGGCTAATTTTCGAAGTAGATGCAGATGGTTATTTTTGGTTCAAAGGCCGAGATGATGACATGATTGTCAGCTCAGGATACAAAATACCCGGAGGGGAAGTGGAACAAGCCCTTTTAAGCAATGAAGTAGTGCACGAGGCGGCCGTGATTCCTTCACCCGATCCTATCCGAGGAAATATAGTTAAAGCATTCATCGTGTTAAAGAGGGGGTGTACGCCGTCTGATGATCTCAAAGAAAAGCTTAAAAATCATGTTAAAGGGAAGATAGCGCCCTATAAATATCCCCGGGAAATAGAGTTTATAGATGGTAATGCACTACCGCGGACCACAACCGGCAAGATTCAAAGATTTCTTCTGCGAGATAGGGAAATCCAAATGAAATTATCTAGAAAGAGTATCTGAATCTATAGTACTACGCCCCTGGCCTTAATGGTCTTCGGTAACATGAGTTATTTACAGCCCTGCTATGACCATGGTGGGAAGGCTGATAAAAAACGGCAGTGGCCCTCCGAATAGTCGAGGGAAGGGAGATATATATATGGAAGCGGAAAAAAAATGGCACCATGTCTTCTGCCATATATGCCCGGCTCATTGTGCACGCAGGGTTGCCGTACAAAACGGTGAGATCGTGGAAGTGCTGCCGGACACGAAAAGCCGTTGGCCCAGCGCCCCATGCTCCCACAACAAAAGTCAGATAATGAAGGAGGTCCATTCCCATCCCGATCGGCTTAAGTATCCCCTAAAAAGGATAGGCCAGAGAGGTGAAGGCAAGTGGCAGCGAATTTCATGGGATGAGGCCCTTGATACCATCGCGGCAAAATTAACCGAGTATAAGGAAAAGTTCGGCCCAGATAGTGTCGCCTTTTGTCTGGGTGAACCCAAGGAAATGGAGTTTGCCTTTGCCCAAAGATTTGCAAGTGTTTTTGGCACGGCCAACTGCGTGACACCGGGCAATTACTGAGGGGTTCCCCGGCTGGCAGGTGCCAGCTCTGTTTTTGGTACGCACTTTACCGCCGATCCTGGCCCTAACACCCGTTTGCTGTTGGTTTGGGGGGCTAATCCCTTTGAGCTCATGGGCGGCGAACGCATTGAGAAGATAAAGGCGGCCATCGCCGTCGGCGCCAAGGTGGTGGTCATTGACCCCAAGAGAACCCTGCTGGCGAAAAAGGCCGATTTGTGGATAAGTCCGAGGCCGCAAAGCGACGGCGCTTTGGCCATGGGCTTCATCAAAGTGATAATCGAAGAGAAGCTTTATAACGCTGATTTTGTATCTAAGTGGACGGTTGGCTTCGAAGAGCTGGAAAAGGAAATAAGGAGTTTTTCCCTGGATGAGGTGGGAACAGCCACCTGGATTCCCGAGGCGCAGATACAAAAAGCGGCCAGGATGTTTGCCGACCCTGCCAACAGGCCCTTTTGCTTTTACGAAGGAAACGGCATAGAGAGAAGCATCCACAGCTTTCAGGCCGTCCGCGCCATGAATATCATGGTGGCCCTGCTCGGCGACCTGAACGTCCCGGGAGGGAACATTCTGGTAACCCCCGCCCCCTTTGAGAGGATGGGACGGTTTTATATGCTGCGAGGGACCCCACGTAATTTCGCGAAGGGACTTTGCAGCCCTTTCCGCGTGGGCATGCCGGCAGCTTATGTGCCGCCGCAGTCATTTGTCAGGGCCGTATTGGACGAAAAGCCCTACCCCATAAAAGCCGCCATCTGCATCCTGACCAATCCCCTGGTCAGCTACCCGGATACGGAGGCAACCTACCAGGCGTTCATGAAGCTGGACTTCGTTGTGGTGTCGGAACTGTTTCCTTCGCCGACCACCATGGTGGCCGATATCGTTCTGCCGGCGGCCTGGGGCAGCGAGCATGACTCAGTGGGGTACTGGCCTGGCTGGCAACAGGGGCTTCGCGCCTATCCCAAACTGGTCGAGCCGCCCGGGGAGGCCCGCTCGAATTCCGATTGGCTCAATGACCTGGCCCAGAGGATGAACCTAGGCGAGCACTTCTGGGATAAATGGGAGGACTGCCTGGACGAGATCCTCAAGCCCGCTGGCATTAACTTTGAGCAACTCAAAGAACAGCGCTTCCTGGAAGCGACCAGGGAGTACAAAAAACCGGAAGAGGGGATTTTCAAGACTCTTTCGGGTAAGGCGCAGATATACTCCCAGGCCTTGAAACAACTTGGCTATGCGCCCGTCCCCACTTTCAAGGAGTTGAGCGATTACCGCTGGGACGTTTCCGACGATTATCCGCTGCTCATGTTCAACGGCAAAGAAGCGGCCTTCATGAACAACGGCTATAAGCACGTCAAGATCGCCCGGGCGCGCAAGCCCTATCCCACGGTGCAGCTGAACCCGGAGACGGCCGCCAAGCTGGGGCTCCAGGAGGGCGAGTGGGTTTACATTGAAACCAAAAAAGGCCGGATCAAACAGGTCCTTAAGCTGGACCCGGACCTCCACCCCAAGCTGGTGTTTCCCTCCATGGGCTGGTGGTTCCCGGAGGAGCCGGAAGACCTCTTCCAATTCAGAAAGTCCAACATCAACGTGCTCACCTATAGTGAGCCGCCCTATGACCCCGAGGTGGGCGCCGTGGAGTTAGGGGCCATACCCTGCCGGGTTTATAAAGTTGCTGATCAATAGCCTAGCGCGGCCTGGCTCGCGGCGACAAAGGCAAAGCAGAACCCTGGGGCCGGCCCCAGGGTTCTTGCTTTATAACGGTGGCCGGTAGCCCCAACGCCGCCGGCTGCGCTGCTATTTATTATAAACCCGGAGTACGGCCTCCAGCACCGAGCCCCCCAGGGAAAGGGCCTTGTCGCTGATGGTGTGCAGGTAGCATGCCTCCCCCCGGGGGTCGACGTCGCCCACCTTGAGGCCCTTTGTCACCGGCGCGCCGGGGCGGATCAGCCCCCGCAGCATGCCGGCCAACTGGGCGCGCACCGGGCTGTCGCCGACCCTGCCCACTTCCTGGCCGGCCTCCACCATGGCCCCCAGGGACAGATCTGTTTCAAAAACACCGTCGGCCGGGGCCCGCAGCACCCGCTCCCAGGTGCGGCCGGCGATGTTGCCCGGCACGCCGGTGTTGGCCTCGGCCGTCCCGCGCTCATAAAGCCGCCCCAGATTGTGTCCCCGGTTGGTCTCCACCACGAAATGGGCGTCGCGGCCGGCTTCGAAGCCAGGCCCCAGGGCGATGACCAGGGGCGCATCGCGCAGACTCAGGCCCGCGTTGCGCTTGTTCAGGGTGGCCTCCACCAGGACCTGGGGCCTGAGTCGCGGCAGCACGCTCAACGCGGGGTCCACCAGCAGCGGGATGCGCCCCTGGGCCCAGGTTTCGGCCAACTGATCCATGCGCCGCACATGCTGGGCGGTCACTCCCTCCACGGCCTTCTGGCCTTCATGGACCGCCTCGCAGAAGGACACCGCCCGGCGGACCGCCAGAGGACGGGCCGTCTCGGTCATGACCAGGCGGAAGCGGCTCTGGAACAGACGCCAGGCCACGCCGCTAGCCATCTCGCCAGCCCCCTTGATCAGTATGCAGAGATCGATGCCCATGCCCTATGACCTGCGATATGCGTGAAATCAGCTCCTGGCCGCGCTTGGTCTAGGCCTCGTCGTCGTAGACGTTGGCGATGCAGCACAGGAAGCTGCAAGCCTCGTTGTCGCTGGGATTGACAAAGCCGTGCGGCTCCATAGTGGGGATGAAGGCCACGTCATGAGGGCCGATGGCGAACTCCTCGGTCTTCCGGTCGGTCTCGGAGTCAAAGGCGAACCCGGTCAGCCGGCCCTCGAGGATAAACATGGTCTGATAGTAGAAATGTTTGTGGATGGGAATCTCGCCGCCCGGCCCTACGGTGAACAGGCGCAAGCCGTATTCCGGACTCTCGGCCGGCCCGGCGTTGGACAACCACTGGATGAACACGTCCTTGACCGCGTAGTCCTTGCCCTTGTAGGGGAACTTTTCGATCTTGTTCTTCACCGCGTCCTGAGCCCTGGTAACCTTCATGTGTCCCTCTCTCCGGTTCGTGATTAGCAGGTGGGCAGGCTCAATTCTTTGCGGGCCGTGCGGGTCGGTGTCTTCGCTCCGTCAGCTATATCGCCGCCAGGCGCCCCGGCCCCGAGCCATCAGGCATATATCTCGGGGTTGAGGCAGGTGGGCGGCGGGGTCTGGCCCTTTATCAACACCGCGATCAGGTTGTCGGCCGCGATCAGGCCCATCTTGGTGCGGGTCTCGATGGAGCCGCTGGCTATGTGGGGCAGGATCACCACCTTTTCCATGGTCAGCAGCCCGGGATGGATCTGCGGCTCGAACTCAAACACGTCCAGGCCGGCGCCGGCGATCTGGCCGGCCTGCAGGGCTGCCACCAATGCCTCCTCGTGGATCACCTCGCCCCGGGCGGTGTTGATTACATAGGCCGTGGGCTTCATCAGGGCAAAGTCCGGCGCGGCCATGATGTGCTTGGTCTCCGGCGTGAGCGGCACGTGCACCGAAACGAAGTCCGACTCCCGCAAAAGCGTTTCTTTGTCCACAAAACGCGCCCCCACCTGCTGCTCCAGCTTGGGATCGGCCCGCACCACGTCGTGATAGATGACCTTCATGTCGAAGCCGGCCGCCCGTTTGGCCATGGCGTAGCCGATGCGGCCGAAGCCCAACAGCCCCAGGGTCTTGTGGTGCACGTCCGCCCCCACGAAGAGCAGGGGGGCCCAGCCCTGGTACTTGCCGGCCCGGGCGTAGGCGTCGGCGGGAACCACGCGCCGGGCCACGGCCAGCAAAAGGGCCATGGCCAGATCGGCGGTGGTGTCGGTGAGCACCCCCGGCGTGTTGGTGGCCGGAATCTTGCGGCGGGTGCAGGCGGCCACGTCAATGTTGTTGAAGCCCACGGCGTAGTTGGCCACGATCTTCAACTGCGGGCCGGCCGCGTCCAGCAGCTCGTCGTCGACGCGGTCGGTCAAGAGGGGCAGTACGCCGTCCTTGCCAGCCACGCCGGCCAAAAGCTCCTGCCGGGTCAGTACGCGGTCGTGCGGATTGCACTCCACCGCGAAGTTATCCTCCAGCGCCCGCATGGCCCCCTCGGGCAGGCGCCGGGTGACGAAAATCTTAGGCTTCATCTGCCTTCCTTCCTATACCAGGGCCCAGGCCAGGTTCATGACGCGCTGGGCGTTGGCTATGACCAGCAGCGGGTCCTGGCCCTCCATGGGCTTGACCTCAAAGCTGACTATGGGCCGCTTCACCTCGTCCAGGAACTCGATGTCCATCAGAGTGCGCAGGAACTCCACCATCTCTGGCAGGTCGTTGGCGCTGCCGGCGGTGCCGAAGACGGGGTGGTAGTCGCCGTAGCCGGGCATGCCCTGGGTCAACACCGCGTTGCCCAGGTGAGCGCCGGCCAGGTATTTCTTGACCGGCTCCAGGGCCTCGCTGGGCGACTCCTGGAGCAGCGGTATGTGGCTCAGGTCCACCAACAGGCCGAAATTGTCGTGCTCCTCGCGCACGGCCTTGGCCACCTCCCGGGCCAGAGAGGCGGGCCCCAGCAGGCAGCACTTGTCCATCTCCCGGTCAAATACCTCGGCGATCACCTGCGGGCCGTTTTGCTGGCCCGAGTAAGCGCACAGCTCGCCCAGGGACTTGACCAGGGCCTGCACGGCCTGGGGGCGTTTTGCTTCGCCCGGGTCCTTGCCCGAGAGCAGCACAAAGCTGTCCGCCTCCATGAACACGGCCTCGTCGATCAGCTCCTTGAGCTTGGTCACGGCCTGTCCCCGCTTGCTCTCCTCCAGGGAGTTGATGTCCAGGCCGCCGCCCAGGATAGCCGGGTGGGCCCCGAAGCCCACCGAGAGGTTGGCCAGGCGGCAGATGCCGCGCACCCGGCCGCGCACGGCCGCGTCGGCGATGTGGGTGATTTCGATGGCCGTAAAGAAGGGGTCGCGGGCGATATGGGCCACCGTCTCCTCCCAGGGGCCTTGGCCCCCGGCCAGTTGCGGGAAGGCCATGAAATGGACCAGGCCCATGCGCATATAAGCGTGATAGGAACGCTCCATGATGACTCCTTAGCCCGTCGGCTCTATTCCTTGGGCGGACCGCCTGCCTCCCGGATGGCCCAGAACACGGCCTCCGGGTCCGCGGGCAGCGAGCGCACCCGGCCGCCGCAGGCGTTGGTGATGGCGTTTAGTATAGCCGGGGTGGCCGGAATGTTGGGCATCTCGCCGATGCCCTTGGCGCCGTAAGGCCCGAACTCATTCTTCACCTCCAGGATCACCGGCTGGATGTCCGGCACGTCCAGGGTGGTGGGGATCAGGTAGTTTTGCAGGCTCGTGTTCTGGATCAGGCCGTCGGTGATGACCACCTCTTCCATCAAGGCATAGCCCAGACCCATGCCCACGCCGCCCTCGATCTGGCCCTCCAGGGCCCGGGGGTTGATGGCCTTGCCCACGTCGAAGGCGGCCACGTATTTCTCGATATCCACCTCGCCGGTCTCCACGTCCACCACCACCTGGGCCATGTGCGTGGAGTAGGTGTAGACGAAGTAGGGGTTGCCCTGGCCAGTGTGGCCGTCCAGGCTGGCGGGCGGCGGGGTCCACCAGCCCTGGCCGATCAGGCGCTTGCCCGTGGCCATGCAGCGGGCGGCCGCCTCCCGGAAGGCCAGGGACTTTTCCGGGTGGTCCCGGTCGAAAATCTTGCGGTCCTTGGACTCCAGCCGCTCCACCGGAACCATGAGCATCATGGAGGCGGTCTCCAACAGCGACTCCTTGACTTGGCGGGCGGCCATGATGATGGCGTTGCCCATCAGGGTGGTGGAGCGGCTGCCCACCGTGGGCCCGGACTCGGGCACCAGGTCCGTGTCCGGCGTGACCAGGCGTACGTCTTCCAGGCGCACTCCCAGCTCCTCGGCGCAGATCTGGGGCAGCACGGTGAAGGCGCCCTGGCCCATCTCGGTGATGCCCGAGTACAGGAGCACCGAGCCGTCTTCGTGCACGTACACATTGGCCCCGCAGCCGTCGAAGCCGGTGCCGATGCTGGTGCGGTACCAGCCCATGCCGATGCCCACGCCCCGGCGCTTGCTGCGCTGGGCGTCCAGGTAGCCGGTCTGTTTGTAGCGGCGGTCCCACTCAAAGGCCTTGGCGCAGGCCTCCAGGGTGTCGCGCAGGCCCACACTCTGGTTTAGCACCTGGCCGGTGGCGGTGGTCGAGCCCAGCTTGAAGGCGTTCTTGCGCCTAATCTCCAGGGGGCTCAAGCCCAGCTCGGTGGCCAGCTCGTCCAGGACCTGCTCGTGGGCGATGTGGACCTGAGGCGCGCCGAAGCCGCGCATGGCCCCGCCGTAGGGGTGGTTGGTGTAGGCCAGGTAGGCGTCCACCTTCACGTTGGGTATCTCGTAGGGGCCGGCCATCATCACCATGGAGTGCACGTGGCTGCCCCCGGCCGGCGGGATGCGCGGGCCCAGGCTGGCGTAGGCCCCCTGTTCGTCGTAGATCACGCCCTGGAAGGCAGTGAGGGTGCCGTCCTTCTTGGCCCCGATCTTCACCTCCATGATCATGGGATGGCGCTTGGCGGTCTGCAGGGTGATCTCCTCGCGCTCCAAGGCCAGGCGCACCGGACGTTTGGTATGCCAGGCCAGCACCGCCGCTCGGCAGCCGATGTCAATGGGCGAGTCCTCCTTGCCGCCGAAGCCACCGCCCATGTGTATCTGGCGGCAGCGGACCTTGTTGATGGGCAGGCCCAGCACGGGAGCCACATTGCGCCGGGTGGTGAAAGGCGCCTGCATGGGCCCTTCCACCAGCATGGTGCCGTCCGGCTGGGGGATGGCCATAACCATGTCCGGCTCGATGTAGGCGTGCTCCAGGAAAGGCACCTGATAGGTGCGCTCGATTATCACCTCCGCCTGGGCGAAGCCGGCCGCCACGTCGCCCTTGATCAGCTTGTCGTAGGAGAGCAGGTTGCCCTTCTCGTGAATCTTGGGCGCGCCCTCGGCCATGGCTTCGCGGGGGTCGAACACCGCGGGCAGAGGCTCGTACTCCACTTCGATCAGGGACAAGGCCTGGTGGGCGATTTTCTCGCTCTCGGCCGCCACTAGGGCCACGCCGTCGCCCACGAAACGCACTTTGTCCCCGCAGATCACCGGCTGGTCGGGGATGATGGCTCCGAAGCCGTTGCGGCCGGGCACGTCCTTGGCCAGCAGCACCGCCGCCACGCCCTCCAGTTCCTGGGCCTTTTTGATGTTGATGGACTTGATCCGGGCGTGGGGGTGGGGGCTTCTGAGTATCTTGCCGTGCAGGAAGCCCTCGGCCGGGTAGTCGGCGCCGTACTTGAGCTTGCCGGTGACCTTCAGGGGGTCGTCCACCCGCCGCACCGAGGTGCCGGCCACGGTGAGGGCGGCCTGGCCTTCCCGGGCCAGCCGCTGCAGGTCAATCTTTTCCTTGGTTAGGACCTTAGCCTCTTTCTTGTCGTCGGTCTTATCGAACATGAGACCTTCCCTTTATAAGGCAGGCGCTGGGGCCTGGAGATGCTCCGCGGCTACTTTCCCTGGGCGATGTTCTGCACGGCCTGCACGATCTTGCGGTAGCCCGTGCAGCGGCACAGCACCCCGGACAGGGCCTGCCGAATCTGGCCCTCGTCGGGATGGGGAGCCTTGTCCAGGAGGGCCTTGGCGTTGAGAATCATGGCCGGCGTGCAGAAGCCGCACTGAGAGGCGCCTTGGTCCGTGAAGGACTGCTGCAGGGCATGCAGGGTGCCGTCCTCCTGGACCAGGCCCTCGATGGTGGTCACCTCGCGTCCGGCCGCCTTCATGGCCGGCAGCAGACAGGAGTTGACCGGCTCGCCGTCCAGAAGCACCGTGCAGGCACCGCATTCGCCCTCGCGGCAGCCGGCCTTGGTGCCTGTGAGTCCCAGGTCCTCGCGCAGCACATCCACCAGCAGCGCGTTGGGGGCCACCGCCAGGCTGGTCAGCTTGCCGTTGACTTTAAAAGAAAGCTTGAGTGTGCTCATGTTTCCGTCCTTTAATCCAGGGTGCATCCGGCCTGCTCCAGGGCCTTGGTCAGGCCGCGGCGCACAAAGACCTTCACCATTTCCTGCCGGTAGTCGCAGGAACCCCGCAGCAGGCTGTCGCGGGGGCTGCACCAGGCGGAGGCGTTCTCCGCCGCCTGTGCGATGACCTGCCGGCTGGCGGCGGCGCCCCTGAGGGACTCCTCGGTGCGCACCTCCCGGAAGGGCACCGGCGCCACCGGACCCAGGGCGATGGCCGCCTCTTTGATCACTTTGGCCTGGGGATCGGCCGTGACCTGCACCGCGCAGACCAGCATGGGCAGGCACAGGGCCTTGCGCTTGCTCAGGCGCAGGTAGCAGCCGCCTTGGTCGGGGCCCAGGGCCCGGAAGCGGATGCGGGTCAGCACCTCCCGGGTGCTGTCCAGCACCGTCTTGCCCACATCCAGGAAGAACTCCTTCAGCGGCACTTCGCGTTCGCCCTCTAGGGAGGCGATGGTCACCCGGGCGTCCAGGGCCAACAGGGGGATGCTGGCGTCGGCCGCGGGTTGGCCGCTGATTAGGTTGCCGGCCAGGGTGCCCAGGTTGCGGATCTGGGGCGAGCCCACCGCCGCGCAGCCCTGGGCCAGCAGGCCGGCCCTTTCGCGGATCAGTGCGGAGGCGGGGGCCTGGGCGTGGGTCACCAGCCCGCCCAGCACTATGTCCTCGCCTTCCTGAGTGATGCCCCGCAGCTCCGGCAGGCGGGTGATGTCCACCAGGATGCTGGCCTTGAGGTGCCGCCGGCGCAGCTCGGGTATCACGTCGGTGCCGCCGGCGATCACCCGCGCCTGGCCCTTGCCGTCGGCCAGCATCTGCAGGGCGTCGTCCAGGCTGCCTGGGGTCAGGTATTGCCCGAACTCCAGCTCCCGGCTCCAATGCAGTTTCTCAAAGGCGTGTGCCATCTGTTTCCCCTTCACCATTCTCTGGGGTTTATGAATGGTCTGTCCCTGCCTCGGGCAGGGTTTGCTGCTAACTGTATCTGACGCGGCCGCTGCGGCGGCTCAGGTGGCCGCGCCGGCCCGCCGGTCCTGCTCCACCAGGCGCCGCACCCGCCGGTTGTGCCGAAGCATGGTTTGCCTGGCCGCCTGGGCGTCGCCTTGCTTGAGCGCCTGCACCAGGCCGCGGTGGTCCCGGTACAGTTCGCCCAGGATGGGCGTGATGTCGCGCACAAAGGGCTGCGCCTTGCTCTTGATCTTGTCCAGCAGCTCCTTGAGCAACCAGTTGCGGCAGGAGTTGTACAGCTCGGCGTGGAACTCGAAGTCGGAGCGGGAGTAGGCCACGCTGTCCTGCCGCTGCACCAACTCGTGCTGCCGGTCCAAAATGGCCTCCAGGCGCTTGATGGACCGGGCCGGGATGCAGCGGGCGGCGAGGCTGGCGGCCATGCCCTCCAACACCCCACGCACCTCGTAAAGCTCCACGGCCATGTCCGGGGTCATCTCCACCATGCGTATGCCCCGGTTGGGCTCGTGGCGGACCAGGCCTTGTTTTTCCAGCTCCTTGAGGGCCTGCCACACGGGGGTGCGGCTTACGCCCAGCTCCTTGGCCAGTTGCTCGGCGTTGATCCAGGTGCCCGAAGTGAAGCGATGGGAGGCGATCATGTCCCGCAGGGCACGGTAGGCCTGGTCCTTGAGGGTGGTGCGCCGGAGCTTGTTGGCCAAAAAGTATCGCCTCCTGCCGAGCAGTTCGCGGGCGGTCCAGAAGGTATCACTGAGACAGATTCATTAAAGGACATTTGGCCGGAAAAATCAATATCGATTTGACAGAAAATGAAATACCTGAGAAATATTTTGGCTCGCTTCAAGCCCGGCGGCGGCCGCCTTCCCGCTGGCCTCCTATCTCCAGGCCGGGGGCACCTCCAGCACCGCCCCCCTCTCCACCGGCCCCACCAGGTACGGATAGATTTCGGTCAGGAAGCCTCTGGTGAGGGGAGGGCGTTGGGGAGGGGCCGCCGGGCGGCGCCGGGCCAACTCCGGCTGCGGGACCTCCAGCGTGAGCAGGCGCTGGGGGATGTCGTAGCTGATCAGGTCGCCGTCCTGCACCAGGGCGATGGAGCCAGCGGCCGCGGCCTCGGGCGAGACGTGCCCGATGGCCGGCCCCCGGTTCCAGCCGGAGAAGCGGCCGTCTGTGACCAGGGCCACGCTGTCGTCCAGGCCCATTCCGCAGAGCATGGTCTGAAAGGTGTACATCTCGCGCATGCCCGGCCCGCCCTTGGGACCCTCGAAGCGGATCACCACCACGTCGCCGGGCTGGATGCCGTGGGCCAGGAGCGCCTCCTTGGCCTGGTCCTCGCCGTCGAAGACCTTGGCCGGCCCACGGTGCCGCAGCATGCCCGGGGCCACGGCGGTCTGCTTGACCACCGCGCCGGCCGGGGCCAGGTTGCCCTTCAGCACCGCGATGGCCCCCTGGTCGCACACTGGGTTGTCCAGGGGCCGCACCACCTGAGGGTTCAGGTTGCGCGCACCGGCCAGGTTCTGGCTAAGGCGGCGGCCGGTCACTGTCAGGGCGTCGCCTTGCAGCAGCCCGCCCAGCTCCCGCATCACCGCCGGGATGCCGCCGGCCTGGTCCAGGTCCTGCATGGTGTAGGGCGAGCCCGCGGTGAGGTTGGCCAGGTGCGGGACCCGCGCCGAAACCTGGTTCCACTGCTCCAGGGGCAGCTCCAGGCCCAGCTCGCCGGCGATGGCCGGCAGATGGATAACCGCGTTGGTGGAGCCGCCGATGGCCGCGTGCACGGCCATGGCGTTGGCCAGGGCCTTTTCCGTGATGATCCGCCGGGGCCGCAGGTCCGCGGCCAGCAGGGCCATGATCTGGCGGCCGGCGGCCCGGCCCAGGCGCAAAAGCCGGGAGCCCACCGCGGCCACGGCGCCGTTGCCGGGCAGCGACATGCCCAGGGCCTCGGTCAGGCAGCACATGGTATTGGCCGTGCCCATGCTGCAGCAGGCGCCGCAGGTGGGGCAGACCCCGTCCTCGATGTCCTTGAACTCCGCGCTGGTGAGGCGTCCCTCCTTCCAGTCGGGGTATCTTTCGTTGATGAAGGAGGCCTCCACGCTGCGCCCCTGAAAGCGCCCCGGCAGCATGTAGCCGCCGGTGACCATGATGGCCGGCAGGTTCAGGCGGGCCAGGGCCATAAGCTGGCCGGGCACGATCTTGTCGCAGGTGGAGACGGCCACCACCCCATCCACCCGTTGGGACTCCACCATCATCTCGATGGACGCGGCCATGATGTCCCGGCTGGCCAGGATCCAGTGCATGCCCAGGTTGCCGTCGGCCAGGCCGTCGCAGGCGCCGATGTGGTTGAACTCGATGGGCATGCCCCCGGCCTGCCAGATGCCCACCTTGACCGCCTCGGCCACCCGGCGCAGATGAAAGTGGCCGGGGATGTACTCGTTCCAGGAGTTGGCCACGGCGATGAAGGGCCGGTCCAGGTCCTGGTCGTCGAAGTGCATGGACTTGAACAAGGCCCGCCGCTCGTAATGGGAGTCCTCGGGCACCTGGCGGCTGTTGAGCCTGCGCAAGTCAATTTTCTTGGCCATGACCCCCTCCCGCGGCTGCTCAGAGCTTTAGGATGCGCGCCGCGTTGCCGCCCATGATCTTGGCCTTCTGCGCCGCGCTGATGTCCGCGTCGCGCACCTTGGATATCTCCGGCCCGGGGTTGTAGGCCGGGAAGTCCATGCCGAACACCACCCGGTCCTCGCCCACCATGTCAATAGCGTAGTTGAGCACGCGGTACCAGTTCCAACTGCCGGTGGAGTCCAGGATGATGTTGTCCGTGTCGCCGGCCAGGGCGATGGCCTCGAACCAGGCCTCCTCCCCGAAGTGGGCCATGATGATAGTGGCCTCGGGAAAGCGCTTGGCCAGGGCGTGCAGATTGTGGGGGTTGGAGTACTCGTCGGCCCCGCAATGGAATAGGCAGGGCAGCCCCAGCGCGATGGCTTTATCCATCACCGGGTTGAGCAAGGGCAGGTCCGAGCGGTAGTGGCAGGCGGCCGGGTGGAACTTCAGGCCGTACATGCCGTACTCCTCCTGGGCCCGCACCACCTCGTCCACCGCGTCCTTGTACCAGCGGGGGTTGATCACCGCAAAGCCCAGCAGGCGATCCGGGTGCTCCCGGCAGATGCGGGCGATCTCGCGGTTGCCCTTGTCCGGCGCGTTGTGCGGCTGCCACCAGGACACGCAGCGCTTGTCTATGCCCCATTTATCCATGGAGGCCAGGTGGTCCTCCACGTCCACGTTCTGCGGCCAGTAGGCGTACCAGGGGTCGCCGATATGGCTGTGTATGTCTATGATCATTTTCGCCCCTCCTTAATCCGCAGCCGGCAGGACCAGGTCCGCGGCGCCGGCGGCCGAGGTGGTCAGCCCCGGCGCGTGGCGGCCCATGATCTCCTGAACGATGGCCGCGATCTTGACCTTCTGGCGCACGAACTCCTGGTGCCAGGCCTCGCTGACCCAGGGCTTGTAGATGTCGCCCTCGGAGGTGCCGGGCTCGATCTTGAAGTAGCAGGGCGCGGCCACCCGGGCGATCTCCGGGGCCTCATAGGCCCGGAACATGCCGCCGAAGGAGTCCACGATGCTCACGTAAACGTCCAGGGTCATGTCCACCGCCTGGCGGATGCCGGCCAGGATGGGCAGGGACACGTCCGAGGAGGGGTTCATGGTGTTCACCCCCAGGGACTGAAGCACCTTGGCCCCGGCCGCGTTGCAGTAGCCGCCGAACACCGAAAACTTGAAGATGGTCTCCGGCGGCAGGAAGCCCTCCCGCCGCATCTGGTCCAGGATGAGCAGCACCCCCTCGTCATAGACCAGAAAGCCCCGGAAACCGGCCTCGGCCGCGCGCATCAGGTCCGCCAGCCAGTAGGAGATCTGGTCCGAGCCCCGCAGCCGCCAGCCCTGCATGCCGCCCTCGGGGGTGGCCAGCTCGCGGGCGCCCGCGTCCCAGCCTTTGCGCTGGCCCACGGTCATAATCACTTCCACGCCGGCCTGCCGGGCCATCTGGGCCATGGCTTTTAGCTCGGCGAAGTCGCAATAAGTGGACCCGCCCACCGCGGCAATGACCCGGTGCACCACCACTTGGCGCCTGTCCGCCTCGGCCAGCAGAGCTTCCATGGTGGAGGCCCGCTCCAGGCCGGCAATCTCCAGGCGCCAATGGGCCCCGTCCGGGAAGGTCAGCGGCGAGCTGGGCAGCTCCCAGGCGTCGCGGCCGGGGATCCCCAGGCCGGCCATGAAACTCCGAATCTGCTCCAGGGACTTGGCCTTGAACATGGCTCGCTTCCCTCCTGGCGCCCTAACAGGCGGTGAAACCTCCGTCGCACATGATCACCGTGCCGTTGGTGAAGCTGGCCGCGTCCGAGGCCAGGTAGATGGCCGCACCGACCATCTCCTCGGGCTGGCCCATGCGGTGCAAGGGAATGCGGTTGGTGGACCACTCCACGAAGGAGGGATCGGCCAGCACCGGGTTGTTCATGGGCGTGCGCACGAAGGCCGGGCCGATGGCGTTGACCTGGATGCCGTAGGGGCCCCACTCGGTGGCCAGGCAGCGGGTGGTCATGAGCAGGCCGCCCTTGCTGATGCAATAGGCGCCGATGCCGTGCTCGGCCACAAAGGAGCAGTTGGACAGGATGTTGATGATGCGGCCCTGCTTGGCCTTGATCATTTCCTTGCCCACGGCCAGGGTGAAGAAAAAGTTGCCCTTGAGGTTGATGTCTATGGTGCTGTCCCAGATCTCCGGCGTGGTCTCTTCGATGGGGCCCTTGTAGAGCACGGCTGCGTTGTTCACCAGCACGTCTATCTTGCCGAAGGCCTTAATAACCCGCTTGACCGCTGGGCCGTGAAATCCCAGATCGCTGATGTCGCCGGCCACTACCAGGCAGCGCACGCCCTGGGCCTCCACCTCTGCCTTGGTCTGCTCCAGCGGCTCCGGCCGCCGGCCGTTGATGGCCACCTCCGCACCCGCCTGAGCCAGGCCCACGGCAATGGCCTTGCCGATGCCGGTGCCCGCGCCGGTGACGATGCAGCTGCGGCCTGTCAGATCAAAACCCTTGTACTTCATCTCTCGCCTCTCTCCGGTTTGCCAGAAAAACCTTCTTCATGCCGCCGGCCCAGCCGCGCCGGGGCTTAACTTTTGCCCAACACCTCCTTCGGCGGCTCGCGCCATAGGTCGGTTTCGCTTAGGCTGAAGTCCCGGCGCGGGCCGCTCACCTCCTGCCGCATCTCGTTAAGCAGCGCGCCCACCCGGACCAGGCGGCCGCGGTCCATCTCTCGCGCCTTGGCCGTGAAAAACCCGCGAGCCGTCTCCTCGGCCCGGTCGCGGCACTCCCGGGCCAGGCAGTCGGCCAGGTTCTCGCTGAACTCGCACATGAGCAGGCCCAGGATCACCAGGTCGAACAGACCGGCCTTTTCCAGCACGTCCGCGTCGTAGAGTATCTTGGCCTCCAGGCTGGCCGGCGCCTCGGCCTTGCCCTTGTGGGCCGTGATGCAGTGTTGGATGGCCGCTACCTCGAAGGCCAGGTAACCCAGGGCGGGCAGCATCTCTTGCGCCAATCGCGCCCCGGCCAGGTCGTGGCCCATCTCTGGCCAGTTGGGGTAGCAGAAGCCGATGTCGTGCAGCAGCACCGCCGGCAGCAGGACACTGTAGTCCACGCCTTTTTCGCTGGCCGCGATGACCAGGGCGCGGTGGGTGTCGCGGACCACGTGGCCGAAGTTGTGGTGGCAGAGGCCGGCCTGGCCGTAGCGCCGCCTGGCCTCCAGATAGACCCGCAGGATGCGGGGATCGGCCCTGACGTGTTCGTCCAGCATCGGCATCTCAGCCAGCCTCTCTGGCCTGGGCCTGGGCCAGCAGCCCCTGGAACAGCTCCATCAGCTTGGGGGTCAGGGAGGGGTCGTTGATGTGCTCGCGGAACTCGTGGATGACGATCGCGGGCTTGAGCTCCGCACGCAGGGTGTTCACCAGGGCCTGGTCCGCCTCCAGGTTGCGGAAGTGCAGCCCCTCGCGGTTGTAGAAGGAAAACCCGCCCCAGGGCACGGCGATGGCCACCGGCCCCCGGGCCTGGTTAAGGCGCTCAGCCATCACCTTGGCCAAGCGCACTGACTGCTCCGGGGTGATGCGCACCAGGGTGATGTGAGGGTTGTGCGGCACCGAAGGCTGCTGGCAGTACTCCCGGGGCACGGTCTCGGGCTCGCGCAGGGTGATGATGTCCGCCGCTCCGGGCACCACCAGGCGGGGCAGCCCGGCCCGGCCGCCGTCCAGCAAGCGGGTGTGGTCGCTGGGGTGGATGCCGCCGAACAGCTCGTCGGTGACTTCATGGATGGTCAGGTCCAACAGGGCGTCCAGGAAACCCTCGCAGGCCATCTCCTCCATGGCCTTGCCGCCGGTGCCGTTGGAGTGGAAGGAAAACACCTCGTAGCCCTGGGCCTCCAAGAGAGGTTTGAGGGCCATGCCCTGGGGCGTGGTCTGGCCGTAGAGGGTCAGCCCCACCCGCAGGCGGTGGCCTTCCTCGGCGGGCGCCTCCACCGCCGCCATGCCGCACACCGCGCCAGCCGCGTTGGCCAGGATGCGCCGGGTCAGGGAGTTGAGCCCCATAATGTCCACCACCGAGTGCATGATGGTCAGGTCGCGGGTACCGGTGTAGATACCGAAGGGGGTGATGCCCGAGGCCACGGTGGAGACCATGACCTTGGGCACCCCCAGGGGCAGAGCCCGCATGGCGTAGGTGCATATTTCGGTGCCCTGGGCCCCGCCCAGCCCCAACACGCCGCAGATACGGCCCTGGTCATACAGCTCCCGCAGGATCAGGGCCGAGCCCCGGCACATGGCCCGGACGCCCCGCTCGCGGCTGCCCCGCTCGGCCTTGTGCTCGGCCAGGTAGCAGCGATCCTCGCCGCCGGCCGCGCAGATGCGGTCGGCGGCGATGTCCGGCGCGGGGCAGTCCGAGCGCGGTCCGTCCAGGATGCCGGTGTCCACGACCACCACGCCAAAGCCCAGCCGCTCTATGCACTCCTTGATGTAGGCCGTCTCCGGACCCTTGGTGTCCAGGGTGGCGATTACGGCGATGGCCTTGCCTGCGCCCTTGGTATCCATCGCGCGCCGAGCCGTCTAGAACGAGCGGGTGTCGTAGGAGCGGTTATGCACCTTCACCTCGATTCCGCGAATCTCATCGATGAACTTGGCCATGATCTCGGCCTTGCGGTTGAACAGGGCCTCACCCTTCTCGGCCGAGGCGCGGAAGGGGTTGCCGATCAGGCCGGTGTCGCTGTACTCCTGGTGATCCATGGGCACCCAGGCCACGTTCAGGCCGTTGTAGATCAAATAGGGGCTGCCGTTGACCTTGCTGAAGCTCTTGCCCGCCCACGCAGGCGCGTGCGGGAAGTCCTTGTCCGTGCGCTCCAGGTGCACCAGGTCCTGGTTGAAGGCCATCACCTCCGAGGTTTCGATCTCGCTGCCGTGCCAGCCGGGGGTCTCCTCGGGCGGGTTCTCGATAATGTCCGGGGCAAAGGCGGGAGCGGCCTCTGCGTCGTTGCGGAACACGCAGACAAAGGCGCCGGTCTCGTAGCGCAGGCGGCGCAGGGCTGGGTCCACCACCTTCATATTGGAGGTGTGGCCGGTGGCGAAGACGATCTTGTTGAAGCCGTTGTGGATCAGGCAGCGGGCCACGTCGTAGAGCAGGTTCTGGTAGATGGTGGCCCGGATGGTGACGGTGCCCGAAGCCAAGCCGGCCGGATGCAGGTGCTGGGGCGAGTAGCCGAACCAGATGAGGGGCATGTGGGGCACGTTGGCCAGGCGGGCGGCGCGCTGCACCGGAATGTCGGTGGCCACGCCGTCGGTGCACACCGGAAGGTGACGGCCGTGCTGCTCACAGCTTCCCAGAGGCACCAGCACGATGTCGGTCTCCTTGAGCCACTCGCGCACATCCAGGTAGCCGCAGTGATACAAGTTGTAAACTTTTTCTTTGGCCATGACGCTCTCTCCTTTGCTGAGGGCGAAAAAGTTCGTCCTAGAGTTTGTTGGTCAAACGTATCAGGGCCGCCCGGCGATGGGCGTCCATGGTCTCGAACTCGGCCTGGCGCACGGAATAGGGGGCCAGCACCTTGGCGCCCCGCTCGTCCACCCACTGGTGGGTGATAACCTTGAGGAAGTGACCCACCCACAGGCCGCCGGTATAGCGGGCCCCGCGGCCGGTGGGCAGGATGTGATTGGTGCCGGCCACCTTGTCCGCGAAGACCTCGGCCGCGGCCTGGCCTAGGAACAGCGAGCCGTAGGCGTTCAACTGGGGCAGCAGGACCCGCGGGTTTTCGGTGTGCACCTCCAGGTGCTCGGGGCCGTAGTCGTTGGCATAAGCCGCGGCTTCCTCCAGGCTGTCCACCAGCACCACCACCCCGTGCTCCTCCCAGGAGGTCCGGGCCACCTCCTCGGTGGTCAGGTTCTTGAGCTGACGCTGTATCTCAGCCAGCACCGCCCGGCCCAGCTCCGGCGAGGTGGTTACCACCGCCCCGCGGGCCATGGGATCGTGCTCGCACTGGGCCAAGATGTCGGCGGCGATGTAGTCGGCCCGGCCGCTGTGGTCGGCGATGACCATGCACTCGCTGGGGCCGGCCAGGAAGTCAATGCCCACGGCGCCGAAAACCTGGCGCTTGGCCTCCATGACGTACTGGTTGCCGGGCCCCACGATCAGGTCCACCGGCTTGATGCTCTCGGTGCCGTAGGCCATGGCCGCGATGGCCTGGGCGCCGCCCAGGCAGTAGATCTCGTCGGCGCCCAGGGCGTCCATGGTGTAGAGGATGGCCGGGTTGATGCGCCCCTCCCGGCCCGGCGAGGAGCAGGCCACCAGCCGGGGCACGCCGGCCACCTTGGCCGGGGCCAGGGACATCACCGCCGAGGTCAGGCAGGGGTAGCGGCCGGCGGGTACGTAGGCCGCGGCCGAGTTCACCGGCACCAGCCGGTGGCCCATGCGCACGCCGGGGATCATCTCCTGCTCGAACTCCTGGATGCGCTCTCGCTGGGCGCGGGCAAAGGCCGTGACCCGCTCGATGGCGAAGTCCAGGCCCTCGATGATCTGGGCAGGCAGCTCGGCCGTGGCCGCGGCGATCTTCTCCGGTCCCACCCGGAAGGGCCCGGGGAACTTGTCGAAGGTCTGGGAGTAGTGCAGCAGGGCCGCGTCGCCCTCGGTCTTGACCCGTTCCAGTATCTCCTCCACACGCTGGCGCAGGGCCTTTATGTCTTCGGGCCGGGCGGGTTTGGCGCTCTTGAGTTCCTTTATGGCCATGGCGGGTAGCCTCCTCAGATTAGTTCCTGGACGTGCCGCTGCACCTTGCTCAGGGCCTCCAGGATGTGGTCCATGTCTTCGCGCTGGGCCAGGAGCACCTGGTGCCGTAGGATCAGGGTGCGGCGGCAGGCCTCCTCGGCCTGCGGGCAACCAGGGTCGTTGGGATCCACGGCCTGCCGGTATCGCTCCAGCACCTGCGGGCACAGCGCGCCGGCCAGGTTGGCCGGCTGAAACACCGGCTGGCGGTAGATGGGATGGGCGTCGCCAGGCACAAAGGGCGCGCCCTCGGCGTTCAGGGCCCGGCAAAGCTCCGCCGGCGCCAGCCCGCCGAAGCACGCGGGCTCGTAGCGCAGCAGGTAATAGTAATAGCCGTGCTCCAACTCCGGGTCCTGGCGGCGTACGTGGGTCAGCCCCGGTATCTGCCCCAGGCCCTGGCTGAGATAGGCCGCGTTGGCCAGGCGGCGCTCCTGCTGGGCCGGGAACTTCTCCATCTGGGCCAGGAGTACCGCGGCCTGCAGCTCACTGAGCCGGTAGTTGCTGGACAGCCGCAGGGAATTCAGAGCCGACGAGCGGCCGGCGGCCGAGCCCTGGCCCGCGATGCGGCCAAAGGCGGTCATCTCCCGCACCCGCTCGGCCAGCTCTTCGTCGTCGCTGGCGATTAAGCCGCCCTCGCCGGAGGTGATGGTCTTGTTGGCCTGGAAGGAGAAGGAGCCCAACTGGCCCCAGGCCCCGGCCTTGCGTCCCTGCCAGGCCGCGCCGATGGACTGGGCCGCGTCCTCCAAGATCAGCAGGCCGTGCTGGCGGGCCAACGAGCCCAGGGCCACCATGTCCGCCAGGTGTCCGCCCAGGTGCACGGGCAGCAGCACCTTGGTGTGGGCGCTGATGCGCCGGACCGCGTCGGCCGGGTCCAGGCAGTAGGTGCGGGAGTCGATATCGGCGAACACCGGCACCCCCCCGGCCATAAACACCGCGGTGGCCGTGGAGACGAAGGTGTAGGCCGGCACGATCACCTCTTGTCCCTGTTCCAGGCCCAGGGCCTTGAGGGCGATTTCCAGGGACACGCTGCCGTTTGACACGGGCATGCCGAAGCGCAGCCCGTGCATCTGGGCGAAGCGCCGGCCGAACTCCGCGCCCAGGGAATCGGGGTCGTCGCCCCGGGGGCCGGCGAACCAGCGGTTGCTGCTCAGGACCTGCTGCAGGCGGGCCATCTCCTGGGGCCCGCCCTGGGGCCAGGAGGGGTAGGGCCGGGTTCGCACCGGTTGTCCGCCTTTGAGGGCCAAATGGGCCATGTCGTCCGATCCTATGCTAGGGGGCCTGGCTGGCCCGGGCCCCCTGCGGCTCTTGTTCTTCCCAGGGATAGTCCGCAATGATCTTGTGCATGCGCTGGAAATGCCGGCGCACGGCCTTCTCGGTGCGGTCCGGGTCCCGGCGGCGCAGGCCGGTAAGTATCTCCCGGTGAAAGCCCAGAAACTCGCTGAAAAAGGGGTTGAGGCCAAAGGCCAGGGGCAGGGCCTTATAGCGCAGGCTGTCGAGCATCTCGCTGAGCAACTGATTGCCGCTGGCCTGGTAGATAAGCTTGTGGAACTGGTAGTCGGTCTTGGAGTAGCCCACCGCGTCGCCCTTTTCGATCACCTTGGCCTGGCGCTCCAGACACTGCTCCAGGCGGACCAGGGCCTCGTCGCTCACCCTCTCCGCGGCCAGGCGGGCCGCCATCACCTCCAGGGCCTCGCGCACCAGGTACAGCTCCACGGCCATCTCTCTGGTGAACTCGCGCACCCGCACCCCCTTGTGCGGGGTGTGCACCACGATGCCCTCCTGCTCCAGGCGGCGGATGGCCTCCCAGATGGGGGTGCGGCTCACGCCCAGCTCGTGGGTGAGCCCTTCCACGTTGATGTAGGTGCCAGGGCTGAAGCGCTGGTCTGCGATCATCTCCTTGAGCACGCCGTAGATCTGGCTGTTGAGGTTGGTCTTGACCAGACGGTATTTCTTTTCGGCCACGGCGACCATCCTGGCTTGAGGGGAGATGCGAGATTATTCTGGCCGCCGGTCGGGGCGCTGTCAAGAAATATTTCATGAAACGGGAAACATGATAAAAATTTAGGCTGGCCGGCTCCTCCGCGGCCGTATTCTGTTTACAGGGCCATACCCAACGGCTATAAATCCCCAGGAGACTATGGATGGAGGCGGGGCTTGAATATGAGTTGGCCCTCAACGCAAGGTGATTCCCATGCAGCGAGTGGATGTAGCCAAGGCCGCCGATAGCTTTCTGTGGGCGGTGGAGCGCGCCTTCCGGCTGGGCATGCAGGCCAGCACCGGCGGCAACATCAGCCTGCGCCTGGCCCAGGGGGGCTTTTTGACCAAGCCCACCGGCCTGGCCCTGACCGAGTGCACGCCTCAGGACCTGGTCCTGCTGGGGCCGGACGGCAAGGTGCTGGATTCCCGGCGCCGGCCCACCAAGGAGGTGCACGCCCACCTGGCCGTGTATGGCCAGCGGCCGGAGGTGGGCGGCATCGTCCACTACCACGCTCCCCATGCCACGGCCTACGCGGTGCGCGGGCTGCCGCTGCCCCAGCCCACGGTGCACGCCCGGCGCCAGTTGGGACCAGTACCCTTGGTGCCGGAGCATCCCGACGGCTCGGCCGAACTGGCCCAGGCCGTGGGCCAGGCCTGCCGGGACCCGCAGGTCAAGGGCCTTTTACTGGCGGGCCACGGCCTGCTGGCCCTGGGCGCCAGCCTGGAGCAGGCCCAGTACACGGCCGAGCTCATGGAGGAGTCGGCCCGCGTCGGCCTGCTGGCTGCTATGTTAGAAGGCCGGCATTAGGCGGTCGTCCCGAACCTGCCAGCCAACCTGTCGCTTGGGTTCTCCCGCGTTATTAGCCTCATGGTGCTTGGATAAAAGGCGCGCCGGATGCCCCGGCCGGTGGTCCGGCCTGGGCCTCGCGGTTGGCCCGCCGGTAAAGAAAGCCTGCCGGCGCCAGCCCCCCCAGGGACAGAATCATCAGGAAGACGAAGCCCCAGGCGAAACTGGCGGTCTGGTCCAGAATTAAGCCGAAGGCCACCGGGAACAGCAGGGCCCCCAGGCTGGCGATGGAGTTCACCAGGCCGATGGAGGTGCCGGCCAGCTCCCGGGGTGCCAGGGTGTAGGCCAGCCAAAAGACCGAGGCGAAGGTCAGCGAGCTGCTCAGGTAAACCAGCACGAACAAGAAAACCGACCAGCCCACCTGGGAAGAGGCCACCAACAGGGCGAAGGCCAGGGCCAGCATGAATACGGAGCCCAGTATCAATCGCTGGGGCGCCACCAGCCGCAGGGTGAAGCCGCCGACGAAGCGGCCCAGGGCGCTGAAGCCGGTGGCCAGGCTGCCCCACAGGCCGGCCGCGGCCAAGAGCATCCCCTCCGGCGACAGGGAGACCAGGTAGCTGGCGATCCAGGTGGCCACGGTCATGGTGACGCCGAAGTACAGACAATGGCACAGGCCCAGGGCCCAGACCGGCCCCTGCTTGAGCACCCGGCCCAGGGAAAGTCCGGTCTCGGCGCGGCCGCCGGCCGGCTCCTGGCCCCAAATCAGCAGCGCCAGCAAGGGCAGCAGGAAGAGCAGGGCGGAAAAGAGAAACACCAGCCGCCAGTCAATGGACAGGAGCAGGGGACTGATCAGAAAGGGGATGATGCAGCCGACGTTGATCAGACCGCCGAAAAAACCCTGGGTCAGGCCTGCCCGCTGGGCCGCGGAGTGGGCGGTGACGTACTTCAGGCTGGCCACGAATCCCAGTCCGGTGCCCAGGCCCACCACCACTCTCGCGGCCAGCACCAGCGGGTAGCTCTGGTTCAGGTAGGGCAGGGCCGAGCCCACGAAGGCCAGGGTCAGGGCCAGGGTCAGGCTCCAGCGCGCGCCCAGCCGATCCACGACGACGCCGCCGGGTATCTGCACCAGGGCATGAGTCAGGACCAGGGCCGTGACCAGCATGCCCAACAGGGCGTTGCTGACGCCGTAGAACTCCTTGAGCGCGGGCAGGATGGGGCTGAGGATCAGCAGGGCGGCCCCCATGCCGGTGGCCGCGGCCAGGGCAATGACTACGTGGCGGTTCAACAGACGCATGCCAACCGCACCGGCCCGATCAATTCCCACCTCATTCTAGGCGCCCGACACCTGGGCAGGCAGGCTGGGCCTAAAGCGCCACCTTGCGCACCACCACCTGCTCGCCTTCCCGGGCCGCCCGCAGGACGAAATCGTATAGGTCAGGCTGCAGGCACAGGATGGGATCTTCGGCCGGATAATAGGCCTTTTCCCGGCGCAGGAACTTCTGCGTGGTGTGGTCGGCCAGTATCTCGCGCATGGCCTGGTGATAGTCGTAGTCGCCGGCCCCCAGCAGATGGGCCAGATAACGGGCGCACCACTCGTCCTCCGGGGCCGGCCGCTCCAGTTGCACGCCCATGGCCACGATGCTCACCTGCTTCGGCGGCCTGCGGCGCAGGTACTCGGCGGTGGCCCGGGCCAGGCCGAAGCTGCCCAAGAGCACCTCCTCTGCCGCCTCCAGGGCGGCCAGGGCGCCCTGCACCCCGGCGGAGGTGCGCTGCACGGCAACGCGCCCGGCGAAGAAGTCCGGCGGCTTGGTTAGTATTTGACTGGGGGAGTTGCCCAGGTCAAAGCCCGCGATGGGCTCGCCGCCCACCTCGCCCACCAAGACCAGATCCGGGTCCTGCTGCTTCAGGGCCAGGGCCTGTTCCGGCTTGGCCACCAGGATGGAGGCCTTGATCCCCAGGGAGAACATCAGGGGGGCGCAGGTGAAGGCCCGGAAAACGTCCACCACCACGGCCGTGCCCCGGGCCTGCTGGGCCCCGGCCAGCAGACTGGCCAGCGTGACCCGCATGGCTAGGCTCCTTGCCGGGGATAGACCGGGGAGTCGAACACGGCCATGTCGTGGCCGGGCAGCACTACGTCGGCCCGGCGGGTTATTTCCTCCAGGCTGTGCCAGGAGGCCACGATGTCCGCGAAGCGTCCCATGATGTTGAAGGGCAGGTGCGGGCCGGCCGGCTGCAGGTTTACATAGGCGAACACCGCGTCGCCGGTGATGACGTGCACGCCGCCGCTGGTGCTGACGGCCACTGACTGGTGGCCCGGCGAGTGGCCGGGCGTGGGGAAGATGGTCAGGCCGGGCAGGACGTCCACCTCGCCGTTGATCTGCTCGAAGTTCCGGTTCAAGAAAGGCGCCCGCTTGCCCAGGGCGGAGTATTCATAAGACTTGTAATAAGGGGGGATGGGTTCGAGGGCAAAGGCCAGCTCGGTCTGGCTGACCACCATGCGGGCGCGGGGAAACTGATCCAGGTTGTGGCAGTGGTCCCAGTGCAGGTGGGTGAAGATGATCAGCTCAATGTCCGCCGGGTCCACGCCCAGCCGGGCCAGGCACTTGTGCACCGCCTGGTCCGGCCCTTGCTGGGAGCCGCCGTGGTGCCAATGGGCCAGGTCGGTGTGGCACATGCCGGTGTCCACCAGCACCTTATGCTGTCCGTCGCTGAGGTACCAGGCGGTGGCCGGTATCTCCACCTCGATGCCCAGGCCCTGGCCGCGGGTGATGTAGCCGCCCTTGTCCACGATGATAGTGCCGGTGTTCAGGGGCCAAATGCGGTAGTCACTCATGATCAGACGCCTCGCGTGAATGGGGGGCCCCGCCCCTGGCTGGGGCCCCCCGCGGTGTCAGTTAGGACTCACAGACGGTGATATGGTCAATGGGCCAGCGGCTGAGGATCTCGCAGCCGGTCTTGGTGACCCGCAGCATCTCCTCGATGCGCACGCCCTGGCCGCGGCCGTCGCCCTCCTGGGTTTCGATGGCGAAGGTCATGTTCTCCTTGATGGGCAGAGGGTGATCCAGGGAGACCGCCCGCCACACGATGGGGCGCTCGTACAGCGACAGCCCGATGCCGTGGGCCCAGTTGTTGCCGGCGGTCTTGTCCTCGTTGTCCACGCCGATGTCGGACCAAATCTTGGTGGAATCCGGCCAGCGGTCGGCGATGTCCTTGGTGGTGATGCCATCTTTGATCACGTCAATGGAATCGTAGAGCCAGTCCACGGCCCGGTTGTAAGCATCCACCGTGGCCTGGTGCGGTTTGCCGCAGGAAAAAGTGCGATAGTAGCAGATCTTGTACTCTAAAAACGCGGTCTTGTAAACGTCGGCGTAGACCACGTCTCCGGGGCGCACGATGCGGTCGCCGAAGTGGCGGATATTGGGCCAGGTCATGGGTCCGGAAGCGGCAAAGGAGCCGCCGGCCCAGTTGGCGCCCAGGCGGTAGGCCTCCCCGATCATGACCCCCATCATTTCGCTCTCGCGCACGCCGGGCTTGATGGACTCTTTGAGCTTTTGGAACATGCCCTCGCCGATGGCGCAGCCGATGCGCAGGCACTCCACCTCGTCCTCGGTCTTGCACTCGCGGGCATCGTACATGGCCGGCCAGGCGTTGGCCACCTTGATGCCCTCTTTTTCCAGGGCCCCGATAACGGCCAGGTCCCAGTGATCGATGCCCAGGGGCAGCTTGAGGTCGGCGCCGTCGGCCTTCAGTTGGGCCTTGATCTGCTTGGCCATCTTCTTGGACTGGGCCTCCTGGGCGGCGGGGCCCATGATGAAGCCTGTCCAGCCGGCGCCGGTGATGGCCGATTCCACGCGGTCTTCCAGCCAAGGGACGTTGCGCCTGGTGTGGTAGCCGATGTCGCCTTGCTCATACATGAAGGGCTTGCCGCCGGTGGGCAGCAGGCTGTAGCGCAGGCCCGAGTTCTCACGGGTCCAGGCGGCGGTGTTGGTGCCCGTGATGTAGCGGGTGTTGTACTCGTTGATGGACAGGATGCCGCACAGTTTGTGTTTGGCCAGGGCGGCGTTGGCCTTGGCCAGACGGTCACTGCGCATGCGGTGCACGTCCAAGCGCTCCTGCCAGTCCTTGATGCTGGTTCCGAAGGAACCCTGGCTGTAGTCGTTTACATAGTATTTTTCGCTTCTACTCATCTCTTCTTCCTCCTTTGGAACGTTTCCAGTGAACGGACTATCAATATATCGTATACGATATATCTTTCCCGGAACCCCTTTCGCCCCGCGCCGCCGTTGCCCGGATAAAAACGGTGTTCAGGGAATGTTCCCAGGGCCCGCTGGAGCTAGGCCCCTAATTCTCGGCTCCCCACCTTAGACCGAAAGATAGCGCCTCTGTATCTCCTCGTCGGCCAAAATATCCTGTGAGAGGCCGGAGGTCTGGATGCGCCCCTCGTCTATTACGTAGGCCCGGTGGGAGATGCTCAGGGCCATCTCGATATTCTGCTCCACCAGCAGCACCGTGACCCCCGAACGGTTGATCTCCAGTACGATCTCGGCGATGGACTCCACCAGCAGGGGCATCAGGCCCTCGGTGGGCTCGTCAATGAGCATCACCTTGGGGTCGGTCACCAGCGCGCGGGCGATGGCCAGCATCTGCTGCTCGCCGCCGCTGAGGCTGGTGCCGTCCTGGTTCAGGCGCTCCTTGAGCACCGGGAAGTACTGGGCCACCCGCTCGATCATCTCCTCTTCGCGCTCACGGTTGTGACTCTTTAAGAGGGCCAGCTTGATGTTTTCCCGCACGCTCAGGCCAGGGATTATGCGGCGCTCCTCGGGCACGTAGGATATGCCCCGCAGGATCACCTGGTGGGTGGGCAGCCGGCTGATGTCCTGGCCGTCGAACTCGATGGACCCCGCGCGCACCTGGGCCAGCCCCAAGATGCTCTTGAGGGTGGTGGTCTTGCCGGCGCCGTTGCGCCCCACCAGGGTCACGATCTCTTTTTCCTTTACCTCCAGGGAGACCCCTTGCAGAATGTGGCTCAGCCCATAGTAGGTGTCTATGTTATTCACTTTCAGCAGCATGGCCCGCCTCTACATCTTCACGCCGCCCAAATAGACGCGGCGCACTTCTTCATTGTTGCGAATGTCCTCCGGGCTGCCCTGGGCCAGGAGGCTGCCGTAGTGCAAGACGGTTATCTTGTCCGAGACCTCCATGACCACGGTCATCTTGTGCTCCACCAGGATGATAGTCAGGTGTTCAGAGATATTTTTGATCAACTCGATGGTTTGCCTGGTCTCGGTGGGGGACAGGCCGGCGGTGGGCTCGTCGAGCAAAAGCAGCTCGGGCTTGGTAGCCAAGGCGATGCCGATCTCCAGCCGCTTCTGGTCGCCGTGGGACAGGTTGGCCGCGATGTCGTGCCGGAACTGGATCAGACCGATCTCCTCCAGGATGTGCAGCGCTTGGTCGGATATCTCGCTGTGGGATTCGGCCTTGCTCCAGAAGTTGAAGGTTGTCTTGCGGGACTGAGCCGCCACCCGCACGTTCTCAAAGACCGTCAGCAGGGGGAAGATGTTGGTGATCTGGTAGGCCACCGCGATCCCCCGGTGGGAAACCTTGGTCTGGGGCAGCTTGGTGATGTCCTTGCCGTTGAACATGATTTTCCCACGGCTAGGCTTGATCTCTCCGGAGATGAGCTTGAAGAAGGTGCTCTTGCCCGCACCGTTGGGCCCGATGATGGACTGCGCGTCCCCCGGGTAGATGGAGAAGTTGACGTTGTTGACGGCGGTCAGGCCGCCGAAGTTCTTGGTGAGACCAATGGTAGTCAGCATCGGCTCCATGAGGACCCCTACCTTTTCAGCGCCGATTTGCGGCCAATCAGCTTCACGAAGGTGCCCCATATCCCGTCGGGGAAGAACAGCACGCACAGGATGAACACGGTGCCCAGGAAGATCATCCAGTTGACGGTTATGGCGCTGAGCACGTCTTCCAGGAAGAGAAACACCCCGGCGCCTATGAAGGGGCCTATGAAGCTGCCCATGCCGCCCAGCAGGGTGATCATCAGTATCTGCCCCGAGGTCACCCAGTACAGGGACTCGATGCCCACGAAATGCAGGTACAAGGCGTAGAGGCCGCCGGCCAGCCCGCTGATGGCCCCGGAAACGATGAAGGCCAGCCAGCGCACGTTGGAGGTCTCGTAGCCACAGGAGCGCGCCCGGGGGTCGTTTTCGCGCACCGCCTCCAACACCCGGCCGAAGGGCGATTGCAAAATCCGCTGCAGCAAGAGCAGGGCCAGGACCACGAAGAACAACACGAAGAAATAGAAGCGCAGCGGGTCGTGGATGTCCACGGAGAAGCCGGGCAGGGCCAGGGGCACCGCCGGTATGTTGCGCAGGCCGTTGTCGCCGCCGGTGAGGTTCACCCACTGGAAGGCGACGAAGTACAGCAGTTGGGCGAAGGCCAAGGTCAGCAGGGCGAAGTAGATGCCCCGGCGCTTGATGCACAGATACCCCAGCACCAGGGCGGTGATCCCGCCCATGAAGGTGGCGCAGGCCAGGCCGAACCAGACGTTCTCCCAAAGCCTGATGAGAACGATGCCCAGGGTGTAGGACCCCACCCCGAAGTAGGCGGCGTGGCCAAAGGAGAGCATCCCCGTGTAGCCTAGGCAGACGTTGTAGCCCAGGGCGAAAAGCCCCCAGATGATGATCTGAGTGGCCAGCGCCTGGTAGGGGACCACAAAGGGGAAGAGGATGAAGAACAAGGTCATGAAGGCCACTGGGTAGCGGGAAACCAGGTTCACCACCTTGTCCCAGGGGCTCATGACCGCCGGTGTCGTGGCAGCATGGGCCGCTTGTGATTGCAACTCAGCCATCCCTTTCCTCGTAGGCCCCTTGCTATTCCAGGAGGCCGGCTTTGCCGAACAGGCCGCTGGGGCGCACCAAGAGCACCACGGCCATCACCAGGAAGATGACTATGTCCGCCATCTGGGGATAGACCAGGGTGGTCAGGGAGCTGACGATGCCCAGCAGGATGCCAGCCACGATGGCCCCCGGCAGGCTGCCCATGCCGCCCACCACGGTGACCACGAAGCACTCCACAAGCATGGCGATGCCCATCTCCGGATACACGCTGCGGATGGGCGCGGCCAGGATGCCCGCAAGGCCGGCCAGGGCCGAGCCGATGCCGAAGACCAGCCACCAGATCAGGTTCATGTCGATGCCCAGGGCGCGCACCATCAAGGGGTCACGGGTGCCGGCGCGTATGATCAGCCCCAGGTCGGTCTTTTCCAGGAAAAACCAGAGCACAAAACAGATGACCGCCGTGAAGACGATCAGAAAGACCCGGTAGGCCGGGAAGTAGAAGATGCCCATGACCTCCAGGGGCATGCTGAGCAGCGCCGGCGCGGAAAAGGGATGATCCGAGGTGCCGAAGAAGATGCGCACCACCTCGATCATGATCAACTGCAGGCCGAAGGTGAGCAAAAGGGGATAGTTGATATCCCGGCCATAGAGCGGGCGTATCAACCATCTTTCGATCACCAGGCCGTACAGGCCCACGCCTAGGGGCGCCAGGACCAGGGCGGCCCAGAAGTTGCCGGTCCAGGCCACGGTGAACACGCCGACGAAGGCGCCCCACATATACATGGAACCGTGGGCGAAGTTGACCACGGTGAGCAGACCGAAGATGATGGACAGCCCCAGGGCCAGCAGGACATAAAGCATGCCCAGCGACAGGCCGGTGAAAAGCTGCATTATGATTACGTTGAAATCCATGCGCCGCCGCCACCTTTTGCTTCCCCCGCCCCGTGGCGGGGCGGGGGAAGGTTTCTAGAACAGCTACTTCTTCAGGCCCGTCCGGTTGGGCACCCCGGGCTTGTGGCCCAGCTCCACGCAGGTGCGTAGCAGCGCCTCGTTGGCGCCGGAGACCGTGTCGATGATCTCGAACACGTCGTACTTCTTCTTGGGGGTCTTGGAGCGCAGGATAAACACGTCCTGCTGGGACTGATGGTCGCAGGGGCGCCACCACTGCTTGCCCTTGTAGTTGTCGTAGTTGCGGTTTTCAATGGCCGTGGCCAGGGCCAACGCGTCCAGCTTGCCGGCCCGGTTCACGCCGTTGAGCAGCTCCAGCACGCCGCTGTAGGCGTAGCCGGCGTAATCAATGGGCGGCCGGCCGTTGGCCTTCTGGAAGGCCGCCACGAACTTCTTGGCGGTGGGGTGGTTCTGTTCCCAGTAGAAGGAGGTGCCGCCCACCACGCCCTCGTAGGCCGCAGTGCCCGCGCCCAGCCGGGCCGAGGCCAGCAGCACCGGGCAGAGGAGCTGGATCTTCTTCTTGAGGCCGAAGGAAGTGGCCTGCTTGATGGTGTTGAGCTGGTCCTTGCCGAAGTTGTCAATGATCAACACGTCGGGCTTGGCGGCCATGATGCGCGGGAAGTAGGAGGAAAAGTCGGCGGTGCCCAGGGGGTGCTTGGTCTCGCCCACGTCTTGGACGCCGAACATCTTGCCCACCCGCCGGAAGCCGTCGGTGAGCTGCCAGCCGAAGGCGTAGTCCGAGGTCAGGAAGTACCAACGTTTGCCGAACTTTTGCGCCGCCCACTTGCCCACCGCCTGGGTGGTCGTGTGCGGGTCCAGGGCCTCGTGGTAGGTGTACACCGAGGCGTCGCGCCGCTCGGTGATCTCGTTGGACTGGCTGATGGACATATAGGGCATGCCCACCAGCTTGCACTGCTCGTTGACCGCCAACTGGTTGGCGGCCGACAGGCAGCCGGTCATCAGCTCGACCTTTACGCTTTCGATGAGCTCCTTGGCCCGGCGGGCGGCCTCGTCGGCCTTGAGCTTGGTGTCGCGCACCACCAACTCCACCTTGCGGCCCAGCACGCCTCCGTTCTTGTTGACCTCGGCCACGGCCAGGGCGGCGCCGGCCTGCTGGTCCAGGGCCTCGGTCCCGTAGGGGCCGGTCAGGGGAAGCGGGCAGCCCAGCTTCAGGGGTCCTGACGCCGCCTGGGACTTGCGTACGAAGTGGAAGCCTCCCAAGGCCGCCGCCCCGGCGGCCACGCCAGTGGTTTTGAAGAATGTGCGTCGACTAACTCCTTTGCCCTTTCCTTTCTGGTGCTCAGGCATGACTTCCCTCCCTTGTTAAGTTGTCAAAGCCTTTAATCCACACCATCGTATTGTCTCGGCGGACGCTCGCTGGCGCCCGGCCGTTATACGCAGGGGTCCTCTGAGTTGTTGCCTAGCGATCGACGCTGTTGTATTCGGCCTCCAAGATGACTCTAACGGATTTGAGCCCGTTGCGCAGATGGCTGCGCAGGTGCAATTTGGCCTTTTTGGGGTCGCGGGACCGCAGGGCCTCCAGGATGCCGGCGTGCTCCTGGTTGGCGCGGGTCACCGCCTTGGGGTTGCCCGAGAAGATGCGCAGATAGGGGCCGGTGCTGTTCCACAGCCCCTGCAGGATCTGAGAAAGGCGGGGCGAACCGGACATATCATGCAGTTGCATGTGGAAGGCCCGGTTCAAGTCAAACCACTGGGCGGCGCTGATGCGCGGCCGGCACATTCGCTGGTGGAGGGATTCCAGCACCTCCAACCCCGCCAGGTCCTCTAGCTCCAGGCACATGAGCAGAGCCAGCTCTTCCAGGGGCATCCTTATAATATAGATATCTTCCAGGTCCTGCGGCGAAAGCTTGTGGACCAGAATGCGCTTGTTGGAGTTGAAGGTGACCAGCCCCTCTGCCTCCAAGCGGCGCAGGGCCTCGCGCACCGGCATGGTGCTCACGTTGAGCATTTTTGCCAGCTTGGCGATGTTCAGCTGCTCACCCGGCTCGATTTCCCGCTGCACCAGGGCCTGCCGCAGGCTTTCGTAAACCATGCTCTGGAGGGACTGTTTCTTGATGGGGTTTTCTAAAACCATATGCTTTGTTTTCCGCGTCTCCATCGGCTGCCGGGGACAACAGGGCCCGCCCTGGCAGGCCCACCGCCTCTGAGACAAGCGCTACACCAACTCACATGTGACGTATCTGAGATATCATATATTTTCTTGCCGCCAAATCTCAACCCCTTAACTGGTATTTTTTTACGCCGGTTCTTTTATTCACAACCTTGCGGTCCTAGCCCTGGCCCAGACCCAACTCTTGCCGCTTTTCCGGCGAAGGCACGCCCGTTTCGTCCCAGCCCCGGTACTGGTAATAGTCGGCCAGCAGCCGGCCCAAGGGGGGGAGTTGGTTGGTCAGGTCCGGGCCTTGACGGTTGAGGGTCATAAAGCGGGGCGGCAGGAAGTCGTCCTTGCGGCTGATGCCCAGGCGGGTGTTGTAGAGCCGCTTGAGGTTGAACACCCGCTGGCCGATCCGCATGAACTGGTCCAGGTCCCACTCCCGGCCGGTGATGAGGCTCAGCCAGCGCACCATGTTGCTCACGTTGACCGCTTTGCCGATCTGGGCGAAGCGGCAGAGAATCAGGCTGTCCAGGGCGCACATCAGGTCCTGCAGATTGGCGGTGAACTCGGCCTTGCCCTCCACCTGGTAGGGGTCCTGGGGCTCGGGGATGCCGATCTCGGGCATGCTCAAGCCGATCTCGTAGGGATGGCTCCAACTGGCGTTGTGGCAGGCGCCGCGGGCGGCGGTGGCGTAGGACAGGGCCTGGCTGAAGAAGCGCCGCGGGTCATGGGCCGAGGGCTCCAGACCCTTGACCTGAATGGCGAACTCCACGGCGTTGCGGCCCAGGGCCTGGGCCATCTTCAGCGAGCCCTGGCCCATCAGCTCGCCGAGGCCCTCTCGCCGGCCGATCTTGTGCACCATGGCCACCAGGGCCTGGGCGTTGCCCCAAGTCAGCTCCACGCCCTCGGTGTCGGCGGTGGTGATGATCCCCTTCTCAAAGGCCTCCATGGCAAAGGCGATCACCGCGCCGGTGGAGATGGTGTCCAGGCCGTAGAGATTACAGAGCTGGTTGGCCTTGCACACGGCGCCCAGGTCCTCCACCAGGCACTCGCCGCCCAGGGTGCCCAGGCTCTCGTACTCCGGCCCCTCGCAGTCCAGGGGCCCCCAGGGACCTTCGTCTATCTTGATGTGCCGGCCGCAGGCGATGGGGCAGTGCAGACAGGCCTTGCGGCCGCTGAGGATCGTGTCGTGCATGACCACGCCGGAGATCTTGGCCGCGCCCGGCCAGCGCCCGCGGCGCCAGTTTTCTAGGGGGAAGTTGCCCACCTTCTCGTAGTTGTCTATGCCGCCGGAGGTGCCGTACTTGCCGAAAGTCTCGGTGGCCTTGGCGATGTGGGGCAGGAGCTGCTTCACGTCCTGGCGCAGGCCCTCGGGGTCGGCGATCTCCCAATCCCGCTGGCCGTAGGCCACCATGGCCTTTAGGTTCTTGGAGCCCATCACCGCGCCCAGGCCGGTGCGGGCCGCGGCGCGCACGATCTCCCCTACGTGGGGCACGCCGGCGATGAGCACCTGCCTCTCGCCGGCCTGGCCGATCACCGCGCAGGTGGCCTTGTCCGCGGTCTGGGCCTTGAGCCAGGCGGCGGACTGGGAGGAGTCCTGGCCCCAGATGGGGGCCGCGTCGCGGATCTCCGCGCCGCCCTCGTGTATCCACAGATACACCGGCGTCTCGGCCCGGCCCCGCACCGCCACGCCGTCGTAGCCGGCCCGCTTCAGGTGCACGGCCCAGGAGCCGCCCACGTTGGATTCGCCGAAGATGCTGGTCAGCGGGGAGCGGGCCACCATATGATGGCGGCTGCTGGAGGGCACCGCGGTGCCGGTGAAGGGCCCGGTGCAGGCGATGAGCAGGTTGTCCGGGCCCAGGGGGTCGGTGTCGGTCGTGGTCTCGTCATAGAGCAGGCGGGCGCCCACGCCGGCCCCGCCCAGGTACTGCTCGAGCATCCCCCCGTCCAAATCCTGGCTTTGGACCTTGCGGGTGCTCAGATCCACGCGCAGCAGCCTGCCCTGGTAGCCTTTCATGACCCCCTCCTGTCTGCTCAGCCGCCGGTCACCGGCAGCAGCACCTGTATCTGGTCTTGGTCCTGCACGCGCTCAGCCAGCTTCAGCGGCCGCCCCTGGCGCAGAAAGCACACGTGGGCCGAGAGGCCGTGGTCGCTGTCCAGGGCGGCGTAGCGGGCGAAGCCGGGAAACCGGACGGCCAACTCCGCGATGAGTTCACGCAGGCTGATGGACCCGGGCAGCGCCAGCTCCAACTCGCTGCCGGCCAGCTCGGCGAACGGTCCCAAGAAGCTGATGCGCATGGGCCGGCCCCCGCTCAGGTGGCCAGGCCGGCCTGGGGCTGCGGCTGCGAGCGCAGCTTGTAGCCGCAGGACTCCCGGATCACCAAGTGCGGCTCCAGCAGTATGTGCTGCGGCTCAGGCAGCTTGCCTGCGATGGCCTGCAAAAGAATCCGGGTGGCCCGCCGGCCCATCTCCTGGGCGTCCTGGCTCACGGTGGTGAGCTGAATCTGGGGATGCGAGGATATCTCCGCGTCGTCAAAGCCCACCAGGCCCACGTCCTCGGGCACCTTGAGCTCCATTTCGGCCAGGGCCTTCATGGCCCCCAGGGCCATGTAGTCGTCGCCGCAGAATATGGCCTCTGGCGGCTGGCGCAGGCGCATCAGGCGGCGGGTGAAGGTGTAACCGGTCTCCTGAGAGAAGAACGGCCCCTCCTTGACCAGCTCCCGGTCAATCTCCAGGCCCTTCTCCTGCATGGCCTCCAGATAGCCCTGGTAGCGGTCCGCGCTGGTGGAGAGGCCATGGGGCCCCCGGATCATGGCGATGCGGCGGTAGCCCAGGCGGATGAGGTGGTTCACCACCAGGTAAGCCCCATACACGTTGTCCATCACCACGTAGTTGCCCCGGTCCTTCCTAAGCCGGCGGTTGGCCAGCATCAGGGGGAAGCCCTGGTCCAGCAAAGCTTCCACCAGGGGGTCCTCCAACTGGCAGGAGGCGAAAATGAGCCCCTCCACCCCCACCCGCATCATGGAGTCCACCAGCAGGCGGGACTTGTCCGGGTCGTCGTCGGTGCTGGACTGGATCAGCCAGAAGCCGTGCTCCTCGGCCGTGTCCTGGATGGAGCGGGTGAGCTCGGCGTAGAAGGGGTTGCGGAAGTCATAGACCAAAAGGCCCAGCAGAAAGTTCTTCTGGGTGACCAGCCCCCGGGCCAGCAGGTTGGGGGTGTAGCCCATGCTGCGGGCCAGCTTCTGCACCCGCTTTTTGGTCTTGGCGCCGATGCGGGGATGGTCGTTGAGCGCGCGCGAAACTGTGGAGGGCGACAGCTTGGCCGCCTTGGCCAGGTCCTTGATGGTAGTTCGCTTTTGGCTCACGCGCGCCCCGCTCCTGAAGACATATAATTTAGCTTAGGCGATCGCCCCCCGCGGCGGCAAGGCCCGCGCCCGCCGCCCCCAGGCGTCCTCTGGTGCGTCCCTTATCCCTTATATCCCTGCTCCAGGGCTTTCAACTCCCGGGCGAAGATGTCAATGCTCTGCATGAGCAGGGCTTCGGTGATGACCAGGGCCGGCATCATGCGCCCCACATTGTTCCAGCGGCCGGACTTCCAGACCATGCAGCCTTTCTGGAAGCAACGGGCCACCACCTCCTGCAGGATGTCCGGGGCCGGCTCTTTGCTCTGTTTGTCCTTGACGAACTCCATGCCGATGAACAGGCCCCGGCCGCGCACCTCGCCGATGAAGCGGCTGTCTTGGCCGATGACCCGCAGCCGCTCCAGGGCCGCCTGGCCCAGCTTCCGGGATCGGTCCACCAGGCCGTCGCGCTCGATGGTCTGGACGGCCGCCAAACCCGAGGCGCAGGAGAGCAGGTTGCCCCGGAAGGTGCCCACGTGGGCGCCGGGCCCCCAGGTGTCGAACTGCTCCTGGATCACCACCGCGGCCAGGGGCAGGCCGCCGCCCATGGTCTTGGAGACCAGCATGATGTCCGGGGTGACGCCCCACAGCTCCGAGGCGAACATGGCCCCGCTGCGGCCGAAGCCGGTCTGAATCTCGTCCATGATCAGGATCAGGCCGTATTGGTCGCAGATGCGCCGCACCTCCTGGAGGTAGCCCTCTGGCGGCACCACGATGCCGCCCTCGCCCTGGATGGGCTCGATGAGGATGCAGCCGGGGTTGGTGGCCAGGGAGTCCGGGTCGCGCACCACGTGCTCCAGGAACTTGGCGCACTGCAACCCGCAGGACGGATACGTCAGGCCGAAGCGGCAGCGGTAACAGTAGGCGTAGGGCACGATATAGACCTCGGGCATCACCGGCAGGCAGTTCTGGCGGACGCCCCGCTTGCCGGTGGCGGCCAGGCCGGTCCCGCTCACCCCATGCCAGCCGCCCTCGAAGGAGATGACCCCCGGCTTGACCGAGTGCATCTTGGCCAGCTTTACGCCAGCCTCCACCGCGTCGGAGCCGGTGGGGCCGCAGAGGAACACCCGGGAGCGGCCGCGCATGTTGCCGGGCGCGATTTGCACCAGCTTCTCCGAGAGCCGCACCCGGGCCTCGGCCGGGAAGTCCAGGCCGTGCACGAATTGATCGGCCTGGGCCTTGATGGCCGCCACTACGTCCGGGTGGGAGTGGCCCAGGTTCAACACCCCGATGCCCCCGCTGAGGTCAATATAGTAGTTGCCGTCCGCGTCCTTGACCGTGGCGCCCAGACCCTCGGCCGGGGCCAGGGGGATCATGTGGGGGTAGGCCAGGGCGTTGGAGTCCACCTTGGCCTGGCGGGCCAGCAGGGCCTGGGCCTGGGGGCCGGGCGGCGGCACGGTGATGGAAGGCGCCTGAGGGAAGTTGAGCTTGGCGAAGTCCGCCTCTGTTTTATAGGCTGGCATGAATCTTTCTCCTTGCCCGCTGGTCCTGGCCTCTGCCCGGGCGTCTCGTCCGGTGGGCGGAGCGGCCGGGTGATATTTTGTGGAAACGTTAGCATATTTTAAGTCCCGTCCCGGCCGCGCTGTCAAGCCAGAAAGTAGTTGACACCCTAAACGGCAACCATTTAATATCACAGCATAAGACCAAGCAACCTGCGGATTGGACAGGCTATTGCCATATTTATTAATGGCTTGCGCATAGTGTTTTGTCTGGGAGCAGCCCAGCCGCCCAGCCAATGGCCGGGCCGGAAACCGCGGGGACGGGATGCTGTGGGGCACCAGGAAGCCTGCTGTTGTGCATACGATTGTATGAAATGGTTCCCTTGATCCTATGCAGGGATAATTTTATATAATCATCGCGTATTCAGGACGCAAAGGCTGGTCAAGGAGGAGGCAGATGAGACTCAAGGACAAGGTGGCCATCGTCACCGGCAGCGGGCAGGGAATCGGCGAGGCCATCGCCCTGGAGTTCGCCCGC
Organism: Desulfarculus sp.; assembly: GCA_003605055.1. Lineage (GTDB taxonomy): Bacteria > Desulfobacterota > Desulfarculia > Desulfarculales > Desulfarculaceae > Desulfoferula. Next base: position 81,798 of record QZKP01000041.1, read on the forward strand.
CAGGGAGCCAAGGTGGCGGTGATGGGCCGGCGCCAGGGGGCCCTGGACCAGGTGGCGGCCAAGATCAAGGCCGCGGGCGGCACGGGTCTGGCCCTGGCCGGCGATGTGCGCCAGCCGGCGGACATAGACCGGGTGGTGAGCGATACGGTCAAGGCCTACGGCAAGCTGGACATACTGGTGAACGTGGCCGGCATCCTGATCTCCACTGATGTGCCCGGACACACGGAGAAGATCTGGGACGACACCATGGACACCAACGTCAAGGGCACCTTCCTCATGATCCAGCGGGCCCTGCCCGAGATGCTCAAGCAAGGCAGGGGCAAGATCATCAACATCGCCTCCATCGCCGGCGAGATCGGCTTCCCCAACGCCGCGGCCTACTGCGCCTCCAAGGCGGCCATCCAGGGGCTGACCAAGGCCCTGGCCATGGAGCTGGCGCCCAAGGGCATCAACGTCAATTGCATCGGCCCCGGCGACGTAGAGACGCCGCTGAACCGCCACCTGTTGCAGGACCCGGTATATCTCAAAAGCCGCATTGACCAGACCCCGGCCGGCCGGGTGGGCCAGCCCAAGGACATCGCCCCCGGCGCGGTGTACCTGGCCTCGGACGAGGCGGAGTGGGTGCACGGCATCACCCTGTTCATTGACGGCGGGCTGATCATCAACTAGCCGGGCGCGGGCTCTTAGCCCTGGGGGTGAAAGGGGGAGCACATGGCCCTGGAGATTGACCTGCACTGCGACATGGGCGAGAGCTTCGGCATCTACAGCCTGGGCAACGACCAGGCCATGATGCCCCACGTCACCTCCATCAGCGTGGGCTGCGGCTTCCACGCCGGCGACCCCCACGTGATGCGCCAGACCGTGGCCCTGGCCAAGGAGCATGGCGTGGCCGTGGGCTCCCACCCCGGCTTTCCGGACCTGATCGGCTTCGGCCGGCGCAAGATGCACATCAGCCGGCAGGAGGCGGCCGACTACATCATCTACCAGACCGGCGCGCTGAAGGCCTTCTGCGACCAGGCGGGGGTGGCCCTGCAGCACATCAAGCCCCACGGCGAGCTGTATCAGATGGCCTGGCACGACGACGATCTGGCCCGGGGCATCCTGGAGGGCCTGGCGGTGTTCAGGCCCACGCCGATCTTCCTGGCCCTGTACAACACCCTGCCTTACAACCTGGCCCGGCAGATGGGCGTGCGCGTGGCCGGCGAACTGTACGCGGACCTGGACTATCTGCCCGACGGCACCACCACCATCAAGAAGAAGCACGGCGCGGTGAACGTGGCGGCCACGGTGGACAAGGTGCTCAAGATGGTGCTGGAGAACAAGGTCGCCACCTTGGACGGACAGGAGATCACGGTCCAGGGCCGCAGCATCTGTCTGCACGGCGACAACCCCCGGGCGCCGGAGCTGGCCCAGGCCCTGCGCCGGGAGTTGGAGGCCCGCGGCGTGAAGATACTGCCCCTGCACGCGCAGAGCTTTGCTTGAGAGCCGGCCGCGGGGACCCCGGCCAGGAGAAGTGCCATGATCTACCCCGAGCCGCGCTTTCTCTACTCTGGCGACGAGTACCTGACCATCGAGCTGGGCGACGAGATGACCCTCCGGGCCAACTTCATGGTCGTCGCCCTGAACGAGGCCATCCGCCAGGCTCGGATCACCGGCTTCCGCGAGACCTTTCCCGGTTGGCGCTCGCTCCTGCTCTCCTACGACTCCCTGGCCGTCAAGACCGCGGACCTGATCGCTGAGCTCAAGGGCCTGCTCCGGCAGATACCGCCGGTCAAGGAGGTGCCCTCCCGGCTCATCGAGCTGCCCTGCAAATACGGGTCGCCCTGGGGCAAGGACTTGGACTTCGTGGCCCGGCAGAACAATATGCCGCCCGCGGAGGTGGTGCGCATCCACTCCGAGACCATCCACTGGACCGGCATGGTGGGCTTCACGCCCGGCTCGCCCCAGCTCATGCAGCTCAACCCGGAGGTGCTGCTCTCCACGCCCAAGTACGTTTCGCCCCGCCTGTACACCCCTACCGGCGCCGTCGCCCTGGGGGGCAGCATCACCGCCCACTACCCGGTGGTGAGCCCGGGCGGGTACCAGCTCATCGGCCTGTGCCCGGTGCCCATTTACGACCGCTTCCAGACCCTGGCCCAGTTCGAGGAGTCGCCGGTGCTGTTGCGCATAGGCGACCGCATCAAGTACCAGCGGGTGGAGGGCGAGGAATTCGACCACATTCGCCAACTGGTCATCGAGTACCGTTACCAGTACCGTATAACCCAGGGCGCCTACCGTTTGCCGGATTAGAGGAGCCGACCATGGCCGCCACCTTTGCCGTAATCCATCCGGGCGTGTTCAGCACGGTCCAGGCCGCGCCCCGCCGGGGGTTCCTGGACAGCGGCATACCCCCCTCCGGGCCCATGGACCGCTTCGCCCTGGCCATGGGCAACCTGCTGCTGAAAAACCCCTTGGATGAGGCGGGCCTGGAGATGACCGGCCAGGGGGTGAAGCTGGAGGTCCTGGCCGAGACGGTGGTGGCCCTCACCGGCGCGGACATGGACGCCCGGCTCAACGGCGCCGAGGCCCCGCTCTGGCAGAGTTTTTTGGTCAAGCCCGGTGACGTGCTCAGCCTGGGCCTGGCCAAGCAGGGCTGGCGGGGCTACCTCTGCGTGGCCGGGGGCCTGGAGGTTCCGCCGGTGCTGGGCTCCAAGTCCACCTACACCCTGGGCGGCCTGGGCGGGGTGCGCGGCCGCATTCTGAAAAAGGGCGACCATCTGTCAGTTGGCGCGGCGGCGGAGCCCCTGGCCGGGCTGGCCGGCCGGCGGGCCAAGGGCTCGCTGCTGCCCGCCCCGGAGTCGCAGTACGAACTGCGCGTGGTGCCGGGCCCCCAGGACGACCACGTCAGGGACGAGAGCGTGGAGACCTTCCTCGGTCAGCCTTACCGCGTGAGCCACAACTCCAACCGGGTGGGCTACCGCTTCGAGGGGCCCCAGCTTTTCTTTGAGGAGCGGGCCGAGTCCAAGGACGCCGGCGCCGACCCCAGCAACATCGTGGACGACGGCAACGCGGTGGGAGCCATCCAGATACCAGCCGGCAAGGAGCCAATCTGCCTGGGCCCGGACGCGGTGACCATGGGCGGCTACGTGAAGATCGCCTGCCTGATCAGCGCGGACATGGACCGCCTGGCCCAGTGCCGCCTGCGCCATGAGGCGCACTTCCAGGCCGTGAGCGTGGAGCGCGCCCGGGAGATTCTCATCGCCTCCCTGGGCCGCCTCAAGGAAGAGAACGTCTTGACGGCCTGAGCCGTGGACGGGATGATCTTAGAACAACGGGCCGGCCCAGGCCGGGCCAGCATTTGTACACGCACTTTCGATGTCAGCCAGGGAGAAGCATTCAATGGCCAAGTATCTCAAACAGGCAAAACCGCGCCCCAAGGAGGACCTCTCCGCGGTGCGCGAGACGGTTCGCCAGATCATCGAAAAGGTCCGCGAGGAGGGCGAGGCGGCCGTGCGCCACTACTCACAGAAGTTCGACAACTGGTCGCCCAAGAGCTTCCGTCTCTCGGCCGAGGATATCCGGGCCGCGGAAAAGAAGCTCTCGCCCACCATGAAGTCCGATATTGACTTCAGCCAGGCCCAGATCCGCTCCTTTGCCCAGGCCCAGATGGACCACTACCAGGGCTTCGAGGTGGAGACCGTACCCGGCGTGCACCTGGGGCAGAAGGTGATCCCGGTGGCCTCCAGCGGCTCTTACGTGCCCGGCGGCCGCTACCCCATGCTGGCCTCGGCGCACATGACCGTGCTCACGCCCAAGGTGGCCGGCGTGAAGCGGGTGGTGGCCTGCTCGCCGCCGGTCAAGGGCGAGGGCCCCTTCTACGGCACCATCTACTCCATGGCCGCCGCCGGCGCGGACGAGATCTACTGCATGGGCGGGGTGCACGCCCTGGCGGCCATGGCCTACGGCATGGAGGGGCTGGCCCCGGTGGACATGGTGGTGGGCGCGGGCAACAAATTCGTGGCCGAGGCCAAGCGCCAGATCTTCGGCGACGTGGGCATTGACCTGCTGGCCGGACCCACCGAGATTCTCATCATCGCCGACGACACGGCGGATCCCTTCATCGTGGCCGCGGACCTGCTGGGCCAGGCCGAGCACGACCCCAATGCCCGCCAGGCCCTGGTGGCCTTGTCGCGCAAGACGGCCGAGGCCGCCATGGCCGAGGTGGAGCGCCAGCTCAGGGACCTGCCCACCCGGGAGATAGCCGCGGTGGCCTGGCGGGACAACGGCGAGGTGATCGTGGTGGATTCGCCCGAGGAGGCGGTGGCGGTCAGCGACGCCTGGGCCCCGGAGCACCTGGAGGTGCAGACCGCCGACTGGCGCTACTACCTGGACCACTGCATCAACTACGGCTCGGCCTTCCTGGGCGAGGAGACCACGGTGGCCTACGGCGACAAGACCATCGGCACCAACCACGTGCTGCCCACCATGCGCGCGGCCCGCTACACCGGCGGCCTGTCCGTGGGCAAGTTCGTCAAGTTCGTCACCTACCAGTACGCCACCAAGGAGGCCTCGGCCAAGATCGGGGCGGTCTGCGCCCGGGCCTGCGACTACGAGGGCATGCTGGCCCACGGCATAACTTGCAAGATCAGGACCGAGCGGTGGGGTTCGTAAGAGTCCCCCAGCTTTCCCTGGAAGGCAAGACGGCCCTGATCACCGGCGCCGGCGGCGGTCTCGGCCTGGCCGTCAGTCAGCTCTTCGGCAGGGCCGGGGCCGGCCTTTTTCTCAGCGCGCGCAGCGAGGAGCAGTTGCGCATCAACGTGCAGGAGTTCGCGCGCTGGGGGGTGCAGGCCTCCTGCCTGGGGCTTGACCTGGCCGCGCCCAACGCCGGCCAGGAGCTGGTGGAATACGCCCAGCAGAGCATGGACGGGGTGGATATCCTGGTCCACTGCCTGGAAAGCGGCCAGCCCCGGCCGGCCGCCGAGGCCAGCCCGGAGGAATGGGAAGCCGTCCTGGAGGCCAACCTGCGGGCGGCGCGCCAGCTCAGCCAGGCCCTGGGCCGCCACCTGGCCGAGCGCGGCTGGGGCCGCATCATCCACGTCTCCTGGCACGACGGGTTGATGGCCCTGCTTCAGCGGACGCAAAGCTGCCCCAGCCAGGGAGGCCTGCGGCAGCTCACGCGGGAGCTGGCCCTGGAGTGGGCCCCGCACAATGTCACGGTCAACGCCGTGGCCCCGGTGCTAGTGGAGACGCCCCTGTTGGATGAATCGCTGGCCGACCCGGCCTTCGAGCCATACGTGCGGGACAGCGTCCCCCTGGGCGGCCTGGCCTCGGCGGCGGAGGTGGCCTGGGCGGCGCTTTATCTGGCCAGCGAAGAGGCCGACATGATCACCGGCCAGGTGCTGCGGCTGGACGGCGGCTGGGCTATGAAGCAACCCGCGCCAGGGTCTCCTTGACCGCGGCCAGGGTCTTGTCCTGGAAGCGGGCCTCTAGGGCGGCCACGAGCATCTGCTGGTTCAGCACCTGGTTCTGGCGGGCCAGCACGGCCAAAGAGGCCAGGGCCCAGTCCGCAGCCTTGATCCCCATGCCCTTGAAGTCCATGGCCAGCACCCGGCCGGCGCTGGGAGGCAGCTCCACGCCCGGGGCCTGCAGGATCAGCACCTCGGGGCCCAGCCCGGCGAACCCTCCCCGGCGGCGTTCCACGCCTTCATGGGACAGGGCGATGACCACCGACGGGCGCTGAGCGCCGTTGTAGGCGATGGGCTCCGGCGAGAGGATCAGGTCGCTGATGGAGGGGCCGCGCAGCACGGTGACGTTGTATTCGTTCTTCTGGGAGGCGTGCAGGCCGGCGGCCAGGCCGGCCAGGGCCAGCACCTCGCCGGCGGTGATGATGCGCTGGCCGGCCGCGCCCAGGATGACCACCTCCTGGCGGGTCTGCTGCGGGGCCTGGCAGAGGGGCTCAATGCCCAGGGGTCGGGGCAAAGCGGGCTGGGCTGCGGCCTCCCGGCCATAGGCCAGGCCGTACTCCTGGCGCTGGTTGGCGGCCACCTCGCCGCAGACCTGCTCCTTGGCGGCCAGGTCCTGGGCGATGCTCTGGGGCGTGATCTTGTTGCGCTTGGTGAAGCGCCCCGGGCAGATGCCGTGTATCTCCACCACCGAGAACCCCTTGTAGGTTATGGCCCGCTCCAAGGTTTCGGTCAGGTCCTTCTGGTAGGTGGAGCAGCGGCAGACAAAGGGCGCGCCGGCGGCCGCGGCCAGGGCGGGCAGGTCCAGGGGCTTGTCCAGCTTGTTCAGGAAGCCGGAGCCCACCACGGCCTCATTGGGCGTGGTGGCCGAGTACTGCCCGCCGGTCATGCCGAAGTTGTAGTTGTTCAAGACCAGCAGGGTCAGGTCCAGATTGCGCCGGCAGGCAGCGATGACGTGCGCCGCGCCGATGCCCAGGCCGCCGTCGCCCATGGTCACCACCACATTCAGCTCGGGCTGGCACAGCTTGATGCCCGCGGCATAGGTCAGGGCCCGGCCGTGCACTCCGTGCATGGCGTGGGTGTTGAAAAACACGTCGAAGAATCCCGAACAGCCGATGTCGCTGACCATGCAGATCTGGTGGCCGGCCAGACCCAGGTTAAGAAAGGCCTTGTCCAGGGAGCGCAGCACCTGGTCGTGGGAGCAGCCCGGGCAGAAGATGGGCGGGCGGCTGTGGTTGAGCAGCGTCTTCTCAGGCACGGACCGCCTCCTTGATCTCGGCCGGCGAGATAAGCTTGCCGTCCATCCTGCCGAAGAACTCCACCTGCTTCTGAGGCAGCACCCGCTGCACCTCCCGCACGTACTGGCCCAGGTTGGCCTCCACCACCAGCACCCGGGCGTAGTCCGCGGCCGCGGCCCGCAGCAGCTCCTCGGGCACCGGCCACAGGGTCTTGAGCACCAGGTGCGCCACCGGCCGGCCACCGGCGGCCAGCTCCCGGCAGGCATGGCGCGCGGCCCGGCTGGTGACGCCGTAGGTGATCAGCAGGGTTTCGCCGCCTGGCGCCGGCCAGAGGCGGTGATAGCTGAAGCTCTCCACCGCGCCGGTCAGCTTGCGGTCCAGACGCTCCACCAGGGCCTGGACCTCCTTGGGGTCGGCGGTGATGTAGCCATTCTCGCCGTGGGTGGAGGAGGTCTGGCGCGAGAGCACCCGGCCGCCGATGGGCGCGAAGTAGGGCACCTGGCCGCCCGGCGCCGGCCGGAAGGGCAGATACTCGCTCTCCGCTGGCTGCATGCTGCGCTCCTGCAAGGGCGGGCGCTTCAGGGCAGACAGGTCCAGGGACTCCCGGGTCTGACCGATCTCCTTGCTGGAGGCCAGGAACACCGGGCAGCGGTAGGTTTCGGCCAGGTTGAAGGCCTGCATGGTCAGGGTGTAGCAGTCGGCTGCGTCCACGGGGGCCAGCACGATGGCCGGCGCGCCGCCGGAGTTGCTCCAGCGCAGGAACTGCACGTCGCCGTCGGCGCCCTTGGTGGCGTAGCCGGTGCTGGGCCCCAGGCGCTGCACGTCCACGATCACCACCGGAATCTCCGAGGCGATGGCAAAGGAGATGTGCTCGCTGTAGAGGCTGATGCCCGGGCCCGAGGTGGCGGTCATGGCCTTGTAGCCGGCCATGGAGGCGCCCAGGCAGTAGCCCAGGGAGGCGATCTCGTCCTCGCCCTGCAAGACGATGCCGCCGGCCGGCGGCAGCAGGGCCAGCATGGTGTTGTAGATGGTGGTGGCCGGCGTGATGGGATAGCCCGCGAAGAAGCGGCATCCCGCGTCAAAGGCCCCCCAGGCCACCGCCTCGTTGCCTTCTAAAAGACTCAGCGTCATCAGGCTCCTCTTTGCGGGTCGGATATTGTGGACGCGTTTGCCGGCCCAACCGCCGCACGCCTCCAGGCTACGGCTTGGGCGGAATGCCCAGTATCTGCCGGGCCTCGGCGCAGGTGGCCACCTCGCGCTGCAGCAGGCGGGCCAACTGCGCCACGCGCTCCACGAACTGGGCGTTGCTGGCGGCCAGCTCCCCGCGGCTCAGGTACAGGTTGTCCTCGAAGCCCACCCGCACGTGGCCGCCCATGAGCAGGGCGTGGGTGGTGATGGGCAACTGCCGCGGCCCCACCCCCAGCACCGACCACTGACTGCCCGCCGGCAGGCGGTTGTGCATGGCCAGCAGCATGTCCAGGTCCGCCGGCGCGCCCCAGGGCACGCCCAGGCAGACCTGGAAATAGGGCGGGGCGGCCAAGAGTCCCCGGCTGGCCAGATCCGCGGCCTGCCGCAAATGGCCCAGGTCGAACACCTCCAGCTCGGGCTTGACCCCGAACTGGCGCATGCGCTCGGAGGCCTTTTCCACCCACTCCGGCGGGTTGATGAACACCCGCCCACGGAAGTTCAAAGAGCCAACGTCCAGGGAGCAGAGGTCCGGCCTGAGAGACACAGGCATCAGGCGGGCCTCGCCCACGTCCTCGGCCACGATGTTGAAGCCGCTGGTGGTCAGATTGACCAGCATGTCGCTTTCGGCGCGCACCCGCTCCAGCACCTCGGCGAAATAGGCGCGCTCAAAGGCCGGGGCCCCGGTTTGGGGATCGCGCACGTGCACGTGCACCACGCTGGCCCCGGCCCGCCAGCAGCGCAGGGCCTCGGCGGCGATCTCGGCCGGGCTGTAGGGCACGTTGGGGTTCTGCTGACGGGTGGGGGCCGAGCCGCTGACGGCCGCGGTGATGATCAGCTTGTCCATACCGGATTCCTTCCCTGAAGCCCCGTCTGCCCCGCGGCGGCCATCGGAATGCACCCCGGCCCAGGCCTGCGCCCAACCGGACTGCGGCAGGCGTGAGGCCCGTTGGGGGGCAGGCCGGGTCAAAAGCCAAACCAGCGCCCGGACCCAGGCGCCCTGCGGCCCTCCGGGGCCGGCCGCGCATACACCTCCCCCCGCCGCCCTTGGGAAAGAGAGCCCTTGACAGGGTTCCCTATAATAAATTATTAGAAACCTAATATCATTTTTTGTAAAAAGCAATATCTCGTTACAGGAGAGGCCCGTATATGGCACAGGCCGCGACCAAGCGGGAGGCCAGGCCGGCCAGCAGAAAAGAATCCGGCAAAAACTCAGTCTCCTTGGTGGAGAAGGCCTATCAGCAGATCAAGCGCATGCTTTTCTTGAGCGAGCTGGTGGCGGGCCAGAGGCTGCGCTATCAGGACATAGCACAGAAGCTCGCGGTGAGTCAGACCCCGGTCATTCTGGCCCTGACCCGCCTGGAAAACGAGGGCCTGGTTCGCTCCGAGGCCAACAAGGGCTTTTACGTACCGCAAGCCAGTTTGGATGAAGCCCGCGAGCTGTACGAGATGCGGGCCCTGATCGAGGTCTTCCTGGTGCAGCGCACGGCCCGCAGCATCAGCCAGAAGCAGTTGGACAAGCTGGCGGCCCTGCAGAAGGAGCACGCCTCCATCCAGGGGGCCTCCTACCCGCGCGAGCGGCTATGGTGCGACGCACGCCTGCATCTGACTCTGGCCGGATTCAGCGATCACCAGGTGGGGGAGATATTCCTCCGCCAGCTTTTTGACCGCCTCTACTTGATGTACCGCCCCGAGCGCTTGGCCCTGGAGCGCATGCAGGAAACCGAACGGGAGCACCAGGCCCTATGGGAGGCCCTGCGGGCGCACAACCCGGAGCAGGCTGCGAAGATCTTGCGGGGCCACATTCAGCGCGGCCAAAAGCATATACTAGAAGGGTTGCAGCGAGAGGTGAAGTACCGCAACTCTTTTGAGCCCTGGGTCTGAGGCGGCCGGTTGGCGCCAATTAGCTAATTGCGATCAGGGATCGAGTTAGACGGACTACTACTCAACTAACAAGAGGTGAAGGAGGGAGAAATGTACAAAAAATTGGCGATCATTGGTCTGGCCCTGGCGTTGGTGGTCTGCCTGACGGCGCCGGCCGCTCCCGCCGAGAAGAAGTTTCTGCGCATGTTCTCGGGCCCCGAGGGAGGCTCCTGGTATCCCTTGGGCGCGGCCATGATGGGCATCATCGAGAAGAAGCTGGGTATCTCCAGCTCCAACGGCCCCGGCGGCGGCGTGGGCAACTGCAAGGCGGTCAACGCCGGCCAGGCGGACCTGGGCTGGAGCTACACCCACACGGCCTACGACGCCTATAGCGGCCGCGGCAAGTTCGAAAAGAAGAACACCAACCTGCGCCACCTGATGTCCCTGTACCCTGGCGTGTTCCAGATGGTTTCGCCCAAGAGCAGCAAGATCATGACGCCGGGCGATCTGTACAACAAGCGCATCGTGCCCGGCAAGATCGGCTTCACCGGCACCGTCATCGCCGAGAGCGTGCTCAAGGCCTACGGCATCACCTTTGACAGCATCAAGAAGAACGGCGGCTCAGTGAGCTACGTGGGCTACGCCGACTCGGCGGCCCTGATGAAGGACGGGCACAGCGACAGCTACATGGCTGTCACCTCCTGCCCCCAGTCCACCATCATTGACCTGAACTTCCGGCCCGGCGTGCGCTTCCTGCCCATTGACAAGGCGCACATGGACAAGATCCTCCAGGTCGAACCGGGCTTGATGCCCACGGTGATCCCCAAGACCGCCTACAAGGGCCTGGACAAGGACGTGCCCGCCGTGGGTACGGTGACCTGCATCGTGATCAATAAGGACGTGTCCGACGAGCTGGCCTACAAGATCGTCAAGACCCTGTACGCCTCCTGGCCGGAGCTGGCCAAGGTCAAGAAGCAGGCTATCGAGGAGTCCAAGCCGGACAAGGCAGCCGAGGGAGCCCGCATCCCCATTCACCCCGGCGCCTTGAAGTATTACAAGGAAATGGGCTACGTGAAGTAACCGCCTTGAGGCCCGGCCGGGCCTCAAGGCCGGGCCTTTTTTCCCAGACCGCACCCGCCTGCTAGATCCAGCGGCGACTAACACGCAAGGAGCGGAGCTTTGGCCGCACAAACAAAGAAAATTGGCATCCAAAATGTGATCAAGGAAAGTGTGCTGGAGTGGCTGCTGCGCCAGAAAAAGGGACTGTTCAGTTATCCCCTGGAACTCGCGGTATGCCTGCTCTCCATCAGCCTGAGCGTTTACCACATGTACGTGGCCTACGCCGGCTCCCTGGAGGCCCACGCCTTCCGCTCCACCCACCTGGCCTTCGTGCTGGTGCTGTGTTTCCTGCTGCGGCCCCTGGGCCGCCCGACCTGGAACGGACCCAAGAACGCCTGGTTCGGGGTGGACCTGCTGCTGGTGGGTCTGGTCATCGCCGTGCAGGTGTACACCTTGTGGGACCTGGATGCGTTCATCCTGCGCCAAGGCGACCTAACCGATTGGGATGTATACGCCGGCACGGTAATGATCTTTCTGCTCCTGGAGGCCACCCGGCGCGCGGTGGGCTGGGCCATGGTCTGCATCGCCGGCTTCTTTTTGTTGCAGACGGCGCTGTCGGACCACTTTTTCTGGATATTCTACGGCCCGCCCAGCTCCTGGTTCACCATGATCGACTATCTGTTCATGCGCGAAAACGGCATCTACTCCATCCCTTTGATGGTGATGGCCACCTATATCTTTTTGTTCATCCTCTTCGGGGCCATCCTGGTGCGCTCCGGCGCCGGCCGCTTCTTCATCAACGTGGCCCTGGCCCTGACCGGCTCGCGGGTGGGCGGCCCGGCCAAGGCCGCCGTGGTCAGCTCCTGCCTGATGGCCTCGGTTTCGGGCTCGGCGGTGGCCAACGTGGTCACCACCGGCAGTTTCACCATCCCCCTGATGAAGCGCATCGGCTACCGGCCCTATTTCGCCGGGGCGGTGGAGGCCTGCTCCTCCTCGGGCGGGCAGATCATGCCGCCGGTCATGGGCGCGGCCGCCTTCGTCATCGCCGAGTTTTTGAACAGGCCGTACCTTGAGGTGGCCCTGGCCAGCCTGTTCCCGGCGGTCATTTACTTTTTCTCCATCTTCGTGATGGTGCACTTCGAAGCCCGCAAGCGCGGTCTGAGCACCATCTCCGCGGCGGAGTTGCCCAGCCTCAAGGAGGAGCTAAAGCAGGGGGGCCACCTGTTCTTGTCCATCCTGGTGATCGTGGTGCTGATGGTCGCGGGCTACACCCCCATGTTCGCCGCCTTCTGGGCCATCATCTCCATCCTGGTGCTCAGCGCCCTGCGCAAGGAGACCCGCATGACCCCCGGGGACATCCTCAGCGCCTTGGAGGAGGGGGCCCGCATGGCGGTGTCGGTGTCGGTGGCCTGCGCGGCGGCCGGCGTCATCATCGGCTGCGTTTTCGTCTCGGGCCTGGGGCTTAAGTTCACCACCGTCATCGTCAGCCTGGCTGGCGGCAACCTTTGGATCGCCCTTATCCTGACCATGTTCGCCTCCCTGATCCTGGGCATGGGCCTGACCACCACCGCGGTGTACATCACCCTGGCGGCCCTGGTCATTCCGGCCCTGATCAAGATGGGGGTGGTGCCCATGGCGGCCCATCTGTTCGCCTTCTACTTCGGCCTGGTCTCGGCCATCACCCCGCCGGTGGCCTTGGCTTCCTTCGCTGCGGCGGGCATCGCCAACTCCAACCCCATGCAGACCGGCTGGACCTCCATGCGGCTGGGCATAGCCAAATTTGTGCTGCCCTTCGTCTTCGTATTCGCACCGGGCCTGGTGTTCGTGGGCAGTTGGGATCAGATAATCCTGGCCATCATCGGCGGCTTTGCCGGCATCTACAGCCTGACCATCACCACCGAGGGCTGGCTGGTGGCCCGGGTGGGCTGGCCGCTGCGCATATTGATGGCCTTGACTGGGGTGATGTTCTTCGTGCCGGGGCTGGACCTGGCCCTGGGCGGCAGCCTCTTGAATCTGCCCCAGTGGCTCACCCAGGCCATAGCCTGGGTCGTCCTGGGCGTGGTCTACTTCATGCACCGGAACAAGTACCGTGACCTGTTGATTAAGGAGGCGGCGGCATGAGCAAAGAACGCTGGTTGCAATGGCTGCTGCTGGCCCTGACCGCGGGCCTGTTGCTTTTCCTGAAGTGGCTGCACTACGGGGTGACCCATTACAACATCTTCCTGCTGATCCTCCTGGCCTGGACCCTGCTACTGCTGGTGGCCTTCCGCGCCCTGGGGGGTTCCCGCGCCGCCCAAAAGGACGAACCGGCCACGCCGAGTGAAGGCTGAGGACGCAGCCGGCAAAGAAAAGGGCGGCCGACACGGCCGCCCTTGATCTTTTCCGGGGGGGCGGTTACAGGGAGGGGTCCAACACCACCTTCAGCGGCATCTCCCCGGGCCTCTCGCCGCCCACCAGGCGCACCGCCTCCTCGGCCCGCTCCAGGGGGAAGCGCTGGGAGATCATCTGCTCCAGGGGGCAGGCGCCCCGCCGGGCGATGGCGATGGCCGCCTCCACGGACTCGAAATCCTGGGAGTAGGCCCCCTTAAGCCGCAGCTCATTGACCACCACCTTGTCCAGCGGCAGCGGCACCTCCACCCCCGCGCCGTACAGGCCCGGCAGCACCACCGTGGCCCCCAGGCCGGCCAGGGACAGGACCTGGCCCGCGCCCGAGGGATGGCCGCTGACGTCCATGACCACCTCGGCCATCTTGCCCCCGGTGGCCTGGGAGAGGACTCGGGCCGGGTCCTCGCGGTCCGCGTCCACCACCAGATCCGCGCCGAAGCGCTGGGCCATTTCCAGGCGGGCGTGGTCGCGGGACTTACCCACCACCATGATGGGGCCGGCTCCGGACTCCTTGGCCACCACCGTGGCCGCCAGCCCCTGCTGGCCCGGCCCCACGATGGCCACGGCCTGGCCCACCTTCACCTGGCCGATGCGGCTGAGCCAGCGCACCGCGTTGCCCAGCACGGCGCCCACCAGCACCGCCCTCTCCGGCGACATCTCCTCGCCGACCTTGTGCACCATGGCCCGCGGATGGATGTAGAGGTAATCGGCGTAGGCGCCGTAGAGGTGGGGCGGGTCCTGGCAGGAGACCATGGAGCCGTAGGTGTAGAAATTGGCGCACAGGGTATAGCGCCCGTCCCGGCAGGGGCCGCAGCGGCCGCAGCCGAAGGCGTACTCCACGATGACCCGGTCCCCCTCGCTGACCCCGTGGCGCCGCTTGGCCTGTGCGCCCATGGCCCACACCCGGCCCACGATCTCGTGCCCCATGATCAGGGGATAGGGACGCGGCGCCCGCGAGGCCTTGCCCCGGAATATGCCCGGGTCCGAGCCGCAGACGCCCACCAGCTCCACCTTGAGGATGCCGTCGTCCTCCCCCAGGGCGGGCAGGGGATAGCGGCGCATTTCCATGCGGCCGGGCTCGGTCACCACCATGGCTCTGGAATCGGTCATAGCCTCTCCTCTACTGGAAAACCTTGCCTGGGGAAGCGGTCCCCACTATAGACCAAACCCAAGGCCATTAGAAGCGCAGGCGCGGCCAAGAATCGCTTGACCCCCAAGCAAGCCCCACGTATATTGCAATACGCCGTTAATTAACGTAAAGCGATAAATACGTGTCCAGCCCTGAACTACATCCCCTTTTCATCAAGTCCCTTGCCAGAGGCCTATCGGTGCTGGAGGCTTTTTCCTCCCAACGTTCCCGCCTGACCCTCACCGAGCTGGCCCAGGCCACCGGCCTGAACCTGGCCGCGGTGCAGCGCTGCGCGCACACCCTGCTGGCCCTGGGCTATCTGCAGCGGGGGGAGCGCAAGGAATACTCCCTGGGCGGACGGGTGCTCTCCCTGGGCTATAGCTGCTTGCAGGGCTCGGAGCTGAGGAAGATGGCCGAGTCCCACTTGCGCCGCTTTTCCGAGCGGATCAAGGCCACGGTGAACCTGTCGGTGCTGGACGACACCGAGGTGCTGGTGCTGTTCCGCAACGAGGTGCAGCGCTTCTTCAAGTTCGACCTGCGGCCGGGCTCCAAGCTGCCCAGCTACTGCACCTCCATGGGCAAGGTGCTGCTGGCCTCCCTGCCCGAGCCGGAGCTCAGGGCGCGCATCGCGCGCATCAAGCTGGAGCGCATGACCCCCTACACCATCACCGACCCGCGTAAGCTGTTGCGGGAGGTGCTGCGGGTCAGGCGCCAAGGCATGGCCGAGAGCGATAAGGAGGCCTCACTGGCCTTGTATTCCCTGGCGGTGCCGCTGCTGGACCACCGGCGGGAGGTGGTGGCGGCGGTGAACATCTCCCTGCCCCTGGTCCAGAACGGCAAGCAGGCCAGCACCAGGCTGAGCCGCCTGTTGGTGGAGCAGGGCCGCAATCTTTCCTCCCTGCTGGGCTACGACGGGCCCTATCCCCTGATACCCGCCCAGGCGGCGGCAGAGGAGCGCTAGCATGCTGGTCAACATGGGCAGGGTATTCCGGCAGCACGTGCAGCGTTTTCCCGAGCGCGCGGCCCTGGTCAACGTGGAGCGCGGCCGCCGCTTCACCTACGCCCAGATGCACTTGCTTTCCAACCAGGTCAGCAACCTCCTGGCCGGCCGTTTCGGCCTGGGCGAGGGCGACTTCTACGCAACCATCCTGGAAAACGACAACATGGGGCTGTTCCACCCCTGGATGCTCAAGTGTCCGGTGGGCGCGGTATGGATCGACATCCGCGAGTTTCTGGGCCAGAAGCTGGTGCAACTGGATTACGTCCAGCCCCGCCTAGTCTTTTTGGAGGCCCATTTCCTGCCCCAGCTTTATCAGCCCCTGCGCGAGCGGGGCATGGCCATGGTCTGTATGGACCATCCCGGCCCGGAGTTCCCCGGCGTTCACGACTTCTGGCGCCTGGTGGAGCAGGCCTCGCCGGCCGAGGCGGCGGCCGAGTTCGTGGCCGACGACGCCGCGCGGCACATCAGCGTGCTGCGCTTCACCGGCGGCACCACCGGCCAGGCCAAGTGCGCCATGTACACCCTGTCCAACCTCTGGACCTGGGGCTGCAACCCGGCCCATTACATAGAGGCCTTTCCCTACGACCACCCCCGGGCCCTGCTGTTTTCGCCCTTGAACCACGCCGCTTCGGGCTCGGTGGTGATTCCCATCCACATCAAGGGCGGCGCGGTGGTCACCCTGAACAAGGCCGACCTGGAGCAGATCGGGCAAGTGATGGCCGCCGAGAAGATCCAGATGATCTACACGGTGCCCACCGTGGCCTACCGCATGCTGGACGCGAAACTGCACCAGCGCTACGACCTGAGCAGCCTCAAGACCATCCGCTACGGCGCCGCCCCCATATCTCCGGCCAAGCTGGAGGCCTTGGTGGAGGCCTTCGGCCCCATCTTCGTGCACGGCTACGGCTCCACCGAGTGCTGGCCCTCCTGCACCATCCTGGGCCGCGCCGAACACAGCCTGGAGCTGCCCGAGCAGATCCAGCGCCTGTCTTCCATCGGGCGGCCCTTCCCGGGCCAGGAGCTGATAATCTGCGACGAACAGGGCCGCGAGATGCCCGTCGGCGAGAGGGGCGAGTTGTGGATCCGCGGGGCCAACACCATCCAGGGCTATTACCGGGACCCGGAGCTGACCCGGCAGAACTTCTCCGCCGGCGGCTTCTGGAAGTCGGGGGACATCGGCTACGTGGATGGCCAGGGCTATGTTTACCTGGTGGACCGCAAAAAGGATATGATCATCAGCGGCGGCTACAACGTGTACGCCACGGAGGTGGAGAACTGCCTCAACAGCCACCCGGCCGTGCAGAACTCGGCCGTGGTGGGCCTGCCAGACGAGCAGTGGGGCGAGGCGGTCTGCGCGGTGGTGGTGCTCAACGAGGGCCAGCGGGCCCAGGCCGCGGAGCTGATCGCCTATTGCAAGGAAAACCTGGCGCGCTACAAGGCGCCCAAGAAGCTGGAGATCGTCTCGGAACTGCCTCTGAGCCCGGCGGGCAAGGTGCTGCGCCGCCGGGTGCGGGAGCGGCTGCTAGGAAGCGGCCAAGGCTCCAACTGAGCGGGGTCTAGCGAAGCATCAGCGGGTGGTATTTAATAACGGCGTCCAGCGGGGGGCGCTAGAGCTTGTTAAGGAGCGAGGGAGTGGATATCAGGAAGGTGTTCATAGCGGGCTCCGGGCTCATGGGTTCGGGCATCGGCCAAGTCTGCGCCCAGGCGGGCCTGGGCGTGACGCTGTACGACGTTAACCAGCCAGCCCTGGAAAAGGCGCTCAAGAACATCGCCTGGTCCGTGGGCAAGTTCATTGAGAAGGGCCAGGTGCCCGGCACCTTGGGAGAGGTCATGGGCCGCGTGTCCACGGCCATCGACCTGGGCCCGGCCGCCGAGGCCGACCTGATCATCGAGGCGGTCTTCGAGGACCTGGAGGTCAAGCACCAGCTTTACCGGCAGTTGTGCCCCCAGGTTCCGGCCACCACGCTCATCGCCTCCAACACCAGCGCCATCCCCACTACCGAGTTGGCCGCGGCCGTGGAGAAACCCGAGCGCTTTCTGGGGCTGCACTTCTTCAGCCCGGTGCCCATGATGGCCGCGGTGGAGGTGATCCGGGGCATGGTAACCAGCGAGGAGGCCTTCGCCGCCGGGGAGCAGTTCGTGCGGGCCATCGGCAAGGAGCCGATCATGGTGAAAAGGGACGTGGCCGGCTTCGTGATCAACCGCATCAACTTCAT
This sequence comes from Desulfarculus sp., assembly GCA_003605055.1. Lineage (GTDB taxonomy): Bacteria > Desulfobacterota > Desulfarculia > Desulfarculales > Desulfarculaceae > Desulfoferula. The sequence goes on from QZKP01000041.1 coordinate 99,314, forward strand.
GGCCAACGTGGAGGCCATGCGGCTGGTGGAGGCGGGGGTGGCCACGGTGGAGGATATCGACAAGGGCCTGCGCCTGGCCAGCGGCCGCCGCATGGGCATCTTCGAGACCGGCGACATGGTGGGCCTGGACATCACCTACGGCGCCCTCACCGCGGCCTACAACGACACCAAGAACCCGGCCTTCGCCCCGCCCACCATCCTCAAGCGCAAGATCAGGGCCGGGCAGTTGGGCAAAAAGACCGGCGTGGGTTGGTATGAGTACGACGCCCAGGGCAACCGCCTGGGTCCGGCGAAAATCTGAATCCTCTAGCCAAGGAAAGGGTGGCAATATGTCCGAGCCAGTCATCTTGAGCGCGGCGCGCACTCCGGTGGGCCGTTTCGGTGGCGCCCTCAAGCCCCTCACCGACCGCGAACTGGGCGCCCTGGTCATCAAGGAAGCCATGTCGCGGGCGGGCGTGCCGCCCGACCAGGTGGAGGAGGTGGTCTTCTCACAGCAGTACCGCACCGGCGTGCTGCCGGCCAACATGGCCCGGCCCATCGCCGTGGACGCGGGCATCCCCATTCCGGTGCCCGAATACACGGTGGCCAAGGCCTGCGGCGGCTCCATCAAGACCACCATGCTGGCGGCCCAGGCCATCAAGGCCGGCGACGCCCAGCTTTTGGTGGCCGGCGGGGTGGAGCACATGTCCAACGCGGCCTATCTGCTGCCTACCGGCCGCTGGGGCGCCCGCCTGGGCCACGCCCAGTTGCAGGACCAGTTGGTGCTTTACGATCCCATCAGCCAGAACACTATGGGCCAGACCGCCGAGAACGTGGCCGAGAAGTACAAGATCAACCGGCGGGACCAAGACGCCTTCGCCTTCGCCAGCCAGCAAAAGGCGGCCGCGGCCCTGAAGGATAACCGCTTCGCCGAGCAGATCGTGCCGGTGCCCATCCCCCAGCGCAAGGGCGCGCCCAAGATGTTCAGCGTGGACGAGCACCCCCGGCCGGAGACCACCCTGGAGGGCCTGGCCCAGCTCAAGCCGGTGTTCAAGAAGGACGGCACGGTGACTGCGGGCAACTCCTCGGGCATGAACGACGCCTCGGCGGCCCTGGTGATCGCTTCGCGGCAGCGGGCAAAGGGCCTGGGGCTGAAGCCGCTGGTGTCCATCGTGGGCTACGCCTCGGTGGGCGTGGAGCCCTCGCTGATGGGCATCGGCCCGGTGGACGCCACCAAGCTGGTGTTGCGAAAGACCGGTCTGGCCATCGAGGACCTGGACCTGGTCGAACTCAACGAGGCCTTTGCTTCCCAGTCCTTGGCCTGCATCCGCGAGCTGGGCCTGGACGAGTCCAAGGTCAACGTTAACGGCGGGGCCATCGCCCTGGGGCATCCCATCAGCGCCAGCGGGGCGGTGATCACCATTAAGCTGATCTACGAGATGAAGCGCCGCGGCGCGGAGCTGGGCCTGGCCACCATGTGCCTGGGCGGCGGCCAGGGCGTGGCCCTGGTGCTCCGGAACGAGGGCTAACCTCCGCGGACCCCGGCGCCTCTGCCGGGGGCCGCGTCATTTGCGAGGCCGCCGTGAATATAGCCGAGCTGCTTAGCAAGAGCGCCCAGCGCCGACCGGAGCACCCGGCCGTTATCTTCGCCGGTCAGAGCCTGACCTACGCCCAACTGAACCGTCGCTGCGACCAGATGGCCTGGGGGCTGCAGCAGGCCGGGCTGCGGCCGGGGGATGTCTGCGTGCTGATGATGCCCAACTCCCTGAGTTGGGTCATCGTCTATTACGCCCTGGCCAAGGTGGGTGCGGTGGTGCTGCCGGTGAACTTCCTCTACCGCAGCGAGGAACTGCGCCACATATTCGGCGACTCCGGGGCCCGGGCCTTCATCGGCCACGGCGAGCACCTGACCTACGCCGGCCCCTTGCTGGCGCAGATGCCGGTCATCGACCTGCGCATCGCCGAGGGCCAGGCGCCGGCGGGCTTCCGGCCCCTGAGCGAACTCTACCAGGAACGGGGGCCTTTCCCGGCACACCCGGCCCAGGACGATGACACCTGGGCCATCATCTACACCAGCGGCACCACCGGCCTGGCCAAGGGCGCTATGCTCACCCACGGCAACCTGGCCAGCAACGCGATCACCGTGGGCGACATGCGCCACACCGAGCCCCAGGACGTGGTGCTGGGCGTGTTGCCCCTGTTTCACATCTACGGCCAGACCAGCGCGCTGAACGCCGGGATACACCTGGGCCTGACCATCCGGCTGTGGGAGCACTTCGAGGCCTCGGAGGTGCGGGCGGCCATCGAGGAGCTGGAGAGCACCGTCTTTATCGGCGTGCCCACCATGTACAACCGCCTGGCCGAGCTGGCCGGGGAGAGGCCGCTGCGGCGCTCCTCCCTGCGCTTTGGCATCTCCGGCGGGGCCTCCCTGCCGGTGGAGGTGCTGCGCCGTTTTGAGGGGGCCTTTAGCACCACCATCTACGAGGGCTATGGCCTGACCGAGTGCTCGCCGGTGGCGGTGGAGAACCCCTACGGCCGGCGCACCAAGCCCGGCTCCATCGGCGTGCCCATCCCCGGTTTCAAGGCCAAGGTGGTGGACGACCAGGACCAGGAGCTGCCCAGCGGCCGGGTAGGCGAGATCCTGGTCCAGGGGCCGGGGGTGATGAAGGGCTACCTGAACCAACCAGAGGCCACGGCCCTGGCCCTCAAAGGGGGCTGGCTGCACACCGGCGACCTGGGCCGGCGGGACGAGGACGGCTACCTGTACGTGGTGGACCGCAAGAAGGAGATGATCATCCGGGGCGGCTACAACGTCTATCCCCGCGAGATCGAGGAGGTGCTCTATCAGCACCCGGCGGTGCTGGAGGCGGCGGTGCTGGGCGCGCCCCACCAGGACCTGGGCGAGGAGGTGGCCGCGGTGATCGCCCTGCGGCCGGGCGCGGCCGCCAGCGCCGAAGATCTGCGCGGCTTCGTCAAGGAGCGGGTGGCGCCCTACAAGTACCCCCGCATCATCAACCTGGTGCCGGAGCTGCCCAAGACCAGCACCGGCAAGATTCTCAAGCGGGGCATAAAGGTGCAGGTTTAACGCCTGTGCGCCGCTGCTGAGCGGACATCTCGGCGGAAAGGATCGCCCACGTGTCGGAGCTCATCACCCCCTATGGCGGCCACCAACCGCACATCGCCGCGGGCGTGTTTGTGGACCGCTCGGCCCGGCTCATCGGGCGCATCACCCTGGCAGGGGGGGTCAGCATCTGGCCCGGCGCCGTGCTGCGGGCCGACGACGCCGAGATCGTGATCAAGGCCGGCAGCGCGGTGCTGGACCTGGCCCTGGTGGAGGCGCCCCTGGGCAAGCCGGTGGTGGTGGAGGCCGGCGCCCTGATCAGCCACCAGGTCTGCCTGCACGGGGCCACGGTCAAGAGCGGGGCCCTGGTGGGCATCGGGGCCATCGTGCTGGACAAGGCGGTGGTGGGCGAGGGCGCCATCGTGGGGGCCGGCGCCGTGGTGCCGCCGGGCATGCAGGTGCCGCCCGGCGTGTTGGTGCTGGGCCAGCCGGCCAAGGCGGTGCGCGAACTCAAGCCGTCCGAGCAGGGGATGGTGAGTGAGCAGTTGGCCGAGCTGCACCATAAGGCCCGGGTCTACCTGAAGCAAGGCGCTTGATCCGGCGGGGAGGTCCGTCGGCGGGGAGCGAACATATGAGCTGGCGGAGCAAGGACATCCTGCAGCGGCCGCGCTGGACCAAGGTGCGGGCCCTGTTCAAGTCCATGGGCTACAGCGACTACGACTTGGAACGGCCCCTGATCGGGGTGGCCAACTCCTTCAACACCATCGTGCCCGGGCACGCCAACCTGCGCCAGGTGGCCGAGTCGGTCAAGCAGGGCATCTACCAGGCCGGGGGCACCCCGGTGGAGTTCGGCCTGATCGCCTGCTGCGACGGCGTGGCCAACGGCCATTTGGGCATGCGATACATCCTGCCCTCGCGGGAGGTGATCGCCAATTCCCTGGAGGTGATGGCCCAGGCCCACCGCCTGGACGGCCTGGTGCTCCTGGGCTCCTGCGACAAGATCGTGCCCGGCCTGCTCATGGGCGCCGCCCGCCTGGACCTGCCGGCCATCCTGGTGGCCGGCGGCCCCTCCCTGGGCGGTTGCCAGTTCGACGGCCGCTCGGCGGACATCACCTCCTTGGCCGAGGGCCTGGGCATGCTGGCCGCGGGCCGGTTGGCCCCGGAGGATTTCGCCCGCCTGGAAGAGGAGGTGATGCCCACCTGCGGCTCCTGCTCCTTCCTGGGCACGGCCAACTCCATGTGCTCCATGGCCGAGGGCCTGGGCATGAGCCTGCCGGGCAGCGCCACCATCCCGGCGGTGTTCGCCGAGCGCTTCCGCGCGGCCCAGGCCTCGGGCCGGCGCATTGTGCAGATGGTCCAGGATGGCCTCAGCGCCCGCAGGATCATCAACCGCCAGGGCCTGGAGAACGCGGTACGCCTGGGCATGGCCATGGGCGGCTCCACCAACCTGGTGCTGCATCTGTTGGCCATCGCCTACGAGGCCGGCGTGGGTCTGGGCATCGAGACCTTCGAGGAGCTCTCGGCCAGCACCCCGCACATCGCGCGCATCTATCCGGCCGCGCCGCCCAACCTGCCCGACTTTCACCAGGCCGGCGGGGTGCCGGCGGTGCTGAAGGAGCTGCTGCCCCTGCTGCACGGCCAGGCCCTCACGGTGACCGGACGCAGCGTGGCCCAGAACGTGGCCGGGGCCCGCAAGACCGGCCAGGAGATCATCCGCAGTCTGGTAGACCCCTGGCGGGCCACCGGCGGCCTGGCCATCCTGCGGGGGAACCTGGCCCCGGACTCGGCGGTGACCAAGCCCGCGGCCATCCATCCGGACATGCACTTGTTCCAGGGCGCCGCCCGCTGCTTCGACTCCGAGGAGGCGGCCAACCAGGCCATTCAGGAGCGAAGGATTCAGGCCGGCGAGGTGGTGGTGATCCGTTACGAGGGTCCCAAGGGCGGGCCGGGCATGCCCGAGATGGCCACGGCCATGAAGATGCTCTACGGCCAGGGCCTGGCCCTGAAGACCGCCCTGATCACCGACGGCCGCTTCTCGGGCACCAACAACGGCTGCTTCGTGGGCCACATATCGCCCGAGGCCGCCGAGGGCGGACCCCTCGCCGCGGTGCAGGAAGGCGACCGCGTCACCATTGACATCCCCGGCCGTCAGGTGAACCTGGAGGTGAGCGCCCAGGAGATGGCCCGGCGCCTGGCCGCCTGGCAGCGGCCGGCGCGTAAGTTCGCGGGCGGCTACCTGGGCCTGTACTCGCGCCTGGCCGCCTCGGCCGCCCAGGGCGCGGTCATGCGGCCGCCAGCGGATTAGACCGTGGTTTTGACCTCTCGCAGGAAGTTTTGGAGGCACTGTCCCAGGGCGCTGCCCATGATGGCCAGGGCCGAGACGGTGAAGTAGCGCACCCCCAGTTGCAGCATGGGGGCGATGGCCTTCCAGTCCACCACGTGTACGCCGCAGACCTTGCCCGCGGCAGCCACCTGGCGGGTGATGGTCTTCAGCTGCGGCATCATCTCCGGCGCGGAAGGCGACTGATAGCCGTACTCCAGGGACAGGTCGCTGGTGCCGATGAAGACCGCGTCCACGCCTTCCACGGCCAGGATCGAAGCCAGGTTCTCCACCCCCAGGCGGGTTTCTATCTGGATGATGACCGCGGTTTCCGCCGCGGCCTTGGCTGTCACCTGCGGACGCGGGAGGAAGCCGTAGCCGGACGCCCGAGTGGTGGAGCCGTACCCCCGGCCGCCGCGGGGCGGAAACCGGCTGGCGGCCACCGCCTCGCTGGCCTGCGGCGCCGTTTCCACCGCGGGAATCTGCACCCCCTGCGCGCCGGCGTCCAGAGCGGCTTGAATCCGTCCGGCATTCAGCTCGCGCACCCGGACGATGGCCGGCAGCCCCACCATGTCCGCCGCCCGCAGACATTCCTCCAGCTCGCGGCCGCTGAAGCTGCCGTGCTCGCCGTCCAGAATGATGAAGTCATAACCGGCCCGGCCCACCAACTCAACCAAGGCAGGCTCGGACAGGCCCAAAAATGACCCCAGCAGAACCCGGCTTCCGGTTGCTGACAAAGTTTCTTTCAGCGACATCTCGTTGCCCGCGGCAGGCGAAGTTTGCTCCTTTTTTAAAGGTAATCATCCCGGATAGGTGTGAACACATCCAGGTTGATGATGGTTTCCTGGCCCAAAGGCGTGAGGGTGTGGGGCACGTCAGGGGGCACCAGGATCACGTCCCCCGGCCCCAGGCGCACCAAATCCTCCCCCAGGGTGAAGTCGCATTCTCCGGCCAGGATGTAGGTTATTTGCTCGTGGGGGTGCTGGTGTAAGGCGGGCTTGGCGAAGGCCTTGATGGTGTTGAGAACCATCATGCTTTTCTCTCCGCTGAAGACCCGGCGGGTCACGCCCTCCCGGGCGACCTTTTCCTTGATTTGGCTGAAGTTGGCTTTTTTCACCACCGACTGAACCTCCGCGGCGTTGGTGCAAGCTCTAGGCGCTCTTCAACTTGGCTTGCTTTTTAACCATCAGATGGCTGGCCGCCATAATGGCTACCCCCAGGCCAAAGCCGATTATATCGGTTATCAGGCTTCCGTGAACCAGAGCCGCGCCGGCCACGGTCATCAAGGCGCGCTCCCAGAGTCGCAGCTTGCGTTTGAAGAAGCCGGCGATGGCCACCGACAGGAACAAGACCCCGAAGATCGCCGTGACGGTCACTTGCGATATCTGCCCCCAGCTCCCATTGAGCAACAGCGCCGGCCAGTAGACGAAGATGAAGGGCAGGATAAATCCGGGCAAGGCTATCTTCCAGGCCACGTAGCCGGTGTAAAGCGGCGGCGAACCCGAGAGTCCCGAGGCCGCATATGCCCCCAGGGCCACGGGCGGAGTGATGAAGGAATACATGCCGTAGTAGAACACGAACATGTGCGCGGCCATGGGCTCCACCCCCATCTTGACCAGCGCCGGCGCCACCAGCACCGCCAGAATTACGTAGCAGGCGGTGGTGGTCAGCCCCATGCCCAGCACCAGCGAGACCAGCATGGTCAGGACCAGCAGCAGCAGCAGGTTGCCGCCGGCCAGGGTGGTGAGGATGTTGGATAGCTGCAGGCCCAGCCCGGTGAGCGAGAGCATGCCGATGACTATGCCCGCGCAGGCGCAGGCGGTCACCACCTCCAACATGGCCCGGCCGGCTTTTTCGAACATCTGGATCAACGCGCGCAGGTTCAGGCGGCCCTGGCGCCGCAGGAAGCCTATGGCCAGGGTGAGCATGGCCGCGAAGAAAGCTGAGCGCATCGGCGACCAGCGCAGGAAGATCATCAAGATCAGCAGCAACACCAGCGGGGCCAGGAGGTAATACTTGCCCTGCTTGCCCTCGCGGTACTGCTGCACCTCCTGCTTGCTGAGTCCGGCCAGCCCGGCCCGGGCCGCCTCCAGGTCCACGAAGACGAACAGGGCTACGTAGTAGAGGATGGCGGGCATCAACGCCGCCTTGATGACCTCCAGATAGGGCACCTGCAAAAACTCGGCGATGATAAAGGCCGCCGCGCCCATGACCGGCGGCATGATCTGCCCGCCGGTGGAGGTGCAGGCCTCCACCGCCCCGGCAACCTCGGGCTTGTAGCCTGCGTTTTTCATCAGGGGGATGGTGAAGGTGCCGGTGCTCATCACGTTGGCGATGACGCTGCCGGTCAGGGTGCCCATCATGGCGCTGCCGATCACCGCCGCCTTGGCTGGCCCCCCCCGTGAGCGGCCGAAGGAGGCCATCACCACGTCAATGAAATACTGCCCCACCCCGGTGCTGTTGAGGAAGGTGGCGAAGATGATGAAGATCACCACCACCGTGGCCGAGACGCCCAGGGGGACGGTGAAGATTCCTTCGGTAGTGAGGGTTAGGTGGCTGATGATGCGCCCAGTGTCGAATCCGCTGTGGGCCAGGACGCCCGGCAGATGGTTGCCCAAGAAGCCGTAAAGCAGCGCGGCCAAGGCGATGATGGGCAGCGGCCAGCCCAGCACCCGGCGGGTCGCCTCCAGGAGCAGGATTATGACCACGGCCCCGGAGATCAGGTCCCCCTGGTTGGGGATGCCCAGGCGGAAGGCGATGTCGTCGGCAAATACATATAGGTAGGTCCCGGCGGCCAGGGCGCCCAGGCAAAACAGCCAGTCCGCCAGCTTCCACAGGCCGTCGGCGTGCTTGCGGGGCGCCGTGGCCAGGAATACCATCATCAGCCCAAAGGTGAGGTGGATCACCCTTTGTTCGATGGCGGTCAAGGGACCGGTGGCGGAGGTGTAGAGATGAAAGAGGCAGAAGATCACAGCCACCACGGTGATGGTGTGCGAAGTGAAGGCGTCCAGGGCGCGTTTAATTGTATCCATGCGTCTTTTCCACGAACCAGGCCGCGGCCCTCGGTAGGTGGGCCACCTGTAGGGCGAACCCCTGGTTAGCTTTCAGCAGTTGGTCCAGCCGAACAGAATCCGCCTGGTGCAGGCGAAGCCAAATCGGCGTGCTGTGGGCCAGTGCGAAGTGCACGGGCAGGCGGCGCGGCGGGTCCATGACCACCTCATAACCGCCCTGCCTGGCCCGGTGCGGGAGCAGCCCCAGGGGGTCGTAGTAGTTCAGGGCGTCAAAGGAGCCGAAGAAAACCGAGGCCAGTTGCAGGTCTCCGTCTCGCAGCACGTAGCGCTCCTCTTGGACCACCCTGTACAAGGAGTGCACAAATCCCACCGCTATCCGTTGGCCCGGCGACAGGGGCAGGGCCAGGCTTAATCGGCTGTCCGGCGGGCCGGTGCGCACCTGCAACAAAGGCACCGGCCAGGCCAGATAAGTGGCCGCCAGGCACGCCAGCGCGGCCATGGCCGCCAGGCCCCGCTTTTTGCCGCCGTGTATGCGCATGCCCACCCGCCGGCCGGAGGATTGGCCTGGCTTACGCCTCCCCCCGGCCGCAGCGCGGGCGGGAAGCACAAGCAGCTTGCCGCCCGGGGGCTCTCCCCTAAAGCGCCCCCGGGCGGTTGCCTGGGTCCTACTTCAGCTTGCCCTTCTCCTTCAGGTACTTTTCCGCCCCGGGGTGGAAGGGTATGGCGATGCCCTCCACGGCGTCCTGCAGATTCCAGGCGTTGCCGGCCTTGTGGATTTTGCCCAGCTCCGCGGTGTGCTCCACGATGGTTTTCAGCAGGTCATAGACCGCCTGGGCGGGCACGTCGCTGTTGGTGATCAGCACCGCCGGCGCGGAGATGGTGGGCAAGGGCTTATCCTGGCCGCTGTAAGTGTTGGCCGGGATGACCGCCTTGGCGTAGTACGGGTAATGCTTTTTGACGTAGGCGTAGTTGGACACCTCCACCGGCAGGAGGTTGATCTTCACGGTGGCGGAGAGGTCGAGCATGGAGGAGGTGGGTATGCCGGCAAAGACCATGGAGGCGTCGATGGTGCCGTCCTTGACCGCCTGGATCATCTCGGCGTAGGTCAGGTAGGTGGCGTTGTAATCAGACGGCTTGAGGCCGTAGGCCGCCAGGGCCGCCATGCTCACGAACTTGGAGGGGCTGCCCGGCGCGCTGAGGGCCACCTTCTTGCCCTTGAGGCCGGCGAAGCTCTTGACGCCCGAGGACTTCAGGGCGGCGCCTTGCAGCAAGGAGGCGTGGCCGGCCATCACCGCGCGCAGGTTGGGATACTTGGCCTTGCCCTTGAATTCGCGGCCGCCGGTGTAGCCAAAATAAGTTGCGTCGGGCATGACGATGGCGAAGTTCACCTTCTTGTTGGCCACCAGGTGGATGTTCTCGATGCTGGCCCCGGTGGACTGCACCACCAGCTTGTATTTGGGCAGGTACTGGGCCACCAGCTTGGAGATGCCGCCGCCGATGGCGTAGTAGGTGCCGCCGGTGCCGCCGGTGGCGATGGACAGGACCGTTTGGTCGGCGGCCAGCCCGCCCCCCGCGACTGCGAGAACCAGGCTCAGGGCGGCCAACACCGTCAGCATTTTTTTAGGCATAACTTTTCCTCCCGATTAGATGGCGAGACCAGAAAACCAAGATGCAAACCAGAGCCGCTGTGGGTCAGGCGGCCAGGCGCTCTATTCCCCGCTGCTTGAGCCACATGGGCATAAGCTCTTGATCCACCTTGCGCGATACCTGGGCGGCCAGCCGCTGCATGGTTTCCAGCAGGGCCTGGCTGACGTTGAAGCCACCCACGGCGCCGTCGAATATCAGGATGTTGTCGGTGCGCCCGCACTTGCGGGCAAAGGCCACGGCCTTGGGCAGGTTCTCCACCTTCACCGCGTACTCCATGAAGCGGGCGTTCTGCTCGTCGTTGGCCAGCAGGTCGGCCTGGGCCCCCACGATCAGGGTGGGAAGCTGCTGGGCAAAGAAGGTGGAGGGGTAGCCCTTGGAGCAATAGTTGAGAATCAGGCACTTGATGGCCGGGTTGGGCGGCGGGACCTCGCCCTCCACCAGGGGCTTCACGTCCGGGTAGAGCATGTCGGTGTAGCGGGTGAAGGCGGTGAAGGGCTTGTCCAGGTCGAACTCGTCGATGTTGGCGTTGAGAAAATTGCCGAAGAGGATGCCGCCGGTGGTGGTGTAGGGGATGGGGCCTGGGTAGTCGATGATCAGGATGGCCGAGTCTATGGAGCTGAGCAGGGTGATCACCTTGCCGTACCAATCCAGGTTCAGGCGGGTGAACTCCTTGTCCTGCGCGGCCAGGTCCTCGCTGGCGTCCACGCCCATGATGCCCGCTGGGGCCACCTGCAAGAAGCAGGAGCAGACGAATTTCTCCCGCACGAAATCCGACTCGTAGATCATGCGGGGCAGGATGTTGCAGGCCCGGGGGCCCATGCTCTGGTGATAGGAGGAGCGGGTCTCTATGGTGGCGTAGGACATGGCGAAGGGTTTGAAGAGGCGGCCGATCTGCCGGTGATAGTGCAGTTCGCGCAGGTCGTTGTTGTGGGCGTGGATGATCCAGCGGGCCGAGTAGGCGTCGGCCAGGCCATAGAGGGTGCCGATGGCGGTGGGGATGGCCACGCCCCGGTCCACGGGGGCTATGCCCTTGGCCTTGCCCTGGAAATAATCCTTGAGGCCGAACTTGGCGATGTACTCCTCGGTCTCGCGGAAGCGCAGCCCCACCCCCGCCCGCAGGCGGATGTCGCTGGCCCCGCTGCGCCGGACCACCTCGTCCTTGATGGTCTTGATCATCTCCACGTAGGCTTCGCCGCCGTAAATGGAGAAACCGTGGTGCGAGGCCAGGATGTTGACCGAGTCCCCGGGCTGGATTTTCTCCAGGTTGACGCCGGCCAGGGTGGCGAGGGTTCTCTGCCGGATCTCTTTTTTCAGTTGCTCGGCGCTGGTCCAGGGCACGGCCTGGTATTGGCTCGGGAACAGATCGTTGATCCGGACCGAGGTGAGCCCTGGCAGGTCCTTGGCCCGCATGCCCAACTGGTCAGGGCCGATGTTGTAATAGGAGGCTCTGGCCGGCGCGGGTTCCAGCGTACGCGCATTCATGTCCTAATCTCCCTTGGGGAACACTTGGTTCATGGCCGCCAGGTCTTCAGGCAGGAAGTACTCCGGGTATTTGGCGATTATCTCCGGGGGCAGGTCCCAGATGGTGAGATATGCGTTGTACCACTGCCAGCCCGGCGCCTTGTCCAGCTCCACCCCGGCCGCCTTGAGCAGGCGCAGCACCGAGGTGATGCACAGCACCCCGCAGCCGGTGCGGACGCCGGTGGCCCGGGAGAGGGCCTCTGGGGTGTGGTGGCCCAGGAGGATGACCGCCGCCACCTCCCGGGCCTGGGTGCGGCGGCAGTAACAGATGATCTGCTCGGGGTACATGTGGGCGGCACGGCAGAGCCGCTCCACCTGGCCCGCGTCGGCCTGACGGTGGTCGATCCCGAAATAGAGCGGCTCGGCGCGGGCGATCATGCGGATGGCCTGCTCCGGGCAGCGGGTCATGCAGATGGTGCAGGCCAGGCATTGCTGGTCATCCACCTGGGACACCGGCTTGGGGCCGGACTTATCCAGACTAACCGCCTCCACGGGGCACACGCGGATGCAGTTCATGCAGGCGGTGCATTTTTCGCGGTCCACCACCGCGACCTTGTCTACGAACTGCATGTATGCGTACTCCTTTGCCGCCCTCGGCAAGAGGGGCGTAGTCCTCGCGCCGCCTGGCTAGTTGGCGACTTCCAGATTTTGTTCGTAATTAACCAATAAGTCGTAAGAGCGCTGCTTGTGCCGCAGCAGGGCCTCCCGGGCCCTTTCCGCGTCGCCGTTTTTGAGTGCCTTATAGATTTCTTCGTGCTCCGGCAGGACCGAAAAGGCACGTTCGGGAATCATGATAAAAATGGACCTGGTGCGGGGATAGATGGCCCAGACCTGTTCAATCAGACGGGTGAGAACGCCGTTGCCGCACGAGGAATAGATGATGTGATGGAATTGGTAATTGAGCTTGGTGAGGGCGTCCATGTCGTTTTGCCGGGTGGTCTCGCCCATGAAATCCAGCAGCCGGGCCATTTCTTGCAAGGCCTCAGGGGCTATGTTCTTGGCGGCAAGGGCCGCGGCCTGTCCCTCCAGCAACTGCCGGACCTCGAACACCTCGATAAATTTATCGAATTCAGGGTGGGTCACCTTGTAGCCCACGTGCGGCGTGTTTTCCACCAGTCCCTCCGACTCCAGGCGGTTGAGGGCCTCACGCACGGGGATGTCGCTGATGTGCAACTCTTTGGAAATCTGTGATATTGTTAGTTTTTCCCCTGGACGATACTTGCCGTCGGCAATGTCCCGCTTGAGGGATTCATAGGCCACGCCGGTCTTGGTGTTGAATTTATTGACCCTTATCACTTCGCTCATATTCAGGCTCCATTTTTATATATTATATATAATATGTAAAAAACGTTGTCAACGATAGATGCTGTTCAGCTTTTTGCGCGCGAGTGCGCAATAGGGAAAACTCGAACCGAAGGGAAGCAGTTATCAAGAAATTGATAATTAGGTAATTGATATTAGAGGATTATGTGCACAGGTCCTGTGATGGGAATGCCCAAGCCTTCCAGCAACCCAGTCGCTCAATTTGTTAGACCCGGCCGCGCAGTGCTCCGGCGGGCTCACTCGCCGACGACCCCTGACACCGCCACCGGGGCCTCTCCTGCCCAGGCGCGCGTGCGGTTGCAAGGCGAACCAGGCCGCGCTAGTCGCGCTGCACCAGCTCGATCTGCATGTCGTCGGGCGCCTTGAGAAAGGCCACGGTCACCCCGGAGCGCACCTTCAGGGGCCCCTCGATGAATTCGGCGCCCTTGGCCTTGAGCTCCTGGCAGACCCGCTGGATGTCCTGCACTAGAAAGCCCAATTCGTAGGCGCCCCAATTGGGTCCGTCGCTGGGCTGAGGGTCGCCCTCCCGCAGGGGCGACAGGGCCAGGAAGGTGTCTCCGATGGCCATGCGCACCAGGGTCAGGCCCCGCGGCTGCAGGCGGGCCACGACCTCCCCCCCGAACATCTCCTGGTAGTATTTGATACTGGCCTCCAGGTCCCGGCAGCGCAGGTGGATGTGGTCGTGCTTGAAGGTCATCGTTTTCTCCAGCTTAATAGGCGGTTAATAGGGTAGGGCCGGGCAGGGGCCTTGCCTGGGTTCAGATCTGTTGGGTTTGGAACAACCTTTTCACCGCGGGTTTGGTGACCTTGCCCATGGCGTTGCGCGGCAGCTCCTCCACGAACAGGGCCAGGCTGGGCACCTTGTAGGGGGCCAGGCGCTCCTTGCCCCAGGCCCGCAGCTCCTCCAGGGTCAGGTTCTGTGAGGGCCGCAGGATCAGGGCCGCGGCCACGCGCTCGCCCCACTCCGGGTCCTCCAGCCCCACCACCGCGCACTCGGCCACAGCCGGATGGGTGCGCAGCACCTCCTCGATCTCCAGGGCCGAAACCTTGTAGCCGCCGGTCTTGATGATGTCCGCGCTCTTGCGGCCCAGGATGCGCCAGGCCCCGTCCTCCACCACGGCCACGTCTCCGGTGAGGAACCAGCCGTCCCGGAAGGCGTCCCGTGTCTCCGCGGGCCGCTGCCAATACTCGCCGAACACCGCCGGCCCGCGCACCAGTATCTCGCCGGGCTCGCCGGAGGGCGCTTCGCGGCCGGCCTCGTCCAGCAGGCGCAGCTCCACCCCGGGCAGGGCCGCGCCCACGAAGCCGGGCCGCCGCTCCCCCTGCACCGGGTTGGACAGGGCCATGCCGATCTCGGTCATGCCGTAGCGCTCCAGCAGCCGGTGTCCGCTGATGGCCTGCCATTTCTCCAGCACGCTCACCGGCAGCGCGGCTGAGCCCGAGACCATCAGGCGCAGCTTGGCGCAGGCGGCGGACAGGCGCGCCTGCTCCGGGGCCGGGGCCGCCTCCCAGGCCGCGATGAGCTTGGCGTAAATGGTGGGCACGGCCATAAACAGGGTCAAGGGCCGCTCGGCGAACTTTTGCCAGACCAGTTCGGCCTCAAAGCGGGGCAGGAACTCGCAGCGGGCGCCGGCGAACAGGGCGCAGAGCAGCACGTTGACGATGCCGTGCACGTGGTGCAGGGGCAGCACGTGCAGGATGTAATCCTCAGGCGACCACTGCCAGGCCTGCACCAGCATCTCGACCTGGGCCTCCAGGTTAGCGTGGGTGTGCACCACGCCCTTGGGCGCGCCGGTGGTGCCGCTGGTGTAGAGGATCATGGCCCGGCGGCCGGGGTCCAGGGCGGGCAGGGGGCCGGGCGGAGCGGCCAGCAGCTCGTCGCTGGTGAAAAAGCGGCTGCCCGCGGCCTGGGCCAAGGGCCGCAGGCGGTCGGCGTACTCAGGGTGGGCCGCCGCCAGGCCGGCCTGGCTGTCGGCCAGGGCATAGGCCAGCTCCGCGGCCGGGTGCAGCTCCGATAGAGGCACCGCCACCCCGCCGGCCCGCCAGATGCCCCACAGCAGGGCGGTCCAGGTGAACCCCCGCGGCGCCAGGAAGGCCACCCGCTCCTGCGCCAGGTCGGCCCGGCCCTGCAACAACCCCGCGGCCACCCGGGCCGAGGCCTCCAGTAACTGGGCATAGGTGAACTCGCCCCGTGGGCTGACCACCGCGACCCTGGGGCCGAAACCCGCGGCCCGTTCTATGAGAGCAATGCTAGGCCCAATCATGTTTGGTGATCCTCCGCTGGCCTGGGGACGAGCCCAATTATAGCCGCTCGGCCGCGCGGCCCAAGTAAATTCAGACGCTCCGGGCAAAGCCGTCCTGGCATTAAGCGCCGTCTTTTGTCAGAATTGGGTGGGAGGAGGCAGGGGGCTTCCCTAACTATGCCTGCCAGCGCCGCCCGCGGCGCGATCAACAGCCATACGCGTGAGCCAAGCACACCGCAGCAAGGAGGGTAGTGATGGATGTTCGCAAGGCCATATATAAGCGGCGTTCGGTGCGCAGCTTCAAGCAGAAACCCCTTGACCAGCAGGTGCTGCGGGAGCTCATCGACGCGGCGCGGGTGGGCCCCTCGGCGGCCAACCGCCAACCCTTGCAGTACGTAGTGGTCACCGAGCCCGGCCTCTGCCAACAGGTGTTCGATTGCCTCAAGTGGGCCGCCTACACCGCCCCCCGCGGCGTCCCTCAGCCGGGCTTCACCCCCACCGCCTATGTGGCCATTTGCGTGAAGAAAGACCTGGCCCTGGCCGTGGGAGCCAAGTACGACCTGGGCGCGGCCGCCCAGACCATCCTGCTGCTGGCCACGGCCCAGGGCCTGGGCACCTGCTGGATCAAGACCATGGACGCTCCCCGGCTCAGTCAGATTCTGGCCGTGCCCGAGGGCGTCGAGCTGGACTCGGTGGTGGCCTTGGGCCTGCCGGCCGAGGAGCCCGAGCAGGTGGACTTGGAGCCCGGCCAGGAGGGCCTGGAGGCGATCAAGTACTGGCGCGACGACAAAGACCAGCAGTTCGTGCCCAAGCGCAACCTGGCGGATATCCTCTTCTGGAACAAGTACAGCGGTTGAGCAGCGCGGCCCAGGTCAGGGGCGCCCGCGGCGGCGCCCCTGGGCCGCGCCGATTTTCCTGTTACGTCAGCAGCGGAGATGCTTAATGAGCCGGCTCAAACAGATCCTGGCCCATGGCGCAGTGGCCGTGGGCACCTTCGTATCCGAGGTGCGCAACCCCAACCTGAGCCACCTGCTGGCCCAGAGCGGCTTTGACTTCTTCATCCTGGACAACGAGCACGGCGCCTTCTCCTGGGAAACCATGGCGGCCATGATCGCCGGGGCCCGTGGCGCGAACATCGACGTGGTGGTGCGGGTGCCGGAGATTCGGCGGGAGGCGATCCTCAAGCCCCTGGACCTGGGCGCGGCCGGCTTGCTGGTGCCCATGGTGGATGAGCCCGCGCAGGCCCGGGAGGTGCTGCGCCACGCCAAGTACCCGCCCCAGGGCAACCGGGGGTTGGCCCTGCGCCGGGCCCACAGCCTCTTCCGCAAGGTCTCGGCGGCCGAATACCTGGCCCAGGCCAATGCCGAGACCTTCATCGCGGTGCAGGCCGAGACCGCCCAGGCGGTGGAAAACGCCGCCGCCATCGCGGCGGTGGAGGGCGTGGACGCCATTTTCGTGGGGCCCATGGACCTGTCGGTCAACCTGGGCCTGTCTGGTCAGACCGGGCATCCGCGGCTGGTGGAGGCGGTGCAAAAGGTGGCGGCCGGCTGCGCGAAGACCGGCGTGGCCCCGGGGTTGCTGACCGCCAGCGCGCCGGAGACCGTGGCCTGGATTCAAAAGGGAATTCGCTTCATCGCCTACGGCTCGGACGTCACCCTGTTGGCCGACGGCGCGGCCGCGGCCATCAGCGCCATCAAGGAGGCCTCGCCAGTTTAGAGGCCAGGCTCAGAGACCGGCTAGGGCCTCATTGAGCACCACCAGGGCGAAGTCCACGTCGGCTCGGGTGAGGCACATGGGCGGCTTGATGCGCAGCACGTTGCCGGAGAAGCCGCCCTTGCCCAAGAGCAGCCCCAGGTCCTTGGCCCGCTCGAAGACGCGCAGGCACTCCTGGGCGGCGGGCTCCTTGGTTTGGCGGTCCTTGACCAGCTCCACGCCCAGCATCAGGCCGCGGCCCCGCACCTCGCCGATGATTTGGTGCCGCTCCTGGAGCCCGCGCAGGCCGGCGCGGAAGTAGCCGCCCACCTCGAAGCAGTTGTTCTGCAACTTCTCTTGGTCGATCACCTCCAACACCGCCTTGCCCGCCGCGCAGGAGATGGGGTTGCCGCCGAAGGTGTTGAAGTGGATGCGCTCCTTGAGGCTGGCCGCGATGGCCGGGGTGGTGACCACCGCCGCCAGGGGCAGGCCGTTGCCGATGCCCTTGGCCATGGTCACGATGTCCGGGATCACGCCCTGGGTGGCAAAGCCCCAGTAGTGGTCGCCGGTGCGGCCGAAGCCGGTCTGCACCTCGTCGGCGATGCACACCCCGCCCGCCTGACGCACGATGCGGTAGACCTCGGCCAGATAGCCCGGCGGGCACTCCACCGCCCCACCCACGCCCTGGATGGTCTCGGCGAAGAAGGCGGCCACCCGTCCCGGCGTGGCGAAGCGGATCAGCTCGGCCACGTCGGCGGCGTATTTGGCGCCGGCTTGGGGGTCGTCCGGGCCCCAGGGACCCCGGTAAGGGTAAGGCGCGATGGCGTGGTGCACGCCGAAGCTGTGGGGGTAGTTGTACTTCCAGGTGCTGTGGGCGGTGAGGCCCATGGTGGAGGCGCTGCCGCCGTGATAGCCGTTGCGCAGGGCCACCACGTCAAAGTTGCCGGTGTACAGGCGGGCCATCAAAAGCGCCAGGTCGTTGGCCTCGGAGCCGGAGTTGACGAAGTAGCACACCGAAAGCTCGCCGGGCATGCGTTGGGCCAGCATCTGGGCGTAGGTGGCCACGGCCGGGTGCAGGTAGATGGGCGAGGTGTGCCAGAGCGTCTCCAACTGCTCGCGGGTCTTGGCCAGCACGTAGGGGTGGCAGTGACCCGCGCTGATGGTGACGATGCCGCCGATGCAGTCCAGGTAGCGCCGGCCGGTCTCGTCGTAGAGGTACTGCATGGAGCCCTCCACGATCATAAGCGGCTCTTGGTAATACAGCACCATGGCCGGCGAGAGGTGCCGTCGGCGCAGGGCCAGCACCTCCTGGCGCGAGGGGCCCGCATAGGGCCGCGGCCGGTGGTCGTAGGGCGGAAGCGGGGGGGCGGACATGATCGGCTCCTTGGTCCCGGAGGGCTCAGACCGAGAACATGCCTCCGTTTACGTCCAGGGTGACGCCGGTGATGAAGCCTGCCTCCTGGCTGCACAGAAACAAGACCGGCCCGGTGATCTCCTCCACGGTGCCCAGGCGGCGCAGAGAGCTTCGTTTGAGAAAGGCGTCCTTTTCCTGCTCGCTGAGCCGCTCGTCCCACATCTTCCGCACCCGGGGGCCGGAGAGTATGACGCTGGGGGCCACGGCGTTGACGTTGATGCCATAGGGGCCCAGTTCCTGGGCCAGGTGGCGGGTGAAGGTGATGATGGCCGCCTTGCTGGAGCTGTACTGCAAGGGGGTTATAGTGCCGCCCAGGCGGGCCGCCATGGAGCTGAGGTTGACGATCTTGCCGGAGCGCTGAGCCTTCATCAGCGGCGCCACCGCCCGGCAGCAAAGGTACACCGCCCTGAGGTTCAAGGCCACCACCTTGTCCCAGTCATCGGGGGTGATCTCCTCGATGGCGGTCTTGGGCACGTCCATGCTGCCGCCGGCGTTGTTTATCAGTATGTCCACCCCGCCCCAGGCCTCGACGGTGGCCTGCACCAGGGCCGCCACCTGCTCCGGCTGGGTCACGTCGGTGGGCTGGTAGCGGCACTCCCCGCCGGCGGCCTGGATATCCGCGGCGGTGGCGGCCAGGTCCGCCTGGTCGCGGCCGGCGATCATCACCCGGCCGCCCTCGCCGGCCAGGCGGCTGGCAAAGGAGCGTCCCAGGCCCCGGTTGCCGCCGGTGACGATGGCCCGTTTGCCCTGGAACCGCATAAGCACCTCCTTAGCCCAGCTCGCCCAGTTCCTCCAGGAACTTCCTGAGCTTCAAGAGCTTCAGGTCCCGTTCGTGCATGATCTCCTCGGACGAGCGGCCGCCGTAGTCGTAGAAGCCAGCCCCGTCCTTGACCCCGCGGCGGCCCTGGGCCACCAGGTCGTCCACGATCTGGCTGCGGCCCGGCACCTCGGGCGGCTGGTAGGATTTGTTCTTTAGCACATGCTGCACCAGGTCCAGGCCGGTGAAGTCCATGCGCTTGACCACGCCCAGGATGGGCAGGCGCAGCCCAAAGCCGGCCTTGGCCGCTTTGTCCAGGTCCTCGGGCGAGGCGTAGCCCCCCTCCAGCAGCCGGAAGACCTCCAGGCCCAAGGCCGCCTGCATGCGGTTGCCCACGAAGCCGGGCAGGAATTTCCGGATGACGATGGTGGTCTTGCCCAGCTCGTCGTGCAGGCGCTTGACCGTCTGCACGGTCTGCTCCGAGGTCTGGGGCCCCACCACGATCTCCACCAGGGGCACGATGTGCGGCGGCGCGAACCAGTGGGTGATGAGCACCTTGTCCGGCCGGCTGGTCTCCACGAACTTGAAGATGTCCAGGTAGGAGGTGTTGCTGGCCAGGATGGCCTCGGGCGGGGCCAACCGGTCCAGCTCGGAGAACAGCTTCTTCTTGACCTCGACGTTTTCCACCACGGCCTCCACCACGAACCCGGTCCCGGCCACGGCCTGGCCCAGGTCGTTGGTGTAGGTGATGCGCTTCTCGGCCACCTCTTCCCGCTGGGCTGGGTCGAACAGCTTCGCCTCGGCCAGGGTGTCCAGGTTGGCCTTGATCAGGCTGCGCGACTTTTCCAGAATCTCCGGGGACAGGTCGTTGAGCGCCACTTGGTAGCCGCCCAGGGCAAAGACCATGGCCAGGCTGTGGCCCATGGTGCCCGCGCCGATAACCGTTACTTTTTTCATGCCTAAAACTCCCGCTACAGCTTGGGGTCCAACACCACCTTCAGGGGCAGCTCGCCTTGCACCTGGCCCGCCACCAGCTTTATACCGTACTCCGCCTGCTCCAGGGGCAGGCGGTGGGTGATCAATTCTTCCAGGGGATAGCGCCCCTGGCGGGCCATCTTGATGGCCGGGCCCACGGCCTTGAAGTCCTGGGAGAACACGCCCTGCAGGCGTATCTCGTTGAGCACCGCCCGGTCCAGGTTGAGCGTCACCGGTCCTTTGTACATGCCCGGCAACACCACCGTGGCCCGGCGGCCGGCCAGGGACAGCGCCAACTCCGGGCCCGAAGGGTGTCCGGTGGCGTCCATGACCACATTGGCCAAGCGGCCGCCCGTGGCCTGGCTGAGCACCTGCACCGGGTCCTGCTGGTCGGCCACGATGACCTCGTCGGCCCCGAAGCGCTTGGCCATGGCCAGGCGCGCGCTATCGCGGCTCAGGCCCACCACGAAGATGGGCCCGGCCCCGGACTCCTTGGCCACGGCCGTGGCGGCCAGGCCCTGCTGCCCCGGCCCCACGATGGCCACCGTGTCGCCGATGGATACCCCGCCGATCTGGCGCAGCCAGCGCACGCCGTTGGCCAGCACCGCGCAGATCAAGACGCCCACCTCGGGGGAGATGTCCTCGCCGATCTTGTGTACCTTGGCCAGGGGGTCGATGTAGAGGTACTCGCTGTAGCCGCCGTAGAGGTGCGGCGGATTCTGGCTGGAGATCATGGAGCCGTAGAACCGCTTGTTCTCGCAGGTGGTGTAGTGTCCGCCCAGGCAGGCCTGGCAGGCGCCGCAGCCCATGGCGTACTCGATCACCACCCGGTCGCCGATCTCCACTCCGTGGCGCTGGCGGGCGCCGGCGCCCATGACCGCCACCCGGCCCACGATCTCATGGCCCAAGATCAGGGGGAAGGGGCGGGGGCCGAAGGTGGTGGCGCCCTTGTAGATGCCCGGGTCCGAGCCACAGACCCCCACCAACTCCACCTCCAGCAGGCCGTCCTCCGAGCCGATCTCGGGCAATGGGTAGCTACGCATCTCCAGGGTTTGGGGGCCGGTGAGCACCACGGCCCGGCTTGTCTTCTGCATATCTCGCCTCACTTTGCTTGCATCGGGCCTTGTTAAACGTGGCTGCGGCTCAGGCGGGCAGGCAGTGGCTCTCGCCCTGGCCGCCGGGGCTCCACCGGGGCCGGCCCACCCGCGAGGTGCCGCTGGCCAACTCGCGGCCCAGGACCTCGCGCACCAGGGCCGCTGCCTGGAGCAGCTTGTCAAAATCCACGCCGGTGTCCAGGCCCATCTCCTCGCAGAGGTTCACCGTGTCCTCGGTGGGCACGTTGCCCGCCGCCCCCTTGGCAAAGGGGCAGCCGCCCAGCCCGCCGATGGAGGAGTCAAAGACCCGGACCCCGGCCGCAAAGGCGGCGTAGGTGTTGACCAGGCCCGTGCCTCGGCTGTCGTGGAAGTGGGCGGCCAAGTTCACCTCCGGGAAGCCCCGGCGCAGCTCGGCCACCAGCCGCTGCACCTGGGGCGGGTTGGCCATGCCGGTGGTGTCGCCCAGGGAGGCCTCGCGCACCCCGAGGCGAGCGTACACCTCCATGATGCGCCGCACGTTGTCCAGGGAGACGGCGCCCTCGTAGGGGCAGCCAAAGGCGGTTATCACGTAGCCGCGCAGGCTCTTGCCGGCCTCACTGGCCAGCCGGGCGATCTCCGGGAAGCCGGCCAGGGAGTCGGCGATGGACATGCCCACGTTCTTGCGGTTGTGGGTGGGGCTGGCCGAGACGAACAGGGTGAACTCGTCGGCCCGGCTGGCCAGGGCCGCCTGGCAGCCCTTGAGGTTGGGCACCAGCACGCTGTAGGTCACGCCGGCCTGCTTGTCTATGCGGGCCATGACCTCAGCCGCGTCCCGGAGCTGGGGCACTGCCTTGGGGTGCACGAAGGAGGTGGCCTCGATCTTTTTGAGCCCGCTGGCGGACAGCAGGTTGATCAGCTCGATCTTCCGGTCGGTGGGGAAGAATTGGCTCTCGAACTGCAGCCCGTCCCGGGGCCCCACTTCATAGATGGTCACTTGTTCGCGCTGATCCATGACAGTCGCACGCCCCTTTCTTTATTGGCCCTGGCGTATGGTGCCAAATGGCCCAGGGTCTGTCAATGCGACGGATCAACCGTCAAAGGCCAGCGCCCGCCTAGGTGTTTGCGCAGGGAATCATCTGGAGGCGGGCGCAGCCAGAGCCGGCTGCCGGCCGCGGACTGTGCTAACATTAGTCGCCAATTTCCACAAGGAGACGAACTTGCAGGTCGGTGAACTCTTGAGCAATGCGGCGCGGCGCTCCCCGGACGCCACCGCGGTGGTGGCCGGCGGCGAGCGCTTCAGCTTTACCCAACTGGATGAGCGCTGCGGCCGCCTGGCCGGGGCCCTGCTGGCCCACGGGCTCAGGCCCGGGGACCGGGTGGGCATACTTTTCTACAACACCCCCCGCTTCGTGGAGAGCTACTTCGCCTGCGTGCGGGCCGGGCTGGTGGCCACGCCGGTGAACTTCCGCCTGGTGGGGCCGGAGATGGCCTACATCTTGGAAGACTCCGGCGCCAAGGCCCTTTTGTACGGCCGGGACTTCGCGGCCACCATCGCCGAGATAGCCGCGGACTTGCCAGGCGTCCAGTTCATGGTCACGCCGCAGCCCGATGGCTCCACCCAGGCCCTGGACTACCAGACCTTCCTGGAAAGCGGGCGCAACCTTCCCTGCGACCCGGCGGTGGGGGAGGGCCATCCCTGCCAGTTGATGTACACCTCGGGCACCACCGGCCGGCCCAAGGGGGCGGTGCTCACCCACAGCAACATCCTCTGGAACCTGCACAACACCATCTGGGGGCGCGAGGACCGAGACGGCCAAGTCTCCATCATAGTGGGCCCGTTGTTCCACACCGCCGCCCTGAACAACCACCTGACCATCCAGGTCGCTCTGGGCGGCACCAGCGTGCTGATCCGCCGCTTCGAGCCGGAGCTGCTGCTCAAGGTCATAGAGCAGGAGCGGGCCACGGTCATCTCCGGGGCGCCCACCATGTACAACCTGCTGCTGCAACACCCCCAGGCCCAGGACTATGACCTGAGCTCCATTACCAAGTGCACCCTGGGCTCGGCCAAGCTGGCCACGCAGATCAAACGGCGCTTGATTGACTTTTTTCCCAACATTACCGGCCTCTACGACGTGTACGGCTGCACCGAGTGCTCGCCCTGCATCACCATCCTCAAGCAGGCCGACTCCCTGCGCAAGAACGGCTCGGTGGGCCGGGCCCTGCCCTTCCTCACCGCCCGGGTGGTGGACAGCGAGGACCGGCCCCTGCCGCCAGGCGAAGTGGGCGAGCTGGTCTGCAAGGGGCCCAACGTCATGGCCGGCTATCACAACAATCCCCAGGCCACCCGCCAGACTCTCGTCAACGGCTGGTTCCACACCGGCGACCTGGCCCGGGTGGACGAGGAGGGCTTCTTCTACATCGTGGACCGCAGCAAGGATATGATCGTCAGCGGCGGGGAGAACATCTACCCCCGCGAGATCGAGGAGGTGCTCTTCAGCCATCCGGCGGTGGCCGACGCGGCGGTGGTGGGGGTGCCCGATCCGCTGTGGGGCGAGAGCGTGCTGGCCTTTGTGGCCGTCAAAGCCGGCCAGCGCCTGAGCGAGGAGGAAGTGACCGCCTTCTGCAAAAAGCGCCTGGCTTCCTACAAAAAGCCCCGGCAGGTGCGCTTCCTGCCCGAGATCCCCCGCAATCCCTCGGGCAAAGTGCTCAAATACAAACTGAGAGAGATGGGGTAGGCCCCATCTCTCTCTTGATTTTGAGGATAAGTCTAGTCTAGACGACGGCCGGCTCAGCCCCGCCCCCGCGCATCCTGCGCGAGAGGAAGATCACCAGGAAGCCCACCGCGGCAACGCCGGCGCCGAGGAAGTCCATGCTCCAGCCGGGCAGTCCCATGATGAACCCACCACCGAAAAGCAGGACGCAGACAAAGGTTCCCGTAAAGGTGCCCAGGCCCAGCTTGCCAACACCCAACATGTAGTTCTCCAGGACCGAGGCGATCAGGAACACGCCGATGGTGGTGCTGATAGCCGCCTGTACCACCAGGGGCCAGGGAGCCTGGAACACCAGGGCCGGGTCCAAGACGAAGAACAGGGGCACGATGTACTTGACCCAGCCCAGCTTCATGGCCGTGAAGCCCACCCGCACTGGGTTGGCTCCGGCGATCACCGCGGCCGGGAAGGCGGCCAAAGCCACCGGCGGGGTGATGAAGGAGAGCATGCCCCAGTACATGACGTACAGGTTTACGGCGATCTCGTTGAGCCCGATCATCACCAGGGCCGGCACCAGGACCAGGGCCAGGAACACGTAGCAGGCGGTGATGGTCATGCCCATGCCCAGGATGAAGCTGGCCACGGCGCCGAACAGCAGCATCAGGTACATGCTGCCCCCGGCCAGGGCCACGATCTCGCGGGCGAAGGAGGCGGCCACGCCGGTCAGGGACAGAGAGCCCAGGATCATGCCCACGCCGGCCAGGATGGCGATCAGCTCGCAGAGCAGCTTGCCGGACTGCTGGATGAATTCCAGGAATGACCTCCAGGTGTAGCGGGTGGCCTTGCGGAACATGGCGCAGAACAGCAGGGGCAGGATGGCCCAGAAAGGCGCCTGGCTCTCCAGGCGGATGATGAACAGCACGTAGAGCAGCACCGCGATGCCGAAGAGGTAGAACCAGCCTTCCTTCATGGACTCGCGGATGGTGGGCAGCTCGGACTTGGGCAGGCCCTTAAGGCCGTTGCGCCCGGCGTAGCCGTCCACCTGGATCAGAAGCCCCAGGTAGGCCAGCACCGAGGGGATGGCCGCGGCCAGGGCCACCGTGCCGTAGGATATGCCCAGGAAGGCGGCCATCACGAAGGCCGTGGCCCCCATGATGGGCGGCATCAGGGTGCCGCCGGTGGAGGCGGCGCATTCGATGCCGCCGGCATAGTGCGGCGGGTAGCCGGTTTTCTTCATGGCCGGGATGGTGATGGCGCCGGTGGTGACCACGTTGGAGATCACGCTGCCCGATAGCGAACCGAACAGGGCGCTGGAGAGCACGGCCACTTTGGCGGTGCCGCCGCGGGTGCCGCCCAGGATGGCCGAGGATAGCTTGAGGAAGAAGCTGCCGCCGCCCGAGGATTGCAGGGCCACGCCGAAGACGATGAAGCCGATCAAGATGACGCCGAACACCGTCAAGGGAATGCCCAGCAGGCTCTCCATGGACAGGGCGTGGAAGTTAGCCGTGGTGAAGAAGGAGCGGCTATGGCCTTCCATGAAGCCGGGCATGTAGGCGGCGTAGAGCGGGTAGAGGGAAAACACCAGGATCACGATGGCCAAGGTCGTGCCGGCGGTGCGGCGCACCGCCTCCAGGGCCAGGATCCACATGATGATAGCCATCGCTGTGATGTGAGCAGGCGCAAAGTAGCCCCAGCCCTTTTCGATGATGGTGTAACCCTGGTAGGCCAGATACAGCGTGATGACCATGGTCAGAAAACAGAGCACGACGTCAATGGCCAATATCAGTTTTTGGGGTCCCCTCCTGGTCATGGGGAAGAACAGGAAGGCCATGGACAGGTATATGGCCATCAAAAGGTACAGGTAGGAGTTCTCCATGAACATGAAGCCTCCCACCGTGAAATAGAAGATGTGATAGATAGCCACCGCCAGGCCCAAGCTGGAAAAGACCACTGTAAACCACTTCCAAAATCCGGTGAGCTCCCTGTATCGCGAGGCTATGGGGCTTCTATGTTCCATAATGCGTTCTACCCGTCAGGAGAGGGCTCTTGTGAGCAGGGAGGGCAAGACTGAGCGCCTAGCCCTCCCTGCCATGCCTAAAGAGAATCAGCCCGTCTCTAGAGACCGGCCTCCTTCTTCTTTTGCAGCCAGTACTTGGGGAAGTCCTTCATTTTCATCTTCTTGGCCAGGGCCTCGTCCATGCTCTTGGTCCACAGCGCCTTCAGCTTGGCCTGACGCTCCAGGCGCTCGGCCTGCATCTTGTCGTGCGCGGCCTTCCAGTAGCCGGCCTCCTTGAGGTACTTGATGCTGCCCTGGTGCATGGGAAGGGGGGTCTTCTCGAAGAGCTCCATGCTGCCCTTGGGGCTCCAGAAGGCATTCAGGGCCTTGTCCCGCTTGGCGTAGTCCGGGTAGGCCTCCACCAGGAGCTTGGTGATGGCGTAGGCCTTGTCATCAGACAGGAAGTCATAGGCCAGGGCGATGGGATAGGAGTAGGACACCGTGTACAGCGGCTTGTCATTGGACAGGCCCGCGCCGATGGTGGCCTTGAATTTGTCATAGGGCGGCGCGAACTTCTTCACTCGCGCCCAGGCCTCCTTGTTGTCAAAGGGCAGCTCGACGTAGCGGACGCCGTAGGGCATGGACTGCATCTCATAGGCCAGCGACGCAGTGGGGTTGATGTGGGTGGCGTCTATTTTCTTGTCCATCACCATCTTGATGGCCGCGGCGTAGCCCGGGGTCATAACGCCCTGCACGTCGTTCCAGGTCAGGCCCGCGTAGACCAGGTGCACCTCGCTGATCAGAGTGAGCACGTGGGTGGGGAACTTGGCGATCTTCTTGCCCTTGAGGTCCTTGTAGGTCTTGATGGGCGAGTCGCCGCGCACGCCCAGGCAGAGGCCGGGGTGCTGGGCGAAGTACAGAGCCCGCACGGCCTGGGGGCCCCACTCCGGCGTGGAGTAGTCCCACTCGCCTTCCTGCATGAAGTAGCTGCCCAGCCCGTGGAAGGCCACCTCCGCGTCCTTGAGCCGCACGGGGTACACTCGCGGGATGTCCGTGCCCGCCGGGATCAGACGGACCTTGATCTTGTACTTGTCGAACAAGGTGGCGCCGACGTGGCCCACCAGCATGTAGCCGCTGGAGCCCACGTCGTAGGCGGTCCAGGTCATCATCTTGGGGATGGGCACGTTCTTGGCCTGGGCCGGGGCGCCGATCAAGACGAGCAGACCCGCCAGACCCAGGACCAGGCAGGAGCCGATCAAGCCGATTCTACGTTTCATAACTCAACCTCCCTTATGTTAAAAACGTTGGAAAGGGCCAACGCAAAAAACTTGTTCGCGACGCCGATGCTGGCGCTGTGGCAGGCCGCTTTTAAGCATGGAAAGGGAGCAGGCCTGTATCCTGGCTCCCCCCAGTTTCATAATGTGCAATCGAATGCCCGTGAATGGCTGGAGCCTTTATACCAAAACTTGGTTTGCAAAATCCACCTAAAACTGCAGGTCATGCCGGTCTTAGGGCTGCGTGGCCGGTGGGGCAAGGCTTAGGAGCGGCGGCCTTCCAGGCGATCCCTCCACTGCTGGGCGTAGGCGGGGTAGATGCGCGCCAGCCGGGGCAGGACCTGGCTGCGCAGCAGCTCCAGCTCGCTTGGGCTGGGCGGCGGCGTCTGGGGAGTACGGGCCGGGATATCCAGGGCAAAGCCGGTGTTCTCCTGCACCTGCTGGGGCGTGACTCCCGGGTGAACCGACTCCAGCACTATGCGCATCGGCGAGCGCTCCACCCGCAGCACGGCCAGGGGCGTGACCACCTTGCTGGGTCCGCCGGGGCGCTGCCAGGAGTCCAGGGGCGCGCTGTAGCCCGAGCAGGTGATGAAATCCACCCGGGGAACGAAGTCGCGCAGGGTGTGGCTGGTCTTGAACAGCACCACCCGCGAGACCATGTGGTAGAGCATGGAGCTGCCCGCGCCGCCGGGGAAGCGCACCTTGGGCCGCGCGTGCTCGCCCAGCACGGTCAGGTTCAGGTTAGCCTCGGAGTCCATCTGCACGAAGGAGAGGAAGAACAAATCGATCAGGCCGCGCTGGGCCATGTCGAACAACTGCGAGGAGCCCCGGTCCAGGGGCGCCTCCGGGTCGCCCAGCAGGATCAGCTTCACCCGCGGGGCGCTGGTCAGGGAGGCCAGCAGGCAGCCGGCCGCGGGCAGAGGCGAGAGGGTGCCCACGGCGCTGAAGGTGTTGTCGCGCACCTCCCGGGCCAGGGCGGTGATCATCAACTCATCTAGGCTGCATGCCCAAGGGGCGGCTGGGTCGGTCACGGGTACTCCTCCGCGGTGCTCAGGCCGCGGCCGGCGGCCGGGTCTGGTCCAGGTAGGCCCGGAACGACCCTGGATCGCGGGCCGCTGCCAAATATCGCCGCAGCTCCGGGCCGTCCAGGCCGTAATAGCCGGGGCAGGCCGTGGGCCGGGCGCCGCCGGGCGCATGGATGATGTAGTGGAAGTTCACCCAGGACAACAGCCGCCGCTGCTTGTCCTCCTGCAACTGACTCGGCTCTACGACCTCCTCCACGGTGGCCATGGCCACCGTGGCCGCCCGCAGGGCCAGGTCCACGTCCGAGAGCCGCTCGATGAGCACGTTGCCCTGGGTGTCCGCCTGGAAGGCGTGGATGACGGCAAAGTCCGGGTTGATGGCCGCCACCGCCACCACCTGGCGGCCGCTGAAAGGGCAGGTGGTGGTCTTGAAGCGCGGCTGCACCTGGAGATAGTCCGAACCCAGGATGCCGCGCACCGGCATGAAGGGGATGCCCATGGCTCCGGCCCGGAGCCCAGTGAGGATGGCCTGTCAGACCTGGTCCAGCACCCGCACCGAGCCGGCCTGCACCTCCCGCCGGAAGTTGGGGGCCTGGCCGAACTCATTGAGCACGATCTGAGGGCTCTCCACCGAAGCCACGCAGCCGGCGCCGATGAGCAGGTCCACGCCCAGGCCTCCGCCGGGGGCGGTGACCAGCCTCAGCCCCCGCCGGCCCAGACGGGCCAGGGCCCGCGCCAGGGCCACGGGCTCCATCTGCATGCGGCCCCCCAGGGCCACCTCGGCCCCGTCGGGTATCAAGGCGGCGGCCTGCTCCAGGGAGACGAAGGCCGGTCCCAGGTTGGCGATCTGTTCTGGCATGTCTTGTCCTCCGCCCATGCGGCGCCCGACCCCTCAGGCCTTGGCCAGCAGGCTGCGGGCGATGATCAGCTTGTGTATCTCCGAGGTGCCCTCGTAGATGCGCAGGGCCCGTATCTCGCGGTAGAGACGCTCCACGGCGCTGCCCTTGAGCAGGCCCACGCCGCCGTGGATCTGCACTGCCTGGTCCACCACGCGCTGAGCGGCCTCGGTGGCGTAGAGCTTGGCCATGGAGGCGTCGCGGGCCGCGCGGGCCAGGCCGCCGTCCTTCTTGATGGCCGCGCGATAAACCAGGGCCCGGGCCGCGTCCAGCTCGGTGGCCATCTCGGCCAGCTTGAACTGGGTGGCTTGGAAATCAGCGATTGGCGCGCCGAACTGCACCCGGCGCTGGGCGTAGTCCAGGGCCGCGGCCAGGGCCGCCCGGCCGATGCCCACCGCGGCCGCGCCCACGCTCATGCGCAGCACCTCCAGGGTCTGCATGGCGATCTTAAACCCCTGACCCACCTGGCCCAGCAGGTTCTCCCGGGGCAGGAAGCAGTCCTTGAACTCCAGGGCCGTCAGGTCGTGGGGCGCTATCAGCTCCAGCCGCCGGGCCACCTTGAAGCCGGGCGTGCCCTTGTCCACGATGAAGGCGGACATGGCTCGGGGGTTGCCGGGCTGGGGGGTCTTGACGAAGGTGGTTATGAACTGGGCGGCGTAGCCGTTGGAGATGAACAGCTTGCTGCCGTTCAGCACAAAGCCGCCGTCCCGCTCCACGGCCTGGCTCTGCATGGCGTTGACGTCGCTGCCCGCACCGGCCTCGGTGAGGGCGAAGGAGGCCAGCATCTCCCCCCGGCCGATGGGCCCCAAATATTTCTCCTGCTGGGCCGAGCTGCCGGCCAGATAGATGGGGTAGCCGCCCAGGCCCTGCATGGCCAGGGTCACGTCCGCCGGGCAGTACACCCCGGCCAGCTCCTCCCGGGCCAGGCAGATGGGCAGGGCCCTCACCCCCGGCCCGCCCAGCTCCTTGGGCAGCAGCAGGGTGAACAGCCCGGCCCGGGCCATGGCCGCCACCAGCTCGGCGGGCACGTCCTGGGTCTCGCCGTACCTGGCGGCCAGGGGGGCCAGGATGTCTTGGGCGAAGCGGCGGCAGTGGTCGCGGAACTGCCGGTCCTGGTCGCTGAGCATGAAGTCCATGTCTCGTTCCTCACAGGCTAGGCGCGGGGCAGCTCTTTTTTGAGTATCTTGCCGGTGGGGCTCTTGGGCAGCTCGGCCACGAACTCCACCCGCGGCATTTTGTAGGGGGCCAGGTGCGCCCGGCAGTGGTCCAGCAGGTCATCCTGGCTCAACTGCGCGCCGGGCTTGAGGGCCACGAAGGCCTTGGGCACCTCGCCCTTGCCCGGGTGCGGCACGCCCACCACCGCCACCTCGTTCACTCCGGGGCAGGCGTGGATCACCTCCTCGATCTCGCGCGGATACACGTTGTAGCCGCCGGTGATGATCAGCTCCTGCTCGCGGCCCACGATGAAGAAGTAGCCGTCCTCGTCGCGATAGGCGTGGTCGCCGGTGTAGAGCCAGCCGTCCCGGATGCGGTGCTGGGTTTCCTGGGGCAGGTTGTAGTAGCCCTGGGTGGCGTTGGGTCCCCGGAAGATCAGGTGCCCCACTTGGCCCGGCGGCACCTCGCGGTCACGCTTGTCCACCAGCCGGGCCGCCACCCCGCTGACGGCGATGCCGATGGAACCGGGCTTGCGCTGGCCGTACAGGGGGGTGCAGGTGACCAGCCCCGTGGACTCGGTCAGGCCGTAGGCTTCCACGATCTCGGCCCCAAAACGCGCCTCCCACTGCTTGAGCACCTCCACCGGCAGGGAAGCCCCGCCGGACAGGCCCATGCGCAGGGAGGAGACGTCGTGCCGGGATTTATCCGAGGCCGACAGCAGGTAGTTGAACATGGTGGGTACGCCCGGGAACCAGGTCACCCGGTATTGGGCGATGGCCTCCAGCACCCGCTCGGGGCTGAAGCCCTCCACCACCACCGCGCGGGCTCCGCAGCTCAGGCTGCCGAAGAAGGGGCTGGCCACGCAGAACACATGCACCATGGGCAGCACGGCCAGGGCCACGTCATCGGCCCGCAGACCGAAGTTCTGGGCGATGTTGGGCCCGCCGAAGCAGAAGTTGCGGTGGCTGACGATCACGCCCTTGGGGTTGCCGGTGGTGCCGCTGGTGTAGAAGATGATGGCCGCCTGCTCTGGATTAAAGTCGGGCCGGATGGGCCGACCCAGAGGCCCGCCCACGGCCCGGGCCAGGGCCTGTTCCAGGGGCTCGCCCCCGTCTCTGACAATCACCTGCTTCAGGTGCGGGGCGCCGCCGCGCAGACCCTCCACCCGGTCCCGGAAGTCCTCCCGGGTGATGAGCAGCGAGGCCTGGCTGTTGTTGAGGATGTAGGCGATCTCCCGCGGGGTGTATACGCTGTTGATGGGCACCGTCGCTGCGCCGGTTTTGATGATGGCGTAGTAGGCCAGGAAGGTCTGCTGGCTGTTGGGGTGCAGCATTGCCACCCGCTGGCCGGGCTGCACCCCCAGTTGCTGCAGGCCCTGGGCCAGACGGTCGCTGGCCTGGTCAAAGGCGCGGTAGCTGAGCCGCCCCTCGGGGCCGTCCAGGAAGACTTTGTCGCCGAATTTATCGGCGCGCTCTTTGAGAAAGCTGACCAGATTCATCGTCGTCCCCACCGGGCGGTCTCACTGGATCAGGCGGAGGTTGGGGTCGGAGCGGTACTTTTCCTTGAGTTGCTCCAAGCCCTGGGGCGTCGCGTCCATGGCCCCGTCGCGCCACTCCATGAGCTGCAGCACCACGCCCTGGCCGGTTTTGGGCCCCACCAAGGCCTCCTTGAAGCGCTCATTTTGCATGTCGCTCTTATCCACCCGGATGCCTCGGGCCTCCAGGGAGGCCACGTATTCATCCAGGCCTTCCACGGTCAGGCCCAGGTGCTGCACGCCCGGGCCGCGCTTGGCCACGAACTGGGCCACGAAGCTGCCCTCATCGCTGCCCTGCAGGTAGCTTACGATGCTGGCGCCCAGTTGCACGCAGGCGCCGCGGTACTTGCCTGGTATGGACTCGAAACGGATCATCAGTTTGCCGCCCAGGTTGCCCAAGGCGTTTTGGATGGCTGCCTCCAGGTCGGGTACGCAGAAGGCCACGTGATTGATGCCTACTATGCCTGCCATGATTTCCTCCACTGTCTCCGCGGGTCAAAGGGTAGGGCAGGGGCGGCGCCGCCGCGACGCCGCAGACCAGCATAGCCAGGGGCGGGGCCCAAGTCAAACTTCCGCTGGCCAGACCGGCAAGGTTGACAGGCCGCGCTCTGGGGCCAATAATCGGTCCACGGTTATGGAACTGACGCTCATCAAATGGCTGCTGGCCTTCTCTCCCATCGCGGTGGTGCTGGTCCTGATGATCGGCTACAACTGGGGCGGAGGCCGGGCCGGGGCCGCCGGCTGGTTCACGGCGGTGATCGTCTCCCTGGCCGCCTTTGGCGCCACGCCCGAGCTTTTGGCCTACGCTCAGGTCAAGGGCGCCCTGCTCTCGCTCAACGTGCTTTACATCATCTGGGCGGCCCTGCTGCTGTACCATGTGGTCAATGAGACCGGGGCCATCGAGGCCATAGGCCTGGGCATCGAGCGTTTCTCCGCGGACAAGGCCATACAGCTTCTCATTTTCGGCTGGGTTTTCAGCTCCTTTTTACAGGGCGTGGCCGGCTACGGCGTGCCCATCGCGGTGGTGGCGCCGCTGTTGGCCGGGCTGGGCTTCTCGCCGGTGGTTGCGGTGGCGGTGCCGGCCATCGGCCACTCCTGGTCGGTGACCTTCGGCTCCATGGGCGCCTCCTTCCAGGCCCTGATGGCGGTGACCGGCCTGAGCGAGGGTTACCTGGCGCCCTGGTCGGCCTTGATGCTGGGGCTGGCCACCTTCCTCTGCGGCCTGGGCGCCGTCCACGTCTTCGGCGGCTGGCGGCTGATCGGCCACAGCGCCCTGGCCCTGACCATCATCGGCCTGGTCATGGCCGGCACGCAGTACGCCCTGGCCACCACGGGCATGTGGACCCTGGGCGGGTTCGGGGCCAGCCTGGCCGGGCTGGCCGCCTGTCTGCTGGTGGCCCGCCTGCGGCCCTACCGGAGCGCACCGGCTAACGGCCCGCAGGCCGGCATGGGCCTGGGCTGGGCCCTATCCGCCTATTTCATCCTGATCGCGGTGGTGTCCCTGGGCGTGCTGGCCCCGCCGGTCAAGACCTTCCTGGGCCAGGTCAAGCTTTCCCTGATGTTCCCGGAGATCAAGTCCGCCGCCGGCTGGGTGGTGCCGGTCGGGCCGGGCAAGGGCATCAGCGTCTTCGGCCACGGCGGGGCCCTCTTGGCCTACGCCTCCCTGTTGAGCTACCTGGTGTACGCGGCCAAGGGCTATTACCGCCCCGGGGCCTGGCGTCAGATCATGACCCAGACCGTGAAAAGCGGGGTGCCCACCAGTCTGGGGATCGTGAGCATGGTCTGCTTCGCCATGATCATGGACCACTGCGGCATGACCCATCTGTTGGCCGAGGGCGTCAGCAAGGTCTTCGGCGCGGCCTATCCCTTCTTTGCGCCCTGGGTGGGGCTGCTGGGGGCCTTCATGACCGGCAGCAACACCAACTCCAACGTGGTCTTCGGCGTGATGCAACAGCAGACCGCGCAGTTGGCCGGCCTGAGCGCGGCGGTGATCCTGGCCGCCCAGACCACCGGCGGGGCCCTGGGCAGCATGATCGCCCCAGCCAAGATCATCGTGGGCTGCTCCACGGTGGGGCTGGCCGGCCAGGAGGGGCCGGTGCTCAGGGCCACCATCCTCTACGGCCTGATCATCACCGGCCTCATCGGCATGGCCACCTTGGCTGCCACGCTGCTGGGTCTGGGCTAAAGGGAGGGCGAGGTGACCACCCTGCTCAAGAAACAGGCGGGCTCCATCAAGAAAGTGTCGCTGGTGGTCATGCTGGTCGCGCCCTTCGGTCTGTATCTGGCTGCCCAGGCCGGCTCCCTGCCCCTGGTCTATCTGCTGCTGGGGGTCATGGGCCTGGCCATGCTGGCCAACCTGCTGCTGGACTGAAGTTCGTCTAGGCTTTAGGCGTCCAGGGGTCCGGGGCCTGACTGGCCGGGTCGGTGATGACCTCGATCACCGCCGGACGCTGGGCGGTCAGGGCCTCCTTGAGGGCCGGCGCGATGTCCTGCGGACGCTCCACCTTTATACCCAGACAGCCCATACTTCGGGCCAGGCCCGCGAAGTCCACCGGCGCGAAGCGGTAAATTTCCTCGGCGTTGCCCGGCTGGGAGCCGTAGGCCGTCTGCACGCCCCGGACGCACTGGCCAAAGCAGGAGTTGTTGTTGATCACGGTCACGGTGTTGATGCCGCAGCGCACCGCGGTCTCCAGCTCGCCCAGGTGATAGTAGAAGGCGCCGTCGCCCGAGAAACAGACCACCGGACGCTGGGGCGCGCCGCACTTGGCCCCCAAGGCCGCGGGGAAGGACCAGCCCAAGGAGCCGGCCGCCCGCAGATAGGTCTGCCCGGGGTGGTTGAGATAGACCATGGTGCCGGTCCAGATGCCGGACCAGCCGGTGTCGGCCACCAGCACCGCGTCCGGCGGCAGGTGCCGAGTCAGCTCGCGGCAGAGGCGCTCCACCTTGATGGGCACCGCGTCGGAGCTGCACAGGGGCTCTATCTCCGCGTCCCAGGCGGCCACGGTCTGGCGGGCCTGGGCGGCCCAGGCCTCTTTCTTGGCCGCGCCGGCCAGGGCCTCAATTAGCACGCCCAGGGTGACCTTGGCGTCGCCGCACAGGGCCACGGCGTTGGGGTAGCTGCGGCCCAGCTCGGTGGGCTCGATATCTATCTGGATCACCGGGGTGCCCGAGGCGGGGATGGTCCAGCCGTTGGTCACCTGGTCGCCGGTGTGGCTGCCCACGAACAGCACCAGGTCCGCCTGGTGCACGATCTGGTTGGCGCACCAGGCCGAGTAGGAGCCCACCACCCCCAGGCTCAGGGGGTGGTTGCCCGGGATGCAGCCCTTGCCGTTGAGGGAGGTGGCCACCGGCAGGGACAGGGCCTCGGCCAGGGCCACGACTTCCGGGCCGGCCCCGGAGGCGGTGGCCCCGCCGCCGGCCACGATTACCGGCCTCTGGGCCTGCGCCAGCAGCCGGGTCGCGGTCTGCACCCGCTCCGGCTCCGGCGCGGGGCGGAAGGGAGGGTACTGGCGGAAGGCATCCTCCCAGCGCGCCTCCACCGCGGCCTCGGTCTTGTCGGTGACCTCGCCCAGAGCCCCCAGCACGTCAATGTGCGCCGGGCCGGGGGTGCCGCTGGTGGCCTCCCGGAAGGCCTGGCTGAGCAGGAAGGGCATCTGCTGCAGGTCGTCGCAGGCCACGTTGTACTTGGTAACCGCGTCGAACATGCTCAGGTGCGGGATTTCCTGGTAGGCGTTGCGGTAGCGGGCCAGGGGCGGCTTGCGGCCGGTGAGGCTGATCACCGGCGAGCAGGCCAGGAAAGGGTCCTTGAGCCCGGCGGCCAGGTTGGAGGCGCCTATGGACTGGCACATGACCACCCCCGGACGGCGCGAGACCCGCGCGTAGCCGTCGGCCATGTAGACCGCCGCCTTCTCGGCGTGGGCCGAAACCCGCTTGACGCCCAAGGCCTCCAGCTCCACCAGGGTCTTGCGCAGGACGGCCTCTACGAAGAACACGTGGGTCACGCCATAGCCCTGCAAGGTGCGAGCGATCAACTGGGCTCCGGTCATGTTCGAGCGCTCCTTACCTTGAAAGTTGATCCTGAAATTTTCCTCGTACGCCGCGCTCTTGCTGGCCGCTGGATGAGCGGGGGCAGCCTGGCGGAGCCGCCTCAGCGCAGCTTGAGTATTTGGCGCGCCTCGTCGGGCGTGGCCGGCTCTTTCCCAAGCAGGCGCATGATCTGCGCGGCCTTGGCCACCAACTCGGCGTTGGAGGCGGCCCGCACCCCCTTGGACAGGTACAGGTTGTCCTCCATGCCCACGCGCACGTGGCCGCCCAGGAGCACCGCCTGGGCCACCATGGGGAACTCGCTGGCCGCGATGCCGAAGCCGGCCCAGATGGCGTCCGCGGGCAGGGCCTCGCGCATGGTCATCATGTTCAGCGTCGTGGCCCGGGCCGCCCAGGGCACCTCCAGGCAGATCTGGAACAGGGGGTCGCTGCCCACCAGGCCCTTGGCCAACAGGTCCCGCGCCACCCAGCAGTGCCCCAGGTCGAACACCTCCAGCTCGGGCTTGGCGCCGGCCCCCACCACCAGCCGGGCCATCTCCTCGATGTAGGGCCGGTAGTTGACGAACACGTGCGGCCCGAAGTCCATGGAGCCCACGTCCAGGGTGCAGATCTCGGGCTTGAGGCGCAGCACGTGCTCCACCCGGCGCGGGGGAAGGCAAATCGTAGATTTGGGGTCCAGGCCCATGGGCTCCTTGCCGTCGGGCACAAAGCGGGCGCCGGGGCCGGTGGTGAGGTTGATGATTATGTCGCTGTGGTCGCTGATGCGCTGATATACCTCCTGGTAGTGCTCGAAGAGCATGGACTGGGCGCCGGTCTGGGGATCGCGCACGTGGATATGGGCCACGGCCGCGCCGGCCTTGCGGGCCTCAAAGGCGCTGTCGGCGATCTCCCGGGGAGTGATGGGCACGTGGGGGGTGTCGCGGTCGCCCATGGCCCCGGTGATGGCGCAGGTGATGACCAGCTTGTTCTCGCTCATCGTCGTCTCTCTCTTTCCGCGGCCTCTAAAGCGGCAATGCCTGCACGGCCGCCTGGCCCCGGTCAAAAGCCTCCAGGTTGCTGGCCATGGCCTTGGCCGGCAGCAGCAGCCCCAGCACCTCCTGGAAGGAGTCCCGCCGCAGGGGGAACCAATCCAGGCCCAGGCCGGCCATGGCTCCCAGGATGACCATATTGGAGAAGATGGGGTTGCCCATGGCCAGGGCGATCTCGGTGGCCTCGACCGTCCAGACCTTCTGGCTCAGCCGGGCCAGGCTGGACAGGATCACCTCCAGCTCGGGGTACTCGGCGTTGCCCGCGATGACGTCCAGAGGGCGGATGGGCCGGGTGTTGGTCAGGGTCAGCACCTGGGGGTTGCCATAACGGGCCATGACCCGGAGCGCCTCCAGGGGCTCCAGCCCCACCACCAGGTGGGCCTGGCCCTCGGGGATCAGGGGCGACCACTGCTGGCTGCGGGAGATGCGCAGGTGGCTCATCACCGAGCCGCCCCGCTGGGAGGCGCCGTAGGTCTCGCCGATGGTCACCACCAGCCCCTGCTGCACCAGGGCCTGGCCCATCATCTGGCTGGCCAGCACGTTGCCCTGGCCGCCCACGCCGGTGATGATCACGTTGCGGGGGTCGATTTGCCCGGACATGGCTAGACCGCCTCTCTGGCAATGGCCCCGGCCGGGCAGATGCTGGCGCAGACGCCGCAGCCGGTGCAGATGGCCTCGTCTATGTCCGCCTTGCCGGCGGCCGGGTCCCAGATCAGGCCGGGGCACTTGAAGACCCGGGTGCAGAAGCGGTGGCAGCCGCACTCCTGGCCGCGGCACTTGTCAGGGTCCACCGCCACCCGGTACAGGAGCTTTTGGCGCCGGCCCCGCAGCAGGGCGCACTCCTGCTTGAGCACCAGGACCTTGATGCCTTGCAGGTCTTGCAGCAGCCCATAGATGGTGGCGGTGGTGGACTCTACGTCAAAGGGGTCCAGCTCCACCACCTCGGCCCCGATGGCCCGGCAGATTTCGGCCAACTCCACCTTGGGCGCGGCCTGTCCCATGGCGTTTTTGCCCACCCCGGGGTGGGGCTGGAAGCCGGTCATGGCCGTGGCGCTGTTGTCCAGCACCAGCATGAGCAGGTTGGCGTTGTTGTAGCGCGCGTTGAGCAGGGCCGGGATGGCGGCGTGGAAGAAGGTGGAGTCGCCGCACAGAGCCAGCACCGGCTGCTCGGCCCCGAAACGGGTTAGCTGGCCGAAGCCGTCGGCCAGGCCCGCGCCCGAGCCCATGGCGTGCATGGTTTTCATCACCCCGAAGCCCGAGGGGCCGCGGCCCTGGGCGTAGCAGCCGATGTCGCCGAAGGTGAAACCTTGGCGGCCGTCCAGGGCCAGGGCGTTCTTGATGGACCAGTAGGTGGCCCGGTGGGGGCAGCCGGCGCACAGACCCAGGGTACGCGGGGTGGCCAGCTCGGCCACCAGTTCCGCGGCCTCGGCGGCGTAGGCGGCTGGCCGCGGCGGCTGGTAGCCGATGCCCAGCACCCGGGCCAGCACGGTGATGGCCACGTCCGGGGTGTTCTCGCCCCAGTCCGGCACGTGTCCGCTGGCCTTGCCGTAAAAAGTCTTGCCCGCCAGGGCGCCGCCTTCTTGGGCGCAGAAGGCCTTTATGTTGTCCTCCAGGAAGGGGTCCACCTCCTCGAAGAACAGGATGCGCTGGCAGCGGGCCAGGTGCTCCCGCAGCAGCTCCGCGGGCAGGGGCCAGGTGCCGCCGATCTTCAGTACCCCCACCCGCCCGGCGGCCTCCAGGTTGTGCAGGGCCTCCTTGACGTAGCCCACGCCGCTGCCGCAGGTGACCACCATCAGCTCCGGTGAGGCGGGGCCCAGGTAGGCGTTGAAGCCCGCGGCCTGCACGCGCTCCCCGGCCTGGCGCAGCTTGCGGTGCAGGGCTGGGTGGGTCTGCTCGATGGGCTTGGGGAAGACGCCCTGGCTGGCGTCGAAGAAGGGCTTGTCCTGGCCCCGGGGTATGGCGCCCAGGGTGACGTTGCCCCGGGCGTGGGAGAAGCGGGTGACCGAGTGCACCACCACCGGCAGCCCCAGCTCCTCGGACAGATCGAAGGCGAAGCTGACCATGCGCTTGCCTTCTTCAAAGTCGCTGGGCTCCAATAGCGGCAGGTCCAGCATCTTGGCGTAGGGGCGGGTGTCCTGCTCGTTGGTGGAGGAAAGGGCCAGGGGGTCGTCGCAGGCTACGATGACCATGCCGCCCCGGCAGCCGCTCATGCTCAGGTTGAACAGGAAGTCCACGGCCACATTGAGGCCGTTGTGCTTCATGGCCGTCAGGCTGCGCAGGCCGCCCAGGGAGGCGCCGGCGGCCACCTCCGCGGCCACCTTCTCGTTGACCGACCACTCCACGTACAGGCCCAGCTCTTCGGCCACCTGGGACAGGGAGCCGATGATCTCCGAGGAGGGGTTGCCGGGGTAGGCCGCGCAGACCCGCACCCCGGCCTCGATGGCCCCGCGGGCCAGGGCCTCGTTGCCCATGAACAAGACGGTCCGGCCCGGCTGATCCAGGCTTAGGATGGACATATGCTCTCTCCCGGCGGTCGCTGCCGGCCTTAAAAGGCCGCATCCTGGAAGTAGACCTTGTTCGCCTCCTGGAAGCTCAGGGTGTCGGTCTTGGTGAAGGAGCCCGAGGCCACCTGCCGCACCAGCGCCAAGAGTCTATCACCGGCCTGGCCCAGGGTCTCGCTGCCGTCGATCACCGTGCCGGCGCAGAAGTCCATGCTCTCCTCGCAGGCCCGGTAGGTGTTGACGTTGCCCGTGGTCCACAACAGGGGCGCCACCACCCCCAGGCTGGGGTAGAGGATGGTGTCGGCCACGTAGCCGCCGCCGCCCCAGACCATGAGAGTGAGGTTGGCCCCGGAGGCGGCATAGCCCAGGAAGATGCTGTTCATGGACATCCAGTTGTCCACGAAATAGAGCCCCTTGCCCGCCGGCCGCTCGCCATAGGCCAGCACGCCCTGGATGGGGGTGCTGCCGGCCTTGGCGATGGCGCCCAGGGACTTCTCCTCCAGAGTGGTAATGCCGGCCTCGATGTTGGCCGGGATGGGGTTCACGGTGCGGATGTCCTGGCCGTAGCCTTTGGATTTCTCCTCGATGTCGTGGGACACGGCCAAAATCCGCTGCGCCACCTCCGGACTGGCCGCCCGCTGGGCCAGCAGGTGCTCGGCGCCGATGATCTCGGTGGTCTCGCCGAACATGGCCGTGCCGCCGGCGGCCACCACCTGGTCGTAGAGATAGCCCACCGCCGGGTTGCCGGCGATGCCCGAGGTGGAGTCGCTGACCCCACACTTGACGCCCAGGCACAGGTGCTCGTCGCCCGTCTCCTGGCGCCGGACGTGCGAGGCCTCACACACCAGGCGCCGGGCCGCCTTGATGCCCCGCACCAGCACCTCGTAGGTGTCGCGGAAGGGCTGGGCGGTGATCACCTCCACCGGCTTGCCGCTGGCGGCGATCTGCTGGGCCAGGACCGCGGGCTTGAGTTCGGGGTACTGCATGGCCGGGTGCAGGCCGTGCAGGATCACGCCGGCCACGTTGGGGTTGCGTCCCAGACCCACCAGCACCCGGGCCACGGTCTGGCGGTCGCGCTGGGTGCGGCCGCCGCCGTAGTCCGGGGTGATGATGGTGCGCACGCCGTCCACGAACTGGCAAATCTTGCTGGAGACCAGACCGCCGGGCAGGACCAGCACGTAGTTGCGGGTGCCGTAGCTGCCGTCGGGGCGGGGATAGCCCAGAAAACTCATGTCTCTCTCCCTGGCCGCCTAGGCCCGCTGGCCCTGGGCGTTGTGCACGTGAATCTGCTGGCCGGCGGTGATGGGGCGCGAGGCGCAGCCGATCACCTGGCCGTACTTGAGCAGCTCCGCGCCCTGGGCGATGTCGGCCAGGGCAATCTTGAAGCCGAAGGGCACCGCCTCCACGGCCTTGATCTGTTGGGTGGCGCCGTCTTTGTACACCACCCGCACCGGGTCGCCGGCCGCGATATCCTGGGCGGCCACGGCCAGGTTGTCTTGCGGGTGCAGGGCCAGGGCTCGTTTTTCGCTCATGGTCTTCTCCTTGGGGCGGCTACATGGGGGAGAGGTTGCCGGCGGCGTCGAACTCCAGGGGCGCGGGCGGTAGCAGCACGCGGAGGTCCGCGCGGGCGGCCAGTTGCGGGCCGTAGGCCTCGGAGACCAGCACTTGGCTCAGCTCCATGGTGTTGGGGATGCGCATCACCAGGGCCGCGGCCGGATCGGACACGCCGGCGGCGGCCAGGGCCTCCTTGAGCACCCGGCGGTCGCTGTCAAAGTGGATGGGGATCGTGCCCGAGGCCGGGGCGTTGGCCGTGATGCAGTTGACCCAGGTGGCCTCGCGGTCGATCTTCTCCACCAGGCGGGAGTGGGCGAACTCGGCCCGGCCGATGCCGGTGGCGTTGCCGTGGGACTCCGGGCTCAGGTCGCGCACGTAGATGCAGGTGATGCGGGGGCGCTCGCCCGGGGCGGCGTGATGCTGGTGCGACTTGCGGCCCACCACGTTGGAGTCCATGCCGCTGCCAGAGTAGTTCTTGCCGATCTGGTCGACGATCAAGAGGTCGGCTTCTTCGAAGGGCAGGCGGGGGATCAGCTTTTGGGACAGGGCTTGCAGCTCCTTCTCGGCCGCGAAGAAATCCTGGGGTGCCACGCCGCGTATCAGGGCGGTCTCTTCCCGCGGGTTTTCCACCAGGGCCAGGCCGAACAGCACCCGGCAGCGCTCTATCACCTCCCGGCCCACCGAGGGCAAGATGCGGTCCGCGTCGTACTTGAGGAAGGCCTGGTGATAGGTTACCGCGCCTCGGTGGTTGCCCAGGCCGATGAGCATCATCTTGTGCAGGCCGCTCTGGATGTGGCCCTTGAGCACCGTGTGCGGCTTGACCCGGTTGATGACCGCCACGTGGTCGGCCTGGTGGGCCTCGCGGTCGAAGTACACCGGCACGCCCTCGGCGCTTTGGCCCACCTGCACCACCTCCAGGCTGGAGCGGATGGGCGCGCCCACGTAGTCCTCGGTGACGCCCAGCTCCTCCACCACCCGGCGCTGGCCCGCGGCCGCGGCCCCGCCGTGGCTGCCCATGGCCGGTACGATGAACGGCGCCGCGCCCAAGGCCTTGAGCTCCTCCACCACGGTCTTGATGATCAGGGCCAGGTTGGCGATGCCCCGGCTGCCCACCGGCACGGCTACGCTGTCGCCGGGGCGCAGGCAACGGCCCAGCTCCAACTTGGCCAGCTCGCGGCGGACCTCGCCGGCTACGTCCTCCACCACCGGCGCAGGGAAGCTCTGCTGGATGCGCATCATGCGTGGGAATGAAATGGCCTTCCTCCTCATAAGGGCTGCGGCTAGCGCAAGCGCCTTGCCTAATAGGCCTGCGGTTTAGTATGTTTTGCCGGCCTAAAAAGCGCCCTCCGAACTTTTTACGCTGCCCGCAAATACTAGCGGCCCCCCGGAGAACAAGTCAAGATTTTATGGGATGGCTGCTGGCTCCGGGGAGAGTCGCCGCCCTGGGCCTGCGCGCCTATTGCCGGGGGTTCGCGGACTGGCCATGGGCCTAGAGGTTAATTATTGCTGTGCGATAAAAATCCGTCGGCGCAGTTGATTGATCCGCCGGCCATCTTCACGCGCCTGCGGCTGGCCAAGGGGCGATTTACTTGACCGCGGGCGCGGCCTGGGCTTAAATGGACCCTGCCGCCCCGGGGCGGCCGTTTCTTCCGGCACCTTGGAACAAGGATGAGCGCATGGACCCCGCCAAGATCAGAGGGCTTGTGAAAACCGGCCAGGTTTTCGACCTGGGCATGGACTACTACGTGGGCATGCCTCATCACCCCGTGCACCCGCCCTTTGCCTTTTCCCTGATCAAGATGCACGGCGACATGATCTACGAAAAGGGGGTCTCCTCCAGCAACTGCCTGTTCACCACCGGCGGCCACACCGGAACCCACATGGACGCCCTGGGCCACTTCAGCCACCAGGGCCGGGTGCACGGCGTAGGCGACATCGAGCCCTGGCAGGACCACCACGGCCTGCGCAAGGCCGGCATCGACCAGGCGGCGCCGGTGGTGACCAGGGGGGTGCTGCTGGACATAGCCGGCCTGGAAGGCGTGGAGTGCCTGGGGCACGACTACCGCATCGGCGTCCAGGCCTTGCAAGGCGCGGCCCAGCGCCAGGGCGTGGCCGTGGAGGCCGGCGACGCGGTTCTGTTGCGCACGGGCTGGATAAAATACTTTGACCAGCCGCGGCTCTATATCGCCCATGAAGAGGGCTGCCCGGGCCTGGTGGAGGAGGGCGCCCGCTGGCTGGTGGCCCGCGGCGCGGCCCACGTGGGCTCGGACACCGTGGCCCTGGAGAAGACGCCGACCGCCAACTACCCGGTGCACATCATCCTGCTGGTGGAAAACGGCATCCACATCCTGGAGGCCCTGAACCTGGAGGAGCTGGCCGCCGCGCGGACGTACGAGTTCCTGTTCATGGTCTCACCTTTGAAGATCCGCGGCGGCACCGCCTCACCGGTGCGGCCGCTGGCCGTGGCCTGAAGGGAGGCGGGGCATGCAGACGCAGAGATACCGGGCCCAGGACCTGATCTCCTTTGGGCAGAGGGTGCTGGAGCGGGTGGGGTTCCCGGCCGCCCAGGCCCGGGCCGCGGCCACCGTGCTGGTGGAGGCCGACCTGCGCGGCGATTTCGCCCACGGCATCGCCGGCGCGGTCAGCCTGACCGACTTCGTCAGCAAGCTGGGCGACGATGAGGCGGCCCTGGGCTTCAAGCGGCTGCGGGTGGCCCAGTACACGGTGGACGAGCCCAAGTACCCGGCCATCATCAACGTGGACGCCCACGGCACCCTGGGGCATTACGTGGCCTTGGAAGTGGTGCCCCTGGTCATTGAGCGGGCCCGGCAACAAGGCTATGCCAAGGCCTACATCCGCAACTCCACCCACTTCGGCGACTGCGGCATCTACACCGAGATGATCGGCCAGGCGGACCTGGCGGCCAAGGTGACCTGCACCGCGCCGGCCTGGAGCAAGCCCTTCATCGAGCTGCAGGAGGACCTGGACCCGGCCTCCCCGGCCAACCTGGCCCGCTACGACGGGGTGCGCAAGCGTTTCGGCACCAACCCCATCGCCTGGACCATCCCCTACGAGGGCGGCATGATCACCCTGGACATGGCCGTGACCCAGCGGGCGGTGAGCCCGATCCTGGACGCGGCCCGGCACAACTCCCTGGCCCTGGGCGTGGAGCAGGACCACAACGGCCGCTTCTTCCTGGAGGTGCAGGGCCAGCGCCGGGAGCTGTCGGAGGTGCACCTGGACGTGGCCGCCAGCGCCACGCCGCAGGAGGCCCTGGCCAAGCTGGGCCGCGGGGGGCAGGTGCATCTGCGCGCCACGGAGAAGGGCCTGCTCAAGGGCCCCGGCGACGTGGACCTTAACTTCCCCCTGGCCTTTGACACGGTGATGAAGCGCGACTGCTACGTGGCGCCCCTGGGCGGCACCTACTTCGGCTATAAGGGCTTCGGCTTGAACATGCTCATCGAGCTGGACAACGTGCTGGGCGGCGGAGTGGAAGGTTTGATCCGGGTGCTGACGCCGCAGGGCCGTCCCGCCACCCCCGAGCTGGTGGCCCAGACCATCGAGGCCTACGCTATAGACGCGCTGGAGCCCCTGGCGAAGGTCAAGCGCCGCCTTCGGGAGTCGGT
Source organism: Desulfarculus sp. (assembly GCA_003605055.1). Lineage (GTDB taxonomy): Bacteria > Desulfobacterota > Desulfarculia > Desulfarculales > Desulfarculaceae > Desulfoferula. The sequence continues at coordinate 143,668 of QZKP01000041.1, forward strand.
GGAGCTGACCGCGCAATGCGGCAACCAACTCATGTTTCTGCCCGGCCAGAAGGAGCAGGAGTTCCGGCGGGAGTGCCTGGCCCGGGGATTGCCCATGACCCCCACGCGCATCGAGATACTGCGCAAGGTGGCCGCCCACCCCAAGGTGAACCTTCCCTTTGACCTTAAGCCGCTGACAGCCTAGCTAGTTGCTGGTATTTTTCAGGGGCGTTTGGCCCTTGCGCGCAGGCCCGCCTGCCCCGGGCCGCGAATTCAACCACCACCCGCAGCAGTGACGGACATGGAGTTCTTCTTCGATCCTCAGGCCGTGGCCCTGGTGGGGGCCAGCCAGCGGCGCACCGGCGCCAACCTGCTGTACAACCTGCAGCAGGGCTTCCAAGGCCCCACCTATCCGGTGAACCCCAACTACTCTGAGCTGGGCGGCCTGCCTTGCTATCCCTCCCTGGCCGAGATACCCGGCCCGGTGGACCTGGCCATCGTGCTGGTGCCGGCCCGGGCCCTGCCCGCGGTGCTGGGCGCCTGCGCGGACAAGGGGGTCAAGGGGGTGATGATCGAGAGCGCCGGCTTCGCCGAGGCCGGCGCCGAAGGCCGCGCCCTGCAGGAGCAGTGCCTGCAGATCGCCCGCCAGCGGGGCCTGCGGCTGTGGGGGCCCAACTGCATGGGCCTGGTGGACGTGCGCCGCCGCCGCTTCTTCACCTTCATGCTGCCCAGCATCACCAGCGCACTCAAATTTCCCGGCCGCATCTCCTTGGTGGTGCAGAGCGGCATGCTCTCGGCCGCCTTCCTGGCCGAGATGGCCAGCCGCCGCTCGGTGGCGGTGAACAAAGTCTGCTCCATCGGCAACAAGTGCGACGTGGACGAGTGCGACCTGCTGCCCCAGCTCATCGCCGACGAACACACTGACGCCATCGGCCTGTATCTGGAGTCCATCCCCCGGGGGCGCCTGTTCCTGGAACTGGCCCAGGCCTCGCCCAAACCACTGGTGGTGCTCAAGGCCGGAGTAAGCCAGCAGGGGGCCCGCGCGGCCCTGAGCCACACGGCCAGCCTGGCCGGCGACGCCCGCCTGACCCTGGGCCTGCTGGCCGAGGCCGGCGTGTTCCTGGCCCGGGACTTCCACCACCTGCTGGACTTGACCCGCACCCTGGCCCTGGCCCCCGCGCTGCCGCCGGGAGCGCGCACGGCCATCGTGACCCCCAGCGGCGGGGCGGGCATCGTCTCCTGCGATCTGCTGGAAAAAAACGGTCTGCAGGTGGCCGAGCTGTCTGGTGACAGCAAACAGGCCCTGGCCGAAGTTTATCCCGCCTGGATGCAGCCGGCCAACCCCATAGACATCTACCCGGCCATGGAGCGGGTGGGACGCACGCAGGCCTTTCTGGCCGGAGCCCGGGCGGCGCTGTCGGATCCCCAGGTGGATTTGCTGCTGGCCCACTGTTTCGCCGGCCTGGGCGAGGAAGAGCTGGACCTGGATGGGCTGAGCGAGTTGGCCCGGCGCTCCGGCAAGACCCTGGCCCTCTGGGGGGTCGGCCTGAACCCCGAGGCCCAGCAGGTCCAGGAAAAGGCCGGGCGCCTGGGCGTGC
>QZKP01000018.1 GCA_003605055.1 Desulfarculus sp.
AGAAGGCCCTGCTCAAGCGGGTGCCCAGGGGCACCGAGGATCTGAACAAGAAGGCCCTGGCCGCCGGCGTCAAGCTGGCCAAGGACTGGCAGGCCCAGGAGCGGCCCCAGACCGCCGAGCCCAGCGCGGCGGATTTTTAACCAACCGCGGCCCGGCCGCCCTGCTCCTCGTCCGCTGTTCCCCTGAGCGCCGGCGGAGCGGGGTTCATCTCGGCCTTTACTCTGGCGGGCAATCCAACCATAATTTCAGGGTGCGCGATTCCCGGGAGTCCCCGGCGGCCAGGACCGGCCCGGGGGAGGTTCGGCATGGGCAAGGCTCTCAAAATCATCGGCATCTGCCTCGGCGTCTTGCTGGCGCTGCTGGCCGTGCTGCTGCTGGTGATGCCGCACCTGATCCCCTGGGGCTCGCTGCTCAGCGGCGCCGTGTCCAGCCAGTTGGGCCGGCCGGCCAGCGTGCAGGAGGTCTCCCTGCGCCTGTGGGGCGGGCTGGAACTGGAGGTCAAGGGCCTGGTGGTGCAGGAGTTGCCCCGCTGGGGACGCCGGCCAATGCTTCGCCTGGGGCGCCTGCATCTGCGGGCGGACCTGCTGCCCCTGCTGGCCCGCAAGCTCGTGGTGCGCCAGGTCCTGCTGCAGGGCCTGGAGGTCTCGCTGGTGCAAGACAAAGATGGCGTCCGTAACTGGCAGGATCTACCGCTACCGTCCAAGGGGCAGGCTTCCAGCGGGGCGGAAGAGCCGGACGGCCTGCCCGGTGGCGCTCTGCTGCTGGCCCGGGCCCAGGCCGAGGGCTGCAAGCTCTATCTATACAACCTGGCCACGGGCCAAAGCGCGGAGCTGCCCTTGCGCAAGCTGGAGCTGACCAGCGATCTGGACATGGGCGGCGCCTCGGGCCGCATAACCCTGGAGATGCCTGGCCTGAGCCTGCGGGCCCAGGCTCGCAGCCAGGGGCTGGGGCAGGGGCTGAGGTTGGAGCAGGCCAAGCTGGAACTGACCCTGGACCTGGCCCCGCTGGTGGAACGCCTGGCCGTGTTGCAGCCCGGCCTGCGCGGCGCGGGGCAGGTGCGCGGCCAGATGACGGCCGCCGGCCCCCTGTCGGGGCTGCAGATTACGGCCCAGGCCCAGGCCCAGGACGTGCTGCTCTCGGCCGGGGCCGGCCCGGTCTACGGCCTGCCCGCCGCCCGGCTGCAGGCGGACCTGACCTTGGACCTGCCGGGCAAGCTGGCCCAGGTGCGCGTCCTGGAGCTGGTCTCGGCGGCGGCCGGCCTGCGCTGCCGCCTCAGCGGGCGCTTGGGCTGGGAAGAGTCCCTGGGCCGGAGCGACGCCCACTTTCAGCAGGAGGCGGACCTGGCCAAGCTCATCCCGGTGCTGTCGCCCCTGCTGCCCTGGTCCTTGCAGGCCCAGGGCGCGGCCAGCCAGGAGACGCGCCTCAAGGGAGCCGGACCCGGCGCCGTGGAAATCGCGGGCCAGACCCGGGTGCTGGGCGCGGTGCTGCGCTTCCCCTGGCTGCGCGAGGCCCATCGCGAGCCGGACTTCCGGACCGACTACCGGCTGCTGCTGGACGACGGCGGAGGGCGCTTGGAGATATTGCGCCTGGCCGTGGCCTCCAGCGTGGCCCGGCTGGGGTTCAGCGGCCGGGTTCGCTGGCGCGGCGGGGAAACCCAGGCCAAGTTGAGGCTGCAAGGCGAGTTCCTGGACCTCAACCGACTGCCCCTGGGCTTGCCGCCCAGTCCGGCGCCGCCAGCGGCCAAGACCTCCAGCCGGCCGTCGCCGCCGCCCGCGGTCGGACCCGCCAAGCTGGCGCCGCCCGCGGTCGCGCCCGATTCCGCGGCCCCCTTGCGCCGGGCCCTGAAGGGCAAGACGGTGGAGGCGAAAATCCAGTTGGGCCGGGTCCTGCTGGCCAGCTATGAACTGCAGAACCTGCGCACCACCCTGGAGGTTAAAAACCAGAAGATCGTGCTGAAGGATTTCGCCTGCGGCCTGCTCAAGGGCCGGGTGGAGCTGGCCGGTTCGCTGGACGCCGCGCCCAACCCGGCGGCCAGCCGCCTGCGGCTCAAGGGCCGGGGCCTGCAGGTCACGCCCCAGGTGTTTCGCGTACTGCAGCGGGATTTCCCCTTGTTCGCGCTGCCCTTGAGCAGCCTGGAGGGGTCCTTTGACCTTAGCAGCGACCTGGCGGCCCGGGGGTTGCGGCGCGAGTACCTGCTGAACAGCCTGCAGGGCAAGGGCGGGCTGCGGGCCCCGCGGGGAGTGACCATCGGCCTGGAGTTCTTGGACCAGATGCCCGGCGGCAACCTGCTGTGGGGCCTGGTGCGCGAACGCATCCCGCGGCAATTCAGCAAGTTCGAAGGTCAGTACACCCTGGGCGGCGGCCGGGTGAAATACGACCTGGCCTTGCAGAGCCAGGACCGCCAGCTAAACGCGCAGATCGTGGGCAGCACCGGCCTGCTGGACGAAACGGTGCAGGCCCAGCTAAAGATCAGCGGCCCGATCCTGGGCCGCGACCTGCGGCGGCTCCTGGGCCCGGACGGCACCGTTCCCATCGGACTGGGCGGCACCCTGCGCCACCCCCAGCCCCGTCTGGAGTCGCCGGCCGGCGGCGGCTCGCCAATGGAAAACCTGCTGCGGGGAATCTTGCAGCGCTAACCGGCGCCCCGGGCTAGAGGCCTTGGGCCTTGGCCAGCACGCGCAAGGTGCGCGCAATGATGCCCAGGTCCAGGCAAAGCACCTCCCAGCCGGAGTGGCTGCGCAGGAAATTAGCGTATTCCTGGTCCAGGCGGTACTGGTCCCAGCGCCCCAGGCCCTGGCCCTTATGCGATTGGTAGGGGCCGGTGAGTCCCGAGCGCAGTATCTGCCAGTTGGTGACCCCCCGTTTCAGGGCCTCCTCATAGACCTCCAGGTTCACCGGCCGGGGCCCCACCAGGCTCAGGTCGCCCCTGAGCACGTTGAGCATCTGGGGCAACTCGTCCAGATAGACCCTTTGCAGGATGCGGCCCACCCTGGTCATGCTGGTGCCGTCCCACTCCAGATACTTGGTGTGGATGAACACCCCCTTTTCGTGCAGCGCCTCGATCACCTGGGGCTTGAAGATGTTGAACTTGAGGAAATGAAACTGGCGGCCCTGGGACATGCGGGGCTCGGCATAAAACAAGGGGGCCCAGGGCCGGCCCAGCAGCAGGTGCTCCAGGAAGATGGCCAGCAGGATCAGGATGAACAGGGGGCTTACCGCCAGCAGCAACAGGAGGGAGAAGCTAAGGTCCAGGGCCCGCTTCAGGCAGGGCAGCGGAATTTTTTCCTTCAGGCCGCTGGAGACGAAGTCCTCCCGGCCATGCGAGGATTCGATTTCCCGGTTGACCTCGGACATGGCACCACCCTGCGTTCTGGGCCGTGGGCGCTTTTCTCCAGGCTAACAGCAAGCCCCCGCGCCGGGCAACGCCGTTGGCTCAGGTCTGCTTGAAGCGGGCGTCGGCCTTGTGTTCCTGGGCCTGGCCCGCCCGGCCAGCCAGCCAGCCGATGTTCACCGGACCCGGCGGCTGGTCAAACTCCGGTACATAGGGCTTCAGGTCCAACAGCGGGGTGCCGTCCAGCACGTCCACGTCCTCCAGGTGCAGCACGCAGCCCTCTACGCGCAGCAGGCGCACCACCGACAGCCCGATGGGATTGGGCCGGGCCGGGGCGCGGGTGGCGAAGACGCCGCGGTGCTCCTGGTCCAGGAAGGGCCGCACCAACAGCGCGGGCTTCTTGGCTAGGTGGCAGTGGTACAGCAGAATCAGGTGGCTGAAGCCCTCCAGGTCCTTGAGCCCGGGCTCCAGGGATGGCTGCACCTCCACCCGCCCCAACACTCCCCGGGCGCCGGAGGGCTGGATGGGCGCGCCCTCGGGGGTGCGGAACGGCGAACGGATCACACCGACGGCCTGGTAGTTGATCGCTGCCTGATTCATGGCTTTCTCCATATCTCGCCCAGGCCCACCGCCAGGGGCAGGACCAGGACCAGCAGGCACAGCCCGGCCACCCCCGGCCAGGCCCACAGGGACCAGGCCTGGCCGGCGGCGGTGATGCCGGCCCAGCCGCCCAGGTAGTAGATCAGCACGTAGAGGCTGTTGCCCCGACCCTGCCCCCCTTGCAGACGCACGTTCAACAGCCCCGTGGCCGCGGGGTGAATGGTGAAATGGCCCGCGCAGACCAGGGCCAGGGAGAGCACCACCGCGGCTAGGGAGGGCAATAGGCTGACCAACAGGGCCAGGACCAGGAAGGCCGCGCCCAACAGCAGGGTCCAGCCCCCGCCGATGCGCCGGGTCAGTCTGCCCACCAGGGGGCCGGAGACCACCCCGATCAGGTAGGTGAGGTACACCAGGCTGATAAAAGAGGTGGAGGCGCTGAAGGGCGGGCCGGCCAGGTGATAGGTGATGAAGTTGAACACCGCGGCGAAGACGAACATGCTGCCGAAGGTGGCCAGGTAGGGCGCCAGGGTCGTCCGTTGACGCAGCAGCCCCAGGTAGCTGAGGGAGGCCGCGCCGCGGGGCTGCCGCGGGCCTTCGGGCGGCAGCCAGCGCAGGGCGGCCAGGGTCAACAGCAGCACCAGGGCCGCGGTAACCACGAAGGACAGGCGCCAGTGTCCCACCAGCACCAGACCGCTCAACAGGCGGCTGGACAGCCCGCCCACCACCGTGGCCGAGACGTAGGAGCCCATGACCACGGCCAGGCTCTCCAGGGGCAGGGAGCGGGCCAGGTAAGCGGCCAGGCAGGAGGTCAAGGCCGGCACGAACAGGCCCTGCACGAAGCGCAGCGCCACCAACAGGGTCAGGCCCTGGCTGAAGGCGCCGGCCAGCAGGCTCGAGGCGATCACCACCCCGCCCACCAGGATAATTGGTTTGATCGGCCAGCGGTCGGCCAACACGCCGAAAGGCATGCAGGCCACTGTGATGCCCAGGATCACCATGGATACGGTGAGCGAGGCCATGGACGGCGAGGCCCCGAAGTCCTGACTGATCTCTGGCAAGACCGGCTGGGTGAGGTAAATGGTGCCGATGGTGGCGGCCACCAGCCCGAAAACCAGGGCCTGCAGGCCGAAGGTGCCGGCCACGGGACGCGCCGCGCTTCGCGGGGGCAAGGCTATAGATCCGCTTGACCCGCCGGCTGCAAGAACACCGCGGCCAGGGGCGGCAGGGTCAGATTCAGGGAGTAAGGCCGTCCGTGCGTGGACCGCTTCCCGGCCGTCAGCCCCCCCAGGTTGCCCCATCCGCTGCCTCCGTATATCTCAGCGTCGCTGTTGAGCACCTCCCGCCAGGGGCCGCCTTGGTTCACGCCCACCCAATAGCCGCTTCGCGGCACCGGCGTGAAGTTGCACACCACCAGCAGGGCCTGGCCCTGACGCCCCCAGCGCAGAAAGGCCAGCACGCTGTTGTCCGCGTCGTTGCAGTCCACCCACTCGAAGCCTCCCGGCCGCAGGTCTTCCTGCAGGGCCGGCTGGCGGGCGTAGAGGCGGTTAAGGTCGCTCACCAGGCGCTGCAGGCCCTGGTGCGGCGGGTAGGCCAACAGGTGCCAATCCAGGGCGGCCTCGTGGCTCCACTCGGCCCACTGGCCGAACTCCCCGCCCATGAACAGCAGCTTCTTGGCCGGCTGGCCGTACTGATAGCAGTACAGCAGGCGCAGGTTGGCGAACTTCTGCCAGTCGTCGCCAGGCATCTTGCCCAGGAGCGAGCCCTTGCCGTGCACCACCTCGTCGTGGGACAGGGCCAGCACGAAGTTCTCGGTGAAGGCGTAGAGCATGCGGAAGGTGAGCTGGTTGTGGTGGAACTTGCGGTGCACCGGTTGGCGGCGGAAGTAGCTCAGGGTGTCGTGCATCCAGCCCATGTCCCACTTGAGGCCGAAGCCCAGGCCGCCCAGGTAGGTGGGCCGGCTGACCATGGGCCAGGCCGTGGACTCCTCGGCGATGTTCTGCACGCCGGGGTTGGCCGCGTAGGTCTCCTGGTTCAGACGCTGCAGAAACTGCACCGCCTCCAGGTTCTCGTTGCCGCCGTATTGGTTGGGAATCCACTCTCCGTCCCGGCGGGAGTAGTCCAGGTAGAGCATGGAGGCCACCGCGTCCACCCGCAGGCCGTCGGCGTGCATCTCCTTTAGCCAGAACATGGCGCTGGAGAGCAGAAAGGAGCGCACCTCGTCGCGGCCGTAGTTGAAGATGGCGCTGTGCCAGTCCGGGTGGTAGCCCTGGCGGGGGTCGGCGTGCTCGTAGAGATGGGTGCCGTCAAAGAAGGACAGGCCGTGGCCGTCGTCCGGGAAGTGGCTGGGCACCCAGTCCAGGATCAGACCGATGCCGCGCTGGTGCAGGTGGTCCACCAGGAACATGAAGTCCTGGAGGCTCCCGTAGCGGCGGCTGGGAGCGAAATAGCCGGTGGTCTGGTAGCCCCAGGAACCGTAGAAGGGGTGCTCCATCACCGGCATCAGCTCCACGTGGGTGAAGCCCAGCTCCAGGCAGTAGTCGGCCAACAGCGGCGCGATCTCCCGGTAGCCCAGCCGCCGCCCGTCCTCCCCGCGGCGCCAGGAACCCAGGTGCACCTCGTAGATGGCCATGGGCCGCTCCAGGGCGTCGCCAGCGGCTCGGCGGGCCAGCCAGTCGCCGTCCCCCCACTGGTAACTCAGGTCGCTCACCACCGACGCGGTCAGCGGCGGCTCCTCAGCCTGGAAGGCCAGGGGATCGGCCTTGTCCACTTGATAGCCCAGGTTCTTGGACTCGATGTGATACTTGTAGCGCTGACCCAGGCCCACGCCGGGCCGGAAGCCTTCCCAGATGCCCGAGGAGCCGCGGGGTTTGAGCGGCGTGTCGTGCTGGTCCCAGCCGTTGAAGTCGCCCATGACGAACACGGCGTGGGCGTTGGGCGCCCACACCGCGAAGTAGGTGCCGGCCGTGCCGTTCACCTCTAGAGGGTGGGCCCCCAGCTTGTCGTAGAGCAGCAAATGGCTGCCCTGGTTGAACAGGTACAGGTCGTCCTCGCTCAGGAGGCTCACCTGGCCGGATTGTGTTTTGCGGGCATTCATGCCATTTTTCCTCGCGGCGGCTGCTTTGAGCGGCTGGTCTTGTATTATGGCACTCCCGGGGCGGCTTGCAAACAACCGCCGCAGGCTTATGATTGCCAGCCGACTGGCGCGAGCCTAACATGGTAGCAGAATAAACAGACGGCGGGGCGGGATGGCGCAGGACCTGGAACAGAGCGGCCGGCAGGGGCGGCGGGTCACCTGGCTGGGGGTGTGGGTGAACGCGCTGCTGGTCCTGGGCAAGCTGCTGGCTGGCGTTTATGGCCGCAGCCAGGCCATGCTGGCCGACGCGGTACACTCCCTTAGCGACCTGGTCACCGACGGGGTGGTGTTGGTGGGGCTGAAGCTGGGGCGCCGGGCCCCGGACCCGCGGCACCACTTCGGCCACGGCCGCATGGAGACCATGTCCGCCTCGCTGGTGGGCCTGGCCCTGGTGGGGGTGGCGGTCTGGATCGGCTACCAGGCCCTGCATGACATCATCACCCACGTGGAGCACCACCCCACCTGGCTGGCTTTAGTGGCCGCGGCGGTGTCCATCGCGGCCAAGGAGGCGCTGTACCGGGTGACGGTGGCGGTGGGCCGGCGCATAAACAGCCCGGCGGTGGTGGCCAACGCCTGGCACCACCGCTCCGACGCGCTGTCCTCGGTGGCGGTGCTGCTGGGCGTGGCCGGCAGCCTGCTCAACCCGGACTGGCACAGCCTGGACGCCTGGGCCGCCCTGGTGGTGGCGCTGCTGATCTGCAAGGTGGGCCTGGAGGTGCTTTGGGGGGCGCTCAAGGAGATGGCCGACACCGCGCCCCCGGCCGAGGTGCTGCGCAGCATTCAGAACTGCGCTCTTGACGTGCCCGGCGTGCTGGAAATGCACGACCTGAAGGTTCGCAGCGCCGGCGGCCGGCACCAAATCCAATTGCACATCGTGGTGGACGCCCAGCTCAACGTGATGAAAAGCCACAGGATCGCCAAGGAGGTCGAGCGCTGCCTGCTGGCCGAGGTGCCCGACGCCGGCGAGGTCATCGTGCACGTGGACCCCTGCGACCCCTGAACCCGCCCCGGTCCTGGGCCGGTTGCGCCGCGTGCTAGGAGCCGCAGCCCGCGGCCTGTTACAATTAAAATCCAGAGAGGTTCGTCAAGGCCGTCCGCCGGAGGCCTGGGCTGTATCGTGGATTCTGGCTTTTCGTCGAGCAGGGCGTTAGGAGGATTATAAGTGGCCGAGGAAAAAGTCCTGGAAAAGGGCGGCCGATATTACCCGCCGCGTTCCTTCGTGGAAAAGTCCTACATAGGCAGCTTCGAGCAATACCAGGAGATGTACCAGCGCTCGGTCGGCGACCCCGAGGGCTTCTGGGCCGAGGCGGCGGAGGAGTTCCACTGGCAGCGGAAATGGGACCAGGTGCTCATCTACAACTTCCACCGCAGCAAAGGGCCCGTCCGCGTTCAGTGGTTTCAGGGCGCCCGCACCAACCTCTGCTACAACTGCCTGGACCGGCACCTGGCGGCCCGCGGCGACCAGCCGGCCATCCTCTGGGAAGGCAACCAGCCCGGCGAGGACCGGGTGCTCACCTATCGCCAGCTCCATGAGGAGGTGACCAAGTTCGCCAACCTGCTCCGGGCCTGGGGCATCAAAAAGGGCGACCGGGTGACCATCTACCTGCCCATGGTCCCGGAGCTGGCCGTGGCCCTGCTGGCCTGCGCCCGCATCGGCGCGGTGCACAGCGTGGTCTTCGGCGGCTTCTCGGCCGAGTCCCTAAAAGACCGCATGGTGGACGCTCAAGCCAGCCTGGTGGTCACCAGCGACGGCACCTTCCGCGGGGGCAAGGCGGTGCCCCTCAAGCAGATCGTGGACCAGGCCCTGCAGGCGGCCCAGAAGGAGGGCCTCCAAGTGTCCAGGGTGGTGGCGGTGCAGAGGGTGGGCCCGGGCAAGGGCATAGACTGTCCTATGCAGCAAGGCCGCGACCTGTACTGGCATGAAGTCATGGCCCAGGCGCCGGCGGGCTGCGAGCCGGAGTGGCTGGAGGCCGAGGACCCGCTGTTCATCCTCTACACCAGCGGCTCCACCGGAAAACCCAAGGGCGTGGTGCACACCACCGGCGGCTACATGGTCTACGTGGGCCTGACTTTCAAGTACGTATTCGACTACCACCAGGGCGACGTGTACTGGTGCACGGCCGATATCGGCTGGATCACCGGGCACAGCTACATTCTCTACGGGCCGCTGCTCAACGGGGCCCAGAGCCTGATCTTCGAGGGCGTGCCCACCTACCCCGACGCGGGGCGCTTCTGGGCGGTGGTGGATAAGTGGAGGGTGAACATCTTCTACACCGCGCCCACCGCCATCCGGGCGGTCATGCGCATGGGCGACGAGTTCGTGACCCGCTACAGCCGCCGCAGCCTGCGGCTGCTGGGCACGGTGGGCGAGCCCATCAACCCCGAGGCCTGGCGCTGGTACAGCCAGGTGGTGGGCCAGTCCCGTTGCCCCATCGTGGACACCTGGTGGCAGACCGAGACCGGCGGCATACTTATCAGCCCCCTGCCCGGGGCGGTGCCCAGCAAGCCCGGCTCGGCCACGCTGCCTTTCTTCGGGGTGCAGCCCTGCCTGCTGGACGACGAGGGCAAGGAGCTCGCCGGCAACGGGGTCAGCGGCCGCCTGGCCATCAAGGCCCCCTGGCCCGGCCAGTTGCGCACCACCTTCGGTTCCCACGAGCGCTTCGAGACGGTCTACTTCAGCGACTTCGACGGCTACTACTTCACCGGCGACGGGGCCCGGCGCGACCAGGACGGCTACTACTGGATCACCGGCCGGGTGGACGACGTGATCAACGTCAGCGGCCACCGCCTGGGCACCGCCGAAGTGGAGAGCGCCCTGGTCAGCCACCCGGCGGTGGCCGAGGCGGCGGTGGTGGGCTTCCCTCACGAGATCAAGGGCCAGGGCATATACGCCTACGTGACCCTGAAGGTGGGCCGTGAATTCAGCGAAGCGCTGAAAAAGGAGCTGGTGCAGCAGGTGCGCCAGGAGATCGGGCCCATCGCCAGCCCGGACGTGATCCACTGGGCGCCGGCCCTGCCCAAGACCCGCTCGGGCAAGATCATGCGCCGCATCCTCAGGAAGATGGCCGCCGGCCAGAGCGACTTCGGCGACACCAGCACCCTGGCCGACCCAGGCGTGTTAGGCACTCTCATCGAGATGAAGGGCAAGTAGGGGGCGCGGGGAGGATGCTGGGCCGGTTCGGGCTCAGCGGCCCGCCAGGTGGGGCATCACCAGCACGGCCAGCCCCAGGAAGATGGAGTAGCCGCCCACGTCGGTGGCGGTGGTGACGAAGATGGAGCTGCCCAGGGCCGGGTCCAGCTTCAGGCGGCGCAGGATTATGGGCACCAGGGCCCCGAACAGGCCGGCGATGATCAAATTGCCCACCAAGGCCAGCCAGACGATCAGGCCCAGCCAGGGGTTGCCGTACCAGAGATAGGCGATGGTGCCTATCACCATGCCCGCGATGAGCCCGCTGAACATGCCCACCGCCACCTGCTTGGCCAGCACCCGTTGGTTGTGCCTGAGCTTGATCTCGCCCAAGGCCAGGGCCCGCACCACCACGGTGAGGGACTGGTTGCCCGCGTTGCCCCCCAGCGAGGCCACGATGAGCATCAAGGAGGCCAGGGCCACCGCCTCCTGGATGGTGTGGGCGAACAGGCTGACCACATAGGCCGGCACCAGGCAGGTGGCCAGGTTGCTCAGCAGCCAGGGCACCCGCAGTTTGACCGAGCGCATCAGCGGCGAGTCTATCTTCTCGTCGGTGTCCAGGTTAGCCAAGTGGTACATGTCCTCGGTGGCCTCTTCGGTGATGATGTCGTATAGGTCGTCGAAGGTGATGATGCCCAGCATGCGCCCCTGGTCGTCCAGCACCGGCACCGCCAGGAAGTCGTAGTGGGTGGTCAGCTTGGCCACCTCCTCGATGTCCTCGTCGGCCCGCACCGAGATCACGGGCTTGCTCATGATGTCGCCCACGCGGCTGCGGCGGCGGGCCACGATCAGGTCGCGCAGGGAGACCAGCCCCAACAGGTGCAAGCTGCGGTCCACCACGTAGATGTAATAAACCGTCTCGGCGGTGGCGGCCTGCAGGCGCACCTCCTCCAGGGCGCTTTGCACGTCGCTGTCCGGGTGCAGCAGGGCGTAGTCGGTGGTCATGTAGGCGCCTGCGCTATCCTCGGGGTAGTCCATGAGCCGGCGTACGTTCTGGCGCATGTTGGCCGAGAGCAACGACAGCAGCCGGTCCTTGAAATCCTCGTCCAGCTCCTCCACCAGGTCGGCCCGATCGTCGGGGCTCATCAGGGTGGTGAGCTGGACCAGGGTCTGCCGGTCCAGGTGCTTCAGGGCCTCCTTTTGTACGTCCAGGGGCACGAACTCAAAGACCGGCAGGGCCTTGTCCGGACCCAAAAGCTGGACGAAGTGGGCCACCTCGGTGGGCTCCAGGCCCAGCATGCGCTCAGCGGCGTCGGCCGAGTGCAAGCCGGCCAGGCCGGCCTCCAGGGCTCCCCGCTCTCCGCCGGCGATGAGCGTCTGGATGTATTCCAGAGTAAATTCTGGGCCCATAGTCCCGTCCTTGCCGCCGTCTAATATGCTTGCTGCCGGGCCGGGCCCCGGCCGGAGCCGGCCGTGTGGTCAGTAAAACAGCCGGAGTGAGATGTAGGTGGCATCTTATCACCGCCGTCTATGCGGGGCAAGTCAGGCCCGGGCAAAGGGTCTCCGGACGCCCCCGGAGGGGCTTAGCCAGCCGGCCTGCGGCGGGTCAAGTCCTCCTGCAAGCGGTTGAGGACGGCGGCCTGCTCCCGGGCCGCGGCCAGGGCCTCCGGCAGACTGACTGCCACAAAGCGGAGCCGCTGGCCGGCCTGGGCCCGGGCCAGCCGGTCCAGGTCCGGGCCCAGCACGGTGCCTATCTTGGCGTAGCCGCCCACGGTCTGCTCCCGCAGCATGATCAGGGGCTGGCCGCCGGGCGGCACCTGCACCACGCCGGGGGTGTTGGGCTCGCTGACGATGGAGTCGGGCATGCCCGGCTGCATCTGCACGCCCGGGCCCTCCAGGCGGGCCCCCCGGCGGTCGGCCTGGCTGGATAGCCGCCACTGGGCGCCGTAAAAGGCCTCCAGTCCCTGGGGCGTGAAAAACTCCTGGTTGGGGCCGGGCAGTACCCGCAGGCTCAGCTCCTCGCCGGGCAACTCCGCCGGTGGGGCCTGGCCGCCGGGGGAGGGCAGGGGGCCGGGGTGGGTGCGCAGCACCTCGCCCTGGCTCAGGGGCGCGCCCAGCCGGCCCAGCAGATAGGTGGAGCGGCTGTGCAGCCTCCGGCGGGCCGCCAGGCCGCCGGCCAGGGCCAGCACGGCCCGGCTGCCGGCCTTGGGCCCGGCGAACTCCATCGTCTGCCCCGGCGCCAGGGCCAGGGCAACGTGCATCGGGGCCGGCCGGCCGTCAATGCGCAGGCCCAGGTCCGCCCCGCACACGGCCATGACCGTGGGACGCAGGACCTTGAGCCGCGGGCCGAACAGGGTCAGCTCCAGGGCCGCGGCCCCGGGCGGATTGCCCACCAGCAGGTTGGCCGCGGCCAGGCTCTCCTGATCCATGGCCCCGGACACCGGCACCCCCTGGTGCTGGTGGCCCCAGCGGCCCTGGTCCTGCACGGTGCTCAGGGCGCCCGGGCGCAGCACCTCCATAACCTCCTGGCCGTTCGGATCCCAGGCTGCGGCCAGGGGAGGCGGCTCCGGAAATTCGGCCGCGGGTATGGCGGTGAAGCGCACCAGGTCGCCGGCCTCCACCAGAGTGGCCGGCTCGCGGCGGGGGTCGTAGACCAGCATTGGCGAGCGGCCGATTACCTGCCAGCCGCCGGGTCCGCCCAGGGGGTAGATGCCGGCCTGGCCGCCGGCAATGCCCACCGCCCCTGGCAACAGGTCCAAGCGCGGACTGTCCAGACGGGGCACGGCCAACTCCGCCGGCAGGCCGCCCAGATAGGGGAAGCCGGGCGTGAAGCCCACCAAGTAACAGGGATAATCCACCGAGCCATGCCGCCGGATCACCTCCGCGGCGCTCAGGCCGGTGTGGCGAGACACAAACTCCAGGTCCGGCCCGTGCCGGCCGCCATAGACCACCGGCAGCTCCACCCGGCGGCCCCCGCCCGCATGGGCCTCCAGGGGCCGGCGCAGATGCTCCCGCGCCCAGGCGCGCACCTCATCGAAGTCAATGCGCAGGGGATCCAACTGCACCTGCAGGCAGGCGTAGGCGGCCAGCACCTCGCGCACCCCGGGAGCCGGGTCCTCCTGCAGCCGGGCGGCCAGGGCCCGCACGCGGGCGTTGAGGGCCAGATCCACGCCCTGGCCCAGGTAGATCAGGGCCGCGGCCTCGCCCTGGGGAACAAAGCGGGGGAACCCGCTCATGGCCGCTCCGGCAGGAAGGAGCCCAGGGGGGCCAGCTCCACCCCACCCTGCCCCAAAACGCGGCTAACCTCCCGCACCAACTCCACGGCGGTGGGCGTGTCCCCGTGCACGCAGATGGTGTCCGCCCGCAGACGCACCAGGTTGCCGTCAACGGACTCCACTACGCCCTCGCGGGTCATGCGCAGGCAGCGGGCCGCCACCAGTTCGGGCTCATGGATCACCGCGCCCGGGGTGCCCCGGGGCACCAGGCGCCCCTCGCTGGTGTAGGCCCGGTCGGCAAAGGCCTCGGAGGCCACGCGCAGCCCCATCTCCCGGGCCACCTGGCGGAAGGTTTCGCCGCCGGGGCCGGCCAGGGTCACCAGGATCAGGCCGGGATCGAAGTCGGCCACGGCCTGGGCCACGGCCCGGGCCGTGGCCGGGTGGGCCGCGGCCGTGTTGTACAGGGCGCCGTGGGGCTTGACGTGCTGCAGGGCCACGCCGGCCGCCTTGGCGAAGCCGGCCAGGGCGCCGATCTGGTAGAGCACGTCGTTGCGCACCTCCTGGGGGGAAGAGTCCAGGTTGCGGCGGCCGAAACCACGCAGATCCGGATAGCCGGGGTGGGCCCCCACCGCCACCTTGCCCTGGGCGCAAAGGCGCACGGTACGCTCCATGACCATGGGGTCCGAGGCATGGAAACCGCAGGCCAGGTTGGCGCTGGTGATGTATTTGATCACCTCCTGATCGCAGCCCAGGCAATAATCCGCGAAGCTCTCGCCCATGTCGCAGTTAAGATCCATGTACATGCCTAGCCTCCCCGATAAGGTAGGTGGAGCCTGTTATCGCCCGCCGTAAAACGCCCTTGGCCGGCAATTTGCCGCTTGGGACCGTTAAGGCTGGAAATGGCCGAGGCCTTTTTTTATAATAGGGCATCTTCGAGCGCAAGGGACGCCGCCACCTGCCAGGCGGCAGGCAAGAGCGGCAGGCCTATGCCCCAGGCCGACGCACCATTGCGCGGCGATGGGGGGGACGGAGAAATTGTATCAGAATCAGGCTGCTGCAACGCCAGCCCTGGTGCGCACCGCCATCGCCCGGGGGGAGATAAACACCCCCACGGCGGGCTTGTGCCCAGGATACGCCCAGGCCAACCTGGTGATCCTGCCGCAGGAGTGGGCCTTTGACTTCCTGCTCTTTGCCCTGCGCAACCGGCAGGCCTGCCCCTTGTTGGAGGTGCTGGACCCCGGGGAGCCCTTTCTGCGGGTGCTGGCCCCAGGGGCCGACGTGCGCGACACCCTGCCGCGCTACCGGGTCTGGCGGCAGGGGCGGGTGGTGGAGGAGCCCACGGACATCCACCAATACTGGCGGGAGGATTTGGTGAGTTTTTTCCTGGGCTGCAGTTTCGGCTTCGATGAGGCCCTGGCCCAGGCCGGCCTGCCGGTGCGGCACCGGGACCTGGGCCGCAACGTGCCCATGTACCGCACCGGCCTGCCCGCGGCGCCCGCGGGCCGCCTGGCCGGACCGCTGGTGGTGTCCATGCGCCCCATGCCCGCCCATCTGGTGGATAAGGCCCGCAAGGTGTCCGAACGCTACGGCGAGTCCCACGGCGGGCCGGTGCACGCCGGCGACCCGGCCCAGATCGGCGTGGCGGAGTTGGAGGGCCCGCACTACGGCGAATCGGTACCCGTAGAGGAGGGGGAGGTGCCGGTGTTCTGGGCCTGCGGAGTCACCCCCCAGGCAGCCTTGGAGCAGTCGGGGGTGGAGTTCGCCATCACCCACGCGCCGGGGCATATGTTCATTAGCGATTTGCGGGCCGACGAGCTCAACGGCAAGACCTTGATCTAGTTGCCGCGCTGGACGGCCGTCGGAAACGCAAACAGGTTATAGATAATTCCAAACAGGGAGGAGTTACATGCGTAAGGTAGTCATATTCGCCGCCGTGGCCCTGCTGGCCGTATGCCTGGCGCCGGCCATGGCCTGGTCCGCCCCCAAGGAGATCAAGATCGGCGTGATCTATCCCCTGAGCGGCGGGGCCGCCGCCGCCGGCCGCGAGCTGCGCGCCGGAGCCGAGCTGGCCGCGGACATCGCCAACGGCCTGATTCCGGGCGTCAACATGACCATGGCCAAAAACGCCGGCATCAAATCCCTGGGCGGGGCCAAGATCAAGCTGATCTTCAAGGATCACCAGGGCAACCCCCAGTTGGGCGCCGACCTGGCCAAGAAGCTGATCCTGGACGACAAGGTGGTGGGCATCCTGGGCTGCTACCACAGCTCGGTGACCAAGACCGTGTCCGCGGTGGCCGAGCGCTACGGCATCCCCATGATCAACGGCTCCTCCACCAGTCCAGACCTAACCAAGCGCGGCTTCAAGTGGTTCTGGCGCACCACTCCGCACGACAAGTGGTTCACCAAGGACCTGTTCGAGTTCCTGAGCGGCCTGAGCAAGGGCAAGGTAAGGGGCGTCAAGGCGGTGCCCAAGGACCAGATCAGCCGTCTGGCCGCAGCCTGCGAGAAGACCGAGTGGGGCTCCCACGTCGCCATCGAGATAGCCAGCTTCGCCAAGGAGTACGGTTTCACCCTGGCGGCCAACATCCTCTACGCCTCCAAGAGCCCGGACCTGTCCAGCGAGGTGCAGAGCCTGATCGCGGCCAAGCCGGCGGCCATGCTCTTCGCCTCCTACACCTCCGACGCCATTTTGATGATCAAGACCCTCAAGTCCATGAAGGCCAAGCCCAAGATCATCTGGGGGCAGGACGCGGGCTTTGACAAGCCGGAGTTCGTGGCCCTGGGCGACGACGTCGTGGGCATCCTGACCCGCTCGGTGTTTCTGCCCAGCGTGACCAAGATGAAGCCCCTGGCCGGCCAGGTGAACGCCCTGTTCATAAAGAAGATGGGCCACGACCTGGACGGCGCCAGCGCGCGCGCCTTCACCGGTCTGCAGACCTGGGTGCACGTGCTGGAGAAGGCCGGCAGCACCGACCCCAAGGCCATCCAGAAGGCCTGCAACACCATCACCATCCCCGGCAAGGAACTGGTGGTGCCCTGGGTGGGCATCAAGTTCTCCACCAAGGGCGACGAGATCGGCCAGAACGTGCTGGGCGGCGGCCTCATCGGCCAGTACCAGAAAAAGGGCGGCAAGGTCGTCCTGGAAGTGGTCTATCCCTTTGACATCGCCACCGCCGACATGATCTTCCCCTTGAAGGGATACTAAGAGATAAGGCGGGATCACTAAAGTGAAATGAGCTTCCGGGCGGGGCCTTATGTGCCCGGCCCGGAAGCTCCCGTCTGCCGGCGGCGCAGCCCTAGTCGCGCGGAGCGCTGATGGAAGCCCTAGCGGTTCAGATACTCAAGTCCCTGGTCTCGGGGCTATTGATGGGGTTGGTCTTCGCCCTGGTGGCCCTGGGGCTGACGGTGATCTTCGGGGTGATGGACATCGTCAACTTCGCCCACGGCGAGTTTTTGATGATAGGCATGTACACCACCCTGCTCACCAGCCCCCTGCTGGGGGTGGACCCGGTCTTGACTCTGCCCCTGTGCGTGCTGGTGGGGGCGGTGCTGGGGTTGTTGTGCTACCACGGCCTGATCCGCTTCCTCCTGCGCGGCCCCATGATCGCCCAACTCTTCGGCACCTTCGGCCTGATGCTGTTCCTGCGCAATATGGCCCTGCTGGTCATGGGCAGCGAGCCGCGCATCATCCATGCGGGCTGGCTGGTGGGCAAGAGCTTCGCGGTGGGCCCTAACGTGGTGCTGGAGTCCACCAAGCTGGCCGCGGCGGTGCTGTCGGTCGTGAGCTTCTTGGTGATCTGGTGGCTGATCAACCGCACCAAGGTGGGCAGGGCCCTCACCGCCACTAGCCTGGACGCCGAGGGCGCCCGCTACATGGGCATATCCACCGAGCGCATGAACGCCCTGGCCTGGGCGGTGGGCGGGGCCTCGGTGGCGGTGGCGGGCGGGCTGTTGGTCAACTTCTGGCCGGTGGAGCCGGGGGTGGGGTTGCTGTTCACCATGATCGCCTTCGCCACCGTGGCCCTGGGCGGCTTCGGCAGCGTGCGCGGCGCCTTCGTGGCCGGCATAATCATCGGTCTGATCGTCAACGTGCCGCCGGTCTGGGACGCCCTGCTGCGCACCATCGACGCCGTGGGGCTCAAAAACCTGGAGATACACAGCCTTAAGTACACCATGGTGTATGCTATCTACTTCTTGATCATGGTCATCAGGCCACAGGGACTGTTCGGATGGAAGCAATAAGGAACGCCTTCGACTTCACCGATCTGCCCCGCGGCGAAATGATCATCGCGGCGTTGGCCCTGTTGTTTCTGCTCCTGTTCCCGGTGCTGCCGCACTCCAGCTTTGCCATGGCCACTATGATCCAGTTTCTGATGTTCAGCCTCTACGGCATGGGCTGGAACCTCATCGGCGGCTACGGCGGCCAGGTGGACCTGGGCAAGGCCCAGTACGTAGGCATCGGGGCCTACACCACGGCCCTGCTGATGATCCGCCTGGACGTGCCTTTCTGGTACTCCCTGCCGGTGGGTCTGGCCCTGGCCGTGATCTGGTCCTTCATCATCGGCTACCCCCTGTTCCGCCTCAAGGGCCACTATTTCGCCATCGCCACCATCGCCACCAGCCTGGTGCTCAAGGACATCTTTGAGGTCTGGAACTTTGTGGGCGGGGCCCGCGGCCTGGAGATACCCCTCAAAGGCAACCTGCCCAACTGGCTCTATCTCCAGTTCAAGCAGGACTACTATTATTTCTACGTGTTGCTGGCCATGTTCCTGGTGGGCCTGATCTACGTCAACGGCTTCCGGCACTCCCGTTTGGGCTTTCAGCTGAGGGCCATCAAGGACAACGAGAACGTGGCCCGCAGCCTGGGCATCGACGCGCATTGGTGCAAGATCAAGGCCTACGCCACGGCCACCGCCTTCGTGGCCGCGGTGGGCTCCTTTCACGCCTGCTACAACTTCAACATTGAGCCCGAAGACGTGATGAGCCTGGATCTTTCGGTGCTCATCGCCCTGATGGCCATGTTGGGCGGCGCCGGCTCCATGTGGGGGCCCATCATCGGCGCGGCCATCCTGGTGCCCATGAAGAGCTATCTGGGCGATTGGCTGGGCGGCAAGGCGGGCATGGCCGGCATGGACCTGTTGCTCTACGGCGCCATCATCATGTTCATCGCCGCGGTCCAGCCCCGGGGCGTCTACGGCATCGTCGAGGCCCTGCGGGCCCGGCGCCGGAGGTGAGGCCGTGGCCCTGCTGGAAGTCAACCAGGTGAGCAAGCACTTCGGCGGGCTGGTGGCCAACCAGGAGGTCTCCTTCGCCCTGGAGCAGCACGAGATGCTGGGGCTGATCGGCCCCAACGGCGCGGGCAAGACCACCCTGTTCAACTGCATCGCCGGCTTCTATCCGGTCACCAGCGGCCGGATTATCTTTGACGGCCGGGACATCACCGCTCTGCGCGATTACCAGACCGCCCGCCTGGGCCTGGCCCGCACCTTCCAGATATTCCAGGCCTCGGGCGACCTCAAGGTGCTGGAGAACGTAATGGTGGGCTCGTTTTTGCGCACCGGCTCGCGCCGCAAGGCCCGCCAGACCGCCGAGGGTTGCCTGGACTTCCTGGGCATCCGCGCGGCCGCCGGCGCAATGATGGCCGACCTGCCGGTGGCCGCCCAGAAGCGGGTGGCCCTGGCCACGGCCCTGGCCAGCGATCCCAAGCTGATGCTCCTGGACGAAGTGGGGGCCGGGCTCAATAAGTCGGAGATAGAGGGGCTGGTGGCGCTGCTGAGGCGCATCCACAGTGAGCGCGGCATCGCCCTGCTGCTCACCGAGCACGTGCTGGAAATGGTCATGGCTCTGAGCCACCGGGTGATCGTTCTGGAGAGCGGCCGCAAGATAGCCGAGGGCGAGCCGGCCGCGGTGGTCAAGGACCCGGAGGTGATCCGGGCCTATTTGGGCGACCATTACATCCGGCGCCGCCAGGAGACGAAGGATGCTTGAGGTCAAGGGCATCACCGTGCGCTACGCTGGGATGCCGGTGCTGCGCGAGGTATCCTTGCAGGTGGAGCGCGGCCAGACCGTGGGCGTGGTGGGGGCCAACGGCGCGGGCAAGTCCACCCTGCTCAAGGCCATCATGGGCGCGGTGCGGGTGAGCGGCGGCCAGATTCTCTTCCAGGGGCAGCGCATAGACCGCCTGCGCACCGAGGAGATCGTGCGCCGGGGCGTCATCTACGTGCCCGAGGGCCGCCGGCTGTTCGGGCCCTTGAGCGTGGAGGAGAATCTGCTCCTGGGCGCCTTCACCGTGCGCGAGGAGGCCCGCAAGCAGCGGAACCTGGAGCACGTCTACACTCTGTTCCCCCGCCTGGCCGAGCGCCGCAGCCAGCGGGTGGGCTCCATGAGCGGCGGCGAGCAGCAGATGGCGGCCATCGGCCGCGGCCTGATGGGCAGCCCCAAGCTGTTGATGCTGGACGAGCCCAGCCTGGGCCTGGCCCCCAAGCTGGTTTCGGAGGTCTTCGAAACAGTTCGCCGCCTGCAGGCCGAGGGCGAGACCACGGTGCTGTTGGTGGAGCAGAACGTGCTGGAAGCCCTGGAGTTGTCCGATTGGGCCTATGTGTTGCAGACCGGCCAGATCCGCACCCAGGGACCGGCCCGGGAGATACTGGCCGCCGACGAGGTGCAGAAGGCCTTCCTGGGCATGTAGACGCCGCGGATTCAGCCGGCGCGGCGGTCGTCCAAAGGGCGGCCGTTTCGCATTCGCGGGGGGGCCAAGCGGGCGGCCGCGGCGCGGCTCTTGCCTTTGCCGCTCCGCCCGGCTACCCTGAGGCGCGCTTGGAGAAGTATCGCTGATCCAAGGGGGACACATGAGCCAGATGCGCCAGCGGGCCGCGCAGGGGTTGCGGCCCGGGGAGGTCTTCAGCATCACCCGCACTTTCAGCCAGGCCGATACCGAGGCCTTCGGCGACCTCACCCGGGACTACAACCCGGTGCACTACGACCCCGGCTTCGCTCGGGTCAAAGGCTTTGACCGGCTCATTCTGCACGGCATGCTCACGGCCAGCATGATCTGCCAGATTGGGGGGCAGATCGCCTGGCTGGCCACGCGCATGGACTTTCGCTATCTAAAGGCGGTGCACTTCGGCGACACCATTACCTGCACCATGACCATCGCCGAGATAAACGACAAGGGCTGGGCCCGGGCCGAGGCGGTGTACACCAACCAGCGTGGGCAGGTGGTGGTGACCGGCCGGATCGAGGGCCAGGTGCCGGGCCCGGCCGAGCAGGCCGAACTGGACCGCATGCTGGCCGCTGGCGATAGCACCAACAAGCTGCGCTGAGGCCTTAGTCGTCAGCCAGGCTCTGGCTGCGGCCCAGGGGCAGGCCCAGGTCCAGGGCCCGCAGCCCCCGGCGCAGCAGCCGCCCCGAGGACGAGCGCGGCAACGCGGCCATAAACTCAATCTCCCGCAGGGGCACGTAGGGCGCCAGGCGGGCCTGAGCCTGGGCCAGCAGACGCCCGCGCAGCTCATCGCTCGGGGCATGGCCCGCGGCCAGCACCAGGTAGGCCTTGTAAATGGGCCGGTGGCCGGGTCCGGGCTTGGCGATCACCGCGGCCTGGGCCACCTCGGGACGGGCCAGGAACAGGCTCTCCACCTCATAGGGCCCCAGCACCCGGTCCTGCACCCGCAGCAGGTCGTCGGCCCGGCCCTGCACATAGAAGTAGCCGTCCTCGTCGATCAGGGCCAAGTTGCCGGTGCGGAACCAGCCCTGGGAGTCGAAGTAGCGCCGGTAGCGTTCTTGGTCCCGCCACAAACCACTGAACAGTCCCGGCCAGGAGGGGCGCAGGGCCAGCTCGCCCAGGGTGAGCAGGGTCTGGGGTCGGCCCTCCTGGTCCACCACCGCGGCTTCTAGGCCGGGGAGGGGTCGGCCGCAGGAGCCCAGCTTTATGTCCTGGCTGGGGTAATTGGCCAGGGCGATAATCCCTGTCTCGGCCATCCACCAGGTGTCGTGCGGCGGCAGGCCCAGTTGGTTGCGGGTCCAGAAAAACAGCTCTTGGGACAGGGGCTCGCCCACGGTGGCGATGTGCTCCAGGCGGCTGAGGTCATAGCGTCCAGGCAGCTCTCCGCCCGCCGCCGCCAGGCCGCGCAGCACCGCCGGGCTGGTGTACCAGGCGGTGACGCCGGCCTGCTGCAGGGTCTCGTACCAGGTGGAGGCGGCAAAGGGCGCAGGTTGCACCACGGAAGTGACCCCGCACAGCCAAGGCGCCAAGGCGCTGTACACCGTGGCCGCCACGCCCCAGGGCTCGTGGTCGCAGAACAGCACCGAGTGCTCTTGCAGGTCCAGGGCATAGCGGGCGCTTGAGAGCATGCCGCTCAGGTCGCCGTGGGTGTGCACCGTGCCCGAAGGCGGGCCATCGCCGGTGACGGTGTAGGCGATGTACAGCGGGTGCTCCGGGGCCACCCACTGCGGATGGCATTGGCCGGGCAGGCCGGGCAGGGCGCGGGCCAGGCTGACTTGGCCCGTGGGCAGTCCGCCGGGCGGCTCCAGCAGCCAGAACAGCTTCAGCCCCGCGGGCGGAGCTTGCCAGGGCAGGCGCTCGGCCAGGCCGGGGTGGGTCAAGATGGCCCGCGGCTCCAGGTCGGCCAGCAGGCGGTCCAGGCTCTCGCGGCTCAGGTGGGGCGACAGACAGCAGAACACCACCCCCGCTCGGGCGCTGGCCAGCATGGCCAAGAAAATCTCGGGCAGAGGCGGCAGCAGGATGGCCAGACGGTCCCCGGGCGCCAGCCCCTCGGCGGCCAGCAGGTTGGACAGGCGGCAGGAGTCTTCATAGAGCTGACGGTAGCTGTAGGTATCGGGCGGGCCGCCGCCGTACATCACCAGGGCCGGATGCTCCGGCCGCAGGCCACGCTCCAGCCTGCGGTCCACGGCCTCGTAGGCCAGGTTCAACCGGCCGCCGGCCTGCCAACTGAACTCGGCCTCCACCTGGGGCCAGGCGAAATCGCGGCAGGCTTGCTGATAGTCGAGCAGGTTAGCCTTTAGCTCTCGAGCCGGTATGCGGACGGGGGCCATGGGCTCTCCTCAGCCGGTCCAGACCCGGAAAGGCCGGTGCACGGTCCGGGCCCGCGCCACCAGCTCGGCGGCCAGGCCGCTACGGGCGCTCCAGGCGTGGGTCTGGGCGCCGGTGAAGGCCTCCAGCATCCGGCGCACACAGGCTGTCAAGGCGGCCTGGTTGTAGCCACCCTCCAGGGCCAGCAGCACCGGAGCGCCGTTCTGCCGCGGGCCCAGGGCCATGATCAGCGCGGCCAAGCCGCCGAAGGCCTCCGCGCTGAGCGCCAGATTGCTCAAGGGGTCGTCGGCGTGGCCGTCGAAGCCGCAAGCCACCAGGATGATCTGCGGCCTATAGCGCTCCACCACCGGGGTCAGCACCTCCCGGTACAGGTGCAGCATGTCCGCGTCGTTGAAGCCGGCCGGCAGGCACAGGTTAAGGGTGTAGCCCAGGCCCGGGCCCTGGCCGGCCTCCTGCCAGTCGCCGCTGCGGGGGAAGGACTGTAGGTGGTGGCTGGAGAGGTAGAAGACTTCGGCCTGGTCATAAAAAAGCTGCTGCAATCCGTTGCCGTGGTGCAGGTCCCAGTCCACGATCAATATCCGCTTGAGGCCGCGCTGCAGGGCGTGGCGGGCGGCGATGCCCAGGTTGTTGAAGATGCAGAAGCCGCCGGCCCGCTCGGGCAGGGCGTGGTGGCCCGGCGGCCGCACTAGGGCCAGGCAGAGGTCAAGCTCGCCGGCCAGGAGCGCATCCACCCCCTGCACGCAGGACCCGGCGGCCAGCCAGGCGGCCAGGCAGCTGTCGGCGCAGGCGGTGGTGTCCGCGGCCAGGTGGGTGAAGCGGCGCCGGGCCGTGGCCAGCACCATCTGCACGTAGCTGGGCCGGTGTACGGCCTCGATCTGCTCCAGGGTGGCCGGTTGGGCAGGCGGTTGCGGAAAGTCCACCGGAAACTCGTAGTCCAGCAGGCGGTAGATGGCGGACAGGCGCTCCGGGCTCTCGGGGTGGGACAAGCCGGTCAAGTGCCGCAGAAACCGCTGGTCGCGGATGATGCCGATTTTGGGGGGCGCACTCACGCCGTAAATGTGGCACAGGCCCCCTGCGGCTGGCAAGGGCCGGCGCAGGGGCTCAGGCCGCTTCCTGCTCCAGCGAGGCGGGCATGGCCTCTACAAAGGCCTTAATCTGGTCGCGCACCCGGCGGTAAATGGCCAGGGCTTCCTCCTCGTTCTTAGCCGCGGTTGCCAGGAGGGGAGGGTCGTCAAAGCCCGCGTGCACCCGCCGCGCCGCGCCCGGGAAGAAAGGACAGCTCTCGCGCGCGTTGTCGCACAGGGTCACCACGTAGTCGAACTGCTGGCCCAGAAACGCGCTCACGTCCTTGGAGCGCTGGCCGGAGATATCCAGGCCCAGCTCGGCCATCACCGCCTGGGCCCGGGGGTCCAGGCCGTGCGGCTGCACCCCGGCCGAAAAGGCCTGGAACTTCTCCCCGCGCAGGTGGTTGGTCAGGGCCTCGGCCATTTGGCTGCGGCAGGAGTTGCCCGTGCAAAGGAACAGGATTTTACGCTTGACCGGCGGCATACATACTCCTTTGGTTGGCCGTACTTACCAAGCAAGTATAACAACCGGCGGCCCAGGCATTGTTACAAGTGTGTGAAAACGGCGCGTCTGATCTTCAGGCCGGCAGAATCAGGCGGAAGGTGCTGCCCCGGCCGGGGGTACTCTCCACAGCCACCCGCCCGCCGTGGCCTTGGGCGATGTGCTTGACGATGGCCAGGCCCAGGCCGGTGCCCCCCAGCTCTCGGGAGCGGTTGGTGTCCACCCGGTAGAAGCGTTCGAAGATGCGGGGCAGGTGCTCAGCGGCGATCCCCGGGCCGGTGTCGCTGACCTTGATCACCACCTGGTCTGCGGTGTGGTTCATGCTCAGGGTCACCTTGTCGCCCCGGCGGCTGTACTTGATGGCGTTGTCCAGCAGGTTGAGTAAGGCCTGTTCGATCTGGCGGGCGTCGGCCTTGAAGGCCAGGGGCTCCTTGGGCAGGCGGCGCTCCAGCTCCACGCCGGAGTCGGCCGCCGCCTGGCCCACCGCGTCCAGCACCTGGTCCACCAGCTCGGCGGCCTGGATGGTCTGCACCTTAGGCGCGGCTTCCCCGGACTCCAGGCGGGCCAACTCCAGCAGATCCTGCACCAATCGCTCCAGACGCCGGCTCTGCCGCAGGATCAGCTCCGCGAAATGCCGGGCGTACTGCGGGCTGTCCAGGGCCCCGTCCAACATCGTCTCAGCCGCGCCGCGTACTGCGGTCAGGGGCGTGCGCAGCTCATGAGAGACGTTGGCCACCAGATCGCGCCGCATCTTCTCCACGCGCTTGCGCTCGGTGACGTCGTGCAGCACGCACACCACGCCGGCTTGGCCCTCCGCGTAGCTGAGGTGCACCACGTGGGCCTCCAGGTGGCGCGGCCTGTCGCCCAGGGTGCTGATCTCGCGCAAGACGTAGTCCTTGCCCGCCAACACCTCCTCCAAGGCCTCGATCATCTCGGCGTTGCGGATAATCTCCGAGGGCAGCCGGCCCAGCGGGTCCACGCTTAGGGCGAGCATCTGCTTCAGGGCCCGGTTGGCCAGCAGGATGTGCCCCTGGTCGTCAGTGACCAGGACCCCCTCCACCATGCCCCGCAGGATGGCCTCCAGCCGGTCGCGGGAGCGGGTGAGGTCGTTGATCTTGCTCTGCAAGTTGTCGGCCATCTGGTCAAAGGCCCGCCCCAGGGCGCCGATTTCGTGGGGAGGGTAGCGCCGGAAGCGCTGGGAGAGGTCCCCGCCGGCGATGGCCGCCGCGGTCTTGGTGAGCACCTGCACCGGCCGGGAAAGGCTGCGGGCCACCAAGTAGGCCGCGCCGATGGAGAGCAGCACGCCCAGGAACACGGCCCACAGCACCAGACGCCGGATCTGGGCCAGGGTCTGCTGCACATGGGACAGGGGCACGGCCATGCGCACAATGAGCCGGCCGCTCCCGGGCCGCTCCAGCAGCAGGGCGGTGTACATCAGCTCCAGGTTCAAGGTGGTGCTGTAGCGCACCGAATAGCCCTGGCCCTGGTTCAGCGCCTCTTTCACCTCGGGCCGGCCGGCGTGGTTGTCCAGGGCCGTCAGCTTGGCCGGGGGCACCTCGCTGTCGCCCAGCACCCGCCCGTCCGGGGCGATGAGCGTGACCCGCGCCCCCACGATGCGTCCCAGCTCCTCGGCCAGGGCGTCGCTCTGGGACAGGCCCTGCTCCGGCCGCCAGCGGTCGGCCACCAGGGCGCGCAGGGCCCTCAGCTCCGGCTGCAGGGACTCCCGGATGTTGGCCACCATCTGCTGGCCCAGCGAGTGCTCCAGCAGCAGCCCCACGAAGATCAGGGTGCAGAGCACCACCACCAGGCAGCCGCCCAGAATCCAGCTCTGGAAGGAGAGTCCGCGCTTCACGGTTTTTCCCGGAAGCGGTAGCCGATGCCCCGCACCGTTTCGATGCGGTCGCTGAAGCGGCCCAGCTTCCGGCGCAGGCGGCGTACGTGGGTGTCCACCGTGCGGGCATAGCCCTCGTAGGCGTATCCCCACACCCGCTCCAGGAGCATCTGCCGGGTCTGCACGCGGCCCGCGCGCGCGGCCAGGTGGTGCAGCAGCTTGAACTCGGTGGCCGTGAGGTCCAATTCGCGGTCGCCGGCCAGGGCCAGGTGGCGCTGGGGATCAATCACCAGCCCGGCGGTCTTCAGCGGGGCCTCTGCCTCGGGCTGCTCCTGGGCGCGACGCAGGATGGCCTGCACCCGGAGCACCAGCTCGCGGGGGCTGAAGGGTTTAGTGAGATAGTCGTCGGCCCCTATTTCAAAGCCGATGATGCGGTCGGTCTCGCTGGACAGGGCGGTGAGCATCAAGATCGGGATGTGGCGGGTGTCTTCCCCCTGCTTCAGGCGGCGGCAAACCTCTTTGCCGTCCAGGCCGGGCAGCATTAAATCCAGCACCACCAGGTCGGGGTGCTCGCTCTGGGCCCGGCGCAGGCCATCCAGCCCGTCGGTGGCCTTGAGCACCTTGAAGCCGGCCCGCTCCAAGTTGAACTCCACCACCGTCTGGATGTCCTTCTCGTCCTCCACCAACAGCACTGTGGCCTGACTCATCACCTACCCCCACGGGCGCCAGAAAAACCATTTTCCCACACCTAACAAATTAACCTTTTGCCTTGATCAAGGCAAGCGCCTCCGGCGGCGGCCCACGTTGACAGCCGGGGTGTTGGTGGTATTTTTGCCCACTATGGTTCAAAGCAGATTGTCGCGAGGAGTCTGATACGTGGCCGCCTTAGGCCGAGAAGTTCTGGCCCGCCTGCCCCGGCCATCGGAGCTGTTCGGTTTCTACCGCCAGGACCCCACCCGGCGCATCGCCATCAGCGTGGTCATCGGGGTGGTGGCCGGTCTGGGGGCCATCGCCTTTTTCTTCGCCCTGGAGTGGGCCCGCTGGTTCTGCCTGGCCTACCTGACCGGGGCGCCGGCCCCGGCGCCGGCCGGCGAGCAGTTGGTGCATCTGCCGGTGGCCACCCCCTACCGCGCCTGGCTGCTGTTCCTGATCCCGGCCATCGGCGGGCTCATCTCGGGCCTGGTGGTTTACACCTTCGCGCCCGAGGCCGAAGGCCACGGCATGGACGCCATGATCGCGGCCTTCCACAACCTCAAGGGCTTCATCCGCACGCGGGTGCCCTTTGTCAAGGCCTTCGCCTCCATCGTCACCCTGTCCACCGGCGGCTCGGCCGGGCGCGAGGGGCCCATCGCCCAGATCGGGGCCGGCTTCGGCTCCTGGGTGGCGCGGGTGCTGCGCCTGTCGGTGCGCGAGCGGCGCATCTTTCTGCTGGCCGGCTGCGCCGGCGGCCTGGGGGCCATCTTCCGGGCCCCTCTGGGAGCGGCCATCACCAGCGTGGAGGTGCTCTACCGCGAGGACTTCGAGAGCGAGGCCATCATCCCCTGCGTGATCAGCTCGGTGATCGCCTACAGCCTGTTCACCTTCGTCTTCGGATTTCAGCCCATCTTCGCCACGCCCGGGTTCGCCTTCCGCGACCCGCGCGAGCTCTTGGCCTACGCCACCCTGGGGCTGCTCTGTGCGCCGGTGGGGGCCCTGTACGTCAAGACCTTCTACGGCACGCGCGACGCCTTCCGCCGCTTGAGCCTGCCCCGGCACCTGCGGCCCATGCTGGGCGGCCTGGGGGTGGGGGCCATCGCCCTGCTGGTGCCCGAGGCCATCGGCGGCGGCTACGGGTATCTGCAGATGGCCATCTTCGGCCAGATGGGCATCACCCTGATGTGCCTGGCTGCGGCGGCCAAGATCGCCACCACCAGCCTGACCATCGGCAGCGGCGGCAGCGGAGGGGTCTTCGGTCCCACCCTGTTCATCGGCGGCATGCTGGGCGGGGTGGTGGGCCAGTTGGGGCACCTGCTCTTTCCGCAGGTGGTCACCCAGCCCGGGGCCTACGTGCTGGTGGGCATGGCCGCCTTTTTCGCCGGAGCGGCCAAGGCGCCCCTGGGCGCCCTGCTGATGGTGTCGGAGATGACCCAGTCCTACAGCCTGCTGCCGCCTCTGATGCTGGTGTCGGTGGTGGCCATCCTCTTCAACCGGGGCAGCAGCATCTACGAGAAGCAACTGGGCAGCAAATTCCAATCCCCGGCCCACCAGGGCGATGTCACGGTGAACGTGCTGGAGGACCTGACCGTGCGCGACGTGTTCCCGGCGGAGCAGGAGTTCATCACCCTGCCGGACCAAATGCGCTTTGACGAGCTGCAGCGCACCATCGCCGCCAGCGGCCAGTCAGTGTTCCCGGTTACTGATGGCGGCAGCCGCCTGGTGGGGGTGCTTTCGCTCAAGAACATCCGCACCGTGCTCTTCGAGGACTCCCTCAAGGACCTGGTGGTGGTGGGCGAGCTGTGCACCCAGCCGGTCAGTCTGAGCCTGGACCAGGACCTTTACAGCGCCCTGCTGACTTTCATGGACTCGGGCTACGGCCAGATACCGGTGGTGGACTACCAGCAGGGCCGCCAGCGCATCCTGGGTATGCTGCAGCACGAGGACGTGATCGCCGCCTATCACGCCGAGGTGAGCCGGCGCATGCAGGCCGAGTGAGCCGGGCCGGCCTGGACAAGCCTTCCGCCGGGTACTAGAATTTCCCATGTTTGTTGCGCGAGGATCCGCCATGGACGGCAAGGTGGTGGCCGTGGTGCCCGCCGCCGGCCTGGGCCGGCGCATGGGCGCCCAGCGGCCCAAACAGTTCCTGCCCCTGGCCGGCCGGCCTCTGTTGAGCCGCACCCTAGGCCAGCTGCAGGCGGCCGCGGTGGTGGAGCAGGTGGTGCTGGTCTGCCCGCCGGGGCAGGAGGAGGCCGCCTGGGAGCAGTGCGTGCGGCCTTACGGCCTGGCCAAGGTGGCGTGCGTGGTGCCCGGCGGCAAGGAGCGCCAGGACAGCGTGGCCGTTGGCCTGGCCGCGGCCGCGGAGCTGGGGGCCGACTGGGTGCTGGTGCATGACGCGGCCCGGCCCCTGGCCGCCCCGGAGTTGTTCGCCCGGGTGCTGGCCGCGGCCCGGGGGTGCGGCGCGGCCGTGGCCGCAATGCCGGCCCGCGACACGGTAAAGCAGGACGACGGCCAGGGCCGGGTGCAGGCCACCCTGGCCCGGGAGCGGCTGTGGCTGGTGCAGACGCCCCAGGGCTTCGCGCTGCCCCTGTTGCAGGAGGCCCTGGCCCGGGCCCAGGCCGAGAGGTTTTACGCCACGGACGAGGCCGGGCTGGTGGAGCGCCTGGGCCGCGAAGTGAGGCTGGTCATGGGCAGCCGGGACAACCTGAAGATAACCACGCCCGCGGACCTGGCCCTGGCCGAGGCCCTGTTGACCGGCGGGGCCTCCGGAATGCGTGTGGGGCAGGGCCTGGACGCCCACCGGCTGGAAGCGGGCCGGCCCCTGATCCTGGGCGGGGTGCGCATACCCTACGAGCTGGGTCTCCGGGGCCACTCGGACGCCGACGTCATCACCCACGCGGTGATGGACGCCCTGCTGGCCGCGGCCGGCCTGGGGGACATCGGCGGCCTGTTCCCGGACAGCGACCCGGCCTATGCCGGCGCCGACAGCCTGGCGCTTTTGGCCCAAGTGGTGGAGCGCCTGGCCCGGGCCGGCTGGCGTCCGGCCCAGGTGAGCGCCACCCTGGCCGCCCAGGCGCCCAAGGTAGCCCCCCACGTGCCGGCCATGCGGCGCAATCTGGCCGGCGTGCTGGGCCTGGCGCCGGAGGCGGTGAACCTGGCCGCCACCACCACCGAGGGCCTGGGCTTCATAGGCCGCGGCGAGGGCATGGCCGCCCTGGCCACGGCCACCATCGTTCCCCTGGGCCGGGCCTAGGCCGCCGCACGCGGAGAGCTTGATGCCTTTGCTGATCTACAACACCCAGACCCGCCGCAAGGAAGAATTCACGCCGCTGGTGCCGGGCAAGGTGAGCATGTACGTCTGCGGGGTCACGGTCTACGACGAGCCCCACATCGGCCACGCCCGCTGCTACGTGGCCTTTGACGCCATCCACCGCCACCTGCGCTCCAAGGGCTGGGACGTGCTCTACGTGCGCAACTTCACCGACATCGACGACAAGATCATCAAGCGCGCCGCCGAGACCGGCCAGCCCTGGCAGGAGCTGGTGCAGACCCACATCGCCTCCTTCAGCCGGGTCATGAAGGCCTTGGAGGTGCTGCCGGCCACGGTGGAGCCCCGGGCCACCCAGCACATGGACCAGATCATAAGCGCGGTGCAAGGCCTGATCGCCAGCGGCCACGCTTACGCCGTTGAGGGCGGCGACGTGCTGTTTGCCGTGAACAGCTTCTCCGCCTACGGCAAGCTCAGCGGCCGCCGCCTGGAGGAGATGCAGGCCGGGGCCCGCATCGCCGTGGATCAGCGCAAGCAGAACCCCATGGACTTCGTGCTCTGGAAGGGCTCCAAACCCGGCGAGCCCTCCTGGGACAGCCCCTGGGGCCCGGGCCGGCCGGGCTGGCACATCGAGTGCTCGGTGATGAGCCAGGAGTACCTGGGCGCCACCTTCGACATCCACGGCGGCGGCGAGGACCTGGTTTTCCCCCACCATGAAAACGAGGTAGCCCAGGCCGAGGCCCTCAGCGGCCAGCCCTTCGCCCGCTACTGGATCCACAACGGCTTTGTGCGCGTGAACCAGGAGAAGATGAGCAAGTCCCTGGGCAACTTCTTCACGGTGGGCGACATCCTCAAGACCACCAAGCCCGAGGTGCTGCGGCTGTTTCTGCTCTCCAAGCACTACCGCTCGCCCCTGGACTTCAGCGACCAGGCGCTCAAAGAGGCGGGTCAGGGCCTGGAGCGGCTCTACATCGCCCTGCGCGAGGCCCAGCCGCCCGAGGGCCGGCCCGTGGCCCAGCGCCTGATCCGGCCGGCGGAGCTGGCCTGGCAGAAGGAGATAGACCAGGCGGCCGCGGAGTTCGAGGCGGCCATGGACGATGACTTCAACACCCCCCGGGCCCTGGGGGCCTTGTTCGGCCTGGCCCGCACGGCCAACAAGCTGGCCGCCGAGCCGGACCCCGCCCCGCCCAAACCCCTGCTAGGTAAGGGCGGCGAGCAGCCCAGCTCGGCCAAGGAGGCGCTGCTGGCCCTGGCCGCCGCCCGCCTGCGGCAGTTGGGCGGTCGCCTGGGGCTGCTGTATGAAGACCCGCAGGCCTTCTTGCAAAGCAGCGCCCCGACCGCCGGCCAGGGCCCGGACGCGGCCCAGATAGAGGCCCTCATAGAGCAGCGGGCCGCGGCGCGCAAGGCCAGGGATTTTGCCCAGGCCGACCGCCTGCGCGACCAGCTCACCCAGATGGGCGTAGTCTTGGAGGACTCCCCCCAGGGCACCCGCTGGCGCCTGGCCGAGTGAGCAAGGCCATGGGCATCCTCCTGGTGCTGGCCCATCCCGCGCCGCAGAGCTTTAACCACGCCATCGCCCAGACCGCCCGTCAGACCCTGGAGGGCCTGGGCCACCAGGTGATATTCCGCGACCTTTACCGCGAGGACTTCGACCCCCTGTTGGAGGCCGAAGAGTTTCCCCGGTCAGTTGCGCTGCCGCCGCTGGTGCAGGAGCACTGCCGCGAGTTGGCCGCGGCCCAGGGCATCGTGGTCGTGCACCCCAACTGGTGGGGCATGCCCCCGGCCATTATGAAGGGCTGGATAGACCGGGTGTTCCGGCCCGGCGTAGCCTACGAGTTTATGGAGGGCGACAACGGCGAAGGGGTGCCCCGGGGCCTCTTGCGGGCCCGGGCAGCCCTGGTCCTCAACACCGCCAACACGCCCCCGGCCCGCGAGCAGGAGGTCTTCGGCGACCCCCTAGAGCGGCTGTGGCGGGACTGCGTCTTCGGGCTCTGCGGGGTGGGCGGGTTCCACCGCCGCACCTTCAGCGTGGTGGTCACCAGCAGCGGGCAGCAGCGGCGGCAGTGGCTGGCCGAGGTGGCCCAGACCGTGGCCCGCCTTTTCCCAGCCGAGTCCTGAGGCCTTTGACATGACCCGCGAGAACGAGTTCACCGCCCACTGGTGGCGCACCGCGCCCAGCCCGGCCCGCTTCGAGCTGGTCAGCGACTTCACGCCCCAAGGCGACCAGCCCCGGGCCATCGCCGAGCTGAGCCAGGGCCTGGCCGCGGGCATCAAACACCAGGTGCTCCTGGGCGTCACCGGCAGCGGCAAGACCTTCACCATGGCCAACGTAGTGGCCGCCTGCAACCTGCCCACCCTGGTGCTGGCCCCCAACAAGACCCTGGCCGCCCAGCTCTACGGCGAGTTCAAGTCCCTGTTCCCGCACAACGCGGTGGAGTACTTCGTCTCCTACTACGACTACTACCAGCCCGAGGCCTACATCCCGGCCAGCGACACCTACATCGAGAAGGACTCCTCCATCAACGAGCGCATAGACAAGATGCGCCACGCCGCCACCTACGCCCTCTTGACCCGCCAAGACGTGATCATCGTGGCCAGCGTGTCCTGCATCTACGGCCTGGGCGCGCCCGAGGCCTACGCCGGCATGATCGTGTACTTGCAACAGGGCCAGGAGGCGGACCGAGACCAGGTGCTGCGGACCCTGGTGGAGATGCTCTACGAGCGCAACGAGTACTCCTTCCACCGCGGCACCTTCCGGGTGCGCGGGGACGTGGTGGAGGTGTTCCCGGCCTATGAGGAGGAGCGGGCGGTGCGCATCTCCTTCTTCGGCGACGAGGTGGAGCGCATCGAGTTCATAGACCCGCTCAGGGGCGTGGTGCTGGAGAGCACGCCCCGGGTGACCATCTTTCCGGCCAGCCACTACGTGACCTCCGAGGCCATCCGCGAGCAGGCCATGAGCGCCATCCGCCAGGAGCTGGGCGAGCGCATCAAGTTCTTCGAGGACAACCAGAAGCTCATCGAGGCCCAGCGGGTGCGCGAGCGCACTCTGTTCGACCTGGAGATGATGAAGGAGCTGGGATACTGCCACGGCATCGAAAACTACTCCCGCCATCTCACCGGCCGCGCACCCGGCCAGCCGCCGCCCACCCTGCTGGACTACCTGCCCCAGCGCTGGCTGCTGATCGTGGACGAGAGCCACATCACCATGCCCCAGGTGCGCGGCATGTACTTCGGCGACCGCTCGCGCAAGCAGACCCTGGTGGAATACGGCTTCCGCCTGCCCAGCGCCCTGGACAACCGGCCCCTGAACTTCGAGGAGTTCAACGCCGTCCTGGACCAGGCGGTGTACGTCTCGGCCACGCCGGCCGAGTACGAGCTGGTCAAGGCCGAGGGCGTGGTGGTGGAGCAGATCATCCGCCCCACCGGGCTCAGGGACCCCCAGATCGAGGTGCGCCCGGCCAGCGGCCAGGTGGACGACCTCCTGGGCGAGCTGCGCACCATCGCCGCCCGCGGCCAGCGGGCCTTGGTGACCACCCTGACCAAGCGCATGGCCGAGGAACTGACCGAATACTTTGACGAGATGGGCCTCAAGGTGCGCTACCTGCACAGCGACATCGCCACCATCGAGCGGGTGGAGATAATCCGCGACCTGCGCCTGGGCGTCTTCGACGTGCTGGTGGGCATCAACCTGCTGCGCGAGGGCCTGGACCTGCCCGAGGTGAGCCTGGTGGCCATCCTGGACGCGGACCGCGAGGGCTTTCTGCGCTCCACGCGCAGCCTGATCCAGACCACGGGCCGGGCGGCGCGCAACCTGGAGGGCCGCGTGATCCTGTACGCGGACACGGTGACCGATTCCATGGCCCGGGCCATCGAGGAGACCGAGCGCCGGCGGGTGGTGCAGGAGGAGTACAACCGCGAGCACCACATCACCCCGGCCGGCATCAAGAAGGCCATCGGCGCCATGCTGCCGCACGAGATCGAGGCCGACTACTCCACGGTGCCGCTCGCGGAAGAGGCCGCGCCCGCGGTGGCCTTGGAGGACATCCCCAAGCGCGTCAAGGCGCTGCGCAAGGAGATGGAGGCCTTTGCCAAGGACCTGCGCTTCGAGGAGGCGGCGATGATCCGCGACCAGATCAAGGAGCTGGAGGCCAGGGAGTTGGAGTGGAGGGGGAGGGGGTGATGCGACGAGGGAAAGTTTTTCTGGGGGTTTGTTGGGCCCTGGCGTTTTTGCTCCTGGTCCTGCTGCCGCCGGCCATGGCCCTGGCCGGGCCGGGCCAGGGAGCCTATGCCGAACTGGACGGGCACAAGATACACTACATCAGCCAGGGCCGGGGCGAGTCCGTCCTGGTGTTGATCCATGGTTGGATCTGTGACCTTGAGTATTGGCGGGGGCAGATTCCCGTCTTGGCCAAGAATCGCCGGGTCATCGCCCTGGACCTCATCGGTCACGGCAAGAGCGACGCCCCCCATCTGGCCTACACCCAGGAGCTTCTGGCCCGCTCAGTGCTGGCGGTGATGGATCAGGCCGGGGTAGGGGACGCGGTGCTGGTTGGCCACAGCATGGGCGCGGCGGTGGCCCGGCGGGTGGCCCTGGAGCACCCGGGGCGGGTGCGGGCCCTGATATCCACGGACGGGGCCCTTGAGATGCCCCCTCGGGACCCCAAGGACTATGAGCCCTGGCGCCGGGGCATGGCCGCCTTTGCCGCCCAGTTCCAGGGGCCGGACGGCCAGCAAAAAGTGGGGCCCTTTTTCGATTCCATGCAGGACAAGTCCACGCCGGCGGCCCTGCGCCAATGGGTGAAGGTGCGGGCACTGGCCACCCCCTGGCACGTGGGGCGCAGCGCCATGGAGGAGTTCGTCAAACCCGACAACTGGGACCGGCGGCCGCTGCGCCTGCCCGTATTGGCTATTTACGTGCCCAATCCGGATTTACCGCCCGACTTCGAGGGGTGGCTGCGGGTGTTGTTCCCTGATCTGCGCTGCCGGCGCATAAATGGGGCCGGGCACTTTGTGATGTTGGAGAAACCTAAGCAGGTCAGTGCCCTGATCCTGGATTTCGTGGACAGCCCGGCCGTGCGGCAAGGCAAGGCGGGCAAGTAGAAAACGGGCGGAGAAGATCTGTCGGCCAGGCCCAGCCGGGGCAAGCCGGGCGATGCCGTGGTCATAAAGCAGGTCCTGGCCTCCGCACCATCAAAAAAAGTTGGGCTGCGAGGCCTTTACCCCTCAGCCCAACCCCGATTTTCCGACGCGAGTATCTAGACTTTGACTTCCTGCGAGCCCTCCCACAGGCCGTGGATGTTGCAGTACGACGTGGCCAGCAGGGTGCCGGGCTTGTCCAGCTTGACCGCGAACACCGCCACGGGCTCGGTGTTGAGCACGATGCTGTTGGGCCCCTCGGTGCTGGAGCCGTGGGCCAGGAAGTCGGCCCGGCCCAGGTTGTAGGCGGCCTTGCCGCCCTCGGGCCGGAAGAAAAGCGATATCCAGGCGATGAAGTGCTCGCTGGTGTTGGGGTGGGGAATCTGCTTGCCCACCGAGACCTGCACCTTGGCGACGCCGCCCGCCTTGGGCGCCGCCAGGACCTCGATCACCGGCACGTGCTTCTCATTTTTGAAATCAGCGGTCTTGTACTGTTCTCCCATGCTGGCCATGGCCATGCCTCCTGTTTCTGGTTGGACCCAGTTAAATGCATGCAGCGCATTTTTTGGCTAACGTTTATTATTATGAGGCCAGCAGGCGGTCCGGACAAGCTGTTGCCCGCCGCCGGAAGCGGCCAGGGACGTCGGGCAAATCCTCTAGGCAAGGACAAGCGCCGAGATTTGGAATACACCCAGCCGGAAAAAATGCGCGGCGTCGAGGCCATCAAGCAGGCCCTGACCCACGCGCCCCTGAACCCCGGGGTGTATTTGATGAAGGACGCCCGGGGCCGGGTCCTCTACGTGGGCAAGGCCAAGCGCCTCAAGCCCCGGCTCACCTCCTACACCCGGCCCATCTCCGGCCCCACCTGGTACAGCCACAAGGTGGCGGCCATGGTGGGCCAGGTGGCCGCGGTGGAGTACGTGATCACCTCCAGCGAGAAGGAGGCCCTGCTGCTGGAGAACACCCTGATCAAAGAGCACCGGCCGCGCTACAACGCCGACCTGCGCGACGACAAGTCCTATCCCTACTTCCGCCTCTCGCTGAACCACGACTACCCCCGCTTCGCCCTGGTGCGCCGGCCCCGGCTGAACGATGGGGCCAAATACTTCGGGCCCTTTGACAGCGCCGGCGCGGCCCGCCAGACCATGCGCATGCTGCAGCGCATCTTCCCCCTGCGGCGCTGCTCGGACCGCATGGTGGCCAGCCGCTCCCGCCCCTGCCTGGACTATGAGATGGGCCGCTGCCCGGCGCCCTGCGCGGGCAAGATCAGCCGTGAGGAGTACCGCAAGCTGGCCTCTGACCTGGAGGCCTTTTTCGCAGGCCAGGGCCAAGAGCTGGCCCGGCGCCTACAGGAGCGCATGGAGGCGGCCGCAACGGCCGAGCGCTTCGAGGAGGCGGCGGCGCTGCGCGACCGCTGGCAGGCGCTCACCCGCACCCTGGAGCGGCAGCAGGTGGACCAGGCCGTGGATAGGGACCTGGACGCGGCCGCCCTGCACCAGGCCGAGGACGGCCTGCGCCTGGCCCATCTGCGGGTGCGGGGCGGGCAGTTGGTGGCCAGCCGGGTACACGACCTGAGCCGGGCGGCCCTGGCGCCCGAGGAGGTGATGGCCCAAGCCCTGCTCATGCTCTACGACCAGGCCGCGCCGCCGCCCCTGATCCTGGTCAGCCACATGCCCAGCGACCCCTCCCTGGTGGCCGAGGTGCTGGGGGAGAGGGCCGGCCGCCGGGTGGAGCTGCGAAGGCCCCGACGGGGCGACAAGCGCGGCCTGCTGGAGCTGGCCCTGATCAATGCAGCCCAGCCCCGCGCGGCCGGGCCCCAGGGCGAGGCGGTCCTGGAGCGCCTGCAACAAAAGCTGGGCCTCGCGGGGCTGCCCGAGCGCATGGAGTGCCTGGACATCTCCCACCTGGGCGGACACCTGACTGTGGCCGGCCTGGTGGCCTTCAGCCAGGGCCGGCCGGACAAGGCCCGCTACCGCCGCTACAAGGTCCTAGAAGGCGAGGGCGGCGGCGATGACTACGCGGCCATGGCCCATGTGCTGGCCCGCCGCCTGGCCGGCAGCGACCCGGCGCCGGACCTGCTGCTCCTGGACGGGGGCAAGGGTCAGCTCAACCTGGCGCTGCGGGCCCTGGCTCAGGCGCCGGCCGGCCCGCGGCCGGCCCTGGCGGCCCTGGCCAAGGGACAGGCGTCCGGCGGGCCGGACCGGGTGTACCTGCCCGGCCGCAAGAACCCGGCCGGTCTCAAGCCCGGCGACCCGGCCCTGCTGCTCTTGATGCGCCTGCGCGACGAGGCCCACCGCTTCGCGGTCAGCTACCACCGTCTGCTGCGCAAGAAGGCCCTGACCCGCTCCATCCTGGAGGAGGTGCCTGGCGTGGGGCCCAAGACCCGGGCCCGCCTGCTCAAGGCCTTCGGTTCCCTGGCCGCCCTGAAAAAGGCCAGCGTGGAGCAAATTCAGCAGAAAGTTGGCCTGGATGGGGCCACCGCCCAGCGGCTGCGCGGCTTCCTGGCCGCCCTTGACACCCCCAACCCACCCAAGTAGACTTCGGCAGAATTCCCGGGAGGTCAATATGTTCGGCATTGGCATGCCGGAACTGCTTATTATTTTGGTGGTCGCCCTGGTGGTGGTGGGCCCCAAAAAATTGCCCGATTTGGCCAAAAGCCTGGGCAAGGGTCTGCAGCAGTTCCGCAAGGCCACCGACGAGATCAAGGAGGGCCTGGAGGAGCACGAAAGCTTCCAGGAGCTCAAGGGTCTGCAGCAGTCCTTCCGGGAGACTCTGGACGAGGTCAACCCCCGCAAGATGCTGGAGGATGCCAACCCGCTGGTGGAGCCCAAGGAGCCCAAGCTGGACCTGAGCGGCCGCCAGTCAGTGTTTGACGCCATTGAGGTGGAGAAGCAGGCGGCGAGTGAGCAGGCCTCCGTAGAAGTGGCCCAGCCCGCCGCGGAGCAGCCCCCGGCGGAGAAGACCTCGCCGCAGCCGACCAAAACCGCTGAAAAAGAAGCCCAGCCGCCGGCCGCCGCCGGCCCCAAAGAAGCCTAAATGTCCGCCGAGCAACAGGCCCCCGCTCCCGAGCCGTCCGAGGAGCTCCAGGAGGATCACCAGGAGGAAGACGATTCCTCGCGTATGCCCTTCCTGTCCCACCTGGAGGAGCTGCGCACCCGCCTGGTGCGTTCGGCCATGGCCGTAGGCATTGCCTTCTTGGGCACCTACTTCTTCAAGGAAGAGCTGTATCAGGGGCTGGCCAAACCCCTCAAGGAGGTGCTGCCCCCGGGCGCCAAGCTGATCTACACCGCCCCGGCAGAGGCCTTTTTCACCTACATAAAAGTTGCCTTCCTGGCGGCCATCGTGGCGGCCTGCCCGGTTATCTTCTATCAACTGTGGAAGTTCATCGCCCCTGGCCTGTACAAGCACGAGCGCAAGGCGGTCTGGCCCTTTGTGATCCTGTCCTCGGCGCTGTTCATGGTGGGCTCGGTGTTCTGCTATCTCATGGTCTTTCCCTTCGCCTTCCAGTTCTTCATGAGCTTCGCCACCGACGACATCGTGCCTATGCTCAGCCTGAAGCAATACCTCTCCTTCAGCGCCACTTTGCTGTTCGCCTTTGGGGTGATCTTCGAGATGCCCTTGGTGCTGGTGTTTCTGGGCCGGTTGGGGGTGGTCAAATCCAGCACCCTCAAGAAGCACCGCAAGTACGCCATCCTGATCATGTTCATCGTGGGGGCCATTTTGACCCCGCCTGATGCTGTCACCCAGATCATGATGGCCTTGCCCTTGTGCGCCCTCTATGAACTGTCCATATGGCTGGTGGTGCTCGCCGAAAAGAAAAAGGCGGAGCGCGAGGCGGCCGAGGAGGCCGAGGCGGCCGAGTAACACCAGGCGGCCGCAGGGCCAGGGCCAACCCGCCCAGGTGATTACGCTCCTCCCGCCACTCATGCGGAGTTGCACTCATGGACAAGGTACTGGTGACCCGCCGCATACCCCGGGCCGGTCCGGACCTGCTCAGGGGCTTGGCCGAGGTCATGGTCTCGCCCCACGACCGTGTCCTGACGCCTGCGGAGCTGCTGGCGATGAGCGCCGGCTGCCGGGGCCTGCTGACCCAGTTGGGGGACCGGATTGACCGCCGGTTCCTGGCCGCCCGCCCCGAGGTGAGGATGGTGGCCAATTACGCGGTGGGCTTTGACAACGTGGATCTGGACGCCGCCCGGGAGCTGGGGGTGATGGTCAGCAACACCCCTGAGGTGCTCACCGAGGCCACCGCGGACCTGACCCTGGCCCTGATGCTGGACATCATGCGCCGGGTCAGCGAGGGCGACCGTCTGCTGCGCTCCGGCGGTTACAAAGGCTGGGCCCCGGAGTTCATGCTGGGCACCTCTCTGCAGGACAAGATATTGGGCATTTACGGCCTGGGCCGGGTGGGCCTGGCCGTGGGCCAGCGGGCCCGCTGCTTCGGCATGCGGATCATCTACCACACTCGCCGGCCCCACCCCCAGGCCCAGCAGGATCTGGGTGCGGAGCACGTGGACTTCCCGAGCCTGTTGGAGCGGTCGGACGTGATCTCGGTGAACGCGCCGCTGAACCGGGAGACCCAGGGCGCGTTCAACTATGATGCCTTCCGGCGCATGAAGCGCGGCGCCTACCTGGTCAACACCGGCCGCGGCCCCATTGTCAAGGAGGCGGACCTGGCGCGGGCCCTGGCCGAGGGACTGATCCGGGGCGCGGCCCTGGACGTGTTCGAAAACGAGCCCCAGGTGGAACCGGCCCTGCTTAAGCTGCCCAACGTGGTGCTCTGCCCGCACCTGGGCTCGGCCACCAGCGAGGTGCGCGAGCAGATGGCCCTGCGCGCCGCCGGCAACCTCGCCGCCTTTTTGCGGGGCCAGGAGCCGCCGGACCGGGTGGCTTAGCCGGCCGCCCGCTGCCCCGGCGCCCTGGCGCGCGCCTGCCCGCGCCAAGGCCTGCTTTGGCGTCATCCCGGGCCAAAGGCCCGGCCGTCCTGGAAATTATTCCTTGACTACGCAGCCGGAACATGTGAAATCAAAAAGTCGCTTGGGGGGCTAAGATTTTTTTATTCCGCGTGCAAGCGGCAAGGACATGGGTTATATTCGTACGATCATATGGCAAAGTACTTGCCGGGCCCGGCGGCCTTTTGGCAGCCGTCCGTTGTCCACGGGAAGATCCGACGTCCTTTTCCGTTAGACGCTCAGCGCTAGGCGCCGGAGGTTTTTTTCGGGGAGGTTACATGGCCAAGGGATACATCAAGATTGACCGCGACCGCTGCAAGGGCTGTCATCTGTGCATAGATGTCTGTCCCCGCAAGGTGATCGAGGTGTCCAAAGAGCTGAACAAGACCGGCTACGCGCCGGCCCAATTCATCGAGAAACCAGAAGACGGGAAGGGCTGCACCGCCTGCACCATGTGCGCGGTGGTTTGCCCCGACCTGGCCATCGAGGTGTACCGTGCCAAGTGAGAAGAAGCTGATGCGCGGCTCCGACACTCTGGCCGAGGCCGCGGTGCGCGCGGGCTGCCGGTTTTTCTCCGGCTATCCCATCACGCCTCAGAACGAGCTGCCAGAGTACCTGTCCTGGCGCCTGCCCCAGGCGGGCGGCACCTTCATCCAGGCCGAGAGCGAGCTGTCGGCCATAAACATGGTGCTGGGCGCCGCCGCCACCGGGGCGCGAGCGCTCACCTCCTCCTCCTCGCCGGGCGTGAGCCTCAAGCAGGAGGGCATCTCCTACCTGGCCGGCCAGGAGCTGCCGGCGGTAGTGGCCAACATGATGCGCGGCGGGCCGGGCCTGGGCAACATTGCGGCCTCGGCGGCGGACTATTTCCAGGCTACCCGCGGCGGCGGCCACGGCGACTACCGCACGCCGGTGCTGGCCCCGGCGGGCTGCCAGGAGTTGGCCGAGCTGACCTTCCTGGCCTTTGACCTGGCGGACAAGTACCGTACGCCGGTGATGCTCCTGGGCGACGGCCTGATCGGGCAGGTGATGGAGCCGGTGGTGTTCCCCGACCCCATCGACCCGGCCGACCTGCCGCCCAAGGACTACATCCTCGACGGCTGCGCCGGACGCGCACCGCGGGCCATCTTCTCCATGCTCCTGGGGCAGCAGGGCGAGCTGTACAAGCACAACCTGCACCTGCAGGAGAAATACGAACAGATCACGGCCGACGAGCAGCGCTGGGAAGAGAACCTGACCGAGGACGCCGACATCATCGCCGTGGCCTACGGCACCGCCTCGCGCATCGCCATGTCCGCGGTGGAGGAGCTGCGCGCCGAGGGCGTCAAGGCCGGGCTGTTCCGGCCCATCACCCTCTGGCCCTACCCCAAGCAGGCCCTGCGCAAGCTGGCCCAGGGCGGGGTCAAGGTGGCGGTGTTCGAGCTCAGCGCCGGCCAGATGGTGGAGGACGTGATGCTCTCGGTGGGCGAGCGGGCCGAGATCCATTTTTATGGCATACCCGGCGGGGTGATCCCCACCCCGGCCGACGTGATTGACTTCCTGCGTTCGGCCCTGAAGGGCGACGGCAAGGTGGGCCGGAGGGTTGAGATATGAGTGCTCCAGCCGCTGAGAAGATTTTTGGCCGCCCCGAGTCCCTCAAGGACGTGGCCACCCACTACTGCCCGGGCTGCGGCCACTCGGTGGCCCACCGCCTGGTGGCCGAGTGCCTGGATGAGATGGGACTCCGGGAGAAGACCATCGGCGTGCCGCCCGTGGGCTGCGCGGTGCTGGCCTACAATTACTTCAACTTCGACATGGTGGAGGCGCCCCACGGCCGGGCCCTGGCCGTGGCCACGGGCATCAAGCGCGTCCGCCCGGACAGCTTCGTGCTCACCTACCAGGGCGACGGCGACCTGGCGGCCATCGGCACCGCCGAGACCATCCACGCCGCCAATCGGGGCGAGCTGATCTCCTGCATCTTCATCAACAACGCCATCTACGGCATGACCGGCGGGCAGATGGCGCCCACCACCATCATCGGCGAAGTGACCACCACCACCCCCGGCGGCCGCGAGGCCAAGGCCCACGGCAGCCCCATTGACATCTCGCGCATGCTGGCGGTCTGCGAGGGCGCGGTGTACATCGAGCGCTGCACCCTGAACTCCTTCAAGGGCATCAAGCAGGCCAAGAAGGCCATCCGCAAGTGTTTTCAGGTGCAGGTGGACGGCCTGGGCTTCGGCCTGGTGGAGCTGCTCTCCCCCTGCCCCACCAACATGAAGATGAGCCCCAAGCAGGCCTGGCAGTGGATCGACAACCAGATGATGAAGACCTATCCCTTGGGCCTGATCAAGGACACCACCGGGTACGAGGACAAGTGATGCTGGTGCGCACTCAGTTTGCGGGTTTCGGCGGCCAGGGCGTGCTCCTGATGGGCTACGTGCTCAGCAACGGGGCCATGCTCAAGGGCCTTAACGTGACTTTTTTCCCCTCCTACGGCGCGGAGATGCGCGGCGGCACCGCCAACTGCATGGTGACCCTGTCGGACAAGAAGATCGCCTCGCCGGTGGGCAGCCAGGCTGACATCCTGGTGGCCATGAACGGCCCGTCCCTGGACAAGTTCGAGCCCACCGTGGCCAAGGGCGGCCTGATCGTGCTCAACCAGTCCCTGATCAAGTGGGGGCCCAAGCGCCAGGACGTGGAGGTCTTCTCGGTGCCTCTGGTGGACCTGGCCCGGGAGGCGGGCAGCGAACGGGCGGCCAACATGGTGATGATCGGCGCGGTCTGCGCCAAGCGCGACCTGCTGCCCCTGGAGGACGTGGTAAAGGGCATGCAGGCGGCCATGAAGGGCAAGGACAAGTTCTTCGCTCTCAACACCAAGGGCATACAGCGCGGCTTCACCTTCGCCCAGACCGGGAAGTAAGCGCCTGCGCGTCCCGCGGGGCCTGCTTGACTGAAAACAAAGGGGGCCAGCCCATCCGGCCGGCCCCTTTATTTTGTCAAATGGGCGCGCGCTGCTAAGCCGCCGCCTACCACCAGGCCACCTTGGCCTCCTGACGCGGGGGGATGCGCCGGTACTTGTAGCGCGGATAGCCCAGAAGCATGGCCCCGTGGGGGTCGTTCTCCGGCGGCACGCCCAGGGCCTCGCGCAGCGGCGGGTGGTCAGGCGCGGCGTGCATCATGTAGCCCAGCCAGCAGGCCCCCAAGCCCAGGGCGCTGGCCGCCAGGTCTAGGTAGGTCATGGCGATGACGCAGTTCTCCCGGGGCATGGAGCTTTCCCGCGGGGCGTGGTTGAGCAGCAGGCAGGGCGCGCCGCGCGTGATGCGGTCCTCGCCCCGCTCCCAGGCCGCCACCACCACGTCCAGGCGCATGATGCGGGCCCGCTCCTGGCCCTCGGCCAGGGCCGCGCGC
Organism: Desulfarculus sp.; assembly: GCA_003605055.1. Taxonomy (GTDB): domain Bacteria; phylum Desulfobacterota; class Desulfarculia; order Desulfarculales; family Desulfarculaceae; genus Desulfoferula. Next base: position 43,286 of record QZKP01000018.1, read on the forward strand.
ATCCAATCCACCACCAGGCCGGCCAGGAAATGCAGGCGCTCCTTGTCCTGCACCACCACCCAGTGCACCGGTTGGGAATTGCTGCCGCTGGGGGCGTAGCGGCAGGTGTCCATGAGCCGCGCCATCACCGCCGGCTCCACCGGCTGGTCTTTGTACACCCGGATGGAGCGGCGGCCGCGCAGGAGGTGGTCCAGGGACTCGTAGGCCGGCAGGCGGGCGGGCTCCAGGGGAGGGCAATCCTCGGGGCGCACTCCGGCCACGGTGACCGCGCTGGCCGGGCACACGGCCAGGCAGTGGCCGCAGCGGATGCACAGCTCAGCCGCCTGGGCGATGGGACGGGGCCAGCGCTCCTCCGGGTCAAAGGAGATGAGCCGCCGCGGGCACACCGCCGCGCACACGCCGTCCTGCTGGCACTTGTCGTAGTCAAAGATGATGGGGTCCATGCTTTCCTCCCGCTGCGTTGGTTTCTGGTTGCCGGCCGGCGCCGGGGACCGGCCGTCAATCCAGGATAACCGCCTGACCGCAGCGGTGGCAACGGGCGGCGCCGCGCATGAGCGACTGCTGGCAGGAGGGGCAGCGGTAGCGGGCCTCCTCAGCCGCCACCCAAGCCTCGGTGCCCAGCTTCCGCCAGGCCTCCACCGCCCGCAGCATCACCTTGTGGGCCACGGTGTTGGGGAACATGGCGCCCAGGGCCTCTATGTGCCCGCAGGGGAACTCAGCGCACTGGTGGCAGCCCTCATAGCCTCGGCCCTCGGCGCAGGAGCGGATGGCGCAGCTCTGGCAGTGCTTGTAGCGCACCGAGGAGCGGCAGCCCTGGCAGTTGATCTCCTCGGGCGCGCAGCCGAAGACCTGGGCGATGCCCGCCTTGAGGGCTGGGCTGTCCTTTTGGGTGGCGATGTAGGCCCCGCACACCCCGCAGTAGAGCCCGCAAGGGGAGAGCAAGTCGCGGTTGACCATGACGACTCCTTTTGGCTTGGCTGTTCCTCTGTTGGCGGACGGCTAACGCGGCTGCACCGACACCTTGAGCCGCACCTGGCCGTAACCGCCGCAGCCCACCCCCACGTCCAGGCAGCGCACCTCATGGGCGAAGTGGAAGGCGTTGGGGTCCAGCCCCTCGCTGAGCCGCTCGTTGATCAAGGCCACCGGCACCATGAGCTGGCTCACCAGGTACACGCACTGGCGCTTGGGGCACAGCTTGCTTATGAGGTTGCCGTCCACGTCCAGCAGGAAGCGGTCGCCGGGTTTGTAGCCGGTGTTGCATCCGGCCGCCTCCTGCACCTCGGCCAGGATGGAATACCTGGCCGAGGCCTGGGCCATGCGCTCCACGTGCCGCGCCCGGGGGTCCTCCGGCGAAACGCTGTCCGTTTCCTGCTGGGTGTAGCCCACCCGCTGGGCGAACTTTTGCCAGGCCTCTTTGCGGCTCATGTCCCTTCCTCCGGCCAGGTTACATGAAAAAGTATCTCGCAGGCGCCCTCGCAGGTGGCGCTCCGGCCACTGGTATCCACCCAACCTTTGAGCCCCAGGCCCTCCAGCCAGGCGGTGAAGCGGGTCTGGGCCCCGCATTGGTGGATCTGGGTGGTGCCGGCCTGGCGCAGGTGGCGGTACAGAAAGCAGTTGGAAGCCCGACCTAGCACGATGCCTCCATCCAGGACCCGGAACTCTTGCCGGTGCTCCGGGGGGAAAAACACCTCACCGGCCAGACGCAGGTAGGCGGCCAGCCCCTCGGCGTCGGCGATGCTATCAATTCCGGCCTCCTGCATGAGCAGCTTGATCTCGGTGCGGCCGAAGGACTCCACCACCAGCAGGTTGAGCCGGGTGGCCTCGGCAAAGCCCAGCTCCTGGCTGACCTTCAGGAACCAGCGGCCGTCTTGCAGGAACCAGAGGTCCCGCAGCAGGTTTTCGCGCTGCGGGGCGGTCAGGGGCCGGCTTTTCTTCATGCGCCTGTCCCTACGAGGCCGCCTGCGGGCTGGGGAAGGAAAATTCGTACTCCCGGAAGCACTGGCCCTGCGCGGGCATCATGCATTGGGTCACCTCGGGCGTCACGCGATATTTGAGCCCCAGGGCATCAAACCAGCACTGCACCCGGTAAAAGATGCCGCACTGGTACTGGTCCAGCACGCCCAGGCGCTTCATACCGTCGTGGGCGAAGCAGCCCTTCATGTCAAAGCGCAGGGTGCCGGTCGGCGTGAAGTGGTATGCAAAGTCCATGAAGTCGCCCTTGGCCACGTTGAACATGCCGTCGGCCAGCTCCCTGAGTCCCTCCGGCGAATTCGCCGGAGGCAGGCCCAGGGCCTGCACCACCCGCTTGACCTCTATCTGAGCCAGGGAGCGGATGGCGGCCAGGTTGATCCGGTTGGTTTTTTCAATACCGCACTCCTGCAGACAGTGCAGGAACCACATGCCGTCGTGGGTCATCCAGCACTTGAGCAGGAGTTCCTTGAGCTCAGGCGCATCCAGCTGTCTCATGGCATACCTCCCCTATGTCTGTCGTGCCTGGGCGCGCTGGAGTCAGGAAGGTGGACGGTCGAAGGCTGAGTGAATCTTCATTCATTATTGGCATGATTCCCAGGCCCCGGTCAATCAAAAAAGGGGCGGGATTTCCGGCCGGCAAAGGCCGGGCCAGGGGCCGAGGGTCCTCAGCCGGCCGGCTGAGGACTCCAGTCGTACTCCATGTAGGTCGCGGTCTGTTGGGCGGTCTCCGGGCCCAGCAGGCGGGCCAGCACGTGCAGGGAGGCGTCTATGCCCGCGGAGATGACGGCCGCGGTGACCACCCGGCCGTTGTCCACCAGCCGCTGCGCCGGCCTCAGCTCGGTGTCCGGGGCCACCTGGGCCAGCAGGTCCAAGGCCCGGTGGTGGGTGGTAGCGGCCAGGCCCCGCAGCAGACCGGCCTGGGCCAGCAGAAGGGCGCCGGTGCACACCGACAACACCACCTGGCAGCCGGCGGCTACTACTTTGATCCAGGCGATCAACTCTTGGTTGTGCATCTCTTGCCGGGTGCCCAGGCCGCCGGGGACCACCAGCACCTCGGGCGGGGGGCAATGGGCGAGGTCGTAGGTGGGGTTGATGCTCAGGCCGTTGCGGGCCAGGACTGGGGTCTTCTGGGCCACGGTGTAGACCTCACACAACCGCTTGGCGTCGTAGGCGCCGCTGACCGCAAAGACCTCGAAGGGTCCGCAGAAGTCCAGCACCTCCACGTCGTCGAAGATGAGGATGGCGACCTTGCGCAAAGCCCCCATGCCGCTCCCCCAGCGTCTAGTCGTTGAAGCGCCGTATCGCCACCCGGCCGTCGGGCAGCTTCTCGCCCCGCACCAGCTCCATGTGACGCAGGGCGGCCAGCTCGCGCTTCAAACCGGCCTCATCCAGCCCGGCCGCCTGCATCAACTCCGCGGGCAGGGCCCGGCCCTGGTCGTGGATCAGGGCCATGATCTTCTCCTGGGCCGGGTTCAGAGTCTGCTCGGGCAGGCGGCTGGCGGTGTACACCGCCCAGGGGTCGCAGGCGCGGGCCGGGTTCAAGGCGTCCATGTAGCAGTCGTCGCAAAGGATTTTGCCGGCGAATTCGTGGATATCCTCTGGCTCCACCGTGGCCTTACAGCTTTCGCAGACGGACATGGAGGGATCCTCCGGGTGGGGTGGGTGTCTGTTTAAGACATACTAGCAACGGCGGGCCGGGGCAAGCGGCTACTTTTTATCCCACACCTGCAGCAGGTAGGTCTTGTTGTCCTCGAACATCTGGGCCTGCTCCTCCACCAATTGCTCGGCCTCCTCGGAGCTCATGCTCCAACTCTGGCGCACAAAGGAGGCCACCCGGGCGTAGTACAGGGGGGTCACCAGGTCCAGCAGCTTCATGCGGTTCTGGGGCCAGGCGTGGAACGTGGCGGCCAGTTCGTAGAGTATCTGCACCCAGACCTCGGTGGGCAGGTGGAAGCTCTTTTTGCCCGCCCGGGCCAGTTTCTTGATCTCGGCGAAGCTTTCCGCGCAGAAAATCTCCTTCCACAGGGCGGAGAATTGGCGGTAGCCCACTTTGAAGTGCCTGAGCAGGCCCTCCAGGTTTACCTTGATATCTTCGGGCTCGGTCTTGAGGGGATGCTCGAAGCTGGGCACGCTCACTGAACCCTTGACGGCCTTCCAGTAGCTCTCGTTCTGCTCCATCAAGGTGAACAGGGTCCAGATGACCTGGCGGAACATGGGAGCCAGGTGCTGGCCGGGGTCCTTGGCGTCGTGCACCTTCACGCCCAGGTTGGACTGGCAGAGCTTGAAACCGCCGGTGATGGCCGAGGTGGTCATCCAGATGTCTATGCCGTAGCGGGAGACCTCGCTCTCCCACACCTCCTGCTCGGCGTAGTGCTTGGCCAGTTTGCGCGACAGGGCGAAGTCGCCGCCGATGGGTTGGCGGATGCGCTTGCCGTAAAGAGCGCGGGTGAGGTTGTAGACGATGTTGTTGGTGATGGTGCCGTCGTATTTGTGGCGCAGGTACACTGGGGCCACGAAGTCGAAGCTGCCCTCCAGCACCGGCTGCAAGAGGTACTGCACCCAGTCGTCGTTGATGCTGCGCAGGTCCGAGTCCACCATGGCCACCGCCCGCACGTGCAGGCGCTCGGCGGTCTCGAAGATGGAACGCAGGGCGCTGCCCTTGCCGCCCGGGCCCCGGTAGATGGAGACGATTTTTTCCTGCCAGGGCTTTATCTCGAACTCCCTGGCCATCTCGCGGGTGTCGTCGGTGGAGCCGCCGTCGGCTACCAGGATCACGGCTCGCAGGTCCCGGTAGTGCTTGTGCAGGCCGTGGGTGAGCATTTGTATTACGTGGGCTATAGTTCTTTCGTTGTTGTAGCTGGGAATCCCCACCAGGATGTCGGCCCACTCAATCTCTTCGATGCGCTTGGCCGTGTAGCCGCGCAGGGCGGTGTTGAACCTCATGCACTCGTCTCCGTCGGTGGCTTGGGGCCCGGTGGGCCGGCCTGGCCTTCCTCGCGGGCGGGAGGCAGGTCCTTCTTGTAGACCAGGGTGCGGTAGGGGAAGGGTATCTCCACCCCTTCGCGGTCAAAGCGCTTCTTGACCTGCTCCAACATCCAGAACCGGGCCTGCCAGGCCTCGTCCTGGTCCCGGGTCCAGAGGCCCAAGCGCAGGCCAACGGCGGAATCCTTGAACTCCGCCACCCGGACCCAGGGCGGGTCGGCGCTGGCCAGACGGTATGGGCAGCGCTGGGCCTCTTCCAGGATCAGGCGCCGGGCCAGGTCTAGGTCCGTGTCGTAGCTCACCCCCAGCTCCACCCGGCACAGCATGCGCGGATCCACGATGCTGTAATTGACTATTGTCATGTTGTCTATCTTCTCGTTGGGGATGACCAGGCGCTTGTGCTCCCAGGTGCGCACGATGGTGTGGCGCAGGGTTATGTCCTCCACGGTGCCGTACTCGTTGTCTAGTTGCACCCGGTCTCCGATGCGGAAGGGCCGGTATATGGCCAAGGCCACGCCCGAAACCAGGTTGGCCAGGGTGGAGCGGGCGGAGATGCCCACCACCAACGCCAGGATGCCGGCGCTGGCCATCAGGGTGCCCATCAGGGCCCGCAGGCCGGGCACCAGGCTGGCGTACACCACCAGGGCGCAGAAGTAGACCAGCACACCCTTCAGGCGCATCACCTGACGCAGCATGGTCTCGTCCACCTGGTGCCCCAGCCGGCCCATCACCCAGGAGGAGCGCCTGATGATGCGGGTCAGGAGCGCGGAGGCGATCCAGGCGCAGAGGAGCATGGCCATTGCCAACACCGTGGCGCCCAGGTAGCTGTTGGGGTCCACGAACTGCTGCAAGGATATGTCGGGCCAGGTCACGGGCATTCTCGCTGGTCTTTGCTCCTAGTTCGGCCTGAATGCGTCTTTTACATCCATTTGCGGGTCTTGAAAAAGACAAGCAGGCCGCCGGCCACAGCGGCCATCAAGGCCACCACCGCTGGATAGGCCCAGACCATCTCCAACTCCGGCATGTGCTTGAAGTTCATGCCGTACAGGCTGGCGATGAAGGTGATGGGGATGAAGATGGTGGCGATGATGGTCAACAGCTTCATCACCTCATTCATGCGGTTGTTGATGCTGCTCAGATACAGGTCGGACAGGGCGGAGAGGTTTTCGCGCAGGCTCTCCAGGATGTCGATGGCCTGGATGACGTGGTCGTGCAGGTCGCGCAGGTAGGGGGCGATGCTTTCGCTGACCAGGTGCGGGTACTCCCGCAGCAGGGCGCTGGATATCTCCCGCAGGGGCATCAGCGCGCGGCGCAGTTGCAGCGCCAGCCTTTTTTTGCGGTACAGCTCCTGCAAGGTGTCGGTGGTGGGCTGGATCATCACCGATTCCTCGATTTCCTCCATCTGGTCGCCCACCGTTTCCAGCAGCAGGAAATAGTTGTCCACCACCACGTCCAGCATGGCGTAGGCTAGATAATCCGGGTCCATGTTCCGGATGCGGCCGCGGCCGTTGGCGATCCTCTTGAGCAGCGCGGCGAACAGCTCGCTGGGCTCCTCCTCAAAGGACAGGATGAACCCCCGGCCCAGCACCAGGCTCACCTGCCGGATGCGCAGGGAATTCTCCTCCTCGCCCGGAGCGATGGCCTTGCAGACCAGGAACAGGTAGTCCTCGAAGTCCTCCAGCTTGGGGCGCTGATAGGTGTTGAGCACGTCCTCCATGGCCAGGCGGTGGACCCCGAACATGTCGCCGAGGTCCTGCAGGGTCTCTACGTCTCCCAGGCCCTGCACGCGGAACCATTTGCACCCCGGCGCCGACTTCAGGGCCTCCACCTCATCCAGGTTGACCCGCGGCACCTGGCGGTACTCTTTGGCGTCGTAGGTCATCACGGAGATGGTGGTGGTCTGTTGCCGAGGCCGGCCTACGTGGCTTAGGGTGCCCGGGGACAGTGCTGTTTTTGGGGAAAAACTGTCCGAGGTGCTCTGCATTAACCATCCTCCCTCCCCAAGGCCGAGGGTCACCTTATCCATGATAGCAGCTTTCGACGTTAGACGTGGAGGGCTGGCCATTTATACATCTGCGGCCCGGCCATGGCCGCCGCTTGCCGGGCCAGGAGAATTGCAACGGCCCCCCGGAAGGGAGGGCTGTTTTCGCGGCCGGGCCTAGCCCTCCAGGGCCATCTTGCCCGGGTTGAGAATGTTATTGGGGTCGAACAGCCGCTTGAGTCTGGCCATGATCTCCAGGGACACCGCGTCGTGCTCCAGCCCCATGTAGGGCGCCTTGGCCAAGCCTATGCCGTGCTCACCGGTGAGGGTGCCGCCCAGGCCGATGATTCTCTCGAATAGCTCGGCCGAGGCCTTATGCACGCGGGCCACCTCCTCGGCGTTGGTGCCGTCGAAGCTGATGGCCGGGTGCAGGTTGCCGTCGCCCACGTGGCCCACGGTGGGGATCTTCAGGTTGTACTTGCGGCCGATCTCGGAGATTACCCCGAGCGCGTCGGCCAGGCGGCTGATGGGCACCGCCAGGTCTTCCACGATCAGGTTGTTGTTGATGCGGGTGCTCACCGCGTAGGAGCTCTTGCGGGCGGTCCACAGGGCCTTGGCCTCCTCGGCCGAGGCGGCCTCGCGCACGCTGGAGGCGTTGCAGGCCTTGAACACCTCGATGACCTTGGCTATCTGCTGGGCGGCCTCCTCGGCGGTGTAGCCGTCGGTCTCGGCCAGCAGGATGGCGTCCACCTCGGGCAGGTTCAGGTCCGTGTTCTCGTTGATGGCCACCAGGGTCAGGCGGTCCACGATCTCCAGCACGCTGGGCAGCACGCCCGCTTTGAGGACGCGGCTCACAACCCGCCCGGCGTCCTCCAGGCTCTCGAAGGTGGCCAGGGCGGTGGCGCTGTAGGGCGGCTTGGGGTTGATCTTCAGCGCGATCTTGGTCACCACCCCCAGGGTGCCCTCCGAGCCCACGAACAGGTGAGTCAGGTCGTAGCCGGAGACGGACTTGATGCACTCGGAGCCGGTGTTCAGGGTGCGCCCGTCGGGCAGCACCACCTGCAGGGCCAACACGTAGTCCTTGGTGGTGCCGTACTTGGCCCCCTTGACCCCGCCGGCGTTGGTGGCCACGTTGCCGCCCAGGGTGCAGACCTTGCCCGAGGCCGGGTCCGGCGGGTAGAAGAAGCCGTGGGGCTCCAGGGCCTGTTGCAGGGTGGCATAGACCACCCCCGGCTCCACCACGGCCACCCGGTCATCAATGCTGATCTTGAGGATGCGGTTCATGCGGGCCATGTCCAGCACCAGCCCCCCCTGCGCGGGCACGGCCAAGCCGCACAGACCGGTGCCCGCGCCCCGGGGTATCACCGGGAAGCGCTCCTGGTTGGCCAGCCTGAGGATATCCGACACCTGCTGGGCGGTGGTCGGCCACGCCGCGGCGTCGGGCCGGTGGCGGTGCTCCGAGGCGTCGCTGGCATAGGAGACCATGTCTATCAGCTTGTCGGTGAAGTTGTCGGGGCCGACGATGTCCCTCAGGGCCTGTTTGATCTTTTCATCCACGACGCTCTCCTGTTGCATAGGGCCGCGCTGGTTTTTGGTGGCCACCAGACTAGCATAAATTTCGCTTCTTGCCCCCGGGCAGTTGCCGGCGAGACCGTCCTCGGGCAAAAATTCTGCCCGCTCGGTTGCCCGCCCGCGCGCGGCGGCGTAACTTTAAAAATTATCCCTCGTGCGCGGAGGCGGCAAATGGGCCACGGGCCAAAGGCCAGAAGGTTCGCATCGGCGGTGGTGAGCCCTGTAATGCTCTTTTGGCTGCTATCCCTGGCCTGGCTGGCCCTGCCAGGGGCCTACGCCCGGGCCGAGCCCAGCGACCAGGAGAAGCTTAAGGCCGTCTACAAAATGTACGCAGACTACAAAGCCGATTTTCCCGGGGTGCCCGACGTATCCCCTAAGCAGGCCATGGAGCTGCTGAAGCAGGGCCAGGTGGTGTTCGTGGACGCCCGGCCCGCGGACGAGCGCCAAGTGGCCATGCTGCCCCAGGCCATCTCCCAGGAGGAGTTCCTACGGGACCCGGCCAAGTACCGCGAAAAGACGGTCATTGCCTATTGCACCATCAGCTACCGCAGCGGGGTGCTGGCCAGCAAGCTGCGCAAGAAGGGCGTGGAGATATACAACCTGCGGGGCGGCCTGTTGGCCTGGGTGCACGAGGGCGGCAAGGTCTACGATCAGAAGGGCCCCACCAAGCGCATCCACGTGTACGGCCGGCGCTGGAACCTGCCGCCCAAGGGCTACGAGGCGGTTTGGTAGGCGGCCGTCCTCGTATTACGCGGCCACGAAGAACGGGCCAGGCTGAGTTGCCCGGGCTGGCTCGCGCCGCCAGCCGCGATCTGGCCGGGGGCCTACTGTGCCGAAGTGATTTGCGGCTAGAGCCGCCTCATAGGGGTGAGTGGCCTCCTGGCCGCAATGGGCGCCGAGCCTAGAAGGGACGCGCGGCGGCGGCCGACACGCCAGCTATGCCCATAGCCGGCGCTACGCTGAGGCCAACACCCAGGTGCTCCGGTCGCGTCTAGAGGACCAGTGCGGAACTTTAGGCGCAAAAAATAAATGTCCGGTCAGTGTCCGGTGCAGAAAGCCCCACCCCCTGTTTCAGGGGGTGGGGCTAACTGATTGAAATGCTTTTGGTAGGCCGGAGGGGATTTGAACCCCTGACTTCCACCGTGTGAGGATGGCACTCTCCCGCTGAGTTACCGGCCTATTTTTTTTGTCCGCGCCGGCTTGCACCAGTGCGGCGCGATTTTTTTACACCATGCGCTCCGGGTTTGCAACCGGTTCTTGGTGTGGCCGCCTCGCGCAGGGCCTGCACCTCGGCCCGGGTGAGGGGCCGGGCCGCGCCGGCGGGCATCTCTCCCAGGCGCAGAGGGCCCAGGCCCACCCGCAGCAGGCGACGCACCGGGTGGCCCACGGCCCGGCACATGAGCCTGATCTCGCGCTTGCGCCCCTCCAGGAGCACAAAGGAAAGCTTGCTGCCCTGGTGGCCGCCGCCCTTGAGCCCCACCCGGGCCGGCGCGGTGGCCTGGCCGTCCAACTCCACGCCGCTGCGCAGCCGCTCCAGGGCCGCGGCCGAGGGCCGGCCCTCCACCCAGACCAGGTAGCGCTTGGCCACCTGGTGGCGCGGGTGCATCAGTTGATGGGCCAGTTCGCCGTCGTTGGTCAGCAGCACCAGGCCTTCGGAGTTCAGGTCCAGCCGCCCCACGGGGTACAATCGGCTTTTGACCTCCGGCGGCAGCAGGTCCACCACTTTGGTGCGTCCCTGGGGGTCGTCCACGGTGCAGATCACGCCTGCGGGCTTGTGCACCAGCCAGTACTCCAGGCCCTCGCGCCGGGGCAGGGGCCGGCCGTCCAGGGTGATCACCTGCTGCTGGGGGTCGGCCTTGGCGCCCAGCTCGCTGACCACCTGGCCGTCCACCGCCACCCGGCCGGCCTGGATCATCTCCTCGGCTGCGCGGCGGCTGGCCAGGCCCGCCCGGGCCAGAATTTTTTGCAGACGCTCCTGGGCCATGGACCCTCCCCTCAAGCCGGTTGCGGCTCTGGTTCTGGCTCTGGCTCTGGCTCAGGCTCGTATTCGGGTTCAGGGCCTGGTTCCGTCTCGGGCTCGGTCTCGTAATCGGGGTCGGCCGGGGGTTCTGACATCGCCGCCAGGGGCAGCTCGGCCAGGTCCTCCAGGGAGGGCCGAGGCTCGGCCAGGGGCAGGGTGGGGGCCTTGTCGGCCAGAGTCTGCTCGCCCTCGGCCAGGGACTCCATCTCCTCCACGGTGGGCAGGTCCTTGAGGTCCTTGAGGTCGAACACCTCCAGAAAGCGCTTGGTGGTGGCATAGACCAGGGGCCGGCCGGGCAGGTCCTTGCGGCCGGCCACCTTGATCAGGCCCTTTTCCATGAGCATCCGGAGGATGCCGCCCACCTCCACCCCGCGGATCTGCTCGATCTCGGCCTTGAGCACCGGCTGCTTATAGGCCACGATGGCCAGGGTCTCCAGGGCGGCCTGGGACAGGCGGGTCACCTGCTGCCGCCGCAGCCGGCGCAGCCAATAGGCATGCTCGGTCCGGGTGCGCAGGCTCCAGCCGCCGGCCACGGGCACCAGCTCAAAGGAGCGCTGCATCTGCTGGTATTCCTGCTGCAACTCAGTGAGGGCCTGCTGCACCGAGGCCTGTTCCTTGGTCTCCAGCACCTGGCAGAGCTGGGCCAGGCTCAGCGGAGACTCGGCCGCGAACAGCAGGGCCTCCAGGATGCGCTTCATGTCCTGGCTCACGCCTCGGCCTCCTCGGCGGACTCCGCGGGCCGGAAGTAGATGCGCAAGGGGCCCCATTTGACGCCGCCTCCGGCCACCACCTCCAGCCGTTCCTGATAGACCTTGATCAGCCCCAGGCGGGCCAGCTCCAGCAGGGACAAAAAGGTGACCACCAGTTGGGCCCGGCCGCGGTCGCCGGCGAAGCACTCCTCAAAGGTAAGGGTCTGGCGCAGGCGCAGGCGCTCCAGAATCTGGCCCATGCGCTCTTCCACCGAAACCCGCTCGCCGGGCAGCGCCAGCACCAGTTGCTGGTTGCGCCGGGTCATGAGCTGGCGGAAGGCCTCGATAAGCTCGAAGACGCCGACCTGAATCACCTCTTCCTGGCCGGTCAGGGCGCGCTCCACCTCGACCCGGCCGCCCCCCCGGCCGAACACGTCCCGGCCCAGCCAGGGCCGCCCCTCCAATTGCCCGGCCGCCTCCTTGATGCGCATGTGCTCCTTGAGCCGTTCCACCAGGTCCGTGCGCGGGTCCTCGGCCTCCTCGTCCTGGGAGGCGTCGTAGCTGGGCAGGAGCATGCGGCTCTTGATGTGGGTCAGGGTGCTGGCCATGACCAGGAACTCGCCGGCCACGGATATGGACAGATCGTGCATCAAATCCAGGTATTCCAGGTACTGCTTGGTGATCAGGGCCACCGGGATGTCGTAGATGTCCACCTCGTTCTTGCGGATCAGGTGCAGCAGCAGGTCCAGGGGGCCTTCAAAAATCTCCAACTTTACTGCTACTTCCATAGGTTCCGCCCTAAAGGGGTAGGAGCAGGTCAATAATGGCCTGGGCAGGATATAGTACCAGATATCCAATGATATTGGGCAGACCCGGCAGGAAGCGGGGCAAAAAAATCAGCCCCAGCAGGATCAGGAAGCCGTAGCGGGCAAACTGCTGGTAGTGCAGGGCCGCCCGGGGGCTGAGCAGGCCGGTGAGGATGCCCGAGCCGTCCAGGGGCGGCAGGGGTATCAGGTTGAAGAAAGCCAAGACTACGTTCACGGTGATGCCCAGGATCAGCATTTCGCCCAAGAACCATTTCCACAGGGCGTACTCGGTGAAAAGCCCCAGGTGGATCAGTCCGGCCAGCACCAGGGAGATCAGCACCGCGAAGGCCAGGTTGCTCACCGGCCCCGAGGCCGAGATCCAGATCATGTCCCGCCGGGGGTCGCGCAGGCGGCGGCCGTCCACCGGCACCGGCTTGGCCCAGCCGAAGCCGGCCCCGAACCAGGCGGTGACGAAGAAGACCAGGGTGCCGGCCAGGTCCAGGTGCCTTATGGGGTTCAGGGACAGGCGGCCGGCCTGCTTGGCCGTGGGGTCCCCGCGCAGCCAGGCCACCAGGGCGTGGGAGGCCTCGTGCACGGTCAGGGCCATGAGGATGGGCGGCGCCAGGAGCACCAGACGCCACAGGAAATCGGTGATGAACTGACTCATGCGTTTTTCTCCCCGCGGCCGCCGAACTCCCGCCGCACCAGCTCCAGTTCCTGCTCCCGGCCCAGCACCTCGCCGTCCAGGCAGGCGGCCTGCAGGCGGTCCAGAATCTTCTTGAACAGAGGGCCAGGGGCGAAACCCAGGGCCTTGAGGTCTTCGCCGTCCAACTGCGGCCGCACCCGGGATAGGCTGGTCAGGTACTGGCTCACCGCCCGCTTGGCCCAGCTCCGGGTGGCCACCGCCATGATTAACAACTGGTACTCGGGCTTCAGAGACCGCAGCAGGAAGTATATCTTTGAGGCGGACAGTTGTTCGCGCTGCAACAGGTTCAGGGCCCGCACCGCCCGGCGGCGCTCGCTGGACAGCTCGGCCCGCTGCTGGGGGGAGAACCCCAGCCGCCGGCCCAGGGCGTCGCGCTGCTCCTGGGTCAGGGCCTCGCTCAGGCCCAGGTAATAGACCAGCCAGGGCTGCAAGGGCCGGTCCAGGAAGGAGAGCCGGTGCCAGGCCAGGGCTTCCTCCAGGCTGCGCAGGCGCTCCTCGTCCCGGGGCTCCAGCTTCAGGTGCTGGTTGAAGACCACGAGCAGCCGGAGCTCCTTGAGGCGCAGCAGGCAGTGCACGGCCTTTTCTTCGTTGAGCAACTGCTTGAATTCATTGAGCAGGCGCCGGCTGGACAGGCCGCGGAATACATCTATCTTCACCGCGTTCTTGATCAGGGACTCGGTGAGCTTGCCGATCTTGAACCCGAAGCGCTGCTCAAAGCGCACCGCCCGGAAGACTCTCGTGGGGTCCTCCACAAAGGAGAGGTTGTGCAGCACGCGCACCGCCTTCTCCTTGATGTCGCGCAGGCCGTCGAAGAAGTCCAACAGCTCCCCGAAGCCCCGGGGGTTGAGCTGCACGGCCAGAGTGTTGATGGTGAAGTCGCGGCGGTACAGGTCCAGCTTGAGGCTGGACAGCTCCACCACCGGCAGGGCGGCCGGCGACTGGTAGTACTCCAGGCGGGCGGTGGCCACATCCAGGCTCAGGTCGTCGCTGAAGATGAGCTTGGCGGTGTTGAACTTCTTGTGGCTGCGCACCTTTACTCGGGCATGCTTTTCGCCGTAGCGCCGGGCGAAGACGATGCCGTCGCCTTCCACCACTATGTCCAGGTCCAGGTTCTCGCGCCGCAGGAACAGGTCGCGCACCGAGCCCCCCACCAGATAGGCCTTGAACCCCAGTTCCTCGGCCACCTGGCCCAGCTCCTGCAGTATGTCCAAGACCCGCCGGGGAAAGCGCTCGCTCATCAGGCTCTTGACGTTCTTGCGCTTCAGCGGCCGGTGGGAGTCAAAGGCGTCGTGCAGGCGCTCGGTGACCAGGGGGTTCTCGATGAGGGTGTTTAAGAGGTCCGTGCGGGTGATGACCCCCAGCAGCCGGCCGCCCTCCATCACGGGGACCAGGCGCTGGCGGCGCTCCACCACCGCCTGCTCCACCTCGATCAGGTTGGCCCGGGGGTGCAGCACCTCCACCCGGGGGGACATGTACTCGGCCACGGCCAAATCGCCCAGGTTGTGATAGAGGGCCTTTTCCACGGTCTGGCGGGTGATTATGCCCCGCACCGCCTGGCCCTGGGTCACGGGCAGCACGTTGACGTTGTAGCGGGTGAGCACCTCGGCCGTCTCGCGCAGGCTGGTCTCGGGCGGCACGGTGATCACCGGGCTGGTCATCAGGTCCTGGGCCAAGATGCTGGGGTTGATCTGGGCCCGCAGCACGTTGGTCAGGCGTTCGCGGGCCTCCACCAGGGTCAGGTCCTTGAGGGTGGCGCTGGCCGCGGTGGGGTGGCCGCCGCCGCCCATGGCCTTGGCGATGGCCCCGGCGTCCACCTCGGGCAGGCGGGAGCGGGCCACCAGGTACACCCGGCCCTCCATGCGGGCCAGGGCGAACAGGGCGTCCAGGTTCTCCATGTCCATGAACTTGTGCACCAGCACCGCGAACTCGGGCACGTAGGCCTCCCGGCTGACCTGGCTGACCACCACCTGGGCCCCGCTGATGTTGAGCGTCTCGGCCCCGTTGATCAGCTCATGCAGCAGCGCCACCTCCGCGCTGGTCAGCTCACGGGTGATCATGGAGGAAACCATGGAGAGCATGGCCCCCTGGCTGAGCAGCCAGGCCGCGGCCTCCAGGTCGGCCGGGGTGGTGGAGACGAAGGTGAAGCTGCCGGTGTCCTCGTAGATGCCCAGGGCCAGGATGGTGGCCTCGTCCTCGCTGAGGCTGACGCCCCGCTCCCGCAGCAGGCGGCTCATGATGGTCACCGTGGCCCCCAGCGGCTCCACGATCTGGAACTGGGCCTTGACGTCGCTGTCCGTGTCCGGGTGGTGGTCATAGGCGTGCACCTCCACCTCCGGGTCCTCGGCCAGCTCGGCCAGGGCGCCGATGCGGTCCTTCTGGCGGGTGTCCACCAAGATGAGCTGGCGCACCCGCTCAAAGGGCACCTGCTTGATCTTGGCGAAGTTGTACAGGAAGCAGACCGACTGCACGAAGAAGGTGCGCAGGTTGCGCTCCTGGGCCCCGGGCAGCACCAGCAGGGCCTCGGGGTAGAGCTTGGCCGCGGCCAGCATGGAGGCCAGGGCGTCGAAGTCCGCGTTGACGTGGGTGGTGATCACCTCCAGGTCGCGCGGCGGCTTGGCTCTGGGCGCGTTCACGGCGGCTAGCCCCGGGGATGGTAGCGGCGGTGGATTTCCACCAGCCGCTGGCGGGTGACGTGGGTGTAGACCTGGGTGGTGCTTATGTCGCTGTGGCCCAGCATCATCTGTACGCTGCGCAGATCAGCCCCTCCCTCCAGCAGATGGGTGGCGAAGGTGTGGCGCAGGGTGTGCGGAGTCACCGGCCCGCTGACCCCGGCGGCGGTCAGGTGCCGGCGGATGATCTTCCACAGCCCCATGCGGCTCAGGGGTCCGCCGCGGCTGTTGACGAAAACCTCCTCGCGGCCCCGGCACTTGAGCAGCCTCTGCCGGGGCCCCTCCAGGTATTCCTGCAGGGCGGTCATGGCCTTTTCATTGAGCGGCACCAGGCGTTCCTTATCGCCCTTGCCCCGCACCAGCAGGCAGCCCACCTGGAACTGCACCTGGCCCACGCCCAGGCCGATCACCTCGCTGACCCTGATCCCCGCTCCGTACATCACCTCCAGGATGGCCCGGTCCCGGCTGCCCAGGTCGCGGCTGGGGTCCGGCGCGGCCAGCAGCCGCTCCGCCTCCTCCCGGCTGAGGAAGTAGGGCAGGCCGGCGGAGCGGTGGGGGCCCACCAGCCCGGCCAAGGGGTCGCGCTTGAGCGCGCCCCGGCGCAGGAGAAAGCCCACCAGGCCGCGGGCCGCGGACAGGCGCCGGGCCCGGCTGGCCGGGGCCAGGCCCCGCTGGCTGGCCTGGGCCAGGTAGCCCACCATGTGCAGGCCCTCCATCTGGTCCCAGCGGCCGACCCCTTGGGCGGCCAGGAAATCGCTCAGCTCGGCCAGGTCCTCGGCGTAGGCCTGCACCGTGTTGCGCGACAGCCCCCGCTCGGCGGCCAGGTGATTCAGATACTGGTCCACCGCCTGGTGCAGGGAGCCGTTGTCCCTGGCCGCGCTCATGCCCCGCGCCCGGTCTCAGGCCAGGTCATAGAACCAATCCAGGGAGCCCAGGCGGGTGCAGCCCATGTCCTCCAGAAGCACCATGTCCTCCAGGCGCACTCCGCCCCAGCCCGGCAGGTAGATGCCCGGCTCGAGGGTGAAGACCATGCCCGGCCGCAGCAGGTCGCTGGCGTGGGGCCCCACCCGCGGGTCCTCGTGGGTGGCCAGGCCCACGCCGTGGCCCAGGGAGTGGCCGAAGCGCTCGCCAAAGCCGCCCTGGCTGATCACCTGGCGGGCGATGGCGTCGGCCTGGGCGCCGGTCATGCCCGGGCGTATGTCCTCGTAGGCCTTTAGCTGGGCCCGGCGGGTCAGGGCGTACACCCGGCGGAACTGCTCGTCGGCCGCCTCCAGGCCGCCGGCCACCACCGTGCGGGAAATGTCGGAGCAGTAGCCCTCCAGCCTGGCCCCTACGTCAAAGATCACCGGGTCGCCGGCCTGGATCACCCGGGGCCCGGACTCGGCGTGGGGCTCGGCCGCGTTGGGCCCGCTGGCCACCACGGGCGGGAAGGCCACGCCCTCGGCCCCCTGGTCCTCCAGGGTCCGGGTTATGGCCCGGGCCAGCTCCAGCTCGCTGCGGCCCACGATCTCGCCGGCCAGCACGGTGGCCAGCACCTGCTCCATGAGGGCCAAGCTTTTCTTTAAGGCACCTATTTCCTTGCTATTTTTTATGACGCGCAGCCGGGAGACGAGGCCATCCGTGGCCTTTAGCTCCACCCCGGCCAGCTCTTTCATTAGGCGCTGCTGCCAGGCCACAAGCATGGCCTCGGCCTCCAGGCCCAGGCGCTTGAGGCCCAGCCGCTTGGCCTGGCGGGCCACCTCGCCGGCCAGGCCCTGCTTGTAGATCACGGTTTCCAAAAGGGGGGCCTGGACCTGGGCGGTGAGCTGGTAGCGGAAGTCCGTGAGCAATAAGGCGGCGTTACGGCTGACTAAAAGCGCCCCGGAGCTTTCGCCCCACTGGCCGTCGTCCGGGGTGAAGCCCGACAAATAGCGGCGGTTGGCCGGCAGGGTCACCAGCAGGCCGTCGAGTTCCCGGTCTTTGAGAAGGGCTCTTAGCTTGGCCAGGCGCGCTTTGATCATGGGTCCATCCCGTGGGTGACTCAAGGAGCATTTCTACAGCCTTCGTGAGATTTTATAGCATCGGGCCTGGCCCCTGGCAAGGCCGCGCCCGCCCAGCCGCGCCCGGGACGGCGGCCGCGCTTGCCAGGCGCGTTGCCCCTGGGGTATTAAATAGGGGCTTTTAGGGAGAGGCGTTGCCTTGGATGCAACCCAGCGCGTGATCATCGCCGCCGCCGCGGACCTGGCCGGCCGCCTGGCCGGAGGGGGCGTGCGCCCCGGCGCGGGCGTGGCCGAGACCGCCCAGACCCTTTCCCCGCCGGAGGTCCCGCCGGAGGAGCGCAGGCTCCTGGAGCAACTGGCCCGGCAGGTGGTGGAGACAATGCTGGGCCTGGCCGGCAAGGGCCTGAGTCTGTCCCAGGTCCAGGAGGCGGTGCAGCGGGCGGCCCAGAAGCTCATCACGTCCCGGCCCGAGCTGCCGCGCTCCCTGGCCGCGCGCCTGACCGGCGAGGTGCCCCGTCTGCTGAACCTGGAGCATCTGGTGGATCTGGCCGGCCGGGGCTTGGAGCTGCCGCCCCTGGCGGCCGCGGCCGAGCCGGAGCTGGTGCCCGGGACCTCGGCCGCCTTCGCCCAGGTGCTGCGGGACCTGGAGCAGGTGGCGGCCACGGACTTTCCGGTGCTCTTGCTGGGCGAGACCGGCACCGGCAAGGAGCTCTTGGCCCGGCGGCTGCACCGTCTTTCGCCGCGCAAGAGCGGCCCCCTGGTGGCGGTGAACTGCGCGGCCCTGCCCCAGAGCCTGCTGGAGAGCGAGCTGTTCGGGCACGAGAAGGGGGCCTTCACTGGCGCCAGCCAGGCCCATGCCGGCCTCGTGCGCGCGGCGGCCGGCGGCACCCTGTTTTTGGACGAGATCGGCCAGGCCGGGCCCCAGGTGCAGGCGCGCCTGCTCCGGGTGCTGGAGCAGCGGGTGGTGACGCCGGTGGGCGGCAGCCGGGAGATACCGGTGGACTTCCGCCTGGTGGCGGCCAGCCACCGCGACCTGGCCCGGGCCGCGGCCCAGGGCAGCTTCAGCCGGGCCCTGCTGTACCGCCTGCAGGTGGTGCCCATCTTTCTGCCGCCCCTGCGGGAGCGGCGCGAGGACATAGGGCCCCTGTTGGAGCACCTCCTGACCCAGGCCTGCCTGCTGGCCAAGAAGACCCGCGGCCTGGCGCCCCAGACCCGGCAGGCGCTGGTGGACTATGACTGGCCGGGCAACGTGCGCGAGCTGAGCCACGTGATCCAGCGGCTGGTGGTGCTGGCCCCGGAGTACGAGATCGGCCCCCAGGCCCTGCCGCCGGAGATCGCGGGCGGCGGCCAACAGGGCCGCAAGCGCTTCACCCAAGCCCTGACCGGCCTGGACGGGGTGCCGGCCAAGCGGGTGGAGGGCCTGGCCGCGCTGCTGGCCGCCCGGCAGGGCCAGGAGCTGGCCAACCAGGACCTGCGCCAGGCCCTGGGCTGTTCGGACTCCACGGCCAAGAACATCCTGCGGGCCCTGGCCGCGGCCGGGCTGGTGCAGGCCGCGGGCAGCCGGGGCGGCCGGCGCTACCGGGTGGCCGCGCCCTGAGGGGCCGCGGCCGGGCGAAGAGCAAGGAGAGGATCATGGCACTCAAGGGAACCATCGGCCTGGCCGGCGGGGGCAACATGGGCTCGGCCCTGTTAAGGGGCATGCTGGCCGCCGGGCTGGTCGAGGCCGGCCAGGTGGTGGTGGCCGAAAAAATCGCGGACAAGGCCGCGGCTCTGGCCCAGGAGCTGGGGGTGGCGACGGTCGGCGGCCCGGCTGAGTTCAAGGGCCTGTCTCTGCTCATACTGGCCGTGAAGCCAGGAGACGTGGCCCAGGCGGCGCGCGAGGCGGCCCCGGCCCTGGGGCCCGACAGCCTGGTCATCACCCTGGCCGCCGGCATCCGCCTGGCCAGCGTGGCCCAGGTCCTGCCCCTGGGCCAGCCCCTGGTGCGGGCCATGCCCAACACCCCGGCCCTGATCCGCCGCGGCGTCACCGCCATCTGCGGCGGGGCGGGCCTGGAGGGCCGGCACCTGGAGACGGCCCGGCAGGTGTTCGGGGCCGTGGGCCAGGTGGTGCAGGTGGAGGAGGGGCTCATGAACGCGGTCACGGCCCTGTCCGGCTCGGGCCCGGCCTATGTCTTCGCCTTCATGGAGGCCCTGAGCGAGGCCGGCGTGGCCCAGGGCCTGAGCCCGGAGGTGGCCCTGGAGCTGACCGCCCAGACCGTGGCCGGCGCGGCCCTCTTGCTCATCGAGCGCGGCGAGCAGCCCGGCCGGCTGCGGGAGCAGGTGACCTCGCCCGGCGGCACCACCGTGGCCGGCCTGGCCGAGCTGAGCAAGGGCGACCTGCGCGGCACCCTTATCAAGGCCGTGGCCGCGGCCACCCGGCGGGGCCAGGAGCTGGGCGGCTAGGCGGACAAACTACCACCGGCCCGCAAGGGCCCGGAGGCATAACCGTGAGCGACATCAAGGCGCAGTATCGCACGGTGATGGACGACCATTTTCCGGCCGAGGTGACCCTCACCATCGGCGACACCGTGCTCCGCTACAAAAAGCGCACCTGGAAGCTGCCCGACGAGTCAGGCCAGCTCATCGAAAAGGGCCTGCGCTACGGCGAGAACCCGGGCCAGGAGGCGGCCCTGTACGAGCTGGTGGGCGGCGGCCTCAGCGTGGGCCAGGTGCGGCTCATCGAGCCCGGCCGGGGCCTGGTCAGCGCCCTCAGCGAGGCGCAGATGCTCCAGGCCGGCAAGCACCCGGGCAAGACCAACCTCACGGACGTGGACAACGCCCTGCACATCCTGCGCTATCTCACGGATAGGCCGGCCTGCGCCATCATGAAGCACAACAACCCCTCGGGCGTGGCCAGGGCCGCGAGCATCAGCGAGGCCTATCAGCGCGCCTTTCTGGCCGACCTGATCGCGGCCTTCGGCGGGGCGGCGGTGCTCAATCGCCCCCTGGACCGGACCACCGCCGAGATGATGCAGGAGCTCTACCTGGAGGTGGTGGCGGCGCCGGAGTACGAAGAGGGCGCCCTGGAGGCGCTAAAAAAGGCCAAGAACCTGCGCATCCTGCAGATACCGCGCATCGCCGAGTTGGCCGGCTACCGCGATGAGCGCTTTCTGGACATCAAAAGCCTCTTGGACGGCGGCCTGGTCTTGCAGGCCTCCAGCTTCAACCGCATCAAGACCCCGGCGGACCTGCTGCCCGCCCGCTGCGCGTACAAGGGTCAGGTTTACGAGCCCCAGCGCCAGCCCACGCCGGCGGAGCTGGAGGACGTGGTGTTCGGCTGGGCCGTGGAGCAGGGGGTGAGCAGCAACAGCGTCATCTACGTCAAGGACGGCTGCACGGTGGGCATCGGCACCGGCGAGCAGGACCGGGTGGGCGTGGCCCGCATCGCGGTGGACAAGGCCTACACCAAGTACGCCAACAAGCTCTGCTGGCTGGCCCACGGCCTGAAGTACGACGAGCTGGCCCTGCGAATCCTCCGCGGCCAGGCGGACCCAGCCCTGATCCAGGCCATTGACCGCCAGGCCCAACAGGACCGGGGCGGCCTGCCCGGCTCGGTGATGATCTCCGACGCCTTCTTCCCCTTCCGGGACGGGGTGGACGTGGGCGTCGCCCAGGGGGTGAGCTGCATAGCCCACCCCGGCGGCAGCCTGCGCGACTGGGAGTCCATCGAGGCCTGCAACCAGGCCGACCCCCCGGTGGCCATGGTCTTCACCGGCCAGCGGGCCTTCAAGCACTAGCGGACATCGGTTGACGGCAAAAAAAGGTCCGGCCTGCCTGGAGGCCGGACTTGAACTTTTTTGCCCCGCCTATTTGCCGCCGCCGTCGAGCAGGGACTCCTGGCCGGTGGCCTCGCGCACCGCCCGCCAGAGCCCGCCCTGGGGGTCCACCTGGCGGCGGTGGGTGATGGCCAGCTCGATGGGCACGTGCACGTAGTGGTTGTTCCACAAGGAAACCAGCATGCCCGTACGGCCGCTCATGCCCGCGTGCACCGCGTGGTGGCCCAGGAAGCCGGTGTAGATGCGGTCCTCGGAGCTGGCCGGCACCGAGCGGATTATGTAGCTGGGGTCTATGTACTTGAGGTTCAGCTCGATGCCCAGCTTGTGGAAGTGCTCGCCGATACGCTTTTTCAGGTACAGGCCGATGTCGCCCAGCACCACGTTGCCGCTCAGGTCGCGGCCCAGGTCCTGGCCCTCGAAGAACTTCTGCCCGGCGCCCTCGGCCACCACGATCACCGCGTGGCCCCGGCTGGACAGGCGGTGCTCCATCTGGGCCAGCAGGCCGCGGGGTCCGTCCAGGTCGAAGTTCACCTCCGGGATCAGACAGAAGTTCACCTCGGTCAGGGCCAGGGTGGCGTAGGCGGCCACGAAGCCCGACAGGCGGCCCATGAGCTTGACCATGCCCACCCCGTGGGGGGAGCCGGTGGCCTCGTTGTGGGCCCCCAGGATGGCCCGGGTGGCGGCTTCCACCGCGGTCTGGAAACCGAAGGTGCGTTCCACGAAGCAGATGTCGTTGTCAATGGTCTTGGGTATGCAGATCACCCCCACCTTGAGCCGGCGCCTGCTGATTTCCTTGAAGATGGCCTGGCCGGCGTGCAGGGTGCCGTCGCCGCCGATCATGAACAGCAGCCCGATGTTCTGCCGCTCCAGGGAGTCCACCACCTCCTCGATGGGCTGGGGCCCGCGGCTCATGCCCAGGAAGGCGCCGCCGCGGCCGTGGATGTTCTGCACCACCTCCGGGTTGAGGTCCATCAGCTCATGGCCGTAGCGGGGGCAGAAGCCCTGCAGGCCGAAGCGGACCCCCACGATGTTGCGCACACCGTAGATGTAGTAGAGCTGCAAGACAATGGAGCGCACCAGGGAGTTGATGCCCGGGCACATGCCGCCGCAGGTGACGATGGCCGCCTTGAGCTTGGTGGGATCAAAGTAGATGTGTTGGCGAGGGCCGGCGAGCTCAAAGGTGGGCGGCTCCCCTTTGCCCTTGATCTGGCCGGGGTAGGGATTGACCAGCACCCGGTCCCCCTCGTCCACCATGGCGCAGACGCTGCCGTCCGGGCCGCACATGTGGGAGACGGGGTTGTGGATTTTGGCCTGGCCCAGCGTAAGGATGGAGGTCTGGGAGGCCCGCACCGTAAATCTTTCTTCGCGTACCATGGTACCTCAACTGGTTGTGCATACCAAATGCTTGCAAAACGCTAGCACCCCCGGCGGGGCCGGTCAAGCGCGGCCGGGGCGGGCTTTTCCAAAGCCAAGGGTTGTGTTACCATCACTGGCGCTGTGCCTGGCAGGGGTATGGCAAGATGATTCGTTCATAACTTATGGAGAATTTTAATGAGTTGGCGATTCAGCCTGGAAGGGGTGCGGCGCACCGTCTTTGGCCAGGGCAGCGCGGCCCAACTGGCCTCCGAGCTGGCCCTGCTGGGGGCCACGAGGGTTTTGCTGGTGATAGACCCCGGGGTGGCCCAGGCCGGCATCGCCGCGCCTGCCCTGGAGGGCCTGGCCCAGGCCA
This sequence comes from Desulfarculus sp., assembly GCA_003605055.1. Taxonomy (GTDB): domain Bacteria; phylum Desulfobacterota; class Desulfarculia; order Desulfarculales; family Desulfarculaceae; genus Desulfoferula. Next base: position 66,205 of record QZKP01000018.1, read on the forward strand.
AAATCGCCTCCTGGACCTACAGCGACCTGACCCGGGAGCCGGAGCCGGCCGAGGCCGACGCGGCCGCGGCCCTGGGCCGGCAAGAGCAGGTGCAGGCCGTGGTGGGCATCGGCGGGGGCAGCGCCTTGGACCTGGCCAAGGCCGCGGCAATGCTCATCACCAATCCCGGCGCGGCCGTGGACTACGTGGGCCTGGACCTGGTCAAGCAGCCGGGGGTGCCCTGCCTGTGCCTGCCCACCACCGCCGGCACCGGCAGCGAAGTAACCTTCACCGCCGTGTTCACCCGCCGCTCCGACCACTTCAAGGGCGGCATCAACGGCCGCCTGCTCTATCCCCACGCGGCCATCCTGGACCCGCTGCTCACCGTGAGCTGCCCGCCCTACATCACGGCCATCACCGGCATGGACGCCCTGACCCACGCCATGGAGGCCTACACCAGCACCCAGGCCCATCCGGTCAGCGACATGAACGCCCTGACCGCCGTTGAGCTGATCGGCCGGCACCTGCGCCGGGCGGTGGCCGAGGGCAGCGACCTGGAGGCCCGGGAGGGCATGCTCCTGGCCGCGCACCTGGCCGGCCTGGCCCTGGCCCAGGCCGGCGTCACCGCCGTGCACGCCATGGCCTATCCCCTGGGCGCCTTTTACGACATACCCCATGGCGAGGCCAACGCCGTGCTCCTGCCCTATGTGCTGCGCCACAACCGGGAGGCCTGCCCGGAGCGCTTCGCGGTGATGGCCCATTTGCTGGCCGACCTGCCCGCGGGGCTGGACCTTGCGCAATCGGCCGCGGCCTGCGTGGAGCAGGTGCGGGCCCTGTCGGCGGCGGTGGGCATCCCCACCAGCCTGCGCCAGCTCAAGGTGCCCGAGGACTCGGTGCCGGCCATGGCCGCCAAGGCCATGACCGTGGCCCGGCCCATCGCCAACAACCCCCGCCAGGTCAGCGCCGCGGACCTGGAGGCCATCTACCGCGAGGCCTTTGCCTAGGAGAGTGAGGCATGCCTGGATTCGAGTGGTTGGGAGAGGAAGAAACCCGCGCCGTGGCCGAGGTCATGCAGCGGGGGGTGTTGTTCCGCTATGAGTTCGCCGAGCAGCGCCAGGGCGTCTATCGCGTAAGAGAGTTCGAGGAGGCCTTCGCCCGCTACACCGGCGCCCGCTTCGCCTGCGCGGTCTCCTCGGGCAGCGCGGCGGTGAAGGTGGCCCTGGCCGCCCTGGGGGTGGGCTACGGCGACGAGGTCATCGTGCCGGCCTTCACCTTCGTGGCCACCTGGGAGGCGGTGTTGGATACCGGCGCCAAGCCGGTGTTCTGCGAGATCGACCAGAGCCTGTGCCTGGACCCCGCGGACCTGGCGGCGCGAATCACCGGCAAGACCGCCTGCATCCTGCCGGTGCACATGATGGGCGCCGGCGCCCGCATAGAGGTCGTCAAGGTCGTCGCCGACCAGCACGGCCTGCCGCTGATGGAGGACACGGCCCAGGCCGCCGGCGGCTTCCAGGGCGGCCGGCACCTGGGCACCTTCGGGGCCCTGGGCTCCTTTTCCTTCGACGCGGTCAAGACCCTCACCTGCGGCGAGGGCGGCATGGTGGTGACCAACGACGAGGCCCTGTACCAGAACGCCAGCGAGTACCAGGACCACGGCCACGACCACAAGCCCGTGGGCCGCGGCAACGAGGGCCGGCGCTTTCTGGGCTTCAACTACCGCATGATGGAGCTGCAGGGGGCCCTGGGCCTGGTGCAGTTGGGCAAGCTGCCGGAGATGGTGGCCACCCAGCGCCGGAACAAGGCGGCCCTCAAGGAGGCTCTCAAGCGGGTGCCGGGCATCAGCTTCCGGGATCTGATAGACGCCTCCGGCGACTCGGCCACCTTCCTGGCCTGGTTCATGGAGACGCCGGAGCAGGCCCGCAAGTTCGCCCGCCTGCTGGCCGACCACGGCGCGCCGGCCATCTCCTGGGGGGTGAACACCTGGCACGCCTACCACAACTGGGAGCATTTGCAGGCCGGGGCCACCCTGGCCCGGGGCGGCTGGCCCTTCGCCCGCCCCGAGGGCCGCGCCTCCTACCCGGCCGAGGCCCTGCCCCGCACCCGGGACCTGCTCTCCCGCTGCCTGAGCTGGCAGATCATGCTGGGCTGGGACGAGGAGCGCCTGGAGAACATGACCGAGGCCATCAACCGCTCCATCGCGGCGATGTAGGCCATGGCCCTGCACGTGATCATACCGGCACGCTACGGCTCCAGCCGCTTTCCGGGCAAGCCCCTGGTCAAGATCGCCGGCCGCCCCATGATCCAGCACGTGATGGAGCGGGTGGCCCGGGCCGCCGGCGTGCAGACCGTGGCCGTGGCCACCGACGATGAGCGGGTGGCCGCGGCGGTGGAGGCCTTCGGCGGCCGGGCCATCATGACCCCCAGCGAGCTGCGCTCGGGCTCGGACCGGGTGGCCGCGGCCGCCGATCTGCTGGGCCTGGGGCCCGGGGAGCTGGTGGCCAACGTGCAGGGCGACCAGCCGCTGTTGCCCCCCCAGGTGCTGGAGCAGTGCGCGGCGGCGCTGTCCGTCGAGCCCGGCCTGGGCATGAGCACCCCGGTGGTGCCCATCCGCCACCCCGAGGAGGCGGACGACCCCAACCACGTCAAGGTGGTCATGGCCGTGGGCGGCAACGCCCTGTACTTCTCGCGCCTGCCGGTGCCCTTTCCGCGCGACGGCGGCGAGCTCACTTACTACAAGCACCTGGGGGTGTACCTGTTCCGCAGGTCCTTCCTGGACGTCTTCGCCGCCCTGCCCAGCGGCCGCCTGGAGAACCTGGAGAAGCTGGAGCAGCTCCGGGCCCTGGAGCACGGCTACCCCGTGCGCTGCGTGATCACCAGCTTCGACTCGCCCGAGGTGGACCGCCCCGAGGACGCCGCCCGGGTGGCCGCCCTGCTGCGCCAGCAGGGCCAGGGCTGAAAGGGCAGGGCCATGCAGCTCGCGCCGGGCCGGGCCGCCTTTTTCGGGGCCGGACCGGTCTGGCCCCTGTGGCTGCTGGCCGCCGCGGCCCTGGCCTTGTTCATCTGGGGGCTGGCGCGGCGGCAAGACCTGGCCACCCCGCCGGGCCGGAGCTGGCCGGCCCATTGGCTGCTGCTGGCCCCCCTGTGGCGGGCCTCGCCCCTGTGCGGCCTGCTCACCGCCCTTGCCTGGTGGACGCTGATGGACCTGGCCGGCGGCTGCCTGCTCTGGCTGGCGCACCTGGGCCTGTATCCCTTCCTCCGGGGCCGGGCCTATCTGTTCTTTTCCTGGTACCTGGACTGGGCGGGCGCGGTGTTCACCGTGGCCTGCCTGCTGCTGCTCATCGGCCGCTACACCCTCTGGCGGCGCCGCCCCCTGGGCGTGCGCAACCGGTGGCTGCTCTGGCTGGGGCTGTTCAGCGGCTTCACCGGGTTCGTGGTGGAGGCCGGCCGCCTTGGGGCCACCCGGCCGGACTGGGCCTGGTGGTCGCCAGTGGGCATGCGCCTGGCCGAGCGCTGGCTGGGCGGCGCCTCGGACGCGGCCCTGTGGGCCTGGTGGTGGGTGCACGCCCTGCTGGGCCTGGCCCTCTTTGCCGGGTTGCCCTGGCTGCGGGTGCGGGCCGGGGATGAGCGGCCCTGAGGCCCTGGCCTGCCTCTTGCGCGCGGCCTTGGGGGGTGGCATCCTAGCGCCATGCTCACCTATCTAGCCATCAACAACTTCGCCCTGATTCAGTCCCTGGAGCTGGAGCCGGGGCCGGGCCTGTGCGTGCTCACCGGTGAGACCGGGGCCGGCAAGTCCATCATCCTGGCCGCGGTGAGCCTGCTCATCGGCCAGCGGGCCGCCTCCGAGCAGATTCGCCAGGGGGCCGAGCAGGCGGTGCTGGAGGCCCAGTTCGCCCTGGAGGAGCACAGCGACCCCCTGCGCCGCCTGGCCCAGGAGGGCCTGCCCGATGGCGCAGGCGAGCTGGTGGTGCGCCGCCTGGTCAGCCGGGAGGGGCGCAACCGGGTGCAGGTCAACGGCGCCCTGTCCACCCTGGGCTTCTTGGTTGAGTTGGGCCCAGAGCTGGTCAGCGTGGTGGGCCAGCACGCCTCCCAGGCCCTGCTGCGGCCCGAAGAGCACCTGTCGCTGCTGGACGCCTTTGCCGGCCGCGAGGCCGGGGCCGCGGAGCTGGCCGCGGCCGTGGCCCGGGTGCGCGAGCTGGACCATGAGCTGGCCGGCCTGGAGGCGGAGCTGGCCGCCCGCCTTCAGCGCCGCCAGGAGCTGCAAGAGACCGTGGCCCAGTTGGAGGCGGCCAACCTGGACCCGGCCGAGGAGGAGGCCCTCAAGGCCGAGCGGCAGCTCTTGGCCAACGCCGAACAGGTGGCCGGCCTGGCCGAGGGCGCCCACCAGGGCCTGTACGCGGCCGAGGGCTCCATCCTGGAGCAGTTGGGCAAGGTGCGCGGCCTGCTGGAGGACCTGGCCCGCCTGGACGAGCGGGTGCGGCCCCTTTTGGCCCAGGCCGAGGAGGCCTACTTCAACCTGGAGGACGCGGCCCGCCAGGTGCGCGACTACGCCACGGGCCTGACCTTTGAGCCCGGCCGGCAGGACTGGGTGGAGGGCCGCCTGGTGGAGATTCGGCGGCTGACCCGCCGCTTCGGCGGCGACGTGCCCGCGGCCCTGCAGACGCTGGCCGAGGCCCGCCATGAGCTGGAGGGCCTGGAGACCGGCGGCCAGCGTCTGGCCCAGATGCGCGTCCGCCGCCGGGAGGCCCTGGACGGGGCCCTGGCCCTGGCCCAGGACCTGAGCGCCGCCCGGCAGGAGGCGGCCCAGCGCCTGGCCCAGTCCGCCCAGCAGGAGGTGGCGGACCTGGGCCTGGCCGACTGCCGCTTCCAGGTGCGCTTCAGCCCGCCCGGCGGGCAGGCCCTGGACACGCCAGCTGGGCCGCTTTCCGCCCGCGGCCTGGAGCGGGCGGAGTTCTTCATGGCCCCCAACCCGGGCGAGGGCTTCCGCCCCTTGGCCCGCATCGCCAGCGGCGGCGAGCTGTCCCGCCTGCTGTTGGCCCTGCGCTCCCTGGTGGCTCGCCGCCACGGCGCGCCCACCCTGATCTTCGACGAGGTGGACGCCGGCATCGGCGGGGCGGTGGGCTCGGCGGTGGGGCGCAAGCTGGCCGGCCTGGCCCGGGAGGGCCAGGTGATCTGCATCACCCACCTGCCTCAGATCGCGGCCTGGGCCGATCAGCATCTGGCCGTGGAAAAGAGAATCTTTGAGGGGCGCACCGCCACCCAACTCCGGCCGCTGGACGAAGAAGGCCGCCTGGCCGAGCTTTCGCGCATGCTGGCCGGGGCCGAGGAAGAGGCCACCGCCCGCCAGCACGCCCGCCAGCTAATGGACGCCGCCCGCAGGGAAAAGAAAAAGTTCTAGCTTAGTGGGTGCGCAGGGTCTGGCCCGGCTCAAAGGGGCCGGGCTTCTTGCCTCCGGCCTCTGCCATTGGCACGGCCCAGGAGCTGCGTGCATCCAGCTTGACCAGCTTCAGCCGGCCCACCGGCGCGCCGGGCAGGAAGAGGATGCGGCCGCTGCCCGAGCGGATTTGCGTCCCCCGGCCATAGACCACCAGCAGGTCCCCCACCGAAAGCCCGGTGTCCCGCCCCACGGTCACCTTGACCTGGCCGCCCTGCAGGGCCAGCACGAAGCCGGTCCAGGCCTGGGCGGCGACGTTGCGCCCCACCCATTTGACCGTGGGCGGCACCAGATCGGCCTGCAGCTTGTTCAACACGTCGGCCGGATAGGGCTGGCCCAGGGTGATGTTGGTGGCCACCAAGTCGCTGAGCTTGAGCTTGCTGTCCTGCACCCCCTCGGCCAGCAGGACGCCGGTGGCCACGTCGATAAGCCTCAGGTTGAGTTCCAGGAGGGCAAAGGGCTCGTTCTCCCGGAAGCCGTAGATGCCGGTCTTGTCGTACTGCAGGGCCAAGTTGGTCAGGGCCCCGCTGAGCACCGTGTTAAGGCCCAGGGTCTTGGCCGCGGCCACGATGCGCTCCTCATTGTTCTTGATGCCGGGGTCCACCTTGGTCAGGGCGTCCTGCAGCAGCTTGAAGTCCACCAGCACTATACCGCCCTGTTTTTCCAGGCGCTGGGCCACGGCCAGGCCCACGGCCTGGGCCCGCGCCCGCAGGTGGGGGAAGCGGCTGACAAAGGGGGCCACCACCACCCGCTTGCGCAGGTTGGTGTCCCGGCTGTCCATGAGGTCGAACCAGGCGTCGCTGACCTTCTGGGGCAGACCGCAGCCCGCCTGGCCGAGGACCAGCAGGGAACCCAGGACGATCAGCAGGGCCATGCGCCATTTATTTGTAGGGCTCAATAACATGCCACTTATCTCCGGGCTGAGGCTGGGGCTTCACCAAGGCATTATGGCTGGCCGCCGCGGGAATGTAAACACCACGCGTGAGCCGGGGCCGTCTTAGTAGCGGATCTGAAAACCCTGCAGGGCGGAGTCGGGCTCCTGCCAGCTCACGCTGACTTCGCTCACCTGGGCCCCGGCCGGGCCTTGGTGACACCAGGCCAAGGCCTCTTGCACCTTGTCCTCCGGCCCCTGAAACACGGCTTCCACCCGCCTGAGGGGCAGGTTGCGCACGTGGCCGGCCAGGCCCAGGGAGTCGGCCACCTGCTTGGTGGAGGCCCTGAACCAGACCCCCTGCACCCGCCCCTTGATCAGGGCCACGGCCCGCACCCGCTCCATTACGGCTCTCCTCTGTCGAACAAGGGCCCCGCCGGGCCGCCGGCCTGCGAGGCCTTTTCGACCCGGCGCAAAAATTCTTCCTGGTTAATCATCTCTACACCCAGCCGCCGGGCGGCGTCCGCCTTGGAGCCGGGGTCCGCGCCCACCACCACCAGGCCGGTGGCCTGGCTCACGCTGCCGCTCACCCGCCCGCCCAGGCGGCGCACCATCTCGGCCGCCTCGCTGCGGGCCAGCCCCTCCAGGGCGCCGGTGAAGACCACGCTGAGCCCGGCCCAAGGCAGGTCCTGCGCCCGGCCCGCGCCCTCCACCGGCGCGGGCCGCACCTCGGCGGCCAGGGCGTCGGCCGCGGCCCGGCTTTGGGGACGGGCAAAAAAGCGCCGCAGGCTGGCGGCCACCTCCGGCCCCACCCCGGGCACCCGCATCAGTTCTTCTTGGCTGGCCCCGGCCAGGCTTTGGTAATCGCCGAAGTGTTGGGCCAGGTCCCGGGCCGTGGCCTCGCCCACGTTAAGGATGCCCAGGGCAAACAGGAAGCGGGCCAGGGGGGCGCCGCGGGTCTTCTCGATGGCCGCCAGCAGATTGTCTGCGGACAGCTCCCCCCAGCCCTCCAGTCCCACCAGTTCCGCGCGATGTTCCTTGAGCCGGTAGATGGAGGGCAGGTCGGTCAAGAGCCCTTGCTCCATGAGCTGCAGCACGCGCTTGTTGCCCAGGCCGGCGATGTCCAGGGCGTCGCGGCTGGCGAAGTGGTGCAGGGCGCCCTTGATCTGGGCCGGACAGGCGATGTGGTTGGGGCAGAGGTGATTGGCCCCTCGCTCCTTGACCAGGCCGGACTTGAGGTGCTTCACCACCTTCTCGGCCTGCACGGTCTCGCTGCCGCAGACCGGGCAGCGGGCCGGCGGTTGCAGTTGCGGCGCCCGGGGCCGGGCCTGCCGGACCACCTCCACCACCTGGGGTATGACGTCGCCGGCCCGCTCGATGCGCACCTGGTCGCCCACCCGCACGTCCATCTCGGCCACCCGGCCGAAGTTGTGCAGGGTGGCCCGGCTCACGGTGACCCCGCCCACGTCCACCGGCATCATCAGGGCCACCGGGGTCAGCTTGCCGGTGCGGCCCACCTGCACCGCGATGTCCTTGACCGTGGTCACTTCCTGGCGGGGGGTGAACTTCCAGGCCACGGCCCAGCGCGGGGTGCGGCTGCGCTGGCCCAGCTCCCGGCGCAGGGCGAAATCCACCACCTTGACCACCAGCCCGTCTATCTCGAAGGGCAGCTCCTCGCGCCGGGCCTGGTAGTCGGCGTGCCGCGCGCGCAGGAACTCCGGCCCCACGCCCCAGTGCTGGTGCTGGCGATGGTCCGGGAAGCCCCAGGCCTTGAAGGCGGCCAGGGCCTGATGATCGTTGTCCAGGCCCAGCTCCTCGGGGTTGCATACCTCAAAAGGGAAAAACTTCAGCGGCCGGGAGGCGGTGACCGCCGGGTCCAGTTGGCGCAGGCTGCCGGCGGCGGCGTTGCGCGGGTTGGCGAAGCCTTCCTGGCCCCGCTCCACCAGCTCCCGGTTCAGGGCCAGGAAGCCCTCGCGGTCCATGTACACCTCGCCGCGCACCACCACCCGGCCCTCGCCCTGGGCCAGGTGGCCGGGGATGTCGGCCACGGTGCGCAGGTTGGGGGTGATGTCCTCGCCGGTGATCCCGTCCCCGCGGGTGGAGCCCACGGTCAGCAGGCCATCCTGGTAGAGCAGCTCGATGCTCAGGCCGTCTATCTTGGGCTGGGCCAGGATCTCGGCCCGGGGCGCGCCGGCCTGCTCCAGGCGCTTGAACAGGTCCTCCACCACCGCGAACTCCACCTTGGACTCCAGGCTGAGCATGGGCTGGAAGTGGGTCACCGGCCTGAAGCTGGTCTGGATGGGTGCGCCCACGGTCTGGGTGGGCGAGTCGGGCAGAATCAGCTCCGGGAACTGCTGCTCCAGCTTCTGCAGCTCCCGGAACATGCGGTCATAAACCGCATCGGCCACCTCGCTGACGCCCCGGCTGTAGTACAGCAAAGACAGCCGCCGCAACTCGGCGGACAGCTCGGCGATGCGCTTGGCCGCCTGCTTCTTGCTCACGCCCATATCAGATTAAAACCTTTTTTCAGGCGGGGCCGCAAGACCGGCTAGGCTAGGCCTGCACTTCGCTGCGGTTCTTGCCGGCCTTCTTGGCGCGGTACAGGGCCTGGTCTGCCCGGCGCAGCAGGGAGACGGGGCCCTCGCCCGCCTGCCACTGGGCCAGGCCGATGCTCACGCTTACGCGCACCTCGCCGCCTTCCTGGGACTGGAAGGCCAGTTGGTTGAAGCCGGTGCGGATACGCTCGGCCACCATCCAACCCTGATCCTGGTCGGTGCCGGGCATGATCACCACGAACTCCTCGCCGCCGTAGCGGCAGGCGACGTCGCTGGCGCGGCTGCGCTCCCGGACCACGGTGGCCAGCCCGGCCAGGACCTTGTCCCCTTCGTCATGGCCGTGGGTGTCGTTGAAGCGCTTGAAGTCGTCCACGTCCAACAGGAGCATGGTCAGCGGCTCGGTCTGGGCCATGGCCCGCTCCACCTCGTTTTGCAGGCAACTGCCCAGGTAGCGCTTGTTGTACAGTCCGGTGAGCTCGTCGCGGATGCTCATCTCCCGGTAGTGGTCTTCCCGGCGGCGGGCCTCCTGCCGCTGCCTGCGCAGCACCCGTACGCGCTCGGCCAGGGCGAAGGACAGCAGCAAGGACTCCAAGGCGGAGGCGCCGGGCAACAGCACCGCGCCGGAGAGGAACTCGGGGGCCAGGCCGAAGCCCTTGGCCGCGAACAGGATCACGGCCAGCACCAGCACCGACCAGCCCAGCAGGAAAAACCGGGGGGCCAGAAGCCCCCGGCGCAGGCTGGCCAGGGCCGTCGCTAGAATCATGCCGGGTATGGCCAGGGCCAGAATGTGCGAGAAAAGGCCGGTGAAGCGGAAGAATCCCAGCGGGGCGGCAACAACAATTAGGCCGCCGGCCCCCAGCAGCCCCAGCAGGACCTTGTCCAGGCGGGGGGTGAGCAGCCAGGAGCGCAGGAAGGCGCGGGCGAACAGCACCGCAGTGCACAAAACCATACCCACGAAGAGCCAGACGAGGGTCTGGTCCAGGCGCTGGGGAAGGTCCAACATCAGGTTCAGTTGGGTGTAAGTGGCCAGGGAAAACAGGAGCAGGGAGGCCACGTAGAATACGTAGTACAGGTAGGTGCGGTCCTTGAGCGAAAAGAAGAAAACCAGGTTGCTCAAGAGCATGGCCAAGAGCACCCCATAGACCACGCCGAAGAAATAGCTGTCGCCGACCATGCGCTGATGCAGGCCGCGCATGGACCAGAGATCCAGGCGCATGGTCAGGGTGTTGACGCTGGCCAGGCGCAGGTAGATGTAGTCCCCGTCCTGGTATTCGGACGGAATCTGCAGGATGAAGGTTCGCAATGGCAAGGGCCGCGCCTGGCTGGGCCGGCTCAGACCGGTGTGCACCTCGCGGAAGGCGGGAGGGCCGTTTGGCCCCGCCGCCGGGGGCACCGGGAAAAAGGCGTCCAGATACTGTATCTGGGTGTTGTCCAGCTCGATGAACCAGTCGTCCGGCTGGTTGAAGGGCGGGGCGCTGGCCGGGGGCCGCCGCAGGCGCAGGCGCAGCCAGACCGCGTCCGGGGTTATGCCCAGCTTGAGGTTGGCCTCCGGGGGCATGCGGCGGAAGCGCCCGGCAAAGGCCGGCGCGGCCACCTGGGCGATGGTCAGGGAGCGGCTGGGATCCTGGAATATCTCCAGATAGGAGGCCAGGGCGGTCCCCGGGGCGCTGGGGGTCAGCAGGGGGGCTGGCGCGGCCGGGGGGGCGGCGTACGCCCCGGCGGGCCAGGCGGCCGCCAGGAGCAGCAGGCAGGCCCCTACCGCCGTCAGGAACAGGGTCCGGTGTTTAGCCTGACAGCAGTGATATGGGCCCGGGGCTTGGTGCATGTCTTCCTCAGCTAATCGCGGACGGCGGCCGTGGGGCGCCGTCCTGGCCACGCTGCAATACGGCGGCCAGCAAGCCGAAGCAGCCCGAGAGCATCACGTCGCCGTGGGGCACGGCCGTGGGCCAGCCCAGGCCCTGGGCCAGGCGGCGCTGGGGCCCGGTGACCGCCGGCGGGCCGGGCAGCCCCTGGGGCGCCTGGGGCAGGCGGGCGCAGCCGTGGCCGCGGCCGGCGAAGACCTCCTCGTCGCTCAGGCGGCCGCTGATGAAGCGCGCGACGTGATCGGCCAACGTGGCCTGGTCCAGGCAGCGGGTGTGGTGCTCGTACACCCCCAGCACCTTACCGCCGCGCACGATGAAGGCCACGGTGTGCATGTTGCCCAGGTTGACGATGCACACGCCCGGGCCCTGGGCGGCCTGGGCCACGGCCGGGTCCTCCAGGGCCCCCCAGGCCGCGGCCGCGGCGGTGTCCATGAGCAGGCAGCCCGGCGCCTGTTCCTGCAGGGCCTTGAGACGGGTCAGGTGCGCCGGCGGGTCGCTGATGAGCAGGTCCGGCAGCCGGCCGCCGCGCTCCAAGAAGGCGGTCCACTGCTGGAAGCGGAACTTGCGGTTGGAAAAGCCGGGCGAGAAGCCGTGGTCGCACACGGCCAGGGCCAGGGTCTGGGGCAGCGCCACCTCGAACAGGGAGCAGATGCTATTAAGCTCGGCCAGGTTCAGGTCGCCGAAGGGGATGGGCAGGGCCCCGGCCGGGGCCTGCTCGCAGAGGCTGACGCCCATGGCCTGCACCCGGGCCGAGTCGTCGGCGAAGGTGGCCGCGGCCGCGGGCGTGGCGAAGACCTTCAGGCCGGCCTGCAGGTGCTCATCCACCGCCCGGTGTACCGCCCCGCCGCCCATGAGCCAGCCGTGCAGGAACACGTCCCGGCCCAGGCCGCGGGCCCGGCGCAGGCGGGCGGCGGCCACCTGGGTGGGGGCCGGCAGCACCAGCTTGACCGCGTTCTCCAGGTTCTGCGCGGACCGCCAGAGCAGGATATCCTGGGTGCCGCCGCCTATGTCACAGGCCAATAAAGAGGTAGTACCCATGGCCCACCTTTATACCGCGGGTCAATACCTAAATCCAACAGGCATTAACAGGCCGAGCATATAACTGGGAATTGAACCGGTGCCGCCGGGGATGGTATTATCTCACAAGGAAGGGTTTATCAGGTTGCAGAGGCCTGACCCTTTGGTTGACGTACAACCCCGGCTCCAATATAATCGCTGCTTTGCCCGTTCTTGCGTTTTTTGGCGGTTACACCGGAGGCTGATTAGGAGCTACCCTGGTCATGTTCGACCACCTGAGCGACCGGCTGGCCCAGACCTTCAAGCGGCTTAAGGGGCACGGCAGGCTTTCGGAGGGCAACATCTCCGAGGCCCTGCGCGAGGTGCGCCTGGCCCTGCTGGAGGCCGACGTCAACTACAAGGTGGCCAAGGACTTCATCGCCCGCATCCAGGAGCGGGCGGTGGGCCAGGAGGTGATGAAGAGCCTCACCCCGGCCCAGCAGGTCATCAAGATCGTCAGAGACGAGTTGACCGCGCTCATGGGCGGCCAGGCCGAGCCCCTTATCCTGACCGGCAAACCGCCTCTGTTGTTCATGTTGGTGGGCCTGCAGGGCTCGGGCAAGACCACCACCGCGGCCAAGCTGGCCCTGATGCTGCGTAAGAGGGGCCGCAGCCCCTACCTGGTGCCGGCTGACACCCAGCGCCCGGCGGCCATAGAGCAACTGCAAAAGCTGGGCGCGGAGATCAAGGTGCCGGTGTTCGCCAGCGACCCCTCCCAGGCGCCGGTGGATATATGCGTGCAGGCCCTGAGCGGCGCGGCCCGGGAAAACTGTGACCTCATCATCCTGGACACCGCCGGCCGCCTGCACGTGGACGACGCCCTGATGGCCGAGTTGGAGGGCATCCGGAATAAGCTGGCCCCCGCCGAGGTGCTGCTGGTGGCCGACGCCATGACCGGCCAGGACGCGGTGAACGTGGCCCAGGCCTTCCACGAACGCTTGGGGCTCAGCGGCGTGGTGCTCAGCAAGGTGGAGGGCGACGCCCGGGGCGGGGCGGCCCTGTCCATCCGGGCGGTGACCGGGGTGCCCATAAAGTTGGTGGGCGTGGGCGAGAAGCTGGATGCCCTGGAGGCCTTCCACCCGGACCGCATGGCCGGCCGCATCCTGGGCATGGGCGACGTGCTCACCCTGGTGGAGAAGGCCGGCGAGGCCTTCGAGGCCGAGCAGGCCCAGGCCATGGCCAAGAAGATGGCGGCCAACGCCTTCACCCTGGACGACTTCCGGGATCAGTTGGGGCAGCTCAAGAAGATGGGCTCCCTGGAGGGGCTGCTCAGCATGCTGCCGGGCGCGGGCAAGCTCAAGGGGCTCAAGGACATGCAGCCGGAGGAGAAGGAGCTCAAGCGCACCGAGGCCATCATCTGCTCCATGACTCCGTCGGAGCGGGCGGACCATCAGATGATCAACGCCTCCCGGCGCAGGCGCATCGCCCAGGGCTCGGGCACCACGGTTACCGATGTTAACCGGCTGCTGAAGAACTTCGCCCAGGCCAGGAAGATGATGAGGAGCATGGCCAAGCTGGGCGCTGGCAAGAAACAACTGGCCCATTTGCTGGGCCCACGGTAGTTATTAATAGAGGAAACCTTAACTTAAGACCCAGAGGCATCGGAACGAACGAACATGGCAGTGAGAATCAGGCTTTCGCGCAAGGGCGCTAAAAAGAAACCCTTCTACCGCATCGTGGCCGCGGACTCCGAGGCCCCGCGGGACGGCAGCTTCCTGGAGGTGCTGGGCACCTACGACCCCCTCAAGGAGCCGGCCGAGGTGAAGGTCAAGAGCGATCTGTTGCAGAAGTGGCTGGATCAGGGGGCCACGCTCTCTGACACCGTGTCCAGTCTGCTCAAGGCCAGGGGCCTGTTGCCCCCGGCTGCCAAGGGGGAGGCTGTAGCGGCCCAGTCCTGAGCCGATTGCCAGCCTAGGGTCGCGGTCTGCCCCTATTTCTCTCGCGACGGCGGAGGTGCGCAATGAAGGAGCTCATCGGCTACATCGCTCGGGCGCTGGTGGACAACCCGGATCGGGTCGAGGTGAACGAGGTCGCAGGTGAACAGACCTCGGTGATTGAGCTCAAAGTGGCCAAGGAGGACCTGGGAAAGGTCATAGGCAAGCAGGGCCGCACGGCGCGGGCCATGCGCACTATACTCAGCGCAGCCTCGACCAAGATCCGCAAGCGCTCAGTGCTGGAGATCATCGAGTAGGCATGGGGCGGCCCGACCTAGTGCCGATGGGTCGGGCGGCCGGGGCCTTCGGGCTCAAGGGCGAGGTCAAGCTCACCTCCTTTGCCCAGGACCAGGGGATGTTCCTGCGGGCGGGGGTGGTTTTCGCCGGCCCGGACCCGGCCCGCGCCCGCCCCTTGAGCGTGATCTCCCTGCGGCCCCACCAGGGCCGTCTTTTGCTGCGGCTCAAGGAGATAACCAACCGGGAACAGGCGCAGGCACTGGGCGGCGCCTGGGTTTATCTGCGGCGTGAGGACCTGGACCCCCTGCAGACGGAGGAATACTACTGGTTCGAGCTCAAGGACGCGCTGGTGCGAACCAGCGATGGCCGCGAGCTGGGCCGGGTGCAGGCGGTGACCAACCACGGCGCTCATGACATCCTGGTGGTGCGCGACAGCCGCGGGCGGGAGCTGTTGATTCCGGTGAGCCAGGAGGTGGTAAAGGAGTTGGACGCCGCCGCCGGGCTGGTGGTGATAGAGCCCACCCCGGGCCTGCTGGAGTGCCAGGACTGGGAGCCGGAGCCGGCCTAGGGGCGCGACCCTGGCGGAGCGGGCCATGATCTTTGACATCCTCACCCTGCTGCCCGAGGTCTGCCGGGCGTACCTGAAGGCCTCCATCCTGGGCCGGGCCCAGCAGGCGGGGCTGATCACGGTGCGCCTGGTCAATGTGCGCGAATCGGCCATGGACCGCCACCGCACGGTGGACGACGCGCCCTATGGCGGCGGCGACGGCATGGTGATGAAGGTGGAGCCCCTGGTGGCCGCCCTGGAGAGCCTGCCCAACCTGCCCCGGCCGCGCATCATCCTGCTCTCGCCGGCCGGCCGGCCCCTTACCCAGGAGCTGGCCGCAGAGCTGGCCGGCCTGGAGCGGCTGGTGTTGATCTGCGGCCGCTACGAGGGCGTGGACGAGCGGGTGCGCCTGCTGGCCGTGGACCAGGAGATTTCCCTGGGCGACTTCGTGCTCAGCGGGGGGGAGCTACCGGCCCTGGCCCTGGTGGAGGCGGTGAGCCGGTTGGTCCCGGGGGTGCTGGGCGGGGAGGGCTCGGCGGCGGCCGACAGCTTCAGCGACGGCCTGCTGGAGCACCCCCACTACACCCGGCCGCCTGAGTTCCGCGGCCTGGCCGTGCCGGAGGTGCTGCTGTCGGGCAACCATGCGGCCATCGCCCGCTGGCGGCGCAAGGAGTCGCTGCGGCGCACCTGGCGGCGCCGGCCCGAGCTGCTGGCCGGTCGCGAACTGGGTCCGGAGGACCAGCGGTTGCTGGCCGAGGTGCAGGCCGAGGAGGCCGGGCAACCGCCCCCGGGCGGCAGTGGAAAATTGAACGATATGAGGTAAAATACGCCCACCCCAGCCGGCCTTTGCCGCTGGGAGAGGCCGCAGGAGGTTTAGCCATGGATCCCATTGAGCTTATTGCGCGCGAACAGATGCGGGTGGACGTACCGGAGTTTCGCGCCGGCGATACTATCAAAGTCTACGTGCGCATCAAAGAGGGCGAGAAGGAGCGCATCCAGATGTTCGAGGGTGTGGTCCTGCGCCGCCGGGGCTCCGGCTCCGGGGCCACCTTCACGGTGCGCAAGGTTTCCTATGGCGTGGGGGTGGAGCGCATCTTTCCCTTGAATTCGCCGGTGGTGGACCGGGTCGAGGTGGTCACCCGGGGCAAGGTGCGCCAGGGGCGCATCTACTACCTGCGCGGCCGCCGGGGCAAGGCCGCCCGCATCAAGGAGGCCTCGCGGGTTTAGGCCATGCCTGCTGCCCCAGCCGGCCCCACGCTGCACAAGGAGGCCGGCCTTTTCCGCCGCGGATTCCGGCGGGTGGCCGGGGTGGACGAGGCGGGCCGGGGCCCCTTGGCCGGGCCGGTGGTGGCCGCGGCGGTGATCCTGCCCCTGGACTGGGGCCGGCAAGGGGTGGACGACTCCAAGCGCCTGAGCGCCGACAGGCGCGCCGAACTGGCCGAGGTCATCAAGGCCGAGGCCGTGGCCTGGGCCCTGGGCCGGGCCGAGCCGCCGGAAATCGACCGTCTGAATATTCACCGCGCCAGCCTGCTGGCCATGCAGCGGGCGGTGCAGGGGCTGGAGCCGGCGGCGGACTATCTTTTGATAGACGGCCGCTTCGGCCTGAACCTGGGCCTGCCCCAGGAGGCGGTGGTCAAGGGCGACGCCACCTGCCTGTCCGTGGCCGCGGCCAGCATCCTGGCTAAAGTGGAGCGGGACGGACTGATGCAGGTCCTGCACCGGCAGTACCCCGCCTATAATTTCGCGGCCAACAAGGGCTACCCCACCCTGGAGCACCGGCTGGCCCTGGAGCGCCACGGACCCTGCGCGGTCCACCGCCGCAGCTACGGCCCGGTGGCCCAGATGGCCCTGAGTCTGGACGGCGGTTGGGCCGGGGAGCAGGCGCCGGCCCTGGGCCGCGAGGCCGAGACCCTGGCCCGGGCCCTGCTGGAGCGGGCCGGGATGCAGGTGGTGGAGGCCAACCGGTGTACCGCGGCCGGCGAGCTGGACCTGGTGGCCTGGGACGGGGCCACCCTGGTCTTCGTGGAGGTCAAGGCCCGCAGCGGGCGGGAGCATGGTCTGCCCGAGGAGGCGGTGGACCAACGCAAACAACGGCGGCTGGCCCAGGCGGCGGCGGCCTATCTGGCCGAAATGGGCCCGCCCGTGCCGGCCTGCCGCTTCGACGTGGTGGCCCTGGAGTTCGGTTCCGGGCCGCCGCGGATGCGCCATCTCAAAGACGCCTTTAGGCCGGAGTAGGAGCTATGGCCACGCTGTACGTGGTGGCCACACCCATCGGCAACCTGCAGGACCTGAGCCCGCGCGCGGAGCAGGTCCTGCGCGCGGCGCCGGTGGTGGCCGCCGAGAGCTTGCAGCGGGCCCGCAAACTCCTGAGCCACCTGGGGCTGCGCGGCCAGCGGCTCATCTCCTGCCGGGAGGCCAACCGGCGGCGGGCGGTGGCCGAGGTGCTGGAGGCCTTGGGCGCGGGCCAGGAGGTGGCTCTGATCAGCGACGCGGGCACCCCTGGTCTGAGCGACCCCGGGGCGGCGGTGGTGGCCGCCGCGGTCCAGATGGGCCACCGGGTCGCGCCGGTGGCCGGGCCCAGCGCCCTGGCCGCGGCCTTGAGCGTGTGCGGGCTCAAACAGGCCCCGCTGATATTTTTGGGATTTCTGCCCAGCAAGTCCGGGCCGCGCAGGAAGCTCCTGGCCCAGGCCGGGGCCAGCGGCTGGACCCTGGCCCTGTTCGAGGCCCCGCACCGCCTGGCCGAAACTGCCGCCGACCTCCTGGAGGTGCTGGGCGACCGGCCGTTGGTGCTGGCCCGCGAGCTGACCAAGGTGCACGAGGAGGTGGTGCACACCACCTGCGCCGGTCTGGTGCGGCGGTTGCGGGGCCTGGAGAGCCGGGGCGAAGTGACCCTGGTCGTCGGTCCGGGACAGGCCGCCGGGCCGGACCCGTCCGAGGTGGACCGTCTGCTCCGTCAGGGCCTGGCCGCGGGCCAGGAGGGGCCCAGCGCCCTGGCCCGGCGGGTGGCCAAGGACTTGGGGCTGAACCGGGAAGGGGTTTACGCCCGTCTGCTGAGCCTTAAGCAGACGGCCGGGACGGAGGAGATGGACGCCGGCGTGGACAGCGCACAGGAGCAGGAGCGGGTGCTGCGGGTGAGCAACAGCCTGGGGCTGCACGCCCGGGCCGCGGCCAAGATAAGCCAGACCGTGGCCCAGTACCAGTGCTCGGTGCGCCTGCTCAAGGACCAGGTGGAGGCCGACGCGGCCAGCGTGCTCTCCATCCTGGGCCTGGACGCGCCTCAGGGCAGCACCATTCTGGCCCAGGCCCAGGGTCCCCAGGCCGGTCCGGTCCTGGACGCGCTGGAGCAGTTGTTTGGCGGGCTCTTCGGGGAGGGTGCATGAGCGCTTCCCGCGAAAAAATCATGCGCGGCGTGGGGGTCAGCCCGGGCATCGCCATCGGGCGGGCCCTGGTGGTGGCGCGCAACCCGGTGCAGGTGCCCTACCGCCCCTTGTCCAACGTCAGCCAGGCCGAACAGGAGGCCAAGCGCTTTCAGGCCGCCCTGGCCGCCACCAAGCAGGAACTCACCGCGGCCCGGGACCAGATGGGCGGCGCCCTGGCCGACTACTCCTACATCATCGAGGCCCACCTGGCCATCCTGCAGGACCGCATGATCAGCCAGCGTACCCTGGACCTGATCAAAACGCAGAAGATCAACGCCGAGTGGGCCCTGGGCCTGGCCGAGAACGAGGCCAAGCAGGTGTTCGAGAACGTGCAGGACGAGTACATCCGCTCCCGTTTCTCGGACGTGGCCTACGTCACCGAGCTGCTGCTGCGCCACCTCTCCGGCCAGAACCACAACCAGCTTTCCGAGATTCGCGAGAAGGTGGTGGTGGTGGCCCACGACCTTAGCCCGGCCGATACCACCCTGATGGACCTGGACTGGATCATGGGCTTCGTCACCGACATGGGCGGGCCCACCAGCCATACGGCCATCATGGCCCAGGCCAAGGCCATACCGGCGGTGGTGGGTCTGGAGCGGGTCAGCCAGGAGGTGGCCGGCGGCGACTTCGTCATCGTGGACGGCTCCGGCGGGGTGCTGGTGATAAACCCCGAGGAAGAGACCCTGCACCAGTACCGGGACAAGCAGGAGGCCTACGAGCTCTACGCCCAGGAGATATTGGCCCAGGCCCACCTGAGCGCCGAGACCATTGACGGCCGCCGCCTGGACGTGGGCGCCAACATCGAGCTGGCCGAGGAGGTGGGCAGCGTGCTCACCTACGGCGCCGAGAGCATCGGCCTGTACCGCACTGAGTTCCTCTACGTGAGCCAGAAGACCCTGCCCACGGAGGAGGAGCTGCTGGCCAACTTCCGGACCGTGGCCGAGCGCATGGAGAGGCGGCCGGTTTGCATCCGCACCCTGGACATCGGCGGGGACAAGTTCGCCAGCACCCTGGAGCTGGCCCCGGAGATCAACCCGGCCCTGGGGCTTCGGGCCATTCGCTACTGCCTCCGGGAGCGCGGGCTGTTCAAGACCCAACTGCGGGCCATCCTGCGGGCCTCGGCCTACGGTCAGGTGCGGGTGATGTTCCCCCTCATCTCCGGGGTGGGCGAGCTGCTGCAGGCCAAGGAGGTGCTGGAGGAGGTCAAACAGGAGCTGCGCGCCCGAGGGCACCCTTTCGACGCCAAGATGAAGGTGGGTATCATGATCGAGGTGCCCTCGGCGGTGGCCATCGCCGATCTGCTGGCCGAGCACGTGGACTTCTTCTCCATCGGCACCAACGACCTGATCCAGTACTCGCTGGCCATTGACCGGGTGAACGAGGCCGTGGCCCACCTGTATCAGCCCATGCACCCGGCGGTGCTGCGCATGGTGCGCCAGGTGGTCACCGCCGGCCACGCCGCGGGCATCTCGGTGGCCATGTGCGGCGAGATGGCCGGCGACGTGCGGGCGGTGCCGCTGCTGGTGGGTCTGGGGCTGGACGGCCTTTCCATGAACGCCCTGGCCATCCCCCGGGTCAAGCAGGTGCTGCGCCTGTGCGCGGCCCAGAGCTGGCGGGATCTGGCCCGCCACGCCATGAGCTACGCCACCGCCGCGGAGGTGAAGCGGTTCGTGGACCAGGAGCTGGTGCGCCACTTCGGCGCCATGTTCGCCCCGGCCCCGGGCGGCGCTGCGGCCGGTTAGGGGGCCCGGGCGTGTCCGGCATAAAGGTGGTGGCCCGCAATAAGCGGGCCCGCTTCGACTACGAGCTGGGCGACCGCTTCGAGGCCGGGCTGGTGCTCGCCGGCACCGAGGTCAAATCCCTGCGCCTGGGCAAGGCCAGCCTGAACGAGGCCTATGCCCGGATCAAGGACGGCGAGGGCTGGCTGCTGGGCTGCCAGATACAGCCTTATCCTTTTGCCTACTACGACAACCACGAGCCCACCCGCCCGCGCAAGCTGCTGCTGCACAAGCGCGAGCTCAAGCGCCTGACCGGCAAGGTGGCCGAGCAAGGCTACAGCCTGATCCCCCTGGCCATCTACTTCAAGCAGGGCCGGGCCAAGGTGGAGCTGGCCCTGGCCAAGGGCCGCAAGAAGTCCGACAAGCGGGCCCTGATTAAAAAGCGCGACCAGGAGCGCGAGATGGCTAGGGCCCTGCGCCGCTGAGGACCGGTGTTTTTATTTGGCCCGGTAAAACGGGGGGGAACGAATCCGGCGAAACCAATACCCATAAATCGTTAGGTGTTTTATAAGTTGTACATTGTTATAAAATATATTGTAATTACAATGTAATAATATTATTACGTTTGGCCTAACCTTATAATGCTCTAATTTCATACAAATATTTGTGGGAATAAGTTTGACATGATTGGCCAGGGCGGATATATTTTTATTCTCCCTAATGACCATGAACTTTCTATGATTTTTCGGCGGGGAGATTTTAGTTTTTGGCCAAGATCGCGGTGGCGCTTAGCGGGGGTGTGGACTCCTCGGTGGCCGCGCTTCTTCTCAAAGAGGCTGGTCATCAGGTGGTGGGGCTGAGCCTGCGCCTGGGCGCCGGGCCGGATCAGGCCTGGCGGGCCGGAGCCGTTGCGGCCGAGCAGGTGGGCATCCCCCACCAGGTGGTGGAGGCGGCCGGGGAGTTCGAGGAGCAGGTGCTGGAGCCCGTGGCCCGGGCCTACGCAGCCGGGCGCACCCCCAACCCCTGCGGCCTGTGCAACGCGCGAATTAAGTTTCCCCTGCTCTGGCGGGCGGCCCAGGTGCAGGGCTGTGAGCGCCTGGCCACCGGGCACTACGCCCGGCTGCTGCAGCGGGACGGCCGCTGGCTGCTGGCCGAGGCCCGGGACGCCAAAAAGAGCCAGGCCTATTTTCTGGCCCGTCTGGCTCCGGGGCTGTTGCCCCGGCTGCTGTTCCCTCTGAGCGGGCTGAGCAAGCCCCAGGTCCGCCAGATGGCCGCCGCGGCCGGGCTGCAGGCGGCCCAGCGGCCCGAGAGCCAGGACATGTGCTTTCTGCCGTCCGGCGGCTGGGACCAGTTCATGGCCCAGCGCCAGGGGATCCGGCCGGGGCCGATGGAGGACCAACAGGGCCGGGTGCTGGGCGAGCACCCCGGTCTGCACCGCTTTACGGTGGGCCAGCGCCGGGGCCTGGGCCTGGCCCTGGGCCAGCCGGCGTACGTTACGGCCTTGGACGGACCCCGGGCGGCGGTGCGGGTGGGCCCACGGTACAGCCTGGCCACCCAGGGCCTGGCCGGCCGCCGGCCCCTGTGGTACGCCCCGCTGGAGGAGCACGGGTCATATATGGTGCGCTTCCGCTACTCCCACCGGGGCGTGGCCTGCCGGGTCCAGGGCGATGCCCAGGGAGTGGAGGTTGTGTTTGCCCAGGAGCAGGGTGCGGTGGCGCCCGGGCAACTGGCGGTTTTTTTCAAGGACCAGGCGATCATGGGCTCGGCCTGGATCGCCAAGGCCTTTCCCTCTAACACGGATAGATAGCGATGAAACTTTCTACGAGAGGACGCTACGGAGTGCGGGCCATGTTGGAGCTGGCCATGAACTCAGGCAAGGGGCCGGTGCCGTTGCGGGACCTGGCCTCCCGCCAGGAGATATCTGCCAAGTACCTGGAGCAGCTTTTAATACCCCTTAAGGGCGCCGGCTTGGTCAAAAGCGTGCGCGGGGCCCGGGGGGGCTATCTGCTCTCCACGGACCCAGGCAACATCACCCTGTACGACATCGTGCGCAGCCTGGAGGGGCCCTTGGCCCCGGTGGAGTGCGTGCAGGACGCCCAGTACTGCGACCGGGTGGGCGGCTGCACCGTGCACTTGGTGTGGGGCGACATGGGCCAGCTCTTGGTGGATTTCCTAAGCAGCATCTCCCTGGCCGAGATGGTCAGGCGCCAGAGGCTCAAGGACCAAAGCTGCGCGACGCCAGTGGCGGCCGCGTAACCGTCAACCCAAACCGGAAGGAACAGCCATGAGGAGCATTGAGGAGATCAACGCCAAGATCAAATCAGGGAAAGTGGTGGTGGCCACGGCCGAAGAAGTCGTGGGCCTGGTCAAGGACAAGGGCGTAAAGGCGGCGGCCCGTCAAGTCGACGTCGTGACCACCGGCACCTTCGGACCCATGTGCTCCTCTGGCATGTATTTCAACCTCAAGCAATCCACCCCCAAGATAAAGTGCGGCGGCGGGCGAGTGACCGTGGACGGCGTCACCGCCTATGCGGGCTGGGCCGCGGCCGACATCTGCCTGGGCTGCACGGCCCTGACTGACGATGACCCGCGCAACGCGGTCTACCCCGGCCTGTTCAAGTTCGGCGGGGCCCACGTCATCCAAAAGCTGGTGGAGGGCCAGAAGGTCAAGCTGGAGGCCAAGGCCTACGGCACCGACTGTTACCCCCGCAAGGAGTACAGCGCCGAGTTGGGCCTGGAGGATTTCAACAGCGCGGTGCTGTTCAACCCGCGCAACGCCTACCAGCTCTACAACGTGGCCATCAACCTGGGGCAAAAGACCATCTACACCTACATGGGCGTGCTCAAGCCCCGCATCGGCAACGCCAACTACTCCACCACCGGCGCCCTGAGCCCGCTGCTCAACGACCCCAAACTGCGCACCCTGGGCATCGGCACCCGCATCTTCCTGGGTGGCGGGCAGGGCTACATCATCTGGCCCGGCACCCAGCATGTGGCCGAGCCCAAGCGCGGGGAGCACGACCTGCCCCTGACCCCCTCGGCCACGGTGGCGGTGATCGGCGACCTGCGGGGTATGAACGTCAAATACCTGCGGGCGGCCTCCCTGACCGGCTACGGCGTATCGCTGTCGCTGGGCTTCGGCCTGCCCATCCCGGTGGTGGACGAGGAGGTGATGGCCTTCTGCGCCATCAGCGACGCGGAAATCACCTATCCCATTGTGGACTACTCGGAGAATTACCCCCTGGGCCGGGTGGCCGACCTGGGGCGGGTGTCCATGGCCGAGCTGATGAGCGGCTCCATCGAGATTAACGGTAAGAAGGTGCCCACCGGTTGCCTGGCCAGCCGGGCCGTGGGCCGTCAGGTGGCCCTGGAGCTTAAGCAGATGATAAGCGAGGGCCGTTTCCTGTTGACGCGGCCGGTGGCCCCCCTGCCGGGGGCCCAGTTGGCCGCTGCGCTGTAAATCTCGCGGCCCGGCCCCCTGGCGGGGGCCGGGCGGCACAGGAAAAGGGGCGATCACCTTGGCGAAGAAAAAGCTTGTTCTCAGTTTTCCACCCCGGCTGATTCAAGAGCCGGTCACCTACAACCTCATCCGCCAGTACGACCTGCAGGTGAACATCCTGCGGGCCACGGTCCACCCGCGGGAGCGGGGCCGCATGGTGGTGGAGCTGCAGGGCAGCAAGAAGAGCCTGGACCAGGGCCTGGCCTACCTGGAGGAGCAGGGGGTGCAGGTGGACACTCTGGTGCAGGAGATGCGCCACTACGACGAGCGCTGCGTGCACTGCACCGCCTGCACCGCGGTCTGCCCCACCGACGCCCTTACGGTGGATTCCCAAACTCGAGAGTTGGTATTCGACGCCTCTCAGTGCATAATGTGCGAATCATGTATCGCGGCCTGTTCCTATGGGGCCATGGAGAGCCAGTTCTAGCGACAGTGGGCTGACACCGCTCTCTCTGGAAGGGCCGATTGGCACTGGCAGGCAGCCCGGCCCCGGCTGCGCGTTGGGTCCGCATGCCATTTAGCAAATATATACCACCCCGGCGGCTGATCCTGGCCTGGCTGGTGCTGGTGGGCCTGGGACTGCGCCTTTGGGGCCTGGCCTGGCAGCCCGGCGGGTCCCAGGGTCTGCCCCTGGGCGCGTGGGGCTGGCGGGTGATAGAGCACCTCAACTGGACCCAGCCCACCTATCCCGGCCTGTGGACCCAGACCTTCTTCTCCCTGGCGGCCCTGGTGCAGGGCGCGGCCTCGCTCCTGGGAGGCCTACTGGAGCTGATGCTGGGCCAGGTGCGCTACCTGGCCGACGTGCGCCTGTCCGGTCTGTTGGCCGGCCGCCTGTGCGTGGCCGCGTTGGGGGCCGCCCAGATACCCATGGTCTATCTGCTGGGCCGGCGCTGCTTCGACAGCGTGGCCACGGGCCTGCTGGCCGCGGTGCTGGTGGCTTTCAGCCCGCTGCTGGTGGCCCGCGGACACTACCTGACCTTGGACGTCCCCCTGGGCTTCATGGTGCTGTTGTGCGCCTGGCTGGCCTGGCTGGTGATGGAGTCGCCCCGGGCCAGCCTCTTTTTCGCCCTGGGCCTGGCCCTGGGCCTGACCGTCACCATCAAGCCGGCCGGCCTGGCGGCCGCACCCTTGGCCCTGGCCGCCACCCTGCTGGTGCTGTGGCGCAGCGACCGGGGCTCCTGGCGCTGGCTGCTGCTGTGGCCGGCCTACGCCTTGGCCGGCCTGCTGCTGGGGCTGATCCTGGGCTCGCCGGGCCTGGTGCTGCACCCGCGGGACCTGGCCTCCCTGGACCTGCGGCAACTGGGTTTGTTCGTGGAACAGGACTGGTGGTCCTTCATCCAGCAGCGCGGGCGGCAGGCGGCCGAGCTGCTCTTGGGGGTGCAGGGCCTGGAGGTGGCCCTGCTGTGGCTGATAGGGTTGGCCATTCTCATTGATCGCCGGCAGGTGCAGCGCTGCCTGATCGCCCTGAGCCCCCTGCCGTTCATGCTGGCCGGCCTGCTCTTGCCCAGCGGCTCCTCCGAGGGCTGGCTGGCCTCCTGGCTGCCCGCGGCGGCGGTGGCGGCCTGCTGGCCCCTGGTGCTGCTCTGCCGCCGGCTGCCCCGCTTCCGCATGCAGGTGACGGCGGTGCTGCTCCTGGCCCTGGCCCTGGGCCTGTTCTCCTGCTGGCGCTCCCTGGCCGTGGGCTATCTCTTCTGGCAGCAGGGCACCCTGCAGGCCGCGCGGCAATGGCTGCAGGACAACCTGGCCCCGGAGGACAAGCTGTTGGCCGGCCCCGGTCTGCCCCTGGACATAGCCGCCGGAGCGCGGCCCTGGGGCAAGGGGCAATCTCTGGAACAAATCCTGGGCCAGGGGCAGTACCTGGTGGTGTCGGCCTGGCCGGGCCACGACCGCAGGCAACCGCCGGCCCCGCCGCCGGAGCTGCTGGCCTCCCTGCAACTAATAAAGCGCCTGGACCTGAAGTCCGGCTGGGGCCCGGGCCGCTGGTGGCCGGAGGCCAACTTCCCCAGCGGCATCAGCCCGCGGGTGGAGGTCTACTCCCCGCGCCCGGCCAGCCACATCAACCAGCCCCTGGCCCTGGCCCGGCCGCTGGTGGGCTACCGACGGCCCTACACCGTGGTCTATGGCCAGGTGTCGGCCTACAGCCGCGACGACGGCCAGATGTTGCTGGAGGCCCCTGGCGGCGGCCGGCGGGTGCTGCGCCTGGAAAACCCCCGCGAGGCCTTGGGCCTGCGCCTGACCAACCTGGGTCAGGAGCTGAGCGAGGTGGAGGTGAGCCAGGGGCCCTGGCCCGACCGCTGGATCACGCTCTATCCGGGCCAGAGCACCGATTTGATCCTGAAGGCCCGGGCCTGGCCGCCCATGGCCAGGGGCATCTACCCCTTGGGCGTGCGCCTGCGGCGGCCGGGGCGCATACTGGCCCATCTGGAGCACGAGGCCCTGCTTTTGGGCAAGCGGGAATTGGAGGCGGGCCGCTGGCAGGTCGCGCTGCCTTGGCTGCAGAAGGCCCTGCAACAGCAGGAGAGCTTTGACGCGCGCGTGATGCTGGCCGGGGCCCAGTCCAGCCTGGGGCGCTACGGGGACGCCAGCCGCACCCTGGCCGCGCTACCCGGCCAAGTGGCCCGCGAGTACCTGGCCCTGGCCGGCGAACCCCGCGGCCCGCGCTGGGACCGCCGCCTGGCCGCGCTCACCGGCTACCACCTGGACCTGCTGCGCCGGGCCGGGTCCCTGAGCTATAAGGTGGACGGCCCCTTGTGCGTGAGCGACGGCCGGGAGGTCAGCCTGCGGGGCAACGGGTATCACGGCAGCTACCGCCGTCCCAAGCAGGGCAACGGCGGCAGGCTGGCCCTCTGGCTGGCCGACCCCTATCCCCAGGGACTCTGGCGGCTGGACCTGGACCTGAGCAGCCCGGCGCGCACCAGTCCCCAGGAGCAGTTGGCCCGGGTGGAGGTCTGGGGCCGCAACGGCACGGCCAGCGAAATCCTGGCCAAGATGCCCATCCTGGGCCGCGACCTGCAGGGGGGCCGGGGGCGGGTGATGGTCCCCCTGCGTATCCCCTGGAGCGCGGGCAGCCTGGAGCTAAGGCTGTTCTACACCTCCCCCCACCCGCTGCGCCTGGAATCCCTGCGTGTGGGCGCGGACCTGCGGGCCCACATGGCCTGGGTACTGCGCTGGTATCACGAGGCCTGGGGCCAGGTTTCCCTGAACGCCGGACGCTTTCAGGCCGCTGTGGATTCCTTCCAGGCCCTGCTGAAGCTGGACCCGGGCTGCCATCAGATTTACCTGCCCCTGGCCAAGTCTCTGCTGGAAACGGGCAAGCTGCCCCAGGCCCTGGAGATGGTGCGGCGGGCCGAACAGGCCTTCCCCTCGTTCCCGGATCAGTTGCAGGGCGCGGCCGAGCTCTACAAGCTGCTGCAGAAGCCCAAGGACGTGGCCCGGGTGGAGGCCCGCCTGGCCCACCTGCGCCCCTCTCTGAAAAAGGAGAGCCGCTTCGAGGAGGGACTGACCCTGTTAGGCTACGACCTGCCCAAAAACCAGATCAAGGTCGGCAACCGGCTGGACGTGAACTTCTACTGGCGGGCCTGGCAGAAGGTGCCCTGGGATTACGTGGTGTTCCTGCACCTGCGGGGCCCCGGGCGGGTGCTCAACTACGACCACAACCTGGACCAGGGCCGGCTGGCCATGCCCTCCTTGAAGCCCGGGCAGGTGGTGCGCGAGGACCTGCACCTGAACATACCCGCGGACACGCCCCCCGGCGCCTATCGCCTGGTGCTGGGTATGTGGGACCCCCACTTCATGCGCGAGCCCCTGTCCGTGGCGCAGGGCCAGGGCGAAGGCAGCCGCGAGGTGGTGGTGGGCGAGGTGAAGTTGCTCCAGTAAGGCTCCGGCCCATCGGCCCCGCCGGCCCCCCAGCCTTTCTCAGTCCAGGCGCTCCACGGCCGCACCGGCCAGCTTGAGCGGCCCCCCGCGCCGGTACAGCACCCGCAGCCCCAGCTCGCAGCGCCGCGTGAGCCTGAACTCCACCAGCACATCCCGGTACCCCGGCCCCAGGTCGCGGCCGCGCACCAGGGCGTGGCCCAGGGGCAGACGGCCCAGGTCCGTGGCCGCCACCAGCTCGGCCAGCAGGGCCTGGGGCGGCGCCGGCTGCGGGGCGGCCAGACGGAAGCGGGCCCGGTAGCGGCCGGGGCCGTAGGTCTGCTGGGGGCCGTGCATGAGATACAGCTCCGGGTCGCGCTGGGGCCGGGCCAGCACGGCCAGGCCGCCGGGCACGGACGGGTCCGGCACCAGGGCGCCGGTCTGCCGCCAGAGGCGGCTGGCCGGATAAAACGGCGGCGGCTGCGCGCCCTCGGCGAAGCCTATAAGCACCAGGTCCAGGGCCAGGTCGCTCTTGCCGTAGAAGCGGGTGTGCAGGTCCAGGTGCGCCGCCTGCTCCAGGCTGAAGGCCAACTCCACGTCGTGCCAGCGGCCGTCGGCGGGCAGAGCCTCTGGCGCCAGCTCCCGGCCGGCCAGCATGGGTCCGCCGCCCGCGCGGCGCACCTCGATGCGCCCCGGCGGCTCGCCGGGCCCCCGCTTCAGGCGGAAGCGGGCCAGGTAGCGCCCCGGCGGGTAATAGCGGTAGGGCTGGAAGAAGGCTACTGGCCGGGAGGAGAGCAGGCCGGGCCGGTCCCGGCCGGCCTGGGCCAGGGCCACGTTGCCGGCCGGCCGGGGCAGGCGGGTCCCCAGGGGGCCGCCGGGCGTGGCCTGCTCGGCGAACAACAGGCCCCAGCCCGAGGCCTCCTCGTCCTCCACCAGCCGTCCGGTGTCGCGCTGCAGCCAGGGGGCCTCCCACAGGCTGGTCACCGGCGAGGTCAGGCCGCCGACCTGGGCCGGCTGGGCGCTAAGTTGCGGGGCGAAGAGAAAGACCGTCCCCTCCAGAAATAGAGGCCGCAGCAGGCCGCTGGCCTGCAGCCGCTCCCGGCTCAGGGCCGGCGGAAAGGCGCTGAGCCAGTAGGGGAAGGCCTGGTCGTCGTCGTGGAAGGTGACCAGGCCCACCCGCAGCCGGCGCAGGGTTTGCAGGGCCTGGGGCGTTACCTGGCCCAGGTTCAGCCCCTGCAAGGGCCGGTATATCTCCTGCTCATAGCGGCGGTGGGCCAGGGGCGAGTAGCCGTTGACGGACAGGGCCCGGGTGGCGGTGATGGTCAGCTCGTACAAAGAAGACTGGTGGGCGTGGCCCGGCCAGATGGGCAGCTCCAGCAGCCGCCGGTCCGCGGCCGGCCCGGTGGGCAGGTTCTTTTTGATGGCCGTCGTCAGGCCGGCCGGAATGCTGGCCAGGGAAAGCCCCGGCGGCCCGGGCGGCCAGTATCCCCACACCAGGAGGGCCGCCAGCGCCAGGACCAGGCTGACGCCGGCCGCCGGCCGCGCGGCCCAGCGCCGCCTGATCTCCCGCAGCAGCCAGGCGGCCAGCAAGCCCAGGAAAAGGGCCCCCAGCAGGAGCATGCGGCCGGGCACCCGCGGGTAGTTGAAAAAGGGCAGGTGGCGGTAGAGCAGCCCGTAGAGGGGAAAGGCCGGCAGGTTGGGGCCCAGGCTCAGGAGGCTGAAGCCCACCCCCAGCCCGGCCCACAGGGAGGCCAGGCCGGCCCCGCGCAGGCGCGAGGCCCGCGCCAAGCCCAGCCAGGCCAGGCCGGCTAGGGCCAGGCCGGCCAGCACCCAGCCCAGGAAGGCCAGCCGCTCCATGCGGGAGTCGAACAGGTCGGCCAGCCGGGGGGCGAAGAAGCCCGCCTCGGCCAGGCTGCGGCCCCCGCCGGCCTGGCTGGGGGCCAGGATCGGGCCCAGGCTGCCCAGGATATAGGCCGCGGCCAGGGCCAGGCCTAGGGCCGGCAGGAGCAGGGGCCTGAGCAGGGGCGCGGCCTCCCTGCCCGGCCCCTGCCAGATCGGCCGCAACCGCCGGCTCAGGCGCCACAGGCCCCAGGCCCCCAGGAGCAGCAGAAGGCCGGCCCCCAGGTGCGGGAGGTCCCAGACCAAGCGCAGGGCGTACAGCGGGGCCAGGGCCAAGGGGGCCAGGCCCGCGGCCGCGACCGCCCGCGCCTGCGCCAGGCCCAGCCGGCTCAGGGCCCGGACCAGGGCGGCCAGCAGCAGCCAGAGGGTCCAGATCAGGATCAGGTACAGGGCCAGGCAAGTGAAAAGCTGGCCCACGGAGAAGCCCAGGCCTGGCGCCGGCCACTGCCGCAGATAGGCGAATATGCCCAGCCCCAGGCCCGCGGCCAGCACCGGAAGCCAGGGCCTGCCGCCGTCCTTAGTCTCTTCCGCCGCGGGCCTGTCAGCCGGGCGATGCAGCAGGACCTTGAGCGGCGTGTAGATGACCAGCAGCAGGGCCAGGTAATAGATCAGGTGCGGGTCCAGCAGAGCGGCCACCAGCAGCGCGCCGCCCGCGCCCGCGCCCCAGGCCAGCCAGGCAGCCCGGCGTCCGGCCAGGCTGGCCCGCCAGGCCCGCCCAAGGCACCACAGGCACAGGGGCAGCATGAAGGCCACGAAGCCGTAGAGGTGGCCGCCGGCCACCTCGGAGGTGCGCGCGGGCAGCAAGGCGAAGCACAGGGCCGCCAGCAACGCCGCCCAACGGTCCTGGAGTAGGTCGCGGGCCCAGACATAGGCCAGCAGGCCGGCCAGGACAAAGGACAGCAGCACCAGCAGATTGTAGGCGGTCAGGGGCCCCAGGGGCCGCAGCAGGGCGTACAGGGCCGAAAAAGGGAACAGGGCGTAGACCCCCCGCAGCCCGGGCGAGAGGAAGGTGTTGAACTCGTAGGGGTTTGTGAACATCCGCGAGGGGCCGGTCAGGTTGTCGGTGAACAGCCAGCACCAATAATAGAACTGCAGATGGTCGCCTGGGACCAGGGTGGGCGGCGGCGCGCCCGGCTGGGTCTGGTAGGTGGGCGCGGCATGGAAGCTATAAGGGATGGCCTGGGACAGGAACCGGGACAGAGGCCAAGTGTAGGCCTGGGCCAGGGCCAGCAGCACAAGGGCGATCAACAGCAGCCATGGCCACTGGAATCCGCGCCTGTCCCGCTTGTTTCCCGGCTCCGGCAAAAAAGGCTCTCCCCTACGACCTCAGGGCGCGGGCTGCACCGAGGCGCCGGCCAGCTTCAGGGAGGCGCCTTGGGCGTAGAGCACCCGCAGGTCCAATTCTGCCTGCCGGGGCAGGGTGAAGTCCACGGCTATGTCCTGGTAGTCCGGCCGCAGCTCTCCGGCCTTGACCAGGCGACGACCCAGGATCAGGCGGCCCAGGTCCGTGGCCACCACCAGCTCGGCCGCGGGCAGCCCGGCCGGCCCGGGCTGCAAAAGGGCCAGGCGGAAGCGGGCCCGGTAGCGTCCGGGGGGGTAGGTCTGGTGGGGGCCGTGCATCAGATACAGCGGCGGGGTGTAGCCCCGGCGGGCGGCCACGGCCAGGCCGCCGGGCGCCGCGGGGTCGGCCAGCAGGTCCCCGGCCTGACGCCAGAGCTGGCTGGCCGCGTAAAAGGGCTGCGGCGCGGCCCGGTCCGCAAAGCCCACCAGCACCAGGCAAAGCTCCAGGTCGGCCGCGCCGCTGAAATAGGTGCGCAGCTCCAGGCGGGTGAAGGCCGCCAGCTCCAGGGGCAGGCCCACGTCGTGCCAGGCGCCGTCGGCCGGCAGCCGCTCCGGCGTGAGCGCGGCGCTGGCCAGCACCCGGCCCTGGCGGTCGCTGGCCTCCACCCGGCCCGGCACCGCGCCCGGCCCGCGGCGCAGGCGGAAGCGCAGCAGATAGCTGCCCGGCGGCAGGGGCCGTCCCGGCCCTTGGCTGAGCCAGCCGGGCTGGTCGCGGCCCACGCGGGCCTGGGCCACGTTGCCGGCGAAGCGGCCCAGGCGCGGACCCAGGGGCGCGCCCGGCCGGGCCGGCTCGGCGAACAAGAGGCCCCAGCCCGAGGCCTGCCGGTCCTCCTTCAGCCGTCCGGTGTCGCGGCCCAGCCAGGCCGCGGGCCACAGCACAACGGCCGGCGAGCTCACCCGGCGCTCGCGGCCGTCGAGCCGGGCCCGGTAGTCCGGCCGCAGCAGGAACACATTGCCCTCCTGGCGCAGGGGCTGGAAGGCGCCGCTGGCCTCCAGGCGGCGGCGGGCCAGGTCCGGCGGGAAGGGGCTCACCTTGCTAGTGTAAACCTCTGCATCGCTGTAAAAGGCCACCAGCCCCACCTGGAGGCGCTCCAGGGTGCGCAGAGACTCCTGATTCACCTCGCCCAGGTCCAGGGGATACAGGGGCCAGAAGACCTGGGCCACGTAGGCCCGGGGCACCAAGGGGGCGTAGCCGTTGACCAGGCGGGCCCGGGTGCGGGTGACCAGGAACTCGTACACCGAGGACTGGTGCGAGTCGCCGGGCCAGAGGGGCAGGCCCAGCAGGCGCTGGGGGCTCCGCGGCCCGCCGGGCAGGGCCGAGCGCACCGTGGCCTCCAGGGGCCCGGAAGGCGGCACCAGGCAGATGCCAGGGCGGGCCGGCGGCCAGAGGTCCCAGACGATCAGGACCGTCAGGGCCAGGCCCAGGGCCAGGACTGCGCCGCGCCGGCGGCGCAGGGGCCGGGCCAGCTCGCGCAGAGCCCAGCCGCCGGCCAGGGCCAGCAGCAGCACCGCCAGGATGACCAGCCGGCCGGGCACCCGGGGGAAGTTGAAGAAGGGCAGGTGCCGGTACAGGAAGCCGTACAGGGGGAGCTGGGGCAGGTTGGGCCCCAGGCAGAGCAGGCCGGCCAAGAGGCCCAAGGCGCTCCACAGCGCGGCCAGCATGCCGCCCTTGGCCCCGGACGGCCGGCCCAGGGCCAGCAGCACCAGCCCGGCCAGGGCAAGGGCCAAGAGCACCAGCCCCAGGTACACGAGCTGCTCGGAGTTGGCGGCCTGCGGGCTGAACAGATCGCCCAGGTGCGGGGAGAACAGGCGCACCTCGCTCCAGGCGCGGCCGGCCCCGGCGATGCTGGCGTCCATGGTGCGGCGCTTGAGGATCAGCATGGCCGCCAGGCCCAGGCCCCAGCCCAGGCCCAGGGGGATCAGCGGCGCCCAGGAGCCCGGAGGCCAGGCGGGCATCCGGCGGGCGCGCCACAGCCCGGGCAGGCAGCGGGCCGCGCCCCAGACCACAATGGCCAGGGCCAGCAGCTTGCCCAGGTGCGGAATTGGCAGCCAAAACTGCACGGCGTAAACCGGGCTGAGCACCAGGGGCAGCAGGCCCCGGGCCAGGGCCCGGCGGCAGGGGGCCGGCCCCAGGCTGGTCAGGGCCACGGCCAGCCAAGACAGCAGCAGCCACAGGGCCAGCACCACCACCAGGCCCAGGGCCAGGCTGACGGCCAGGCCGCCTGCGCCCGCGGCCCCGGCGCGAACCGCGCCCAGGGCCAGACCCGCGGCCAGCACCATGGCCAGGCTGGGCCAGTCCAAGGCCTGGTCCTCCTGGGGCATGTCCTCCCGGCCGCGCATGATCAGGCGCAGGGGCAGATACAGGCCCAAGAGCAGGGTGCTGTAATAGAAGAGGTGGCTCTCCATCAGGCCCAGGGACAGCAGCGCCAGGCCCGCGCCCGCGCCCCAGAGCCAGGGCCGCCATTGCCAGCCCCGCTCCAGGCACCACAGGCAGAGGGGCAGCAGGAAGGCGATGAAGCCGTACAGGTGGCCGGAGAGCGCCTGGGAGGCCCGGAAGGGCAGCAGGGCGAAGATCAGGGCCGCGAGCCAGGCGGCCAGGCCCTGGCCCAGCACCTGCCGGGCCAGGGCAAAGGCCATGAGCCCGGCCAACAGGTAGCTCAACAGCACCAGGGCGTTGTAGGCCGGCAGGGCCCCCAGGGGCCGCAGGGCCAGGTAGAGCAGGGAGAAGGGGAAGTTGGCGTACAGGGCGATGCCCTGGGGGTGCAGGAAGGTGGAGAACTCATAGGGGTTGCTGAACAGGGGCGAGGGCCCCAGCAGGTTGTCGGTGAACAGCCAGCACCAGTAATAGAATTGCAAATGGTCGCCGGGGACCAGAGGGACCCGCTCCCAGCCGGGCACGGGCCAATATACATAAGGCAGGCCTCGGCCGAAGTCGGCGGCCAGGGGCCAGGTGTAGACCAAGGCCAGGGCCAGCAGCAACAGGCCTAAAAGCGCCGTCAGCCACGCGCTCCCTCGGGCCGCGGGCGGCTGATTAAGCGGGCTCACGGGGTCCGGGCCCTCGCCGATTTCAGACGCGGGACAATGGACAGGGAGTGCAGCACCAGGCGGTCTCTACCGGTGGTGCCCACGCGCACCTCCAGGTGGCGGGCTCCCCGGGGCAGGTCAAACTCCAGGACCAGGGGCTTGCCCAACTGCTGGCCGCTCACCTGGCTGCGGGTGAGCACCTGGCGGCCCTTGTCCAGGCTTACGTCCAGCCAGGCCACCAGTTGCGGGCCCCGGTAGGGGCCGCTCAGGCGGGCGGTGACCTGGTAGCGGCCCGGCGGCAGGTTAAGGTACTGGCCCCAGAGGAAAAGCTTGGGCGCAGCCAGAGGCGGCACCGTCACCGCCTCGGCCCCCTCGCTCACCGGCTTGGCCGGGAAGCGCGAGTAGCGGGCCGGGGGCAGGGAAAGCTCCAGCAGGGCCTCCTGGGGCTGCGGCCCGGCCGGGCCCACCCGCCAGGAGGGGCCCTCGCCCGGGAAGACCCGCGCCCGCTCCCATAGGGCGATGCGATGGGCCGGGTTGCGGTAGGCGGTCAGGCCCGGCCCGATGCGGTCGGCGGCGGTGGCCGCCCCGGCCACCACCAGGAAGGCCCCCAGCAGGCAGATCAGGGCCGATATGGGCGAGAATCGCTGGCCGTCCACCTGCAGGGCCAGCACCACCACCCCGGCCACGCACAGCCAGATCAGGCCCAACTGGGCGTTAAGCGCGGGCTGCTGGTGCGCGAAGATGTAGGCCGGCAGCAGGTTCTCCACCAGGGGGAATTGCAGGCCCTGGCCCAGCACCACACTGTGGCCATAGACCGCCGAGGGGTAGTGCATGACGAAGGCCGCCGCGGCCACGGTCAGCACCGCCAGCATCACCGTGACCAGCATGAAGCGGCGCGGGGCCCAGCGGGCGCCGGCGGCCATGCCCAGGGCCAGGAAGGGCACCGCGGCCACCAGGTAGCGGGCCGGCGGGTTGATGCCCCCGAACCAGTCCGCGTACAGGCCGGCGGTGAGGTAGGTGGCCAGGGCCATCAACAACACCCAGAAGCCGTCCCCCGGCCGCCGGCGCAGCAGCCAGATCAGGCCGGCCACCGCCGCCATCCAGATGGGGCTGTAGGGCAAGAGCCCCTCGCCGGCGTCCACCCACAGGCCGCTGAGCCCCTCCCAGGCGCCGCGCGGGTTCAGATAGGCTCCCTGGGCGTGGATATGCGGGTCGGGCAGGGGCGTGCCGTACAGATGGCTGAAGTAGGTGCTCAGCAGCCAGGCCGAGACGATGCAGGGCAGGAAAAAAGCCATGACGCCGCCGAAGCTGCGCCAGTGGCCGCGGACCAGGGCGTAAAAGGCCAGGAGCACCGAAAGCAGGATGAAGCGCTCGTGGAACCAGGCTAGATAGGCGGCCAGCACCCCGGCCAGCAGGAGCATGCCGTATTGGCCCGGCTGGGCCATGCGCAGGCGGCGGAAGGCGGCCACGCTGAAGGCCGCCGCGGCCATCTCCGGGAACAGCAGGTTGGAATAGAGCAGGCCCGGCAGGGCCAGGGCCGCGGCCGCCGCCGACAGCAGGGCCGGCCCCTCCCGTCCGGTGTAGAAGCGGGCCAGCCAGAACACCTCCAGCACCATCCAGGCCCCCAGCAGCCAGACTAGTATGGTGGCCAGCTTGCGCGGGCCCAGGTCGCTGTAGAGTCCCCAGGCGTAGAAGGGCGAAAGCAGGGCGGGCAGGCCCGGCCGGTGGTTGGAGACCCAGGAGCGGTCCGGGGTCCAGGTGCCGTGGCCCAGCACCAGCCGGGCCGGGTCGCTGAAGTAGGAGTTTTCGCGCAGGAGGATGTTGTCCAGCAGGTCCAGGTCGCGGTCCACAGCCAGGCTGTGGGTGCCCAGCAGATAGGAGGGCTCGTCGCCGGCCATGAGGTAGCCGGTCTGGCCGCTGACCTCGTTGAGGCGCACACCCACCCCGGCGAACACTCCCAGGGCCAGCAGGAACACCAGCGGCGCCAGCCAGAGCCGGTGGTCGGAGCGGCCCCGGCGCAGCAGCTCCGGCGCGGCCAGGCGGGTCTGCAGCAGCACGGCGGCGGCCACGGCCAGGGCGGCCAGGGGCCAGGCCTCGCGTCCCAGGGCCAGGGGAGCGGTGCTGAAGCCGTACAGGGGCCAGCACAGCTCCATCAACGGCACCAGCAGCAGGGCCAGGCAGGGCCACCACGCGCGGTAGGCCCGGCGGTAGGCCTGGGGGCGATCCAGGGCCTGCTGGGCCAGCCAGCCCCGCTGCCACAAGGCCACCAGGAACTGCAACAGCCAGGCGCCCAGGCCAATGGCCACCGTCTGCCACCAGGGCGGCCAGACCCACAGCACCGCGACCTGTCCGTCGGGCTTGGTGGTCATGACCAAGGCCCAGCGGGAAGCCGCGAAGACCGCCCAACTGAAGCCGGCCAGCAAGGTGGCTGGTTGCCAGTAACCGACGGTTTTAGAGTCGCCTTGACTCATGGTTCGGGCAGTCCCAGTTGGGTTCGCCATGGGTCCCAGCGCTTGTGGCGCAACCAAAAATTGTAAAGCTTCGCGTCGGCCTGGCGAGCGCGGACCAAGGCCTGACGAGCCATCTGCTGGTGGCCGGCCCGCACCTCCAGCCAGGCCAACTCCAGCCATAAAAGCACCGGATAGGTGCCTTTATACGATTTCATCTCCCGCCAGAGGCGGTCCAAATCCGCCCGCGGGAGCCGGCCCGCGTCCGCCAGGCTGGCGGCGTGGGCCAGGCCCAGCAGGGGCAGCACCCGGTAGGGCGGCGCCCAATGCTGCGCCAGGCGGTGCTGAGCCGCTTTCTGTCGTAGTGCCGGTCCCTTATAAAAGGCCCCTGAAACTGCGACAGCCAGCACCAGCACCGACAACACAATCACCACCGGAGGAACCCTTGCGGGTGGACGGCTGGATGAGTCCATAGGGGACAGCTTCAAATTACTGCTCCAGCCCAACCTCCGAGTGGCTTTGCAAGCCGTCGAATATAATATTAATGCACGTTTTGGCTTGCAGCGTCAAGCTCATCTGTGGGTCATTTTTGTACTTCCGGAGGCGCTGCGCAGCCCCCGGTTAGATACCAGGGCACCGCCGGCAGGGCGCTGGCCAGGGCGGCCAGGTTGGTGACCAGGCCCAGCAGGAAGGCCTGGGTGAAATCCAGGCCCACCAGGCTGAACAAGGCCACATACAGGCCCTCTAAGACCCCGAAGCTGGAGAAGGAAACTGGCAGCCGCGCCAGCAGAAACACCACCGGGGTCACGGCCGCGGCTTGAATGAGGCTCAGGGGGATGTTCAGGGCCTGGGCCGCCAGCCAGTTGCCCACGATGGGCGCGGCCTGCTCCAGGAAGGACAGCAGGAGAAACCAGGCCAACACCCCGCGGTGCCGGCGATATTCGTGGTAGGCCTTGATGAAGCGGGAGAGCCAGGCCAGCAGGCGGCCCCGCTCAAGCATGTGCTGCTCCAGGCGCTGGTGCAGGCGGCCGGCCAGGGCCGAAAAGGAGATGATCACCGCGCCGGCGGCCCCGGCCAAGATCGCCAGGGACCAGACGAAAAACTCCCGCGGCAGGCGGGTGGTAAGTCCGGTCAGGAGCACCAGGCCGATCACCGCGGCCAAGGCGGCGGCCACGAACCCCAGAGCCCGTTCTAAGAGCACCGAGGCGGCCATCACCTCGCTGGGGCGCTGGGGCTGGGCCACCAAGCCCACCCGCAGCGCGTCGGCCCCCAGGGTGGTGGGCAAAAAGCAGCCGGCGAAGCTGGCCAGGTAATAGGCCTTTAGGGCCTCGGCCCAGCCCAAGGGCAGGCCCCGGGCCAGGACCAAGAGCCGCCACTTGTAGGCCATCAGGAACCGGTCGGCCGTGCTCCAGGCCAACAGCAATAGGAGGTACTGCCAGCGGCAGCCCAGCAGGGCCCGCCAGGCCTGCCCTAGGTCCACGAAAAATATCAGCAGGATGGTCAGCAGGCCGGCGCTGACCGCGCCCCGCAGCCAGGTTTTGGCGGTCTTGTGCAAAGCGCCCCCTGATTCCAACTCCTTAGCAACCCAGGCCACGTTAGCACCTGCCCGCCACAGCGTCAACGCAACCCTGGAGGCCGAGGTGTTTGCACTTGCCAGGACCGGTATGATTCATTAGGCTTACGCAATTCCAGGGCCCGCGGGCCCGGTGATTGGGCGCAATAACGCATTGGAGACAGCCGCAGCCTCATGTGTGGTCTAAGCGGATTCAGTTGGGAGGATCAAGGCCTTATTCAGGCCATGAACCAGGTGCTCCGGCACCGGGGCCCCGACGATCAGGGCCGGGCGGTGGGCTTTGGCGCCTCCCTGGGCCAGACCCGGCTGTCCATCATCGACTTGTCCGAGCGCGGCCGTCAGCCCATGGTCAACGAGACCGGCGACGTGTTCGTGGTGGTAAACGGCGAGATATACAACCACCTTGACCTGCGCGCCGAACTGATCCGGGCCGGCCACGTGTTCCACAGCAACAGCGACTCCGAGGTGGTGCTGCACGGCTACGAGCAATGGGGCCCCCAGGTCATCGAGCGCATTATCGGCATGTTCTGCTTCGCGGTGCTGGACGGGCCCGGCCGGCGGATCATGCTGGGCCGGGACCGCCTGGGCATCAAGCCCCTGTACTATCACCGAAACGGCAACCGGCTGATCTTCAGCAACGAGATCAAGGCCATGCTGGCCTGGCCCGGGCTGCAGCGCCGGGTGGACCTTACCGGCCTGTTCCACTACCTGGGCTACGAGTACGTGCCCGCCCCGCGCACCCTGTTCGCGGGCGTGAACAAGCTGAAGCAGGGCCACTACGCCATCTTCGAGCTGGACAGCGGCCGCTTTGAGGAGCGGCCCTACTGGGACCTGCGCTTTGAGCCCCGCTTTTCCCGGCCCGAGGAGGCGGTGGAGGAGCTGCGGTCCTTGCTCAAGCTGTCGGTCAAACGCCGGCTGATGAGCGACGTGCCCCTGGGGGTGTTCCTCTCCGGCGGCCTGGACTCCACCACGGTGGTGGCCCTGATGCGCGAGCTGGGGGTGGAGCATCTGCGCACCTTCTCCATCGCCTACCCGGACCCCAGCTTCAGCGAGCTGGACTACGCCAACGACATGGCCCGGCACTACGGCACCGACCAGACGGTCTTGATGATAGAGGGCCTGACCATGGAGGACCTGGAGACGGCGGTCTATCACCTGGACGAGCCCATGACCGATCTGTCGGCCATCCCCCTGATGCTCATCTGCCGCAAGGCCAAGGAGCGGGTGACGGTGGTGCTCTCCGGCGAGGGCGGCGACGAGATCTTCGCCGGCTACGACCGCTTCAAGGCCTCCAAGGCGGCGCGTATGCTGGGCTGGCTGCCCGGCTGCGCCCCGGCGCTCAACCGCCTGGCCGGGCTGCTGCCGGACCAGCCCCAGAAAAAGGGCGCGGTCAACGTGCTCAAGCGCTTCCTGGAGGGCTGCGTGCTGCCGGCCGAGGGCGAGCACCTGCGCTGGCAGTATTTCCTGACCCCGGCCCTGGCCCAGGGACTTTTCCAGCCCGAGGTGGCCGAGCAGGTGGGGCTGGAGGACCCCTTTGCGCCGGTGCGCTCGGTGCTGGCCCACTGCAACAGCCGCGACCGCCTGGACCGCGAGGTGTACCTGGACCTGAAGCTGGCCATGGCCGACAGCGTTTTGATGAAGGTGGACAAGATGTCCATGTCCACCTCCCTGGAGGTGCGGGTGCCCTTCCTGGACCACGAGGTGGTGGAGTTCACCGCCAGCCTGCCCTCCTGGTTCAAGCTCAAGGGCTTCACCACCAAGTACATCCTGCGCCAGGCCATCCAGGGCCTGGTGCCGGACCGGGTGGTGTTCCGGGGCAAACAGGGCTAC
This sequence comes from Desulfarculus sp., assembly GCA_003605055.1. Classification (GTDB taxonomy): domain Bacteria; phylum Desulfobacterota; class Desulfarculia; order Desulfarculales; family Desulfarculaceae; genus Desulfoferula. Next base: position 105,279 of record QZKP01000018.1, read on the forward strand.
TCCCTGCCGGTGAAGAACCTCCTGCGCGGGCAGCTTCGGCCCCTGATGCAGGAGCTGCTCTCGGCCAGCCCCCTGGTCAGGGATTTTCTGCAGCCGGCCACGGTCCAGCGCCTGATGGCCGAGCACCTGGCCGGCACCCACAACCACAATCACGTCCTCTGGGCCCTGATAAACGCGGCCCTGTGGCACCGCCGCTTCCTGGAAAGGTAGACAGCTTCAGAATTAGCGTGATAATTACAGACTGGGCTGTCCTTTCCCCTGGAGGTAGCTGAGCCCATGAGCATGGAGCCCCCCAAGCCAAACGGCCTCGGCGCGTTCAAGACCCACGAGGCGGCCACGGGCCAGGGCAGCGCCCTGCGGCGCTACCAGGACCTTATCCTGGGCCACCGCTCCCTGGGCGGGCTGCTGTATTTTGAGCTGTGCATGCTCTTCGCCCACTTGCAGGGCGCCCTGGGGCTGCTCTTGCGCGGGCTTTTCTGGCCGCGGCTCTTGGGCTCCTGCGGCCGGGGCGCGATGTTCGGGGCCGGGGTGGTCCTGCGCCACCCGCGGCGCATCCACCTGGGCCCGCGGGTGGTGGTCAGCGAGGGCTGCATCCTGGACGCCCGCAACCCGGACAGCGAGCGGGTGCTGGTCATAGGCGAGGACGTGAACCTGGCCAACGACGTGATGCTCTCCTGCAAGATGGGCAGCATCCAGATAGGCCCCCGCTGCGGCATCGGGGCCCGCACCATCGTACACTCCGCGGCCGGCAACCCGGTGCAGATCGGCGCCGACGTGGTCATCGGGCCCCAGTGCTACATCGTGGGCGGGGGCAACTACCACACCGAGCGCCTGGACGTGCCCATGGCCAGCCAGGGCATCCGGCCCGACGGCGGGGTGAGGATCGCCGACGACGTGTGGCTGGGAGCCAAGGTCAGCGTGCTGGGCGGGGTGAGCATGGCCAGCGGCTCGGTGGCCGCCACCGGCGCGGTGATTACCAAGGACGTGCCGCCCCGGGCCGTGGTGGCCGGCGCGCCGGCCAAGGTGGTCAAGACCCGCGGCCAAGACAACGCCTAACCAGGCCCCCAGGCCTGTCTCAAGGAGCAACTAGGTTTGGCGACAGAGCTTTCCCCGGAGATTCAGAAGATTCAGCAGACCGTGGTGGGAATGTACTCCGAGCATCCCTGGCCCCTGAACCGCGACACCGACGAGGAGATGGGCTGGCGCCTGAAATGCCTGGGCGTGACCCAGGCCGACTACGTGGGCAAGCAGGTGCTGGACATGGGCTGCGGCACCGGCGAGTACGCCATGTGGTACGCCAAGGAAGGCGCGGCCCAGGTGACCGGCATTGACCTGTCCGACGGCTCGCTCAAGATCGCCGAGGAGCGCCGGCAGCAGGGCGGCTTTGACAACTGCCGCTTCCAGAAGATGGACATCCTGGGCTGCAGCCTGCCGGACAACTACTTCGACTACTCATATTCGGTGGGCGTGCTGCACCACACCGGCGACCCCCTGCGCGGCTTCAAGCACCTGGTGCGCATCACCAAGCCGGGCGGGGTGGTGGTCGTCAGCCTGTACAATTCCTTTTCCCGCCGGGTGCTCCGGACCAAGCAGAGCATCTGCAAGCTCCTGGGCGGGGAGGACATTGACAAGCGGGTGTATTGGGGCGAGAAGCTCTTCGGCGGGACCATGCGCAAGCTGGACAAGCGCTACCACGGCCTGAACACCAAGCAGATCGCCTACGACATCTTCGGCTTCCCGCACGAAAGCCTGCACTCGGCCCAGGAGGTGCTGGGCTGGTTCGACCAGACCGGGGTGGAGTACCGGGGCGCCTTCGCGCCCCTGCGGCTTACGGACTATTTCTACGCCTTCCAGCAGCCGGAGTACGCCCGCTTCCGGGCCACCTTCGAGGGCTTCCCGGTGATGCGGGCCGTGGCCGACGCCATGGTGCGCCTGGCCGGGCACCTGGGCCCCGAGCCGGGCACGGTGCCGCCGTTCCCCCGGCCCAGCCTGGCCTCTTGCGTGCTCTGCCAGCTCATGTGGGTGCCCTTTGGCCTGCGCTTCAACTGCTTCACCATGGCCGGGGTGAAGAAGGGCTGAATCAAGACCGCCTATGACCACCCAAGCCCACAGGGTGAGCCGGCGGCCGCAAAGAAAGCGGCTGGGCGCGCTTGTTTCCCTGCTGGTGGCCTGCGGCTTCACCGTGGCCCTGTTCTGGTACCTGGCCCGCACCACCACCCTGGCCGACTGGGTGGGCCTGTACCGCGGCCTGCACTGGGGATGGTTCGCGGCCTTCCTGGGGTTGTTCTGGGGCTCCATGCTGCTCAAGGCTGTGCGTTATAAGATGCTGCTGGCCGCCTCGGGCGAGGCCGTTCGCTACTGGCACCTGGTGATCCTCACCTTCGTGAGCAACCTGTTCGTGGACCTGTTGCCCGCGCGCAGCGGCAGCCTGGCCTACATCGTCTTTCTCAACCGCAAGCTGGCCGTGGGCCTGCCGGCGGCCTTCTCCTCTTTCGCCTTCTCCTTCATCTTCGACCTCATCGGCATGCTGCCCCTGTTCTGCCTGGCCATCATCCTGCACCAGGCCGCGGCCGGCGGCGAGTCGGTGCTGTGGATCCTGCTGGGGCTCCTGGGCGTCATAGCCGTGCTGGCCCTGCTGCTGCTGGAGCGGGTGCTGGCCGTGGCCGCGGTGCTGGCGGCCTGGCTCACCGCCCGGCTGCGGGGCCGCAGCCAGGACCTGGCCGGCCGCCTGGCCCGGGAGGTGGGGTCGATGCGCGCGGACGTGGCCCGGGTCAAGGCCCAGGGCGTGTTCTGGCGGGTGCTGATGGTTTCGGTGGCCATCCGGGCGTGCAAGTACCTGGCCCTGTACGTGCTGGTGGCCGGCCTGGCCGCCCAGTGGCCGGCCGAGGCCGCGCGCCTGAGCTTCCCCCTGGTGCTGTTCGCCCTGGTGGCGGCCGAGGCCACGGCCAGCCTGCCCATCTCCGGCATCGCCGGCTTCGGGGCCTATGAGGGGGTGATGATGGCCACCCTGCGCGCCGCGGGCCTGGCCGCCACCCAGGCGGCCCTGATCCCCTTCGGCCTGCATCTGCTCACCCAGACCGTGGACTACACCCTGGGCGGCCTGGCCCTGGTGATCCTGAGCCTGACCGCCCGTCCGGAGAAGAAAGATGACGCCTCCCCGCCGAGCTAGAAGGATCGGCAAGTGGCTGGCCGCCCTGGCGTTGGCCGGCCTGGCCGTGGTGGCGGCGGTGCACTTTGGGCCGCGCTACGTTTATTCCCTGTTCGGCGGCTGGGCCCTCAGCGAGGAGCGCAGCACCATGAGCGAGGCCCAGAAGGCCCAGATACGGGCCCGCGCCCAGGGGCTCAAGGCCCGCGTGGTCTGGTCTTCCTCGCGCAGCGGCAGCCACGAGATATACATGCTCACCCTGCCCGAGCTGAACCTCTTTCGTCTGACCAACAACAAGTCCGTGGACTGGTACAGCCGCTTCTCGCCCGACGGCAGGCAACTGGTCTACGCCCGCAGCCAGAAGCCCTGGGTGAGCGAGCGCAACCCGGACCTGTGGGACACCTACCGTCTGGAGCTGGACAGCGGACGGGAGTCGCTGGTGGCCAGGAACGCCAACTACCCCCAGTGGGTGGGCCAGGGCGCGGTGAGCTTCCTGCGCAAGACACAGGTAGTGCTCAAGGACCTGGCCAAGGGCGGGGAGAAGGTGCTCTACGACAGCAGCCGGCCGCCCATCTCCGGCCGCATCTACACCCCCGAGCTTTCGCCCACCAACCGCAACCTGCTGGCCCTCACCGCTCGGGGCAAGCTGGACGGGGTGTACGTGTACGACTTGGCCGGCCGGGAGCACACGCGCATCGGGAGCGGCTGCCAGTTGGGTTGGTTCCCGGGCGGCCAGCGCCTGTTCTGGGTGGACAACGTGGGCCGCGGCGGCACCCGGGTCATGGCCTCACCCCTGAAGCCGGTCAAGCCGCAGGTGTACATGGACCTGCCCGGCGACTACAGCCACGAGTACTTCCCGCGCTTTTCGGCCGACGGCCGCTGGATGGTCTGGGCCGCCTCGGCCGGCGGGCACGAGCACGACATCGCCGACTACGAGATATTCCTCTGGGACACGGCCAAGCCCTGGGACCAGGCCGTGCGCCTGACCTACAACTTGGCCAACGACCGCTGGCCGGACATCTTCGTGGATAAGTAGCGGGAGACCGACGAGCCGGTCCGCGCCCGGCCGGGGTTGCTGGGCGTCAAGAACGTCGAGGAAAAGGTTGGGGCGGTTGACCGTCAGCGCCCGCCCGCGTCAACCGCGGCCGCCCCTTGCCAGACGAGGCCGCCCGGAATCGAATAAGCCGGCGGCAAGGTGCTTCTCCGCGCGGCCAACTCTCTGCCCTGGTTCCGATTTTTTATTTTCCTGGCCTACCGCTTTTCTTGATTTCCTGACTTGGCAGCCAGCCGGGGGAGTCGGTTCAATCCTCGGCCGCCTCCTGGGCCCGTTGGCGCAGGGAGCCCAGGCTCAGGCCCCGGCGCAGCATCTCCACCAGGCCGGCGGCGGTCATGGGGAAGTAGCAGGCGGCCCAGTACACCACGGCGTAGGCCGTGGCCCGCTCCTCGTCCGCGCCGGCCAGCATCAGGGCCCAGAGCATGGCCAACTGAATGGTGCCGATGTAGCCCGGCCCCGAGGGCACCGCCGCGGCCAGGGTGCTTCCGGCCATGACCATGGCCGCCATGAGCGGGCTCAGGGGCAGCCCCACCGCCGGCAGGAACAGGTAGGCGGCCAGGAGGGACAGGGCCCAGAGCAGGGCCGACTGCAACAGCAGCAGGGGCAGGTGGCGGGCCTGGCTGAGCATGGCCAGCCCGGCGGTGAAGTGGGTCAGGGCCTCCTGCCCCCAGCGGCCCAGGCGGGGCGAGAGCCGGCCGGCCAGGCCGGCCAGCCAGCCGGTGGCGGCCTGGGGCCAGCGCCACAGGGCGGCCATCACCGCCAGCACCCCCAAATAGGCGGCCAGCAGGAACAGGCCGGCCGCCCGCAGATAGGCCACGTTGAAGGCCCCGGCCTGGGCCCGGGGGTCGGCGAAAATGAGGGCCGCGAACAGCACCACCAGCAGGGTCATGCCGTCCAGCACCCGCTCGATGACCAGGGTGGCCAGGGCGCTGGAGGCCGGCACCTGGGCCAGGCGGTTGGCGGCATAGGCTCGCACCAGTTCGCCCAGGCGGGCGGGCAGGATGTTATTGGCCATGAAGCCGATGAGGTTGGCCGAGAACAGATCACCCAGGTTGCAATCCTTGAGCGGTTTTAAGAGCAGCCGCCAGCGCAGGGAGCGCACCCAATAGCCCACCGCCAGCAGAGCGGCCACCATCAGATAGTAGAGCAGGTGCACCTGGCGGATCAGCTCCCAGAGGCGGGCCAGGTCCACCCCCCGCAGCAGGAAGGCCAGGCAGGCCAGGCTGATGGCCAGCCCCAGGATCAGGTGGAACCTCACGTACGCCTCCTGGCTGCGGTGTCGGTGCGCCGGCCCGGTCCCTGGCCGGCCGGCCCGCCTATGGAGCCTAACGCACCCCCAGGCCTGCCACAACAGCTTTGTGCCCCGGGGCGCGCCGGCTGGCCTGGCCCGCCCTGGGAGCCTGCTTGTCAACCCCCCGCCAACTCTATATAATCTCGGCCATGTTACGCGATGCGCCCAGCCTGGCCAACGGCCACTACGACTTGGTAATCGTGGGCGGTGGGGCCTATGGCGCGGCCGCGGCCTGGGAGGCCTCGCTGCGCGGCCTGGCCGTGGCCTTGCTGGAGCAGGGGGATTTCGCCTCCGCCACCTCGGCCAACAGCCTCAAGCTCATCCACGGCGGCTTCCGCTACCTGCAATCCATGGACCTGGCCCGGGTGCGCCTGTCCCTGAACGAGCTGGCCATCCTGTGCCGCATCGCCCCGCACCTGGTGGCCCCCCAGCCCTGCCTGCTGCCCACGCGGGGCCTGGGCAAGCAGGGCCGGCTGGCCCTGGCCGCGGCCCTGGGGCTGTACAACCTGCTGAACCAGCACGACAATCTTCGCGGCCGCCTGGTGTCGCGCCGGGAAGTTGCCCAGATGTTTCCGGCCTGCTCCCTGCCGGGCGCCAGCGGCGGGGCCCTGTGGCACGACGGCCTGGTGCACGACTCCGAGCGCCTGCCCCTGTCCTATGCGCTGGGCGCGGCCCAGCGCGGCGCCGTAGCCGCCAACTACGTCCAGGCCACGGGCCTGCTGCGCGAGGGCGGCCGGGTGGCCGGGGTGACGGCCCGGGACCGGCTCAGCGGCGATGAGTTCGCGGTGCGAGGGCGGGTGGTGATGCTGGCGGCCGGGCCCTGGGACGGCCAGGTGGCCGGGCAGAAATGGCCCCAGCCGGCCCTGGCCGCGGCCCTGAACCTGGTGGTGAACCGCGACTTGTGCCGCAGCACCGTGGCCCTGCGCTCGCCCCTGGGCCGGATGGAAGACCCGGTCTGCGGCGGGCACCGCTTCATCTTCATGGTGCCCTGGCGCGGCCGCACCCTGCTGGGTACCGCTTACCGGCTCTATTTGGGCCAGCCCGGCCAAGACGGACCCAAGGCGCCGGAGATTTTGGCCCTGCTCCATGAGTTCAACCAGGCCTGCCCGGAGCTGGGCCTGACGCCGGACGAGATTTGTTTTTATCACTGGGGCCTGCTGCCCCTGGCCCAGCCGGGCCGGACCCCGGCCGGGGGCGGCTTGGCCGTGAAGCGGCGCATAGATGAGCAGCCGGGCCTGATCCTGGTCACGGGCGCCAAGTACACCACGGCCCGGGCCGTGGCCTGCGAGGCCGTGGACCGGGTCTGCGGCCAGCTGGGCCGGCCGCAGAGGGCCCAGCTCAGCGCCAAGGAGCCGGTGTGGGGCGGGGCGCCGGTAAGCGATGTCGAGCTAGCCAGCCTGCCGGCGGCCAGCGCCGCCCACCTGCGCGCGCAGTACGGCGGCCAGGCCGGGGCGGTGGCGGCCCTGGCCCAAGGCCGGGCCGGGCTGCTGGAGCCCTTGGCCCCGGACACGCCGGTGCTGGGCTGCGAGGTCGTGCAGGCGGTTGAATACGAGATGGCCCAGAGCTTGCGCGATGTCAGTCTGCGGCGCACGGTGCTGGGCAAGGCCGGCCGGCCCTCGGATCAGGCCTTGCGGGCGGCCTGCGCGATCATGGCCCCGCGCCTGGGCTGGGACCAGGCGCGCCAGGAGCGCGAGCTGGCCCAGGCCTTGGCTCCCTACCGCATCTTGCAGGAGTTGAAGTGAACCCCGGCGGCCCCACCCTTCGCGAGGACGCGGACCTGGTCACGGCCGGCGAGGCCTATGCCCAACGCTTTGCCGGGCCGGTGGGCCGGCATTTTCTGGCCGTGCAGACCGCGGCCGTGCTGGGGCTGCTGGCCCCCTGGCCGGGGGCCTCGGTCTTGGACGTGGGCGGCGGACACGCCCAGACCGCCTTGCCCCTGGCCGCGGCCGGGTACAAAATCACGGTGGCCGGCTCCAGCCCGGAGTGCGGTCAGCGCCTGGCCCGCCTCCTGGAGCCGGGCAGCTACGACTTCCAGGCCGTGGACCTGATGAACCTGCCCTTCCCGGCGCGGGCCTTTGACGTGGTGCTCAGCCTGCGCATGCTCACCCACGTGGCCGATCTCCCCGGCTACCTGGCCCAGCTCTGCCGGGCGGCGGACAAGGCGGTGGTGGTGGACTATCCGGCCAAGCGCGGCTTCAACCTGGCGGCCGGCGCCCTGTTCAGGGCCAAGGAGTCCCTGGACGACAACCCGCACACCCGGCCCTTCCGGAGCTTCTGGGACCAAGAGGTCTTGGAGCTATTCCGGGCCCAGGGATTCGGCCGGCCCAGGCTGCGGCGGCAGCACTTCCTGCCCATGGCCCTGCACCGGGGCCTGGGCTGGGGCGGCTTCACCAGGGCCAGCGAGGGCCTCTGCCGGGCCCTGGGGCTCACGGTCCTGCTGGGCTCGCCGGTGGTGCTGCGCGTGGAGCGGCTGGCATGAGGATCCTCCTGCTGGCGCCGCACCCCTTCTTTCAGGAGAGGGGCACGCCCATCGCCGTGCGCCTGCTGGCCAGCGTTCTGACCGAGGCCGGCCACCAGGTGGAGATGCTCTGCTACCACGAGGGCCAGGACCCGGCGCTGGCCGGCGTGGCCATCCACCGCATCCGGCCGCCGCGCTGGGTACGGGGGGTGCCTCCCGGCCCCTCCTGGCAGAAGGCGCTCTGCGACCTGTACATGTGGCCCGCGGCCAAGCGCCTGGCGGCCAGCGGCCGCTTCGACCTGGTGCACGCGGTGGAGGAGGCGGCCTTCCTGGCCCGCCGCCTGAGGCGACTGTACGGCCTGCCCTACGTCTATGACATGGACTCCTGCCTGTCCCAGCAGATGGCGGACAAGTACCCTTTGGCCAAGCCCCTGGCCGGCCTGATGGCCCGCCTGGAGGGCGGGGCGGTGCGGGCCAGCGCGGGCGTGGTGGCCGTGTGCCGGGCCCTGGAAGAGGTGGCCCGCGCCCACGACGCCAGCACACGGGTCTGCCGCCTGGAGGACATCAGCCTGCTGGACCAGGAGCCGGGCCCGGCCCCGCAGGAGCGCCTGGAGTTCGGCGGGCCGCTGGTGATGTACGTGGGCAATCTGGAGCCCTACCAGGGCATAGACCTGCTCCTGGAGGGCTTCGCCCTGGCCGCGGCCCAGCAGCCCCAGGCGCAGATGGTCGTGATCGGCGGCGGGCCCTCGGACGTGGCCCGCTACCAGGCGAGGGCGAACTCCCTGGGCCTGGCTCAGCGGGCCCACTTCCTGGGCCCCCGGCCCCAGGCTCATCTGGGCCACTATCTGCGCCAGGCCGCGGTGCTGGCCAGCCCGCGCATCCAGGGCCAGAACACGCCCATGAAGATCTACTCCTACCTGGACTCGGGCCGGCCGCTCTTGGCCACCCGTCTGCCCACTCACACCCAGGTCTTGGATGATCAGATCGCCATGCTGGTGGAACCCGAGCCCGCGGAGCTGGCCCGGGGCCTGGCGGCGCTGCTGGGCGACGTGGAGCTACGCGAAAGATTGGCCGCGGCGGCCCGGCAGCGGGTGGCCGAGCATTACAGCCTGGCGGCCTACCGCCGCAAGCTGCTGGATTTTTACCGCGACCTGGAGACCCGCTGCCTGGGGGAGGGGGCCTAGATGGCCACGGCCGCCCTGAGCAGCCAGGACTGGGCCCTGGCCCTGTTCAACAAGTCGGTGCTCAAACAGGCCAAGTACGCCCAGATCGTGCGCCTGCTGGGCGACACCCATGGCCGCCGCTGCCTGGACATGGGCGCGGACAACGGCGTGATCAGCCTGCTGCTGCGGCAGCGGGGCGGTTCCTGGGCCAGCGCGGACCTCACCGAGGCGGCGGTGGCCTCCATCCGCTCCCTGGTGGAGAGCGACGTACACCAGATAGACGGCCGCCGCACGCCCTTTGCCGACCGTGAGTTCGACGCGGTGGTGATCGTGGACTTTTTGGAGCACATCGCCACGGACCAGGAGTTCCTGGACGAGGCGGCGCGCATCATGAAGCCGGGCGGGGTCCTGATCATCAACGTGCCCCACAAGAAGCGCTGGTCCCTGATCAACCCGCTGCGCCACGCCCTGGGCCTGACCGACGCCTGGCACGGCCACCTGCGGCCCGGCTACACCCGGGCGGAGTTGACGGCGCTCCTGGGCGGCCGGTTCAAGGTGCTAACCGGCCGCACCTACAGCAAGACCTTTTCCGAGCTGGTCGACACGGCGCTGAATTTTGGGTATGTGATCGGGCAGCGGCAGCGGGGAGGGCAGGCCTCCAGCGACAAGGGGGTGGTGGTCACCCAGGCCGACTGGCAACAAAACGCCAAGCAGATGGCCATGCTCAAGGCGGCCTACCCCTTGCTGAAGCTGGTCTCCTGGCTGGATAGAGCGCTTTTCTTCTTTAGCGGCTACAAGCTGATACTCAAGGCGGAGCGTAGGGGATAGGGCATGAAGATACTGGTTACCGGCGGCACCGGCTTCACCGGCTCGGCCCTGGTGAAAAAGCTCATCGGGCTGGGGCACCAGGTGCGCGCCCTGGACTACAAGGAGGGGCTGGTTCCCCAAAACCTGCGCGATGCCGGGGCCGAGGTTTACATCGGCTCGGTGACTGACCCTGCGCTGGTGGACCGCTGCGTCCAGGGCGTGGAGATCGTGCACCACCTGGCCGCGGCCTTCCGCGAGCTGAACGTGCCCGAGAGCTATTACGATGAGGTGAACACCGGCGGCACCGAGAACGTCTTCGCCGCCGCCCAGCGCCACGGGGTGAAGAAGGTCATCTACTGCTCCACCTGCGGGGTGCACGGCAACGTGGGCCACCCGCCCGGAGGCGAGGACGCGCCCATCCAGCCGGCCGACTACTACCAGCAGACCAAGTACAACGGCGAGCTGGTGGCCCAGAAATACTTCGCTCAGGGCATGAAGACCACCATCCTGCGACCGGCGGCCATCTACGGCCCGGGCGACCCCGAGCGCTTTTTCATGATCTTCAAGCGGGTGGCCAGGGGGGTCTTCCCCATGTTCGGCTCGGGCAAGACCCTGTACCACCCCCTGTACATCGACAACCTGGTGGACGCCTTTCTGTTGGCCCAGGCAGAGGACAAGGGCCTGGGCCAGGCCTATCTCATCGCCGACGAGCACTACTACTCCATCGAGGAGCTGGTTAAAAGGGTGGCCAAGGCCATGGGGAGGCAGGTCAAGATACCCCACTATCCGGTCTGGCCCCTGGTGGCGGCGGGCCACGTGTTCGAGAAGCTCTACAAGCCCTTTGGTGCCACCCCGCCCATCTTCCCCCGTCGGGTGGACTGGTACCGCCAGAACCGGGCCTTCAAGATAGACAAGGCCAAGGCCGAGCTGGGCTACCGGCCCCGGGTGGGCATAGACGAGGGCCTCGCCAACACCTATCTCTGGTACCAGGAGCAGGGCTACCTGTGAGCCCGGCTTGGGGCGGGAGATAGACGTGGCCACGCCCTGGGGACACCTGCTGGCCGGGGTGGCCGCGGGCAGCGCGGCCAGCGGCGGCCGCAGCGTGCTGGGCCCTTGGCGCGACCTGGTGTTCTTCGGGGTGGTGGCCGTCCTGCCGGACCTGGACTTCCTGCCCGGCCTCTTGCTGGGCGGCGGACCCTGGCACCAGGGCCCCACGCACAGCCTTCTGGCCGCGGCCCTGGCAACGGCCCTGTGCGGCCTCTGGGGGCGGCGCTACGGCCAAGGCTGGCTTCTGGCCTGGTGCGGGGCGGCGGTGTACCTGAGCCATCTGGCCGTGGACTTTTGCACCGTGGACACCTTGGCCCCCATCGGCCTGCCCCTGTTTTGGCCCTTTTCCCCAGAGCACGTCACGGCCAAACATGCTATATTCCTGGACGTGAAGCGCAGGGGCCTGAGTTGGGCCGTGCTGGCGCACGATCTAAAGGCCCTGGCCTGGGAGACGCTGCTGCTGGGGCCCTGGGCCGGCCTGGCCTTGTGGCTGCGGGTGCGGCGCCGGGCAAAGCATCCCTTGACGGGTGAGGCGTAAGGTGGATCTGTCGGTCGTAGTGCCGGTTTACAACGAGGCCCAGAACCTGGAGGCCTTGCACCAGGAGCTGCACGAGGCCCTGGGCCCCACCGGCCTGGACTACGAGGCGGTGTTCGTGGACGACGGGTCGCGCGACGAAAGCTTCGCCATCCTGGCCCGCCTGGCCGCGTCTGAGCCCCGGGACGTGGTGGTGCGCCTGCGCAAGAACTTCGGACAGACCGCGGCCCTGAGCGCCGGCTTTGACCACGCCCACGGCGAGATAGTGGTCACCATGGACGGGGACCTGCAGAACGACCCCCGGGACATCCCCCAGCTCCTGGCCAAGCTGGGCGAGGGCTACGACATCGCGGCCGGCTGGCGCTTTCACCGCCAGGACAAGTTCCTCACCCGCCGGCTGCCCTCCAAGCTGGCCAACGGTCTGATAAGCCTGATCACCAAGGTGCGGCTGCACGACTACGGCTGCACCCTCAAGGCCTTCCGGGCCGAGGTGATCCAGAACGTGCGGCTCTACGGCGAGCTGCACCGCTTCATCCCGGCCATCGCTTCCCTGATGGGCGTGTCCATCGCCGAGGTCAAGGTGAACCACCGGCCCCGCCGGGCCGGCAAGAGCAAATACGGCCTGGGGCGCACCCCTCGGGTGCTCCTGGACCTGATCACGGTCAAGTTCCTGCTCTCCTACGCCACCCGCCCCATCCAGATCTTCGGCCTGTGGGGGCTGTGGTCCTTCGCGGCCGGCTTTTTACTGGCCCTGTACTACACCGTGCTCAAGTTCGTCTTTCACGAGCCTCTGTGGGGCAAGCCGGGCCTGATCCTGGCGGTGCTGCTGTTGTTCGTGGGGGTGCAGTTCATCTCCATCGGCCTGCTGGGGGAGATGCAGGTGCGCACCTACCACGAGGCCCAGGACAAGCCCATCTACGCCGTGCGCCAGATCATCAACGGCCGGCCGCGGTCGCCCCGGGGCTGATCCCCGGGGCCGGGCCGCCGGCGCGCAATGAGGACGCCACCTTGAAGCTGATCTACGATCTGCGCCTGTTGAGCGGCCAGATGCACGGCATGACCCGCTACGCCCTGGAACTGCTCAGGGCCATGCTGGCGCTGGAGCCGGAGCTGGCCGTGGGCGCCCTGGTGCGCCGGCCCGAGGACGCGCAGCTTTTGCCTTCTGACCCGCGCCTGGTGGCCATCGCCTGCAAGCTGGGGCCCTACGCCCTCACCAGCCAGTGGATTCTGCCCAAGATATTGGACGGGCTGCGGCCGGAGATATACCACTGCCCCTTTTACGCCCCGCCGGCGCGCTTCAAGGGGCCCATGGTCTTCACGGTGCACGACCTGATCCACCTCAAGTTTCCCCGGGACCACGGCGCGCGGCACCGCTTGTTCTACCGCTGGGTGGTGGCCCCGGCCGCGCGCCGGGCGCGGGCGGTGCTCACCGTGAGCCAGAGCTCCAAGCGTGATCTGGTGGATCTGTTGGGGGTGGAGGATAAAAAGATCATAGTCACCCCCATCGCCGCCGGCGAGGCCTTTCGGCCGCCCCAGGGCGCGGCCGTCCCGCCGGCCGGCTGGCCGCAGGGCTATCTGCTGGCCGTGGGCAACCCCAAGCCGCACAAGAACCTGGCCGCGGCGGTGGAGGCGCACGGTCTGCTCAAGAAAAACCCGCCGCCGGGGGTGGCGGTGCCCCCCCTGGTGCTGGTGGGAGTGGGCCCGGGCCAGGCCGACTGGGCCCGGCCCAGTGAGGATCTCTTTCTAGTGCCCTACCTGAGCGACGACCAACTAGCCGCCGCCTATGCCGCGGCCCGGGCGGTGGTGATCCCCTCCCTGTACGAGGGCTTCGGCCTGCCGGCCCTGGAGGCCCTGGCCTGCGGCGCGCCCCTGGTGTGCAGCGACCAGGCCTCCCTGCCCGAGGTGGTGGGCGCGGCCGCCCTGCTGAGCGACCCCGAGCCCCCGGCCCTGGCCCAGGCCTTGGGCCGGGTGCTGGCCGAGCCGGAGCTGCGTGCGCGCCTGCGCCGGGCCGGCCCTAAGCAGGCGGCCAGTTTCTCCTGGGCCCAGGCCGCCCGGGCCACCCTGGCCGTGTACCGCCGGGCCATGGGCGGGGGCTAGGCATGGCCGATCTGCCCCAGGCGACTGAGGCCCTGCGCAGGCTGAGGGTGGTGCTGGTGCACGACTGGCTCACCGGCATGCGCGGCGGGGAGAAGGTGCTGGAGGCCCTGTGCCGGCTTTTCCCCCAGGCGCCGCTGTACACCCTGCTGCACGTGCCGGGCTCGGTGAGCCGGCTCATCGAGGACCGGCCTATCCACACCTCCTTTGTGCAGGGGCTGCCCCTGGCCCGGAGCCGCTACCGCCACTATCTGCCCCTGTTCCCCCGGGCGGTGGAGTCGCTTAAGCTGCCGTCCTGCGACCTGGTGATCAGCACCAGCCACTGCGTGGCCAAGGGGGTCCTGCCCCGCTACCCGGCGCTGCACGTGAGCTATCTGCACACGCCCATGCGCTACGTCTGGGACCTGTATGAGGACTACTTCGGCCCGGGCCGCGGCGGCCTGGCCCGCTACGCCATGCCCCTTTTTCGGCGGCGGCTGCAGCGCTGGGACATGGCCTCCTGCGCCCGGGTGGACCACTTCCTGGCCAACTCCCGCCACGTGGCCCGGCGCATCGCCCGCCATTACGGCCGCGCGGCCCAGGTCATACCGCCGCCGGTGGAGACCACCCGCTTTGCCCCGGCGGCCGCGGCGGAGGACTACTACCTGGTGGTCAGCGCCCTGGTGCCCTACAAGCGGCTGGATTTGGCGGTGGAGGCCTGCAACCTCTCGGGCCGCCGCCTGCTGGTGGTGGGCACCGGCCCCGAGGAGGCGCGGCTGCGGGCCTTGGCCGGGCCCAACGTTGAGTTCCTGGGCTGGCAGAGCGACGAGGCCCTGGCCGGCCTCTACGCCCGGGCCCGGGCATTCCTCTTCCCCGGCGAGGAGGACTTCGGCATCACGCCGGTGGAGTCCATGGCCGCCGGCCGGCCGGTGGTGGCCCTGGCCCGGGGAGGGGCCCTGGAGACGGTGGTGGGCCTGGACGACCCCCAGGACCGCCGGCCCACGGGCCTGTTCTTCCATAAGCAGGAGGCGGGCGCGCTGTTGGCCGCCCTGGATGAGCTGGAGCGGCGCCTGGACCAGTTCGACCCCCAGGCCTTGGTTGAGCACGCCGCCCAGTTCGACACCCGCCATTTCCTGGAGCGCATGGCCTGCTTCCTGACCCAGTTGTCGCAGACGCGTGGGCGTTGACCCTGGAGGAGCCCGGATGGTAGCCTTCTAAAGCGGGCCGCTGATTAGGGCGGCCCGAGGCTGTTTAGGCAGCCAAGCCTGGAGGAGCGTCTTTGCGGGTCCTGATCATCGGCGCCGGCGAGGTGGGCTTCCACACCGCCCTGCGGCTCTCGCGCGAGAGCCACCGGGTGGTGGTGGTGGATCACCAGGCCGAGCGCATCCGCCAGATATCGGAGCAAATGGACGTGCAGACGCTCTTGGGCGAGGGCTCCAGCCCGGCCGCCCTGCGCGCCGCCGGCGTGGATCAGGCCGACCTGGTCCTGGTGGTCACCAACAGCGACGAGGTGAACCTCACCGCCTGCCGCTTCGCCCGGCTGCTGGCCCCCGGCGCCACTCTCATCGCCCGCGTGCGCAGCGCCGATTACCTGGAGTTCTTCGAGGAGGTGGGCGCCGCCAGCCTGGACATTGACACCGTGATCAATCCCGAGCGGGAGGTGGCCGCTCAAATACTGCAGTTCTTGGAGGTGCCCGCGGCCAGCAGCGTCGCCGACTTCGCCGGCGGCAAGGTGACCATGCTGGGGCTCAAGATACCGGCTACCTGCGACCAGGTGGGTTGCGCCCTGTACCAGGCGCGCTCGGCCGACAGCCCCCGCTTTCTGGTGGTGGCCATCGAGCGGGGGGGGCAGGTGATCATCCCCCGCGGCAACGACCTGATCCTCTCCGACGACCTGGCCTACGTGGTCACCCAGAAGAGCAACATAGACCAGGTGGTGGAGCACTTCGGCCTGCAGACCCACGCGGTGCGAAACCTGGTGTTGGTGGGCGGCGGGGCCATCGGCCGGCTGGTGGCCCTGGGCGCCAAAGAGCGGGGCATCAAGGTGCGCATCATCGAGCGCGACCCCCAGCGCTGCGAGCGCCTGGTGGATCAGTTGGAGGATGTGACCATCCTGCACGGCAACGGCACGGACATGAATCTCCTGGAGGAGGAGAACGTCGGCGCGGCCGATGTCTTCGCAGCAGTGACCGACGACGAAGAGGAAAACGTGCTCATCGCCCTCTTGGGCCGCAAGATGGGCGTGCGCCGCACCATCGCCAGGGTGGCCCACCTGGGCTACGTGCCCCTGGTCAGCTCCCTGGGCCTGGATTTGGTGGTCAGCCCCCGCTTCGCGGCGGTGGGGGCCATCCTGCGCCATCTGCGGCGGGGCAAGGTGCTGGCCGTGGCCCCGCTCAAGGACGAGAACACCGAGGTCATCGAGGTGGAGGCCCAGGAGACCTCGGCCCTGGTGAACCGGCCCCTGGCCGAGGTGAACCTGCCCCAGGGCTCGCTGGTGGCCGCGGTGATCACCGACGGCGAGGTGCACATCCCCACCGGCGAGACGGTGGTGCGGCCCGGGGACCAGTTGGTGATTTTCGTCACCCGGCAGGTGCTCAAGAAGGTGGAGAAGCTGCTCACCGTCAGCCTGGAGTATTTCTAGCCGTCCGGCGCCGGGGGCCGGCGGCCGAGGGAGCGCAACTTGGGCCTGGCCTACGTGGTATCCCTGGTGGGTCTTTTGTGCCTGGGCACCGGTCTGACCATGCTGGCCCCCCTGGGGGTGGCCCTGCTTTACTCTGAGCCGGGCTGGAGCGCCTTTGCCGGCGGGGCCTTCGCGGGCGTGGCCCTGGGGGCCGCCTTATTCTGGCTCTTCCGCGACCCGGCCCAGCGGGAGCTGAACCACCGCCAGGGCATGGCCATCGTGGGCATCTCCTGGGCCGCGGCCGGGGCGTTGGGCGGCTTGCCCCTGTACCTCACCGGCGACTTCGCCACCTTCACCGACGCGGTCTTCGAGTCGGTCTCCGGCTTCACCACCACCGGCGCCAGCGTGCTGACCAACGTGGAGGCCGCCCAGAAGTGCGTGCTGTTCTGGCGGGCCCTGACCCACTGGCTGGGCGGCATGGGCTTCATCGTGCTCTCGGTGGCCATCCTGCCCTTCGTGGGCGTAGGCGGCATGCAGCTTTTCAAGGCCGAGGTGCCCAGCCCCACCCCGGACCGCCTGGCCCCGCGCATCACCGATACGGCCAGCGTGCTGTGGAAGGTGTACGCGGCCATCACCGCGGCCGAGGTGCTCTTGTTGCTGGCCGGCGGCGTGGACTGGTTCGACGCGGTGTGCCAGTCCTTTGCCACCATGGCCACCGGCGGCTTTTCTACTCGGAACGCCTCCGTGGCCGGCTTTGGCAGCCAATACGTGGAGGTGGTGGTGACCATCTTCATGATCCTGGCCGGCATGAATTTCACCCTGCACTTCCAGATGTTCTGGCAGCGGCGCTGGGGGGCCTGGTGGCGCAACCAGGAATGGCGCTTCTACATGGGGCTGTGGGCCGGCTGCGGCCTGGTCATCGCCGCGGGCCTTTATTTCGTCACCGACAGGGGAATATGGGAGTCGCTGCGCCACGCGGCCTTCCAGTCCGCCACAATCTTGACCACCACCGGCTTCGCCACCGACGACTACTCCCTGTGGCCGCCGCTCAGCCTGGCCCTGCTGGTGGGGCTGATGTTCGTGGGCGGCTCGGCCGGCTCCACCGGCGGCGGGCCCAAGGTGATGCGGGTGATGGTGGTGCTAAAGCAGGCCCGGGCCGAGTTCCGCCGCCTGCTGCACCCGCGGGTGGTGGCGCCGGTGCGCCTGGAGGGTCACAGCCTGGAACGGGGCGTGGTCAACTCGGTTTGGGGCTTCATGGGCCTGTACATGGCCTGCTTTCTGCTGGTGGGCGTGGGCCTGGCCGTCCTGGGCCAGGACCTGGTGACCTCTTTCTCCGCCTCCATCGCCTGTTTGGGCAACATCGGCCCGGGCCTGGGTTCGGTCGGCCCGGCGGCCCACTACGCCGATTTGCCGATCCTGGGCAAGTGGCTGTTGTCCTTGGCCATGATCGTGGGCCGCCTGGAGGTGTACACGGTTCTGATCCTGTTCCTGCCCGAGTTCTGGCGGCGCTGATTCGCTTCTTTTCAGCCAGAAACCCCAGCCAGCCGCAAAACAGGCTCCAGGTCCAGGTGCTCCCGCACGGCCCGGTGCAGGGTCTGCGCGCTGAGCTGCTCCTCTGGCCCCAGGTAGGGCAGGGCGCCCAGAAAGGGCGCGCCGCAGAACTCGCTGACCAGGGCCGGATTGCCGGCCATGGAGAGGTCGTCGTCCGGTAAGGGGGCCGCGGCCGAGAAGGCAAAGCCCGGCACCGTCAGGCCGCGGCCGCGCAGGGCCTCAATGGTGAGCAGGGTGTGGTTCACGGTGCCCAGGCCCGGCCGGCCCACCACCAGCACAGGCAGGCCCAGGCCCACGGCCAGGTCCAGGAGGGTGGCGCCGGGGGCCAGGGGCACCAGCAGCCCGCCCACCCCCTCCAGCACCGTGAAGGCGCGGGCCTGCATGAGCTCTTGGCAGGCGGCCAGCACCGGCCCCATTTCCACCGTCACGCCCTCAGCCCGGGCCGCGGCCAGGGGGGCCAGGGGCGCGGCCAGGCAGACCGGGCTGAGTTCAGAGGGCTTCTCGCGCAGGCCGGCCAGGCGGGCCACCAGGGCCGCGTCCGGGCTCGCCGGGCCCTCGCGCGTGGGCAGGCAGCCCGAGGCAACGGGCTTCAAGTAGCCGGCCTGCACCCCGGCCCGGCGCAGGGCCAGGGTCAGGCCGGCGCAGACCAGGGTCTTGCCCACGCCGGTGTCCGTGCCCACCACCAGCAGGCCCTTGCTCACAGCCCCGCCTCCCGGCAGGCCGCGGCCAGGGCCCGCGCGGCCAGGTGCATGTCCTCTTCCTCGTGGGCGGCGCTCACGGCCAGGCGCAGGCGGCTGGAGCCCTGGGGCACGGTGGGCGGCCGGATGGCCGGCGCGAACACCCCCTGTTGCCACAGGGCCTGGGCCAGGGCCAAGGCCCGGTCGGCCGGCCCCACCAGCACTGGCACGATGGGCCCGGACTCGCTGAGCAGGGTGAGACCCTGCTCAATCAAAAGCCCGCGCAGCAGGGCCGCGAGGCAATGCAGCTTGTCCCGGCGCTGGGGTTCGTCGTCCACCAGTCCCAGGGCGGCCAGGGCCACCGCGACCTGGGCCGGGGGCGGGGCGGTGGTGAAGATGAAGGAGCGGGCGCCGTTGACCAGGCTCTGTATCACCTCGCGGGCCCCGGCCGCGAAGCCGCCCAGTCCGCCCAGGGCTTTGCTGAAGGTGCCGATCATCACCGTCTCAGGCGTGGGCTTGAGCCCGCAGTGCTCCAGGCTGCCGCGGCCGCGCGCGCCCCAGACCCCGGTGCCGTGGGCGTCGTCAATGACCAGCAGGGCCCCCTGGCGCCGGGCCGCGGCCAGGAGCCCGGGCAGGGGGGCCAGGTCGCCGTCCATGGAGAACACCCCGTCGCTGACCAGGAGCCGCAGGCCGTCGTCCGGGCCCTGGGCCAGCAGCCCTTCGGCCGCTGCCACGTCGCCGTGGGGGTACACCCGCACCTGGGCCCGGGAGAGCCGGCAGGCGTCGATCAGGCTGGCGTGGTTGAGCTGGTCGCTGACGATGAGATCGCCCGGGCCGGCCAGGCTGGAGAGCACCCCCAGGTTGGCCATGTAGCCGGTGGGAAAAAGCAGGGCGGCCTCGGCCTCTTTGAAGCGGGCGATGGCCTCCTCCAGGCGCAGGTGCAGCTCCAGGGTGCCGGAGATGAGCCGGCTGGCTCCGGCGCCAGTGCCGCAGGTGAGGGTGGCCTCCAGGGCGGCCTCGGCCAGGCGGGGGTGGCTGCTCAGGCCCAGGTAGTCGTTGCTGGCCAGCAAGAGGCAGCGCCGGCCCTGAACCGAGACCCAGCGGCCGTTGGCCGGCCCCACGCAGACCAGGCGCCGGGTCAGGTGACGTTTCTCATGCTCGGCCGCGCGCCGGGCCAGCAGCTCCAGGGGCGCGGGCCGGCTCATGCCCGGCCCTCAGTGACCTGGGCGATGGACGCCTCCACCGCCATTAGCAGGTGCTCCATCTCCTCCGGCGTGCTGGCCAGGGGCGGCATCAGCACCACGGTGTCGCCCAGGGGGCGGATGACCACTCCGCGGCCGCGGGCGGCCATGATCACCTGGTGGCCCATGCGCAGACCGGGTTCATAAGCCAGGCCGCTGTCCTTGTCCGCGGCCAGCTCTATGCCAACCATGAGCCCCTGCCGGCGCACCTCGACCACGTGCTCCATCTGGGCGATCCGCTCCAGGCCCCGGGCCAACAGCCCTGACAGGACGGCCACGTGCTCCAGCAGGCGGGTCTCGGCGAACAGCTCCAGGCTGGCCAGGGCCGCGGCGCAGGCCAGGGGGTTGCCGGTGTAGGTGTGGCCGTGGAAGAAGGTCTTGAACTCCTCGAACTCGCCCAGAAAGGCCTGATACACGCGCTGGCCGGCCAGGGTGGCGGCCAGGGGCAGCACCCCGCCGGTGAGCCCCTTGCCCAGGCACATGAGGTCCGGACACACGCCCTCCAGGTCGCAGGCGAACATGGCGCCGGTGCGGCCGAAGCCGGTGGCCACCTCGTCGGCGATCAAGAGCACGTCGTAGCGGCGGCAAATCTGGGCCAGCCGCGTCAAATAGCCCGGCGGCTGCACGATCATGCCGGCCGCGCCCTGCACCTTGGGCTCCACGATCAGGGCGCAGACCTCGGCGCCGTGCCGGCGCAGGATAGGCTCCAGGGCCTGGGCGCAGGCCAGATCGCAGGAGGGGTGGCTCAGCCCCAGGCCGCAGAGGCGGCAGTGGGGCTGGGGCAGGCGATCCACGTCGAACAGGAGGGGGCCGTACACCTGGTGGAACAAGGGCATGCCGCCCACGCTCACCGCGCCGAGGGTGTCGCCGTGGTAGGCGCCCTCCAGGGCCAGGAAGCGCTTTTTCTCCGGCCGGCCGCTCTGCTGCCAGAACTGGAAGGCCATCTTCAGGGCGATCTCCACGGCCGTGGAGCCGCACTCGGAATAAAAGACCTTGTCCAGGTCGACCGGGACCAGCCGAGCCAGCTCCGCGGCCAGACGCGCCGCACCGGGGTGGGTCAGGCCCAGCAGGGTGGAGTGGTCCAGGAGCGCCAGTTGCTCGGCTATAGCCCGGTTAATGCGCGGGTGGTTGTGGCCGTGCACCGTCACCCACAGGGAGGAGCAGCCATCGAGGTAGCGGCGTCCCTGGCTGTCAATGAGCCAGTTGCCTTCACCCCGCTCGATGACCAGGGGCGGCTCGCCCGGCCAGAGCTTCATCTGGGTGAAGGGGTGCCAGAGGTGGGCCAGGTCCTGGCCTATGATCTCCTGGGTTGTGGGCATGGCGCTTAGCTGGCGGCCACCGCAGCGGCCGGCCGCAGGCCCAGGGCCCGCAGGTCCTCCAGGTCCTCGCTGGCCTGGCGTCCCTGGGTGGTGAGGTAGTCTCCCACCATGGTGGCGCTGCTGCCGGCCAGGTACATCAGGGGTGAGAGGCGGCCCAGCACCTGCAAGCGGCCGCCGCAGGTGCGCAGGTGGGCCCGGGGCACGAACATGCGGAACACGGCCACCGCGGCCAGGGCCTGCAGGGGCGTGAGCAGGGGCAGGTGCTCCAGGGGCGTGCCCGGGATGGGGTTCAGGAAGTTCAGGGGCAGGCTGTCGGGCTCCAGGGCGGCGATGGCCGCGGCCAGCTCCACGCGCTGGGCCAGGCTTTCGCCCAGGCCCACGATGCCGCCGCAGCATATCTCCAGGCCCGCCTCGCGGGCGTTGCGCACCGTCCGCACGCGCTCCTCCAGGGAGTGCGTGCTGCATATCTTGGGATAAAAGCTGGGGGCGGCCTCCAAGTTGTGGTGGTAGCGCACCAGGCCGGCGTCGGCCAGGCGGCGGGCCTGCTCCGGGGCCAGCAGGCCCAGGCTGGCGCAAGGCGACACCCGGCCCTCCTGGCGCAGCCGCTCCACGGCCCGGCAGATATCGTCCAGGGCCTGCCCCTGGGCGCAGCCCCGGCCGCTGGTGACGATGCCGAAGCGTCGGGCCCCGGCCGCGGCCGCGGCCCGGCCCCGGGCCACGATTTCCCCGGCGCCCAGAAGGGGGTACACCTCGGCCTGGGTCTTATAATGGGCGCTCTGGGCGCAGAAGGCGCAGTCCTCGGAGCAGCGGCCGGAGCGGGCGTTGACGATGGCGCAGAACTCCACCTCGTCGCCCTGGTGGGCCCGGCGCAGCAGGCTGCCCGCCTCCAGCAGGGCCGCGAGCTGGTCCAGGCCCTGGGGCTCCAGCCAGAGCGCGGCCTGCTCCGGGTCGGGCCGCTGGCCCCGCAAAGCCGCCTGGGCCGCCTGCCGTACTTGCTGAGTGAAATCGTCGGCCATTATTGTCAACCTTTCTGAAAAACGGTTGACAATATAGCAGCCCGCGGCAGCCTTGGCAATAGGGGAGTGGAGCAGGGGGGAGGGGGTGAGAGGCTAGCGGCCCAGCAGGCGGCGGAGGCCGGCGCGCAGGCCGGTCTTGGCCCGGCCGCTGGTCAGCGCCACCCGGCAGAGGGCCACGCCCAGGACGCGCTCGTCAGCGCTGTCGCCCTCGCGGGTCGGGGACCAGCCGGCCTCGAGCTGGATGCTCACCGGCAGCCGGCCCTGCCGGAGTTCCGGCGGCAGGCCAAAGGAAAGGGCGTGCCACTCCTGGTCGCTCAGGGCCAAGGGGCCCAGCTCGCGGCCGGCGGCCAGCACCCGGCCGGCCAGGGGCCGCTGGGCCAGGCCGGGCCGCTGGGTGAGCAGGGTCAGCTCCAGGCGCTCCTGGCCCTGGGGCCAGAGCACCAGCTCGGCCCGGGACTTGGACCAGCGCATTGGCCGGTCCCAGTGCTCCGGGCCGTGCCAGCCGGCCTGCAATATGAACGAGTCCTCGGGTCCGCCCACCGCGTAGGAGGCCCGGCCGCGGCCCTGGCGCAGCACCGCCTCCAGGCCTTCTTCCCGGCAGCGGGCCAGGAGCTCGGCCAGGCCGGGCCGGCCGTCAAAGGCCCCCCGGGCCAGGCGCACCATGAACCAGAGCAGGTCCGCGTCCCACTGGGGCGAGCACAGGCTGGGGCAGAAGGCGTTGGCAAAGGGCAGCTCGGCCTCGCCCAACAGCAGCAGGCCCTGCTCTTGGGCCTGGGCCAAGAGGTCGGTGCCGGGGTAGGGCGTGGCCATGAAGAAATCGGCCCCGCTCAGGCCCAGGGCCTTCAGCTCCAGGGCGAAGCCGATGCTGGTGAGCATCTCCGCCGGGCTTTCCTCCGGGAAGCCCAGCACGAAGAAGGCCGCGGTGGGCAGACCCAACTCCGAGGCCTGGGCCACTACTTCCCTGGTCTTGGCCAGGTCCAGCTTCTTGCGCACCACCTCGCGGTTCACCCGCGGGTGACCCGACTCCACGGCCACCTTGACCTGGCTGAAGCCGGCCCGCTTCATCAGGCTCAGCAGCCGGCGGTCCAGGCGGTCGCCGCGCAGGCCGTTGGGCGTGGCCCATCTGAAACGCAGGCCCTGGTCGATCACCCCCTGCAATATGGCCGCGGCCCGCTCCAGGTCCAGGCTGAAGTTGTCGTCTTCCAGGCTGATGGTGTCCAGGCCCAGGCGGGCCAGCTCCCTCAGCTCGGCCAGCACGTTCTCTGGGCTGCGGGCCCGCCAGCGCCGGCCCCAGACCGTGTGCGTGGAGCAGAACACGCAGTGGAAGGGGCAGCCCCGGCTGGTGACCAGGCTGGTCCAGCGGCCCAGGCCCGCCCGGCCCGAGCGCTGCCAATAGGCCGGCAGGTCCAGCAGGTCCCGGGCGGGCAGGGGCAGATCGTCCAGGTCCTTGATCCAGTGGCGTTTGGGGTTGAGCATCGGCTGGCCGTCTTGGCGATAGGCCAGGCCGTCTATCTCAGCCAGGGCCGCGCCGGCCAGGTAGGCGCAAAAGCTCTCCTCGGCCTCGCCCAGGAACACCGCGTCCACCGCCGGCTCGGCCAGCACCTGCGCGGGCAAGGACGAGGCGTGGGCCCCGCCCACCACCACCTGCGCGCCGCGGTCCCAGGCCTTGACCTCCCGGGCCAGCTCGGCCACCACCGGCGCCAGCAGGGTGAAGGGCGCGGAGACGCCCACCACCTGCGGCCGTTGCTCCTCCAGCCAGGGCAACAGGGCCCGGGGCTCCTGGGCCTGGCGCAGGTAAAGGTCGGCCAGGGCCACCGCGTGGCCGGCCGTGCGGGCGGCGGCGGCCAGGTAGCACAGCCCCAGGGGCTGGGAAAATTCGGGCGGATCGTCGGCGATCAGGGGGTGGGCCGGCAGATAGGGCTGCACCAGCAGCACCCGCCGGGGCTCGGCCGCCGGGACCAACCACCCGCTCACGACCGGCCCTCCCAGGCCAACAGGCTCACGTCGCCGTGGTGGATGGCCACGGTTCGGCCGCCTTCCTGAAGCAGCAGGGCGCCGTCGGCCGCAAATCCCGTGGCTAGGCCGCTGCGCACCTGATCGCCCTCGCGCACCCGCACCTGGAGGCCCAACAGGAGCGAGCGGCGCTCGTACTCCCTGCGCAGCTCCTGGTGCTGGCCGGCCAGGAACTGGCGGTACAGGGCCGTGGCCTCCTCCAGGATGAAGGCCAAAAGCGGCGCCCGGTCCCAGGCGTGGCCGCTGGCCATTTTCAGCGAGGCGGCCGGCTGGTCCAGGCCTTTCAAATGCCGGCGGTCCAGGTTCACGTTCAGCCCCACGCCCAGCACCACGTGATCCACGGCCTCGGCCCGGCTGGTGAATTCGGTGAGGATGCCGGCCAGCTTGCGGCCGTCCAGGTACAGGTCGTTGGGCCACTTGATGCCCGGCGTGAGGCCGCAGTGGCGCTCCAGGGCCCGGCACAGGGCTAGGCTCATGAGGTTGTTGAGCGCGAACACCTCTTGCAGACCCAGGCGGGGCCGCAGGATCAGGGAGAACAACAGGCAGGTCTGGGGCGGGGCCAGCCAGCGCCGGTTCAGGCGGCCGCGGCCCGCGCTCTGGTGCTCGGCCACCAGGCAGGCGCCGTGGGGCGCGCCGGCCTCGGCCCGGCGGCGGGCCTCCAGGTTGGTGCTGTCGATCTCGTCGAAGTGATACAGGGGCCGGCCCAAAGAGTCCGGACTCAGGCGGGCCTCCACCCGGGCGGGCAGCACCAGGGGCGGCTCTTGGATCAGGCGGTAGCCCCGGCGGGGCGCGGCCTGGATCACAAACCCCTGCTCGCGCAGGACGGCCACGGCTTTGGCCACCGCCGCCCGGGTGCAGCCCAGGGCCTGGGCCATGTCCTGGCCCGAGCGCTCGCCCAGGCCGGCCAGCAGCAGGCCCAGCACCTGGCCTCCCCGGCTGGAGGCGGCCATCTCAGGCCACTTCCGCCAGGGCGGCCAGCACCGCCTGGTTAAAGCCGGCCGGTCCGGGCAGGGGCTCGCGCCTGAGCCCCGCCAGCTCCAGGGGGGCGTGGCTGCCGTCGGGCCGGGCCACCAGCACCGGCCGGTTCACCGCCGCCAGCATGGAAAGATCATTGGGCGCATCGCCCAGGGCCAGGCTGACCAGGGCCGGGTCGCGTTTGGCGTAGAAGATGATCAGCAGGCGCACGGCCTTGCCTTTGTCGCCGCCGCCCAGCAGATGCCAGAAGCGGCCGCCGCGCACCGCCGGCAAGCCGGCCTCCTGGGCCGCGGCCGCGAACTCTTGGCTCCGGGCCTCGTCGGCCAAGAGCACCGGCTCGTTGAACTCACGCCTTCGGGCCAGGGTTGCCTGGGCTTTGGACAGGCCGGTGAGGCGGGCCACCTCCGCGTCGCTCATCTGGCCAAAGCCCCGGGCGCCGAAGCGCTCCTGGAAACCGGCCAGGCGCCGCCGCACCTCGACTACGGGCAGGCCGATGGGCAGCATGCGCCAGCCCTCCCCGGCCTCCTGCCAGCCGTCACCGCGGGCCAGGAGGCTGTCGGCGGGCGCGAAAACGCCGCCGCCGTTCTCGGCGATGAAGGGCGCGTTCAGACCCAGCTCGGCGTGCAGGGGAAGCAGCTCGGCCCGGGTCTTGGAGGAGCAGAGCACCAGGGGGATGCCGCGCCGCCGCAGCTCGGCCAGGGCCGGGCGGGCGGCTTCATAAGAGTAGGTGTGGTGCTCCAGCAGGGTGCCGTCCAGGTCGCTGAACACCACCAGGCCCACGTCTAGTCGTCCCCGGAGAACAGGTACTCGTTGACCAGTTTCATGGCGCAGTAGCGGCCGCACATGGTGCAGACCTCTTCCTCGGCCGGCCGGCTGGCCGCGCGCATGGCCCGGGCCGTCTTGGGGTCCAGGCACAGGCTCAGCATGGCCTCCCAGTCCATGGCCTTGCGCGCCTGGGCCATGGCCCGGTCCCGGGCGATGGCCTGGGGGGTGCCTCGGGCGATGTCGGCGGCATGGGCGGCGATGCGGGTGGTGATCACCCCCTCGTACACATCATCCGGGCCGGGCAGGGCAAGGTGCTCGGTGGGGGTTACATAGCACAGAAAATCCGCGCCAGCCCAGGCGGCCAGGGCCCCGCCGATGGCGCAGGCTACGTGGTCGTGCCCGGCGGCGATGTCCGTCACCAGGGGACCCAGCACGTAGAAGGGCGCGCCGTGACACAGCCGCTTCTGTATCTGCACGTTGGCCTGCACCTGGTCCAGAGGCACGTGCCCCGGGCCCTCGATCATCACCTGCACCCCAGCCCGCCAGGCCCGCTGGGTCAGCTCGCCCAGTGTGACCAGCTCGCTGATCTGGGCCCGGTCCGTGGCGTCGGCCAGGCAGCCAGGCCGCAGGCCGTCGCCCAGGGAGATGGTCACGTCGTGGGCCCGGCATATCTCCAGCAGGCGGTCGTACTGCTCGTAGAGCGGGTTCTCGGCCTGGTTGGCCACCATCCAGCAGGCCAGGAACGAGCCGCCCCGGCTGACGATGTCCGTGACGCGGCCCTCGCGGCGCAGGTGCTCGCAGGCGGCCCGGGTCACGCCGCAGTGCACGGTCATGAAGTCCACGCCCTCGGCCGCCTGCTGCTCGATGACCGCGAATATCTCCTCGGCGCTCAGATCCACCACGCCCCGGTCCTGGGCCGCGGCGGCCACCGCCGCCTGGTAGATGGGCACCGTGCCCACCGGCACCGGGCAGTGGTCCAAGACCTGCCGCCGCAGGGCCACGAGGTCCCCGCCGGTGGACAGGTCCATGACCGCGTCCGCGCCGGCCTCCAGGGCCGCGGCCAGCTTGGCCCGCTCCTCGGCCGCATCGGCCCGGTCCGGGCTGGTGCCGATGTTGGCGTTTACCTTCACGGTCAGGCCCTGGCCCACGCCGCGGGGCTGGAGAATGGCGTGGGCCGGGTTGGCCGGGATGGCCACCCTACCTGCGGCCACCAGCTCCCGCAGCTCTTGGGGGTCCTTTTCCTCGGCCCGGGCCACCTGCTCCAGGGCCTGTGTGATCCGCCCCTCGCGGGCGGCCTCCAATTGGGTGCGGCTCATGACGTTTCTTCCTTGCCGGCCAGCCTGAGTAGCTTGGCCACGATCTCCTCCGGGTCGCGGGCCAGGAGCCGCATTACCGGCTCCTTGCCCATCTCGCCGCGGTCAAAGATCAGATCCGGCACCCGGCCCAACTGCTGGATCACCTGCCGGGTGCCCCACTCCAGGGTGGAGCCCTCGCGGGCCTTCACCGGGGCCGGTTCATCCGCGCGGGAGAACTCGCCCACGCTCCAGCCCAGCTCCCGGGCCCGGGCGATGAGTTTTTCATCAAAGCGCAGGGCCATGGCCGCGCGCTGGGTTGGGTCGTGGGCCATGGCCGCCAGCACGATCTTGGCCACGTGGCGACTGGCCCCCAGGCGCGGCGGGCCGGCCGCCTTGAGCCGGTCGCCGATGTGGGTGATGCGGCCGGCCACGGCGATGACCTCCTCGGCCGCGGCCGCCCCCGGCAGGCCAAAGCCAAGCTGTCCGCGCACCTCGGGGATGACGCCGGCCAGGCCCGGCACGCACTCCAGGCGGTCCAGGGCCTGCTGCATCTGTTCCAGGCAGGGCCCCAGCTCCAGGCAAGGGGCCAGGTC
Source organism: Desulfarculus sp. (assembly GCA_003605055.1). Classification (GTDB taxonomy): domain Bacteria; phylum Desulfobacterota; class Desulfarculia; order Desulfarculales; family Desulfarculaceae; genus Desulfoferula. The sequence continues at coordinate 132,917 of QZKP01000018.1, forward strand.
GGCCAGGGCGTTGACCGGGCCGTGGCCCGACCCCAGGGCCAGGCCGCCGGCGATGGCCCGCCGCACCAGCAGCCGGGCCCGCTGCACGGCCGGCGCCAGGTCCCAACCCTGGGCCAGCAGGGTGGCGCAGGCCGAGGCCAGGGTGCAGCCGGTGCCGTGGGTGTGGGGGGTGTCCAGGCGCGGCGCCTGGAAAAAGTGCAGCTCATGGCCGTCAAAGAGCACGTCGCCGGGCTGGCCCGGCAGATGGCCGCCCTTGACCAGCACCGCGGTCGCGCCCAGGCCGGCCAGATCGCGGGCCGCCTCTTCCATCTCCGCCCGGTCCCGCACCGGACGGCCCAGCAACTCGCCGGCCTCGTCCAGATTGGGGGTCAGCAGCGCGGCCCGGGGCAACAGGTGCCGGCGCACGGCCTCCACCGCCTCCCGGGCCAGCAGCCGGCCGCCGCCCTTGGCCTTCATCACCGGGTCCACCACCACCGGCGCCGAGACATTCTCCAGCAGCCCGGCCACCAGCTCCACCAGCTCCGCCGAGTGCAGCATGCCGGTTTTCACCGCGTCCTGGCCCATGTCCTCGCTCACGGCCTGGAACTGTTGGCGCACGCACTCCAGGGGCACCGGGTAAACGGCGCGCACCTCGCGGGTGTTCTGGGCGGTGAGGGCGGTGACCACGGTCATGGCGTGACCGCCCAGGGCGGCCACGGCCTTGAGGTCGGCCTGGAGGCCCGCCCCGCCGCCGGAGTCGGAGCCGGCTATGATCAATACCCGGGCCAAGGACATGGGTCTGATTCCTCACGCTAAAAACAATCAAGGCCGCGTGCTCGCGCGGCCCTGGCTGGCGGAAGTTGCCAAACACGACTGGCGAGCCGTTCCCTACGCCGGCATTAACCGGATCAGGTTCAAGGGGTCGCCCCGCTCAGGTGGCGGGTGGCTCTCAGCCTGAAAGGCACCCCCCGGCCCATGCCCCAAAAGTAGCAACCACCCGGGATTACGTCAAGTGCGGCCACGAGCCGCGCCGGTGTGGTGCTATCGCCGCTTGACCCCGGCCCGGACGGACCATATAGTGGATTCGGCAGAGACTACAGGGCCGGGGCCGCTGGGCTCCTGGCTGGAGATGCCTGGATGCGCCTGTTTGAATTTCTGGGCCGCACCTTCCTGCGGATGCTGAACGAGGCCGGCGAGCTGTTGCTGATGCTGCTGCAGGCCCTGTTGTGGCTGCTGCGTCCTCCGTTCCGGGTTAAGGTGCTGTTCAAACAGATGGAGTTCGTGGGTGTCAAGTCCCTGAACGTGGTGCTCCTCACCGGCGCCTTCACCGGCGGCGTCTTCGCCCTGCAAAGCTACCACGGTTTCTCCCTGTTCGGGGCCGAGAGCCTGGTGGGCTCCACCGTGGCCCTGGCCCTGACCCGCGAACTGGGCCCGGTGCTCACCTCGCTCATGGTCACCGGGCGGGCGGGCAGCGCCATGGCCGCCGAACTGGGCACCATGCGGGTCACCGAGCAGATAGACGCCCTGTACGTCATGGCCGTCAACCCCATCCAGTACCTGGTGCTGCCCCGGCTGCTGGCCGGGGTCGTGATGCTGCCGGTGCTGACCATCATCGCCGACTTCATCGGCATCGTGGGCGGTTACGTGGTGGGGGTGAGCCTTTTGGGCATCAACAGCGGCATCTTCATCGCCAAGATCATCGAATACATGGAGTTCTCCGACATCAGCATGGGCCTGATCAAGGCCTCCTTCTTCGGCTTGATCCTGTCCCTGGTGGGCTGCTACAAGGGCTTCTACACCACCGGCGGCGCCGAGGGAGTGGGACGCGCCACCACCGAGGCGGTGGTGCTGGGCAGCGTGCTGATCCTGGCCTTTGACTACGTGCTCACGGCGATCATGTTTTAAGGTTGAGCGCCATGGCCGACAACATCATTCAGATAGTGGACCTGCACAAGTCCTTCCGGAGCCAGCACGTGCTGCGGGGCTTGGACCTGGGGATTCCGCGGGGCCAGACCACGGTGATCATCGGCCGCTCGGGCGGCGGCAAGAGCGTGTTGCTCAAGCACATGATCGGTTTGATTAAACCGGACAAGGGCCAGGTGCTGCTGGACGGCCAGGACCTGGCGGCCATGCACGACCGCAAGCTGAACCAAGTCCGGCGCCGCTTTGGCATGCTGTTCCAGAACGCGGCTCTGTTCGACTCCATGAACGTGCTGGACAACATAGCCTTCCCCCTGCGGGAGCACAGCAAGCTGCCCCCCGAGCGCGTAGCCCAGGTGGTGGCCGAGAAGCTGAGCCTGGTGGGCCTGCCCGGGGTGGAGGACAAGATGCCCGACGAGCTAAGCGGCGGCATGCGCAAGCGGGTGGGCCTGGCCCGGGCCATCGCCCTGGAGCCGGAGATCATCCTCTACGACGAACCCACCACCGGCCTGGACCCGATCATGACCGACGCCATCAACCGCCTGATCATGAACACCCAGGCCAAGCTGGGGGTTACCTCGGTAGTGATCAGCCACGACATAGAAGGGGCGCTTAGGATCGCACACCACATCGCCATGCTCTACCAGGGGCGCATCATCGCCCAAGGCACGCCGGAGGAGATCAAAGGCAGCGGCGACGAGGTGGTGCAGCAGTTCATCCACGGCCGGGCCGAGGGACCCATCGAGGTGATATAGATTTTTCCCTGCAGGGCCGGGTGAGTTATACTAAGAAAACCCGCGAGCACACAGCGGAGGCAGCATGGCGGGAGTTTCCACAGAGGCCAAGGTAGGCATCTTCGTATTGATGGGCATCGCCATCCTGGCCTATATGACCATCCGCCTGGGCAAGTTCGAGCTGGGCGGCCCCGAGGGCTATCAGACCTGGGCCGTGTTCGACCAGGCCACCGGCCTGAAGAAGAACGCGCCGGTGGAGATGGCCGGCATCCAGATCGGCCAGGTGAGCGACATCCTGCTGGACAACGGCAAGGCCCGGGTGGTGATGCGCGTCAGCCAGAAGGTGCCCCTGGCCGCCGACGCCACCGCCTACATCCGCACCCGCGGCGTGCTGGGCGACAAGTACGTGGCCGTCGAGCCGGGCAGCCCCGGCGCCCCGAAGATCAAGGACGGAGAACGGCTGGCCAACGCCAAGGTGCCCACGGACCTGGACCAGGTCATGGCCCGCATCGGCGAGGTGGCCGACAACATCAAGGACATCACCGCCGCCCTGAAGGTGAGCATCGGCTCCCCGGAGAGCACCCAGAACATCCGCGAGTCCCTGGCCAACCTGCGCCAGCTCACCGCCGCCTTGAACAAGGCGGTGACCGGCAACGAGGACCGGCTCAACCGCATCATGGCCAACGTGGACCGCTTCACCGGCGACCTGAGCCAGCTCAGCGGCGAGAACAAAAAGGCCCTGACCGAAACCATCAGCAACTTCCGCCTGGCCAGCGCCCAGATGCAGACCACGGTGGCGGCCCTGGACTCGGTGGTGCAGAAGGTGGACAAGGGCCAGGGCAGCATCGGGGCCCTGGTCAACGAGCGCAAGACCGTGGATGACCTCAATGCGGTGTTGGCCTCGCTGCGGGACGTGGCCCAGAAGATCGAGCAGGGCAAGGGCACCATCGGCAAACTGGTCAACGACGACACCACGGTGACCAAGATCGACGAGGCTTTGACCTCCATTAATGACTACCTGGCCCGGGCCGACGCCTGGAAGGTGTACGTAACCTACCGCGGCGACTATATGTTCAAGCAAGCGTCCTTGCGAAGCGAGCTGAACGTGCGCCTGCAGCCCCGGGCCGACCGCTTCTTCCTGGTGGGGGTGGTAGACGACCCCCGCGGCCGCCGCTCGGAGTCGGACCAGACCCAGACCATCACCCGGGGCGGCGTCACCACCGTGGAGCACCGCAACACGGTCACCTACAACCGCGACGACATCACTTGGAACCTCCAGTTCGGCAAGCGCTTTTACGACCTGACCCTGCGGGCGGGCATCTTCTCCTCCACCGGCGGCCTGGCCGCGGACTACTACCTGTTCAACGATGCCCTCAAGCTAACCATGGAGGCCTACCGCTTCCGCACCGACGCCCGGCCCAACCTGCGCTTTGCGGCCGACTACTCCTTCTGGCGCTACTTCTTCGTCACCGCCGGCGTGGACGACATCCTGAGCCAGGACGGCGACACCACATTCTTCCTGGGCGGGGGCATCCTGTTCAGCGACGACGACCTCAAGTTCCTGCTGACCAAGGCGCCCGTATCGCCCTAAGGGGGCACAGGCCATGCAATTCAATGTAATCGTGGTGGCCACTGATTTCTCCCCCGGGGCCGACGCGGCCTTTGCCCAGGGCCTGAGCCTGGCCCAGCAGCACCAAGCCCGGCTGCTGGTGGTGCACGTGATGCCGCCTCTGGTCAACCCCAGCCCCCTGCTGGATGAAATGGCCGTGACCCAGACCACCCTGGCCCTGCGCGACGGCCTGCGCCGCTCCTGCCAAGAGGAGCTGCAGAGCCGCTACCTGGACCGGGCCCAAGGGGTGCAGGCCGAGATACTCTTTCTGGAGGGGGACCCTACCCGCGAGCTGGTGCGGCTGCTAAAGGAGCGCGGGGCCGACTTGGCGGTGATCGGCTCCACCGGCGTCAGCGGCCTGGCCGAGACCGTCTTCGGCTCCGTGGCCCAGAAGCTGGTGCGGCGCGCCCCCTGTTCGGTGCTGGTGGCCCGTCCGCCGGCCCAGCCGCCGGCCTGAGAAGCTCCCGGCCCTGCGTCCGGCCCAGGGCCCTCGCTGCGGCCAAACCCGGCAAAATGAGTTATATTATTGCTGAGTCACAGTGGAGGCCCGCGATCCGGACGGGCCTTTGTGGAGTAGGGCAGCCTTGCTGGAATTCTTGCGTATAGTTCATGATGAGCTGGCCGGCGGGAGGGACCTCTGCCTGGCCACCATCATCGGGCAGCGCGGTTCGGCCCCGCGCTCGTTGGGCACCCGCTTTTTTGTGCGCCCCGACGGCAGCTTCTGGGGCACCATCGGCGGAGGGCGCTTCGAAGCCGACGTCATCCAGGCCGCCCGCCACGCCCTGACCCATGGCCGGGCCGTGAACCTGAGCTACTGCCTGCAGGGCCGCGACGTGGCCGACTGCGAGATGATCTGCGGCGGCGAGATGGAGGTGTACCTGGAGCCGCTGTCCGGCAGCGACCGGGTGGTGGTGGAGATTTTCTCCCGGGCGGCCAAGGTGGCCGGCCGCGGGGGCCGGGCCCTCCTGGCCACCCTGGTGGCGCCGGGCCCGGTAAACGGCGTGGCCGGCCGCAAGCTGCTGTTGGTGCAGGGCGGCTCCAGCCTGGGCTCCCTGGCCGGCTCGCCTGAACTGGTCGGCCAACTGGACGCTTTTCTGGAGCAGGCCCAGCCCCAGGACCCGCCGCGGCTGTTGGACCTGAGCGCCGCCCATGAAACCGGGCTGGTCTTCGTGGACCCCATCCTGAGCAGCCCGGTGGTCTACATCTTCGGCGGCGGCCACGTCGCCCGGCAACTGGCCCCCCTGGTCAGCCTGGCCGGCTTCCGGCTGGTGGTGGCCGATGACCGGCCGGAGTGGGCCAATCCCGAGCGCTTTCCCCGGGCCGAACAGATCTGGAACCGCAACCTGTCCCAGGTGCTGGACGGCGAGTATCTGGGCAGCGAGGCCTACCTGGTCATCGTGACCCGGGGCCACCTGTTCGACAAGGAGGTGCTGGCCCAGTCCTTGCGCCAGAAGGCGGCCTACGTGGGCATGATAGGTTCGCGGCGCAAGCGGGAGCTGATCTACCAGGCCCTGCGCGAGGAGGGCTTCAGCCAGGAGCAGTTGGACGCGGTGCATTCACCCATAGGCCTGGACATAGGGGCCGAGACCCCCGAGGAGATCGCCATCGCCATCGCCGCCGAGCTGGTGGCCGTCCGCGCCCAGCGTGTCGGCGGCCGGCGAAAACCAAAGGAACTCAAGGGAGCCGTGCCATGCGTCTAAGACTGGGGTTGGTTCTGCTGGCTCTGGCCTTGGCTGCCGGCTGCGCATCCGCGGCCGAGGACCAGTTTGGCAAGTTGGCGCCGGGCATGACGCCCGCGCAGGTGGCCAAGGCCCTGGGCGAGCCAGAGCACATCAAGCGGGTGCGCTTCCCCGGGCACAAGCGGGACTACCTGGTGATGGAGTACACCATGGTGCCCGAGGTGCCCACTTGACCCAGCGAGGCGGCCGGTCGGGTTCTGACCGGCATGATGACCCTGGGCCTCAGCGAGATCGGCTGGAGCCACGCCAAGGCCACGCCGCATTGGGTATATTTCCTGGACGGCCACATGGTCTACACCTCCGAGGCCATAGACTGCGCCCAGGCCCACTGCCGCACCTGGATTGACATCATGGACAAAAACTACCTGCGTTGAGCCACTTGCCATAACGGCCGGCGGCGGATAGACTTGCATCCACATGGAAACAAATGAAAATGTAACCACCGCGCAGAATCCGCCCCACCAACCCTCCCCCGAGGCCCCGGTGGGCACCCCCTTCGCCGACTTCAACCTGCCCGAGCCCCTGCTCAGGGGACTGCATGAGTCCGGATATGAGCGCTGCACCCTGATCCAGGAGCAGGCCATCCCCCTGGGCCTGCAGGGCCTGGACGTGGCCGGCGAGGCCCAGACCGGCACGGGCAAGACCGCGGCCTTTTTAGTGCCCATATTCGCCCATCTTTTGCGGGACAAGAGCCGCACCCCGGGCGAGCCCAACGTGTTGATCATCTCCCCCACCCGGGAGCTGGCCCTGCAGATTATGCAGGACGCCCAGGCCATCGGCCGCCACCTGGGGCTGAAGATGCTGGCCGTGTTCGGTGGAGTGGACTACCGCAAGCAGGCCCAGGCCCTCAAGGAGGGCGTGGACCTGGTGGCGGCCACCCCGGGACGGCTGATTGACTACACCAAGCAGGGCATCTTCAACCCGCGGCACATCAAGTACCTGGTGGTGGACGAGGCCGACCGCCTGTTCGACATGGGCTTCATCGCCGACCTGCGCTGGATCCTGCGCCGCCTGCCGCCCTACGACAAGCGCCAGAGCATGCTGTTCTCGGCCACCCTGGGCTACCGGGTGCTGGAGTTGACCTACGAATTCATGAACCTGCCCCGCCGGGTGTCGGTGATGCCCCAGACCCGCACGGTCAGCCAGGTGACCCAGGAGCTGTACCATTGCTCCTCCTTCGAGAAGCTCAACCTGCTCCTGGGCCTGCTCAAGCACGAGGACTGGTCGCGGGTGATGATCTTCACCAACACCAAGCGGGCGGTGGACCGCCTGGCCTTCAAGCTCCAGGCCCACGGCTACCCGGCCGAGGGGACCAGCGGGGACATCAACCAGGTCAAGCGGCTCAAGCTCATGGAGCGATTCAAGAGCGGCGAGCTGAAGATACTGGTGGCCACCAACGTGGCCGCCCGCGGACTGCACATCGAGGACGTCAGCCACGTGATCAACTATGACGTGCCCTCGGACCCCGAGGACTACGTGCACCGCGTGGGCCGCACCGCCCGCGCCGGGGCGGTGGGCAAGGCCATCACCCTGTGCTGCGACGAGTACGCCACCCACCTGCCCTACGTGGAGGAGTTCCTGGGCGATAAGATTCCGGTGGTGTTCGCCGAGGACGAGCTTTTCCTGCCCGACGACACGCCCGAGTACCGCCGGCCGCCGCGCCAGGCCCAGATTGAAGGGCAATTCCGCTGGACTTTGTTCTCCGGTTTCGCCCAGGACCTTCAGCGCCTCCTTATAAGATTCAATCGCCCTGTCATACCTTTCCATTCGGCTCTGCAGAACACCCCGATTGAAGGCTGCCTCCCAAAAATGGGGGTTCAGTTTCAAAGCGCGTTCATACGAGATGAGCGCCTCTTTGGTTTGGTTCATCGCCGATAGTGCCAGACCTAAATTGTAG
>QZKP01000072.1 GCA_003605055.1 Desulfarculus sp.
CTGCCCGCCGGCCCGGCGCCGGCGGCGCCAGAGCCGGCCAGGCCGCCGGCGGGCCGCCCCGCGCCCGGCGGTCAGGAGACCATCTTGGTGGTGGACGACGAGGACGCCCTGCGGGAGTTGAGCCAGCGGCTGCTGGCCAGCGCCGGCTACACCGTGCTCACCGCCGGCAGCGGGGAGGAGGCCTTGGAGCAGTACCGGGCCCGCCAGAAGGACATCAGCCTGGTGATCCTGGACCTGAACATGCCGGGCATGGGCGGGCTCAAATGCCTGCAGGGGATATTGGCCCAGGATGCGGGGGCCAAGGTGCTCATCTCCAGCGGCTACGCGGCCGGCGGCCTGGCCAAGGCCGCCCTGGCGGCCGGCGCGGCGGGGTTCGTGGCCAAGCCCTACCGCGGGACCGACCTGCTGGCCGAGGTGCGCCAGAGGCTGGACCAGGAGGGGACGCCGCCGGCCTGAGCCGCCAGAGAAAAAACAGCCCCCTCCCTTTGAAACTGGGCGGGGGCCGGTGTTTAGGCGTTCTAAAGCGGCTGGGGCCTAGTCCTCGGCCAGGATGAATTCGTCGTACTGCACCTCCACCCACAGCTTGTGCCGGGCCTCCTCCTGGGCCAGGGCCAGGAAGGTCTGGCGCAGGCGGCGGTTGTTGGTGCTGCCGGCCAGGTCCGTGTAGAGCATGAACGACTTCTTCTCGCGCTGCATGGCCACGCTCAGGGCGTCCTGATAGGACATCTTGTTAGTGATGCGCGCCTTGACCACATAGTCGGCCAGCTTCAGGTCCATGACTTTCTCGGCCGAAGGCTTGAGCTGGCCGCCGGCCTTGACCGCCAGCAGCTTGTTCTTGTGGCGCAGCTCCTGTTCGGCGAACTCTTTGAACACCTGGCTCATCCAAGGCTTTTCCATGCGCTGGGCCAGCTTCAGGTAAAAGACGTTCGCCTCCTCCTCGCGGGAGATGGCGAAGTCCAGGGCGTCATCCACCGAGCGGAAGTTCTTCATCTTGCGCATCCTCCTTGGGGCGTTGAGCGTGGGGCGGTCTGCCGGGGCAAAGTCTACCACAAGGGCGGTCTCCGGGACACGCGTCCGCCGCGGTCCGGCTCAGGCCCGGCGGAAGAGCCAGCGCCCGGCGCTCACCAGCAGATAGGCCGCCCCGGCCAGCACGATGATCACCGCCCCGGCCGGCAGGTCCGGGCCGTAGCTCAGGGCCAGGCCGCCAGTGGTGAAGGCCATGCTGATCAACACCGCCAGGGCCATGATCTGCCACAGGCGGCGGGCGTAGTTGGCCGCGATGGCCGCGGGCAGGGTCAACAGGGCGATGACCAGGATGATGCCCACCACCGTGGACAAGAGCACCACGGTCAGGGCGGTGAGGGCCAGCAGCAGCAGGAAATACAGGTTGGAGTTGACCCCGCGCAGCCGGGCGAACTCCTCGTCGAAGCACACGGCCAGGAGCTGGTTGTGGAACACGAAGGCCACGGCCAGGGCCAGCAGGTCCAGGCCCAGCATGAGCCAGAGGTTGGCCGGGGTGACCATGAGGATGTTGCCGAACAGGTAGCTCATCAGCTCCACGTCGTAGCCCGGGGTGGCGGCGATGAACAAGACGCCCACGGCCATGCCCACCGCCCAGATGGCGCCGATGATGGTGTCCTCCCGCTGGCGGGCCTTGAGCGTCACCAGCCCCACCACCAGCGCGGCGGCCAGGGCCGCGGCCACGGCGCCGTACAGGGGGTGCAGCCAGGCCCAGCCCTGGGTCACGGCCAGATAGCGGGCCAGGCCCATGCCCCCCAGCACGCTGTGGGCGATGGCCCCGGCTAGGTAGCTGATGCGCCGCACCACCACGTAGGCGCCGATCACCCCGCAGGCCAGGCTGGCCAACAGGCCGGCCAACAGGGCCTGCTGCAAAAAGGCGTGCTGGCTAAGGGCGGCCAGGAACTCAGCCATGGAAGCACTCCCCGCCCTCCAGGTGCTGGTCGTGGCGCACCATGCGCATGGGCCGGCCGTAGAGGTCGGCGATGAGCTGGTCGTCCACCTCCTGGGTGGGGTGCAGCGCCACCCGCCGGTTCACGCAGACCACCTGGTTGACGTAGGCCGAGACGAAGTGCAGGTCGTGGGTGACCATCAAGACCGTCACCCGCGGCTGCAGGGCCGCCAGCAGCCCCAGCACGTCCTCCTCGCCGCGGGGGTCCACCCCGGCGGTGGGCTCGTCCAACAGTAGCAGCTCCGGACTCGCGGCCAGGGCCCGGGCGATGAGCACCCGCTGGCGCTGGCCGCCGGAAAGCTCGGCGAAGCCGCGGCCGGCCAGGTGGGCCGCCTGCACCTGCTCCAGGGCCTGCAGGGCCGCCTGACGGTCCCCCCGGGACCAAAGGCCCAGGCCGGCGCGGGGGCCCAGCCGGCCCATGAGCACCACCTCCAGCACCGTCACCGGGAAGCTGGGATCCAGGTAGGCGTGCTGAGGCAGGTAGCCCATGCGGCCCCGGGCCTTGGCCGGCGGCCGGCCGAAGACCAGCACCCGCCCCTGCTGGGGCATGAGCAGCCCCAGGATCAGCTTTAGCAGGGTGGTCTTGCCGCCGCCGTTGGGCCCCACCAGGGCCAGGAACTCGCCGGCGGCCACCTCCAGGCTGACCTCGCTCAGCACCGGATGGCCGTTGTAGCCGAAGCTGACCCGGTCCAGCGCGATGAGGGCCACGGCCGCCACCGCGGGCCTAGTGTTCCCGCCGGAGGGCGGTCCCGGCCTCCAGGCAGACCAGGTGGGTGGCTTCGCAGGTGGCGCAGCGGTCCACCCGGTGCCGCCGGGAAAACTTCTCCCAGTGCTGGCGTTGGGCCGGGGTGAGGATGCCGGTGCCCTGGCACAGGGGGCAGACCCCGTCCAGGGCCGCCAGGATGGCCGCGCGGATGAACTCCGAGCGGTTCTTGATGCCCTCCATGGCCTTGACCAGGGCCGGGTCGGCCTTGAAGCTGACCACTTCCGGTCGGTTCTTTTTCATGGGCTTGCCTGCTCCGTGACTCAGGTTGCCAGCGTTACTTCAGTATAAGTAATACGCTTTAATACGGCAACCAGCGCCGCGGCGCCCGGCCGGGGAAGGACGATGTGGGCTTAGGCGCGGATCACTAGCAGCGCCAACAGGCCCAGCAGCAGCAGGCCGCCGCCCTTGAGCGCCAACTGCACCTGCCAGTCGCGCTGCACATCGGCGGGCTTGCCTCGGGCGGCGCGTCGGCGCAGCCGCCAGCGGCTGAAGGCGATCAGGCCCCACGCCCACAACACCGTCAGCAGCAGCAACAGGGCCGATTGATAACCCAGACCGGACATGCCTCTCTCCCGGCGACCGCCCGCCGGGCGGACCGCCTGGTAAAAGAGACTACCGGCCCCGTGTTACGCGGCCGTGACCAGAGGGTTAAGCTTGGGTGAAGGGGCCGGCCCCGGCCTCAGCCCCGGCGGGCCGGCAGCGGCAGCAGCCGCCGGCGCAGATAGCTCAGCCAGCCCATGTAGGCGGCCAAAAGAGCCAGCGGGGGCCACTGCCCGGCCAGATCCAGGCCCGGCGCGGCCGGACCGGCGGCCAGGGCCACGTTGCCCAGGCTCATGGCCACCACCGCCGCCGCGCCGCCCAGCAGCACGCAGCGCAGCACCGGCTGGGTTGGATGGCGCAGAGAGGCCAGGGCGGCCAGCAGGGCCAGGGCCCAGGCCAGGTTGATCAGCGACAGCAGCGCGCCCTGGTGGGCCAGGGGCTCACTGATCTGGCCGGAGAAGGCCATGGGCAGGCGCAGCCCGATCAGGGGCGAGCAAGCGGTGAACAGGAAATAGCCGGCGCCGGCCACCAGGGACCAGCGCAAAAGTTCGCGTGCCTTGCCGGACATGTCTCCTCCTGGGCTGGGGGCCATGATTGAATTTTACTCCTGTCCTCATCGGCCGCCTAGGGCGATTCTGAATAAAATAAGGCCCCGCGCGGCGGCTGGCGGCCGGCGGGGCCATTTTTTATAACCGCGGGCGGCGTCCTACAGGGGCCCCACCGCCACCTCATCGTCACTGTGGCGGATGATGCGGCCCTCCACCAGATAGATCACCTCCTCGGCGATGTTGGTGCACTCGTCGCCGATGCGTTCCAGGTGGCGGCTGCACAGGATCAGGTCCACCCCCCGCCGCAGGTAGCGCTCCTCGCAGGACATGGACTGGATCATCTCCTCCAGGAAGTCGCGGTTGAACTCGTCCAGCTCGTCGTCGCGCCGCCACACCGCCGTGGCCAACTGCACGTTCTGGTGGGCGAAGGCGTCCAGGCACTCCTTGTTCATCTCGCGGGCGATCTTGCACATGAGCATGAGCACCGGCGGCAGGTCGCCGCCGCCGATCTGGGCCAGGGACTTGACGCGGTCGCAGAGGTTCACCGCCTGGTCGCCGATGCGCTCCACGTGGCCGGTGATCTTGATCACCGCCGAAAGGAAGCGCAGGTCCACGGCCACCGGCTGCTGGGTGGCCAACAGGGTGATGCAGCGCTCCTCGATCTCGTTCTGCATCAGGTCTATGCGCCGGTCGGCGGTGATGACCTTCTCGGCCAGCTCGGTGTCCAGGCGGGCCAGGGCCTCGCTGGCCTCGTACACCGCACGTTCCACCAGGCCGGCCATCTTGAGCAGGTCCTGCTTGACCTGCTGCATCTGACGTTGAAAATGCGACTGTCCGGGCATGTTTTGGTTCTCCGCCTAGCCGAAGCGGCCGGTGATGTATTGCTCGGTCTGCTTCTCCCGCGGCCGGGTGAAGATCGTCTCGGTGGGACCCATCTCCACCAGGCGGCCCAGGTAAAAAAAGGCGGTCACGTCGCTGACCCGGGCGGCCTGCTGCATGTTGTGCGTGACGATGACCACCGTGTAGCGGCGCTTGAGTTCGGTCACCAGCTCCTCGATGCGGCTGGTGGCCAGGGGGTCCAGGGCGCTGGTGGGCTCGTCCATCAACAGCACCTCCGGCTCCATGGCAATCGCCCGGGCGATGCACAGCCGCTGCTGCTGGCCGCCGGACAGACCCAGGGCCGAGGTGTTCAGGATGTCCTTGACCTCCTCCCACAACGCCGCCGAGCGCAAGGAGCGCTCCACCGCCTCGTCCAGGCGGCGGCGGTCCTTGACGCCGTAGAGCCGCGGCCCGTAGGCCACGTTGTTGTAGATGGTCTTGGGGAAGGGATTGGGCTTCTGGAAGACCATGCCCACCCGCCGGCGCACCTCCACCGGGTCCACGCCCGGGCCGTAGAGGTCAACCCCCTCGAACAGCACCTGGCCGTGCACGCGGGTGCCGGGGATCAGCTCGTTCATGCGGTTGAGCAGGCGCAGGAAGGTGGACTTGCCGCAGCCCGAGGGGCCGATGAGGGCGGTCACCTGGTTGCGCGCAATGTCCAGGTTGATGTCGCTCAAGGCCTGCACGTCGCCGTAGAAGAAGTTCAACTCCCGCACCTGGATGATGGCCTGGGCGTTGTCCGCCGGGGGCGCGGGCAGGTCCTGCTGGGCCAGGGACGGCCGGCTTTGGGCTGCAACTACCATTTCTTATGCCTGCGCATGCGGCTGCGGATGACGATGGCGATCAGGCTCAGCCCCAGCACCAGGCTGATCAGGACCAGCACCGTGCCGTACTGCAGAGGCCGCGTCTGGGCGATGTGCGTGCCGGCGGTGGCCAACACGTAGATATGATAAGGCAGGGCCATGACTTGGTCCAGGGGCGAGCTGGGCAGGCGCAGGGTGAAGAAGGTGGCCGCGGTGAACATGATGGGCGCCGTTTCTCCGGCCGCCCGGCCCACGCCCAAAATGGAGCCGGTGAGGATGCCGGGCAGGGCCGCGGGCAGCACCACCTTGCGGATGGTCTGCCAGCGAGTGGCGCCCAGGCCCAGGGAGGCCTCTCGGAAGGTGCCCGGCACCTGCCTGAGCGCCTCCTCGGCCGCGCCGATCACCGTGGGCAGGATCAAAAGCCCCAGGGTCAATGAGCCGGCGGCCAGGCTGATGCCCAGCTTGAAGTAGCCCACGAACAGGGCCAGGCCGAACAGGCCGAAGACCACGCTGGGCACTCCGGCCAGGTTGGCTATGCCCAGGCGCACCAGGCGCAGCACCCGCCCCTCGGTGGCGTACTCGCTCAGGTACACGGCCGCGGCCACTCCCAGGGGCAGGGCCACCAGGACCGCCCCCAGGGTGAGATAAAGGGTGCCCATCAGGGCCGGGAAGATGCCGCCCTTGGTCATGGAGTCCCGCGGGGCGGCGGTCAAGAACTCCCAACTTATGGCCCCGGCCCCCTGAATCAGCACGTAGAGCAGGATGCCGCCCAGGGCCCCCAGCACCACCAGCACGGCCAGGCGGAAAACCAGGAAGGCCATCTCCTGCCGGGCCCGCCGCCAAAAGAGCATGCGCCGGTCCTGGCTCACAGGGTGGCCGCTCCCTTCTGCTGGAAGCGGCGGCTGAACCAGGCCGCCACCAGGTTGAAGGCCAGGGTCATCAAAAACAGCACCATGCCGATGGCGAACAGGGCGTGATAGTGCTCGCTGCCAAAGGGGGTCTCGCCCATCTCCGCGGCGATGCTGGCCGGCAGGGGCCGCACCGAGTCGAAGATGGAGCCGGGTATCTGGGCCGCGCCGCCGGCCACCATCAACACCACCATGGTCTCGCCCATGGCCCGGCTCATGCCCAGGATCACCCCGGTGCCGATGCCCGACAGGGCGCCGGGAAGCTGCACCCGGGTCAGGGTCTCCCAGCGGGTGGCGCCCAGGGCCAGGGAGGCCTCGTTTAGTTCGCGGGGCACCGCGTGCAGGGCGTCCTCGCTGATGCTGGCGATGGTGGGAATGGCCATCAGGGCCAGCATCAGGGAGGCGTTGAACACGTTCAGGCCGGTGGGGATGTCCCACCACTGCTGCATCAGCGGGGCCAGCACCACCATGCCCACGAAGCCCAGCACCACCGAGGGCAGGCTGGCCAACAGCTCCACGGCCGGCTTGAGTATCTCCCGGGTGCGGTCGCCGGCCACCTCGGCCAGGTACAAGGCCGTGCCCACGCCCAGGGGCACGGCGATGAGCGAGGAAAGCAGGGTGACCGCCGCCGAGCCCACGATCAGGGGCAGGACGCCGAAATCCGGCGGGTCGTAGGTGGGGTACCAGGCGGTGCCCAGCAGGAAGTCGCTAACGCTGACCGTGCGGAACAGGCCGATCCCCTCGGCGAACAGGAACAGCACGATCAAGGTCATGACCACCAGCGAAAACAGGCCCGCGGCCACGAAGAAGCGGCGGATGATCACCTCGCGCTCGGTGCTGGTCCTCTTGCGCCGGTTCATGATGCCAGCGCTCGTCAGGCGCCCCAGGCCCTTGTGGGCCAGGGCCTGGCCGCTAAACGGATTCAGCATGGTTTCTGCCCGCTGGGGGTTGCCTTGAACTCACGATCGTAAGTTAAGCGAGGCAGATTTCAGCGCCGTGTCTTATTTGTTACAAATAGGTGACAAAAGCCCCGGGGCTTGGTGGCCCTGGGTCTTCTGGTAATCGGTCTGTCGGGCTAAGCACGCGTTAGAATTGGAAAATGGTGTTGACGAAGAAGGTCTGAGATTTGTTGATGGCCCCGGGTACGCTAGCGTCCTCGGGCTCGGTGTTGTAGTAGGTCAACTGCAAGCGCCCGTACTGCCACAAGGCCGTAGCCGGCCAAAAAAAGCCCGGGGCCGCAGGGGGCCCCGGGGCCGGGCAGGTCCCGCGGCTAGGAAGGTGGGGCCGCGGTCCCTTGGGGTGGGCTTAGAACTTAAAAACGAAGTCCACGAAGAAGGTCTGGTACTTGTTGCTGGCCGAGGAGATGGAGGGGGCCTCGGGCTCCATGTTGTAGTAGGACAGCTCCACGGTGCCGTACTTCCACATCTTGTAGGAGACGTTGGCTATCCAGCCCTTTATGTTCACGAAGCCCGAGTCGCTGTCAGCGATGAATCCAGGCGTGGCGTTGGCCTCCACGTTCTTGTACCAGAGGTTGAAGCCGAACTTGTCGTACTTGACGAACACGCCCGCGCCGTAGCCCTGGTCCTTGTCCTGGTAGGGTCCCTCGGAGTCGTTGTTCTTCACATAGTGGCCCCACAGGCCCAGGGAGCCCTTGGGACTGAAGGCGTAGGAGGCCTTGGCATAGGCGTCGAACACCGCGTAGTTGGTGGTGCGGGTGCCGCCACCCTCGGTGTAGGAGGGGGTGCCGCGCAGGCTGGGGGGCAGCTTGCCCACGTCGCCCAAATCGCCCCAGGAGGTGTAGCCCACCTCGCCCTGCAGCCGGAAGGCGCCCAGCTTGGCCTTGGCGCCGGCCTGCAGGGCCGGGGCCAGCACGTTGTCACCGAACTCACCGCTCTGGTTGACGGTCATATAGGCCGCGGTCACAAAGGGTTGCACCGCGCCGCCCTTGTTGAAGGTGAAGTTGATGAAGCCGCCCTCAGGCACCACGTCCCCGTCCCAGATCACCTTGCTGGTCATGAAGGGCTGGGGCACCTTGCCGAAGCTGAAGGTGGCGGCCTTGTTGGGCACGAAGCTGGGCGTCCACTTCACGTAGGCCTGGTCAATGCCCCAGGAACTGTACTCGCCGAAGTAGTTGCCCATGGTCTGGTTGGTGCTGGTGCCGTCGTTGTCGGCCCCGCTGGCCATGCGCAGGCCCAGCTCCACGTCCTGGTGAATCTGGCTGCGCACCCCGAAGCGCAGGCGCACCCGGAAGCGGTCCACGCCGTTCTTGCTCTTGGTCTTGCCGGCGATCACCGTGTCGTCAAAGTTGGTGTGCTCGTAGCGGAAGCGGGTGTCGCCGAAGAAGGTCATGCGCTCCACCCAACTGGGCAGCTTGGCCTGGGCGGCCTTGGTCGCGGCCACCTCCACCGCCTGCCCCTGCCGGGCCTGCTCCTGCCTGACCTGCTCCAGTTGACCTTTCATGGACTGCAGGGCCTGCTCCATGGCCTTGATCTTGGCCTCCAGCTCCGACTGGCCGGCCGCCTGCGCCGGCGCCGCCAGCCATGAGCTGAGGGCCAGGGCCAGGGCCAGGCTCAGAGCCCCGGCTGTCTTGCCAATCGCTTTCATTCAGCCTCTCCTTCTCTCCTTTGGCGCGGTTTTCTCCTGTGCCGGTCGGCCGGAAGGGCCGCCAGCGGTTTAGGCCGGCCCGCGGCCCCGGACGGGGCCGCGGGTTATGTTCGGGGGTGCTTACTTGATCGGGACGAAGTGCTCCTGGGCCACGATCTTCTGGCCCGAGGGCCCCATGACAAAGTCCAGGAAGGCCTTGACCTCGCCCTGGGGCTGTCCGTTGGTGAACATGTACAGGCCGCGGGCGATGGGGTAGGTCTTGTCCAGGGCCGTCTTGGGGCTGGCCTGGACGCCGTTCACGGTCAGGGCCTTGAGCTTGGGGTTCAGGTAGCCGATGCCCACGTAGCCGATGGCGTACTTGTTGCCGGCCACGGCCTGGCCCACGGCGCCGTTGCTGGCCTGCATCTGGGCGTCGGGCCGCACGCGGGACTTCTTGCCCAGCACGTGCTCGTTCCAGACCTCGAAGGTGCCGGAGCTGGAGTCGCGGCTCACCACCACGACCACCTTGTCCACGCCGCCCACCTGCTTCCAGTTTTTGATCTTGCCGGCGTAGATGTCATGGAGCTGGGCCAGGGTCAGGTTGCTGACCGGGTTGCTGGGGTTCACCACGGGCACGATGCAGTCCAGGGCCACCGTGTGCTTGACCGGCTTGACGCCCTTGGACTGGGCCAGCTTGATCTCCTTGGCCTTCATGTCGCGGCTGGAGTCGCCGATGTGGGCGGTGCCGTCAATCACGGCCTTGATGCCGTCGCCGCTGCCGCTGCCGGCCACGCTGATGTTAAGCCCGGGGTTCTGCTTCATGAACACCTCGGCCGCCTTCTGGGCGATGGGCAGCACGGTAGTGGAGCCGGTGATGTTTATCTTGCCCGCCGCCACGCTCAGGGTGGGGACCATGAGCATCCCCGCCAGGGCTGCGGCCAACAGGCCTTTGGTCAACATGCTCTTGCGCATTTGCACTCTCCTGTTACTGGGTATCTTGGGTCCGCAGAGGCGGACCTTGCTAATCTCTGGGGCCATAGTGGCCCGGCATTGTTACAGGGTGGTGACGCCCAACCGACAATTGACCGACAACCCCGGGCCAGGCCGGGCTTGCCCCGGGGCGGCCGGTTTGCCTATCCTGGGCCGGGGGAAGGAGGCTGCGCATGTCCCTGGCCGTTAAGCTTATTTTGCAGGAGGTCGAGCTGGTTGGCGAGTTGGATGATTCGCCGGCCGGCAAGGCCCTGGCCCCGGCCCTGCCCCTCAGCATGAGCCTGTCCCGCTGGGGCCAGGAGTACTACGGCGACCTGGGGGTTTCCCTGGGGCCCCTGGCCGGCGAGCAGGTGGAGGTGCTGGAGAAGGGCGCGCTGGCCTTCTGGCAGCCGGGCAACGCCCTGTGCCTGTTCTTCGGCCCCACCCCGGCCAGCCAGGGCCAGGAGTGCCGGGCCGCCTCGCCGGTGTATCCCCTGGGCCGGGTGACGGGCGACTGGGCCGCGGTCAAGGCCCTGGGGCCGCAGGTGAAGGCGACCCTGACCGCGGCCTGAACGGCCGCGGGCCCGGCAAGGGCCGGGCCCGCGGCGGCTCCAACCCGCTGCGTAGCGGGCTATTTGTCCTCGCCGTAGTCGTACCAGCCCTTGCCAACCTTCTGGCCGTAGCGGCCCTGCAGGTAGCGCTCCACCACGCTGGGCGCGGGCAGGTCGGCCGGGTCGCCGCTGGCCCGGAACTTCTCCATGCACATGGTGTAGTGCAGATCAATGCCCGTGAGGTCCATCAGGCGGAAGGTGCCCATGGGGTGGCCGGCGCCGTACATCTGGGCCTTGTCAATGTCCTCGAAGCTGGCCACGCCCATCTCCAGCATCCATAAGGCCTCCCGGGTGATGGCCGCGAAGATGCGGTTGAGCAAAAAACCCTCCACCTCCTTCTTCACGTGCACACTCACCTTGTCCAGGCGCTGGCACAGCTCCATGGAGACGCGGGCCGTCTCGTCGGAGACGTGCGGCCCCTGCACCACCTCCACCAGCTTCATCACCAGGGCCGGGTTGAAGAAGTGCAGGTTGAGCACCTTGTCCGGCCGCTGAGTGACGTCGGCGAACTTGGAACTGACGATGGCCGAGCTGTTGCTGGCCAGGATGGCGTGCTTAGGCACCAGGCGGTCCAGATCGGCGAATATCTTGCGCTTGAGGGCCAGCACCTCCAAGACCGCCTCGATCACGTAGTCCGCGCCCTGCACCGCCTCCTCCAGGCTGGGGGTGAAGCGCAGGCGGGCCCGGGCCACCTCGGCCTGGGCCTGGGTGAGCTTTTCCTTCTCCACCCGGCCGGGCAGGTACTTGTCGGCAAAGGCCTCGGCCCTGGCCAGTATCTCGGGCTTCACGTCCGTGCAGGTGGTCTCGTAGCCGTGGATGGCGCAGAGTAGGGCGATCTGATGGCCCATGTTGCCCGCGCCGATCACCGCGATCTTCTTAACGTCGTCTATGGTCATCTCGTTTGACTCCTTATCTGGCCGCCGGGCCTTGCCGCCCGCGTGGTTTGGTTCTGGCCTCTAGCGCCCCTTCCATTGGGGCTTGCGCTTGGCGGCGAAGGCCTTGGGCCCCTCCACCGCGTCCTCGGACTGGAACAGGGTTTTCTGGGACGGGAACACCTTGGACAGGGCCTCGGACAGGGGCAGGTCCAGGCTCTGGCTGGCCACCTCCTTGCTGGCCCGGATGGCCAGGGGCGCGCACTCCAGTATCTGCGCGGCCCAGCGCCGGGCCGCCGTCATCACCTGGCCCTGGGGCACCACCTCGGCCACCAGGCCCAGGCCGGCGGCCTCGGCCGCGCTGATGCGCCGGCCGGTGAGCAGGATGGACATGGCCGCGTAAAAGGGGATGCGCCGGGGCAGGCGCACCGCCCCGCCGGCCCCGGCCATGATGCCCACCTTGGGCTCGGGCAGGGCGAAGGTGGCGTGCTCGGCGGCGAGGATGATGTCGCAGGACAGGGCCATCTCAAAGCCGCCGCCATAGGCCAGGCCGTTGACCGCCGCGATCAGGGGCTTGTTGCAGTCCAGGCGCTGGGTGATGCCGCCCAGCCCCTGCAAGGGGGCCATGATCCGGCGGTACTCCTCCACCCCGTGCTCGGCGAACCATTTCAGGTCCATGCCCGCGGAGAAGGCCTTGTCGCCGGCGCCGGTGAGGATGCACAGCCAGGCCTCCGGGTCCTGCTGAAACTCATTGAGAGCCCGGTCCATCTCCACGCTGGTGGGCGCGCTGATGCAGTTGAGCACCTCGGGCCGGTTGACGGTCAGGACGGTAAGATGTCCCTCTTTTTCCACCTTGATGAATTCATAGCTCATGAGTGTCTCTCCCAAACCGTATGCGGCCACTGCCGACCAAAAGACAACCGCTGCGTTGTGGGGATTTATCTGACCGGTTCAAAGGCATAGCAAACCCGCTTAATCTGCACAACCTCCCGGCCTATTTCCTGGGGAACCGGGTCCACCGCAAAGACCGCCAGCTTGAGCTGGTCGCCGCAGGCGAGCTCCCCTTCTCGGCAATTGACAATGCGGGTAAACAAGGTCTTTTTCCCCGGCAGCTCCACCAGGGCGTGGATCAGCGGCGGCTCGCCAAACCCCAGGGGAATGCCCATGGCCTCCTCGGTGAACTCCACCACGGTTCCGGTGGTGGGCCAATCCACCCATTCCAAATTGCTCTGGTGGCAGTTGGGGCAAAGAATCCGGGGCGGGAAGGGCTCCATGCCGCAATCCCGGCACCTGGTGGTGGTCAGGCGCCCCTCTTGCAGATTCTCATAGAACTGGTGGACCTGAGTAAACTCCTTGGACTGCTGGGGGTACTGGTCCATGGTCACCATGTATTTGCCTTCCAGTATGGAGATGCCCGGATTGCTCACGCTGCTTCCTTTCCATAGACCACAAGGGTGTGGGCGGCGATCAGGCCGCTTAGGTTGTGGGTCAGGCCGATGCTGGCGTCCGGCACCTGCTGTACGGCGTCCCCTCGCAGTTGCTTCATTACCTCCAGGCCCTGCCTGATCCCGGTGCCCCCAAAGGGGTGGCCGCAGCCCAAAAGACCGCCGTCGGTATTGGTGGGGACCTGGCCGCCCAAGTCATTCTGCCCCTCGAACACGAAGCGGCCGCCTTCCCCCTTTTCACAAAAGCCCAGGTCTTCCATCTCGATTATCTCTGAGATGGTGAAGCAGTCATGGGTCATGGCCACATCCACGTCCTGGGGGCCTATGCCCGCCTTGCCATAGGCCTGTTTGGCAGCGATTCGCAGGGAATCCCAGGTGGTCAGGTTGGGGATGTTGGCCGACATGTTGCTCAGGCTGGCCTGGGCGGTGCCTCGGATATAAACCAGAGGCTTGTCAGTGAGGTCCTTGGCGATTTCCTTTCCCGCCAATATAACCGCGGCCGCGCCGTCAGTGATCGGACAACAGTCGTAGAGGGTCAGGGGAGGCACCACCATGCGGCCTTCCAAGGCCTCCTGCAGGCTGACCGGGGTCTGGAACTGGGCCTTTGGGTTGC
Organism: Desulfarculus sp.; assembly: GCA_003605055.1. Taxonomy (GTDB): domain Bacteria; phylum Desulfobacterota; class Desulfarculia; order Desulfarculales; family Desulfarculaceae; genus Desulfoferula. The sequence continues at coordinate 13,507 of QZKP01000072.1, forward strand.
GGGAGGCGTTGCGGCGGTTTTTAACCGTCACCGCAGCCAGGTGCTCCTTCCGGGTGCCGTATTTTTTCATGTGCAGCTTGGCCATCATGGCAAAGGCCGGCGGGGGCAGCCCGATGCCCTGGGGGCCGTCCCAGTCATGGTCCACCGAGGCCAACTGGCTGTAAAAAGTCTCCCATTTTTGCGGGGTGTTGAGCTTCTCACCTCCCACCACCATGACCACATCCGCCTGCCCCGCCTTGATCATGGCGAAAGCCAGGATTATGGCTGAGCTGCCGCTGCCGCAGAGCAGCTCGACCCGGGCGCAGAGGTTTTTGGGCTGCACCCCCACATTCTCCGCCACCAGGGGAGCCAAGTGGGTCTGATAGGAGGTGCGTTCGGTCATGGCCGAAGCCACCAGCAGGCCGTCGATATCCTTGGGATTGAGGCCTGGTATGTCCTCATAGCACGCCTTGGCCGCCTCCTGGAAAAAGTCGCGCTGGCTGCCCTCCCTGGCACCCCAGCGGGACATCCCGCCGGCGATGATGCACACTTTCCGTTCCATATCAATCACCTCCCAGCCTATATCGCCATAAAGGCCTCAGCGGCTGCTTAAGTCCGACCCCAGGCGATTATGGTTCAGATGAACTCCACACGGTACATGGTGGTGTAACGCCCCAGGGCCTCAGCCACCCTGGACTGAATGACCTCAAGATCAGCTCCGGGCGAGGTGGTTATTTTGATGGTCGCCAGGCAACCATGTACCTTGTCCTCGCCGACCTCCACGGTAAGCGAGCGGACCACGCCGGCAAGCGGCTGCAGCTCGTCCTCATACACCCGCTTGATCGCGGCCCAGCGCAGGGCGGGCTTGTAGATCTTGCCCACTGCGGTGAGGGGGATGTGGTCAAGGATGATGACCTCCTTGGGCACCGCCGCCCGCTCGCCGATGGACTTTTTGGCGCTATCTAGGATCTTGTCCGCAGTGATCCCAGCCCCGGCCTCCAACTCCACATAGGCGATGGGCAGCTCTCCACTGTGCGGATCGGGCCTTCCCACGGCTGCGGCTGCCTTCACCCCCGGCAACGCGTGCAGGGCATCCTCGATAACGCTGGGGTCGATGTTATGGCCCCCGCGTATGATCAAATCCTTTTTGCGGCCGGTGAGCCAAAAATAGCCGTCCCCATCCCGGCGGGCCAAATCCCCGGTGTTGAACCAGCCCGGCAGGGGGCGGGTGCCCTGGTTGTGGGACTCGTCCAGATAACCCGGAAAGACATTGGGCCCCTTGATGCATAGGGCACCGATCTCATCAACCTCCGCATCTCTGACAAAGTCCCCCTTTTCATCCACGATCAGCGTCTGGATGTAGTGATAGGGAATCCGCATGCCGATGGAGCCGATCTTGCGCTCGCCAAAGGAGGGATTGAGGGAGGTCACGCAGTTGCCTTCGGTCAGACCGTAGCCCTCGATGATCTTCATGCCGGTCTTTTGCTCGAAACGCCTGAAAAGCTCCACGGACAAGGGCGCGGCCCCGCACAGGGCGTAGCGCAGCGATGATATGTCCGCACCTTCCATATCAGTATCCAGCAAAGCGGAAAGGACCGTGGGCACCGATGAGAAGGTGACCGCTCGGTAGTGCTCCACGATCTGGGGGAATTTGGCTATCATGGCCCGGTCCCGGAACCCCTGAGGCCCGAGAATGACCACCCGCGCCCCGATGGAAAAGGGCCAGGATCCGTTGAAGGTGGTGGCATTGACATGGAACAAGGGCAGTCCGCTCAGAATGGTTTCCCCGGCGTCCACCTCGATTGAGCAGGCGATCATAAAGGCCATGGTAGCCACGTTGTAATGCTTGCTGGGGGCCAGCTTGGGGGTGCCGGTGGTTCCGCCGGTATGAAAAAGCGAGGCAGTGTCATCGGGATCAAAGACCCGTTTCGAATCCAGGGCATCCGGATTATAGCGGCCCAGGATATCCTCGAATCCGTATATATCCTCCTTCTGGTCGCTGGGTCCGTTTACCCGAATTAGGGCCTTCAGGCGGGGAAGCTGACCGCGGATGGCCATGACCTTTTGCCATATGTCAGAATCAGGGTCCTCACCCCAGGCCACCAATACCTGTGTATCGGCCTGCCGGCAGATATCTGCGATTACCGAAGGCTCCAGCATGGGATTGACGGGATTGGCGATGCCGGCAGCCTGGGCCCCCCAGAGGACAAAATGGGCCTGGGGCGCATTGGGCAACAGGTAGGAAACCACCTTGCCGGGGGTGATGCCCAGGTCGTGGAACAGGTTGGCGCTGCGGGTGATCTGGGCGAACAGTTCCCCATAGCTGATGCGCACGGGATACTGGTAACGCTCGGCCGCGGGAATGAAGCAGAGCGCGTCCGCCTCCGGAGCGAGCTTGACCCCCTGCTCGATCATCTCATAGGTGTTGGTGTAGGGGAGGCGCTCGTCGATGGGGATGCGCTCAAAGGCCTCCACATCAACCAGGGTGGCTATTTTTGCTCTTTGCACCATGTTCTGACGCTCGCTTGTTGGTTGTGAGTCATGCCGGGCAGGCCGGCTTGCATCCCATCCCGCCGCGGTCAGGTGCGGTCGCTTAGCAGCCAGCCCCTGCCCGCCTTGCTGCCCAGGTGCCCGGCGTCCACCTTCTGCTTCAGGTTCGGCCGGGGTCGGAAGCGCTCGCCATATTCCCGGAAGAGGATATCCTGAACCCGCGCCGTGAGATCGTTTCCCAACAGGTCCATGAGGTGGAAGGGCCCCACCGGATGCCCCAGACCCAGCCGGCAGGCGATGTCCACATCCTCAGGCGAAGCCACGCCTTCTTCCACCAACCGGCAGGCCTCGATTATCATTACGTGGAATATGCGGTTCACCGCGAATCCGGGCACGTCCTTGACCTTGATCGGGGTCTTGCCGATGGCCCGGCAGATCTCCAGCACCCACTCCACAGTCCCCTCGCCGGTCTCCAGACCGGGGATCACCTCCACCAGGGCCATGATCGAGGCAGGAGAAAAGAAATGCGCCCCCAGAAAAAGGCCCCGGCGCTGGGCATCCACCTGGGATGCCAGTTGGGTGATGGGGATGCTAGAGGTGTTGGTCAGAAGGAGGCATTCGGGTTTGCAAGCCTTATTCAGCTCTGCAAATACCTCTTGTTTGACGGAGAACTTCTCAAATACCGCCTCGATCACCAGGTCCGCCTCAGCGAATGGCCGCCAGTCATCGCTGGGGCTGATGCGTTGCAAGGCCGCGGCATTGGCCTCGGCTGGCACCTTGCCTCTTTTAAGCAGCTTATCCAATACGCCCTCCAGGCGGGCCTTGCCCTTTTCAGCCAAATCCAGGCTGGCGTCCTTCAATACCACCCGGCTGCCGGCCAGGGCGAAGAGCAGAGCGATCTCCGCGCCCATCCTGCCCGCGCCCACTACCCCCACACTCTCTATGCTTTCCAAGTTCCCACCTCTCACTCAGCGAAGTTCTGGGGCATGCTCCCACAAGCGCAGTATGGAGCCCGCTTTAAACCTTAATCAGGCAGGCGTCGGCCTGGGCCAATCCGCCGCAGATGGCGCCCATGGCATACCCGCCCCCCCCGCGCCTAAGCTCGTACATGAGGTTCATCATGATGCGGGCGCCGCTGGCGGTGTTGGCGTGTCCTATGGCAATGGCGCTGCCGTTCACATTGGTGCGGGACTTGAGCCGTTGGGCCTTTTGTTTGTCCCCGTCGCACAGCCTGACCAGGCTGACCAGGGGCACCGCGGCAAAGGCCTCGTTGATCTCAAGGTAATCGACCTGCTCCAGAGAGATGTCCGCCATGGCCAGAACCTTTTGCATGGCCAGGCCGGGCGCTTCCGCCATGCGGTCGGTCTTGGTGGCGATGGAAGTCATGGCCACGATGCTGGCCAGTGGTTCCAGGCCCAGTTCATCGGCCGTGTCAGCGGACATGATAAGGATGGCGGCAGCGCCGTCATTCAGGCCCGGAGCGTTGCCGGGGGTGATGGCCCTGGTGCCGTAGATCGGTTTCAGGCGGCCAAGCTTTTCCTGCGAGGCGTCTGAGCGGTATTGCTCGTCGATGTCGAGCTGGTAGGGCTCCTGGCGGGGCAGCTTAATCTCCAGGGGCATTATTTCATCGCGGAACTTGCCGGCGGTCCAGGCCTCGCCGTACTTGCGGTGACTGGCGGCGGCCCATTCGTCCTGCTCCTCCCGGCTGATGCCATATTCAAAGGCCACATTGTCGGTGTCCACTGAAACCGGGTTGAAATCCTTGTAGCCCAGGGCATAGAGGGGGTCTTCCATGGTCACATCCCCCCGGCGGAAGCCGGAATGCCGCAGATCCCGCACCACCAAGGGCACCCGGCTGAAGGAAGTGGCTCCCCCGCCGATGGCCACCTTGATTTCACCGAGGCGGATGGCGCCACAGCCCATCTTCACGGCGGACATGGCGGAGACGCAGGCCTTGTCAAAGGACACCGAGGCCGTCTCCGGCGGCAATCCCGCCCCGATCAGGCTCTGCCGCGCGGCTACCGGAGTATACACGTCTCGGCAGACGCTGGTGTCGCCCACCCCCCAGAACACCTCGCCCACCAGGCCCGGCTCCAGATCAACCCGCTTGATTACTTCGGCCATGGGAATGGCGCCGAGTTCGTAATAATCCATTTCTTTCAAGGAGCCGCCATAACGACCGAAGGGAGTCCGGGCCGCGCTAACCATTACAATATTCTGCTCCAATTCCTTCTCCTTCTCTGCCTGGTTTTTCACACCGTGGCTTGGCCGTTTATATGGCATTCATGCTCCATAATCGATTAAGCGGCCCACATTTAACGTTTAAGCAATCAATACTTTTCCCCAAAATCTGCTTCCAGCATAGCTAAACCGCGTGTCTAGTCCTTTGGCTGGTTATTAATATTCATCTGTCATCATGGGGGAGACGCAAACCGCCTCCCCCCATTGCGATAGGTTACTTCTTAGATAGCCAGGGAGGCAGAATATACTCGCTGGTCTTCATCTCCTCCGGCCAGACCACTTCCCGGCTGCCGTCTTTCCGCCACTGCACCATGGGGGTGACCCGGTACCCGCTGCCGTACTTGGCATTGTGCAGGTCGGTGAACACCCATCGGCCGGAAACCCCGATCAGGTCGGTATTCTCAAGCGCCGGCACCAATTTGTCCGGATCGGTGGACTGGGCGTTTTCCACCGCGTTCTTATAGATATACAAGGCGTCATAGGTGTAGCCGGAGGTGTATCCCGGGGCCTCGTTGAAGCGCTTTACATATTCATCATAAAAGGCAGTGGATTTAGGGGTGAGGGCGACCCGGAAGGAGCCCATGGGCATGATGGTCTCAGAAGTCGCCTTGCCTCCGCAGTCCTTCCAATAGCGGTCGGACACGCCGGAACCCGAGACCCCGCCTATCATGGGCCCTTGGAGGTCATACCACTGCTTGATGTATATGGCCCCGTCCACATGGGATGAAATCTCATAAATAAAGTCCGCCTTGGCGTCCATGATTTTGGTCAGGATGGGGGTGAAGTCCTTGGTCTCGGTGTCAAAGAATTCGACACAGACCACTTCCAGGCCGTTTTTCTTGAAAAACTCTTCGGCCGCCTTCACCATGCCCTGAGTCCAAAGGGCCTTTTCCGCCATTATGGCTATTCGTTTAGCCCCGTACTTTTTGACTGGCAAGTCCATAACGAACTTGTGTAATGCCTCGGATAATTCGTGGGCTTGATGCGTAACACGGAACCAATACTTAAATTTCGATTTATCCGAACCGAGTTTCTTGCTAAGGGCTTCCGATGAGGCGCCCGTGGAAATGAAGGGCACTTTGTAGCGCGCCATCTGATCCATCACCGCCGAGGCAACCCCCGAGGAAGAGGTGCCTATTATCAGGTTGCATTTGTCTTGCAATGCCAACTTCTTATAGGCAGTTGCCCCCACCTGGGGCTTGTATTCCGTGTTGGCCTCAATCAACTCGATCTGTTTCCCCATTATCCCGCCCTTGGCGTTAATCTGGTCCGCCGCCAATTTGGCCGCCTTCAAAAGGCTCTCGCCGGGAGAGGTTTTAAAGGGCGCTAAGACCCCAATTTTGATTGTATCCGCGGCCAGGCCCACTCCGGACCACATCACAGTCATAAGGGCCATAGTGACCAGCAAAACCTTCCAAACCTCTTTTGTCATGGCACCCTCCTTATTAGGATTCCGGTTTTGTGACTGCGGTTGCAGACACCGCCCATGCGTTTAAGCCATCCCCAGATAGGCCTCCAATATGGATTTTTTGCTCAGCATCTCCTGGCTCGGCCCCGCATCCACCACCTTTCCCTCTTCCAAAACATAGGCGAAGCGGCTTCTTTCCAGGGCTAGAGCGGCGTTTTGCTCCACTAAGAGAACCGTCACCCCCTCCTGGTTGAGCATGTCGATTACATCGAAGAGGGTAGCCACCACCATGGGGGCAAGGCCGAATGAGGGCTCATCCAGAGTCAGCAGCCGCGGTCGCCCCATGATGGCCCGGCCAAAGGTCAGCATCTGCTGCTCCCCGCCTGACAGGGTCCTGGCTAATTGATTGATACGTTCGGACAAAACTGGAAAATAGTTTAAAACACGATCTAAATCCCGATTGATCTCCTGCCGGTCTTTCCTAAGATAAGCACCCATACGCAGATTCTGCAGGACAGTCATGTCCGGGAAAAGCAGCCTTTCTTCCGGGCAATGAATCACTCCGCGTTCAACGCATCCTTTAGGATTCAGCTTGGAAATTTCTTGGCCGCAGAAGTGAATGCTACCTTTGGTCATTACCATTCTGGAAATAGCACATAAAATGGTGGTTTTCCCTGCGCCATTACTGCCGATCACCGACACATAGTCATGCTCTGTGACCTCCAAGCTTACATTGTGTAAGACAGGAGTTCCATGGTAGAAAGCCTGCAAATTTTCGAGCTTAAGGAATTTCAATTTTTTCGCCTTCCTTGCCTAAATAGGCTTTGGTAACCTCAGGATTTTGCACTACTTCCTGTGGTGTGCCTTCAGCAATTTTCTGCCCGAAATTCACGACCACCACTTTTTGAACCAGCTTCATCAACTCTCTGAGGCGGTGCTCAATAATCACTACGGTAAGGCCATCTTGGTTGAGATTTTTAACTGTGGCTGAGATTTTGTTTATCTCAAAATGAGAAAGGCCTGAAAAAGGTTCATCCAGTAGCAATACTTTGGGATAAACCATCAAGGCCCTGGCGATGTCGAGCAGCCTTAACTGTCCCTGATTCAAGTTATCGACTGTGTCTTGCAGTTTGTCCGCAAGGCTCAATTGGCCCGCAACTTTATAAATTCTCTCCTGCACCTCGGTTTGGTCGAATGAATTATTTTTCACCCGGCGGCAAAAGGTTGGAATCTGCAGGGCTTCGATCACTTTCATGCCAAAGAAAGGCCGGACAAGCTGCCAGGTTCGGCTCAAGCCCAGATTTACAATCTGGTATGGTTTTTTCCGGCCCAGATTTTGACCGTCAAGTAATACAGACCCACCATCAAGCCTGGTGAAACCGGTCAAACAGTTGAATGCGGTTGTTTTGCCTGCGCCGTTGGGGCCAATAATGCCTAGTATTTCTGCGGAATGAACCTCAAAGCTCAATCCGGAAAGAGCCAGCAATCCGTCAAAGCGTTTCTTCATCTCTATTGCTTGCAGTTGGATCATCCGGTTCTCCTCCGGCCAAGCAAAAGAAATGAGAGGGTTTTTGATTTTTTCAGGATCTGGAGATTAAAAATGCCATGAGGAGCCAGGTAGACAAGCAGGATCAGAATGCCGCTGTATATGACGATCCGGTACCCTTCAACCACCCTTAGGTAATCATTTAAAAGGTGCAAGCTGATGGCGCCAATCAACGGACCCACTATGGTACCCATGCCCCCGATGATGGCCAAAAGAACGATAATGACCGAGATATACCCGGATAACATGGTAGGACCGATCTGCATCTGAGTATGCGCGAACAGACCGCCCCCTATGCCGCCCAAAAATCCGCTGAGCGCGAAAGTCTCGATCTTGTGATATGCGGTGTTGATCCCGCAGCATTGGGCAACGTTCTCGTCTGCCCGGATGGCCTTGAGAATGTGGCCATGCCGGGAACCTGCATACCCCCTGAGTAACAGGTAGACTATGGTGGTAATTCCCCAAACAATCAGAAAATCATAGCGGGGGTCCGGGGTAAGGTTTCCTAATCCGGAGATCCCTTCTTCGCCGCCTGTGTACTGGTGTAGCAGGTAAGAGGTCTTATACAGGATTGCAGCCACGGCCATAGTGACCATTGCAAAATATGGTCCTTTTAGACGCAGCGTTAGATATCCGATTAAAATGCCGACCAACCCGGTCACCAAGGCACCAATGGTTATGGTCAGATATGGCGGGAGTCCCAGATGGAGGTTTGCGAGCCCTGAAATATATCCGGCCCCACCCACGAAAAGGGCAAAGCCAAAATTCAACTCATGGGTGTAGCCGGTCAGGATGTCCCAGCTCATGGTAAAAATTGCGTAAATGGCCGCTAACATCATGACTTCTATGTAGAAATAGTTGTCAGACATCAAACCGAAGAGGAATCCCGCAGCCAATATCGACAAAGCGGCCGGCGATTCATTTCGGAAAAGCACCAAAACCTGTCTCTTCATCATCGATTCATCCTGTCCTTTTTGCCAAGGATCCCAGAGGGTCTGAAGACTAGGACCAATACAATCAATACGAGTGCAACCATTTCACTTAGGTGTTCGCTGAACATGAAGCAGGTGAAAACCTCGGCATAACCCAGGAGAAAAGACGCTATGACCGCCCCCAGGATTGAACCCATTCCGCCGAGAATGGCGATGGCAAAGGCTTTGATTAATGGGAAGAGCCACATTTCAGGGACCACAGAAGATATGGGCGCAACCATTACCCCCGCGGTTGCAGCCATGGAAGCGCTGAGGCCGTAAGTGACGATGAGTGCCCGGTCCGCATTGACCCCCATCAAAATGGCACCGTCTCTCTGTTGGGCGACAGCGTCAATCCCCTGTCCCATCCTGGTCTTTTTTAAAAAGAACCATAGAGAGGGCAAAATAACCAAGGCCATGGGTAGCAGGAGCAGTTGTTGATTCAGCACCTTGACGCTTAAAATGGATGCAGATCCTTCAATGAGGCTGGGGACGGACGAGCCGGACACGCCAAACAACAAGGCCATGATTTCGCTGACGAACAACGCCAGAGCCAGGGTCATTACCATTACATAAGTTAAGGACTCAACATGCTTACGGAGCAGAATGGAGTAGACAAGGCAGGAAAAAAGGGCCACCACACCGATTGCGCATATTATGGAGAGCAAAAGCCAGGCCGTGGAGCTGCCTTGAAATACCAAGGAATAAAAAATGTAGGTCATGTATGCGCCCAGCATGTAGTAGGTCCCATGGGCCAGGTTCAAGATACCTCCCACGCTGAACACCAGCACGAATCCAACGGCAATGACTGAATAAAGGGCTCCGCGCGTTGCACCTAAGATTATTATTTCCATACAGGCTTTCCGTAGTGTTCCGCTTGAGTTGCTAACCTGAATATTGGTTTTTTGTTTGTTTGGAGAGTCGATCGAATATAGAATTATACTCAAATTATTGTCATAATGTATCTGATTTCTAGTCTATAAAAAAGTCTTTACGGCAGTCAAGTGTTTTTTTACCGCTTTTCCGTCACGAAGCCGCATCAATCAACATATTGATATATAACTGTTTATTTAATATTGCTAGGTTATGGTTGCTAGGCCGCCTTTCAGACTCGCACTTGACAATCTAGCCGGTACGGTGTTTGCTGTAAGAACATAGTTCGATATCAACCACATGTGAAAGTAGATCAGGCAGTGGCGCAAACTGGAACGAGAGAATCAATCCTGAAAAATGCCGAGGTGCTTGTTTCAGATAATGGGATTCAAAACGTCACCATTTCCGAAATAGCAAAACGAACCGGTGTGGCCGATTCGGTGATTTACCATTACTTCAAGAACAAGGAGGACTTGGTATTCTCCATTGCTAAAAGCCATTTTAGAAATGCTTACAATGAGTTACATGATCAGCTAGAAGGAATTCTGGAGCCTGTCAGCAAGCTCAGCAAAATGATCTGGTACCACTTAAGGTATGGTCAAACCCACTACAATTACCCCCGCATCTGGTTGTTCGAGTGCCGGGCTAACCGGAGTTTTTACAAGCACAGCGCCTACCAGGCCGTGCGCAAATATGCCGAAGTTCTTCTGAGCATCCTGCAGGAAGGCGTGAAACAGGGCAGCTTTCGCAACGATGTCACCATGCGGTTGGTCAGAGAGCTGATCTTCGGCGCCATGGATTGGGAAATACTGCAAGGGCTGGCAACTCCATCGGAGCCTTACCAACTATCTCATATTCAGGAAATTATGGCGCTGATCCTGCCCATGATCGAGACTCCCCCTCGAAAGCTGGCCGAGAACAATGACAAGGCGAGCCGGATAGTGGAGGCTGCCGAGCAAATGTTCTCCCAGTGCGGCTATAAAAACTCCGGGATCAAGAAAATCGCAAGGTTAGCCAACGTGGCGGAAGGCACCGTGTACGAGCACTTCAAAAACAAAGAGGAACTACTATTTTATATACCCAAGCTGAGATGGACCGAGCATTTCAATTCGATCACCGAGGTTTTTGAGGTCAAAACGCCCATAAAAAAACTGGCTCGTTTTATTCAGCACCATTTCATGCTGATCCTCACCCAGCCCATGTTCATAAAAACCTTCCTGCTGGATTTACAATTAAATCCAAGATTTTACGAAACAGAAGCCTTTGCAATCTTTCAAGATTACTGCTGTATTGTAGACCAAATTCTGGAAGCGGGAAAAATCGATGGAAGCGTGCGTGAATCCGTGGATACGGATAAGTTCAAAAATCTACTATTCGGGGGATTCAACCACCTTGCGCTGCGATGGCTAATCCTGAAACCCGGTCAAAAAACCGACCGCTTGGCTGAAATGGATGAAACCATAAAGCTACTAACCCGAGCAGTTATCTATAACCCTTGAGGTCAGAATTGACCTGCCCCCAGCTAGTGTGTCAGCAGATTCGGGGGCTTTGGCAACTGGCCAAGCATGGTGAAATTTAATTAATTTATAATTACAGATTGTTACGATTAATAATTCGTCCAGGTTATGAACAACGCCTATCCAAAAGTGAAGCGCAGCGCGCTTTTGCTGTTGACAGCCTCAACAAAAAAATAGAATATAACTCATTTCGTCATTACAATAATATTCCATTCAGCTATGCTCGAATGAGCTTAAGAGTCTCACCCCCTTGTAAATTAACCCCGTTGGATCATCACCGGCTGATTGGAGGATCCCAGTCATGACCAAGCACACCGTATCGATTGTGCGCTATAACACGCCGGGAGAATCACTGCGCCGCGTCGTAGAATCGGCTGGTGGATTCGGCGCAGCTAATGTCAAAAGTTGTGTTTCGGATTAGGCGGCCTTCCGTTCTTCCCTGACACCATCCACGAATCTGATCCCTTCGATTACCTCCGCCAAGCGTTGTGATCCGTCCAGGCGGCGCCATTTCTTCTGGGCGCTCAGGCAGAGCCTGAAAACCATGGTCAGGATGGTCTGCCTGGAGCAGCAGTTCTTGGTCCTGTAGGTCCGCTGGCGCACCGTGGCAAAGGTGGACTCGATGGGGTTGCTGGTCCGGATGTGCTTCCAATGCTCAGCCGGAAAATCATAGAAGGCCAAGAGGTCCTCCCGGTCCTTGTCCAGGCAGCCGGCGGCCTTGGGGTATTTGGCACCGTAGGCATCCAGGAAAAAATCAAAGGCCCTCTCGGCTTCGGCCCTGGTCTCGGCCATCCATATCTGGTGGAGGTGAGCCTTGGCTCTTTCCTGCGTTCCCTTGGGCAGCTTGTTGAGCACGTTGGCTGTCTTGTGCACCCAGCAGCGTTGGCGGCGGACATTGGAATATACCTGGGGCAGGGCCTTCCAGAATCCCAAGGCGCCGTCACCTACTGCCAGCTTGGGAGAAATCACCACGCCCCGGCGTTTGAGGTCTAAAAGAAGTTCCTTCCAGGACTGCTCACTCTCCCGGTAGCCATCCCATAGGCCCACCAGCTCTTTCCTGCCCCGCTCATCGGCCCCGATGATCACCAGGATGCATTGTTTGTCTTCTTCCAGGCGCACGTTGAAATAAACCCCGTCAGCCCAGAAGTACACATAACGTTTCTTGGAAAGATCCCGGCCCTGCCAGGCCCGAAGCTCATCTTTCCATATATCCTTGAGACGGCCGATGGTCGCAGGTGACAAGCCGGGAGCATCGGGATCCAGCAGCGCGGCCAGGGCCTCGCTGAAATCCCCGCTGGAAATCCCCTTGAGATACAGCCAGGGGATCAGCTCCTCCAGGCTCTTGGTGCGCCGAAGGTACGGGGGCAGTATCTTGGAGGAGAAGCGAATCCGTCCACCGGCCCCACCGCCCGTATCGCGCACCCGGGGCATCTTAACCTTCACTGGCCCCATCCCGGTTTGAATCTCTCGCTGGGGCAAGTGCCCGTTGCGGACCAGGCGCTGAAGACCGGCCGAATTGCGGGCGTCGGCGTGGCCGGCCAAGAAAGCCTCGACCTCCGCCTCCACCGCCGTGGCCAACATCCGCTGCGCACCATCCCTGAGCAACAAGGTCAATTGATCCTCGAAACTCTGCCGTGACTTCTGTAGCTCGACTACGTTAACATTGCTCATGGCGTATCCTCCGCTTCCTCTGGGAAGTTGGTGAGCCTCTTCAACTCACCAGGATACGCCGCCTTTTTTCAAACCCTCAAACACAACTTTCGGTTATAGCCTGGGCAACATCTCCGAGGCCTTGACGTCCCCCCTGAACAAGGCCAAATCCTCACCTACTGGCCGGAACCATTTCGGGGTGACCTTCAAATCCCTGGGAGTTTCTACTGTCGACTGGCGCTAAGACCGGGAGGTTTACACCGGCGCCCACGCCCAGGGCGTAGAGCACCACCTCCTTGAAGGTGTAGTCATAGGTCACCGGCGGGTTCCAGCGGCCCACCACGCTCAGGTCCACCCCAGGCATCTCTCTCCTCCCGCGGCCGGCGCTCAGCACAGCCGCCACAGCCCGTCCTCCACGCGCACCCGGCCCAGGGCGGCCAGGCGATGCAGGTGCTTTTCCACGTGTACCCGCTCGAAGAAGTCCTGCAGGCCGAAATCCTCGATATAGGTGCGGTAGATCACCCCGCTGCGCCGGAAGTCGTTCAGGCGGCGGGGCCGCTGCAGGAAATCCAGCACCCGCTGGTCCCGCTGGTAGATGACCTGCTCGTAGGCCTCCAGGCGCTGGGCCACGTCGCCCATGAAGGGCCCGGCGTGGCCGGTGGCCGCGCGGGCCGCGCCCAGGGCCTTCAGGCGCCGGATGGAGGCGATGAAGTCCTCCAGGTCCGCGAAGTAGTGGCCGTAGTAGGGGCCGAAGCCGGTCAGGTCCACGTCCGCGCTGAACAGGAAGTTGTGCTGGGGCAGATAAAAGGCCAGGTGGCCCGGGGTGTGGCCCGGCGTGTGCAGGACTTCCAGGCTTAGGTCCCCCAGGTCCAGCACTTCTCCGTCGGCCAGGACCCGGCTGACCTGGTAGTCGAAGAGGCCCGGCACCGCGTCCAACAGCGCGCTGAGGTCCACCCCGCTATCGGCTATGCCCGTGGCCTGCAGATACCTCTCCCGGCTGCCCACGTAGGGCAGCTCGGCCGCGTGCGCCCAGATGGGCACGCCCCTCAGCTCGCGCTTGGTCAGGTGGTGGTCTATGTGGCTGTGGCTGAGCAGCAGCACGTCCACCCCCATCTGTTTGACCGGCCCCACCTGGCCCGCGCCCATGCCCGCGTCTATGAGCAGGCGCAGGTCGCGGCCCTTCAGGTACAGGCAGGCGCAGTAGGGGAAGCGCGAGGCGTTCTTGCCCGGCACATAGTACACGTTGGGGAAAAGCTCGATCATGACGCGGCCGGCCGGACGCTCAGTCCGCCGCCTCCTTGTCCTTGACCTCCAGGGCGCAGGCCAGGGGCTTGTGTTCGCGCAGGCGCAGCAGGCAGCCGTTGCAGGACACGCAGCGCGGGTGGTAGTCGGGGTTGAGTCGCCAGCGGTTCACCAGGTCCGGCTCGCGGATCAGGGGCCGCGACAGGGAGACCAAGTCCGCCTCCCCCTTGGCCACCACCTCCTGCATCAGGCTCAGGCTGCGCAGCCCGCCCACCATCATCACCGGCACGCTGACCCGCTTTTTCACCTGGCGGGTCCAGTCCCGGAAATAGGCCTCCTTGTCCGGGCGGTCTATGCCCCTGCGGAACTCGCTGTTCTTGAAGCCGGCTCCGCGCAGGCCCTGGCTCACCTCCAGGCAGTCGTAGCCCAGTCCGGCCAGGCGGGCGGCGGCCTCCAGGCCCTCGGCCAGGGTCAACCCGCCGGGCACGGCGTCGGCCACTCCCAGCTTGATCAACAGCGGGTAATCCGGGCCCACCTGCTCCCGGATGGCGCGGTAGATCTCCCGGTGCAGGCGCAGGCGGTTGTCCAGGGAGCCGCCCCAGCGGTCTTGGCGGCGATTGGTGTAGGGCGAAAGGAACTGGCTGGGCAGATAGGCGTGGGCTGCGTGCACCTGCACCGCGTCCACCCCCGCCTCCTGGCAGCGGCGGGCGGCCTGGCCGTAGGCGGCCACCGTCTGCTGTATCTCCTCCTCGCTCATGGCCCGGTGGGGGAAGTCGTATATCTCGTCGCCGGGGATCAGCGAGGGCGCCGGAGCCGGCCCCTCGCCGGGCATGAAGCGCGAGCGCTCCCGGCCGGCGTGGAAGAGCTGCACGGCCAACCGGCCGCCGTGGGCCTGCGCCGCCTGGGCCAGCCGGCGCAGGCCGGGGACCGCGCTGTCCTGGTGCAGGCCCATTTGCGGCCTCCACAGGCGGCCGGACAGGTGCACGTAGCTGATGCCGCTGATGACCAACCCCACGCCCCCCGCGGCCAGGTCCACGAAGATCCTCTCCAGGGCCGCGGTCGCCTCGTCCTGCGGGCCGGCGGCGCCCTCGTTGGTGGCCGAGCGCACGAAGCGGTTGGCCAGCTCCATGGTCTTGATGGACACGGGGTCGAACAAAAGGCTCACCGCAATACTCCTGTCGTGCTCTTGGCGGGCGCCTGGCCGGGGCAAGGGGCGGAAAAGCACCTGCCATGCTACTGTGGGTTGCCGGGAGGGTCAAGAAAATCCCCCGGGCGGCAAAGACGTTGCCCCGCCGGCGCCCGGCCCGTAGAATGACCACAGACAAGCGCGTGACCGGCGCTATCGCCACGCGAGGAGGCCTGCCATGACCCGCCCTAAGATCGCCTGCATTCTGGTGGCCCTGCTGACCCTGACCCTGGCCGCGGGCCCGGCCCTGGCCGCCGGCAAGGCCGAGGCCGAGCTGGAGGTCCTGGCCGCGGCGGTGGTGCTGGACAAGATGATGCAGCAGGGCGACAAGTCCGTGCCCCAGGACCTGCTGAAGCGCTGCCGGGCGGTGGCCATCTTCCCGGGGGTGATCAAGGCCGGATTCATCATCGGCGGCCAGGGCGGCAGCGGGGTGGTGCTGGCCCGCCGCAACGACGGCTCCTGGAGCCCGCCGGCCTTCTTCAACCTGGCCGGGGCCAGCCTGGGGCTGCAGATCGGGGCCCAGTCCACGGACCTGATGCTCTTGATCATGACCCGGCAGGGCCTGGACGGCCTGCTCAAGAACCAGGTGCAGTTGGGCGCCGACGCCTCGGTGGCCCTGGGGCCCGTGGGGCGGCGGGTCCTGGCCGGCACCACCGGCGGGGGCGCGGCCTCGGACGTGTACGCCTACTCCATGAGCAAGGGGCTGTTCATGGGCGTCTCCCTGGACGGGGCCGGTCTGGAGTACGACCCGGAGACCACCGGAAGCTATTACGGCTTCGCGGAGACGGTGCGGGGCATCCTGCTGGAGGACAAGGCCCGGCAGCAGTCCTCCTCCCGCCAGTTGATCAAGCTGCTCAACAAGTACTCCCGCTGAAGCATGCCCAGCGCCCCGGGGCCCGGGTAAGAAGCATTGCCGCGCCGGCCCTCCCTTGACAAGCCCCCCGGTCTCTGCACAAATTGGTGTTTGATCCGCCCCGGCGCCGGGCCGGCGGCGTCCGTTGTCCCCAACATTACAGCGAGGTAAAGAGACGTGGAGCGAACCCTGATCCTGATCAAGCCCGACGCCCTGACCCGCGGCCTGGCCGGCACCGTGCTGGCCCGCTTCGAGCAAAAGGGGCTGAAGATAGCCGGCATCAAGATGATCCAACTGGACGACGCCCTGCTCCGAGAGCACTATTCCCACCTGGCGGCCAAGCCCTTCTTCCCCACCATCTGCGAGTTCATGAGCCGCACGCCGGTCATCGCTCTGTGCCTGGAGGGGCTGGAGGCGGTGGAGGTCTGCCGCCGCCTGTGCGGAGTGACCAACTCCCGCCAGGCCGCGCCGGGCACCATCCGCGGCGACCTGGGCATGTCCATGCAGGCCAACTTGGTCCACGCCAGCGATTCTCCGGAAACCGCTCAGGCCGAGGTGGCCCGCTTTTTCAAGCCCCAGGAGCTGTTCGACTACCAGCCAGCGCTGATCAGCTACCAGTACGCCTCGGACGAAAGGTAGGCACCAGCGTCCATGCCCGGCCAGCCCCCGCCGCCCGCCCCCTATCTCAGCGAGGAGGAGGTGGTGCGGCTGATCCAGTCCCTGGCCGGCAAGGCCGAGGGCGAGCTGATCGTGGGCATCGGCGACGACGCGGCGGTGCTGGCCAGCCAGGCCCGCAACTTGGTGGTGACCACGGACCTGTTGGTGGAGGGGGTGCACTTCGACCTGGGGTTGATTAGCCCCTATGACCTGGGCGGCCGGGCCATGGCCGCCAACCTCAGCGACCTGGCGGCCATGGGCGCCCAGCCCAGCTGGGGTTTCCTTTCCCTGGGCCTGCCGCCCAGGCCCCAGGCCAGCTTCGTGGAGGAGCTGGTGCGGGGGCTGGTGGAGTTCGGCCGGCGCTACGGCCTGAGCCTGGCCGGCGGCGACACGGTGCGCGCGCCCCAGGTCTTGATCAACCTCTGCCTGATCGGCCAGGCCGACCCGGTCAAGCCGGTGCTGCGCTCCGGCGGCCGGGCCGGCGACGCGGTCTGCGTAAGCGGCCGCCTGGGCCGCTCGGCCGCGGGCCTGGCCTGGCTCAAGGGCGGCGGCGACCCCGCGGCCCCGGAGGCCGCGGCCGCGGTGGAAGCCCACCTGCGCCCGCGGCCCCGGGTGGCCGCGGGCCGGGCCCTGGCCGAGTCGGGCCGGGTGCACGCCATGATGGACCTCTCCGACGGCCTGGCCACGGACCTCTACCGTCTGTGCCGGGCCAGCGGCCTGGGGGCCCGGGTGCAGGCCCAGCGCCTGCCCCTGGACGGGGCCACCCGCCGCCTGGCCGCCAAGCTGGGGGCCGACCCCCTGGACTGGGCCCTCAGGGGCGGCGAGGACTTCGAGCTGTTGTTCACCTGCGACCCCGGCGACCTGGAGCTGCTCAGCCAACTCCTGGCCGAGGCCGAGCCGGGCCTGGAGACGGCCCGGGTGGGCAGCCTGGTGCGCGAGCCCGGGGTGCGCCTGGAGGACGGGGAGCGGGTGGCGGAGATAGGCCTGAGCGGTTACGACCATTTTCGGGAGGAGGCCTGATGCGCGTCCTGTGGTTGCTGGTCCTGGCCGGCGCCATGCTGGTGGGCCTGGCCGCCGAAGGCCTCGCCGCGCCGGCGGCAAAGTCAGCTACGCCGGCGGCGCCGCCTGCCGCTGCCCAAACCGCCGCATCGCCGGCCGCTACGCCTGCCGCCCCGCCCCAGTATCTGGTGCCGCGAGTGCCCAAGCAGCTCACCCTCTGCGGGGCCGCCGTGCCCTTGGAGCTGCCCCTGGTGGCCGAGCAACTTGACCGGGAGCTGGTGATCTCGGTGCACGACCCGGCCCGAGTGATCATGTGGCTCAAGCGGGCCGGGCGCTACTTCCCCTACATCAGCCAGCGCCTAAAAGAGGCCGGCCTGCCCCAGGACCTGAAGTACCTGGCCGTGGCCGAAAGCTCGCTCATCCACTACATCCGCTCCGTGGCCGGCGCGGTGGGCCCCTGGCAGTTCATGGCCGCCACCGGCCGGCGCTACGGCCTGCGCGTCGACCACTGGTTCGACGACCGGCGCAGCCTGCCCAAGTCCACTCAGGCCGCCCTGGCCTACCTGAAGGACCTGCAAAAGGAGTTCGGCTCCTGGCCCCTGGCCATGGCCGCCTACAACTGCGGGGAAAAGCGGGTGCGCCAGGAGCTCAAGGAGCAGGCGGTAAAGGACTACTTCAACTTGGCCCTGCCCAATGAGACCCAGCGCTACGTCTACCGCATCCTGGCGGTTAAGATCATCCTGAGCGACCCCAAGCGCTTCGGCTTCGACATGCCGCCGGACAGCCTGTGGCGGCCCCTGCCCAGCGAGAAGGCCAGCCTGGAGCTCAAGCGGCCCCTGCACCTGACCGTGCTGGCCCAGGCCGCGGGCACCACCTTCCGCGGCCTCAAGGAACTCAACCCCGAGTTGCGCGAACGCCACCTGCCCCGGGGCAAGCACCAGATAATGGTGCCGCCGGGCCAGGCCGCAGGGCTGGCCGCCCGCCTGGGCAAGGCCGGCCCCGGCCCCCGCCCGGCAGGGGAGGTGTACGTGGTGCAGCGCGGCGACAACCTATCGGGCATCGCCCTCCGCCACGGCATAAGCCTCAAGGATCTGCGCCAGGCCAACCGCCTGTCACGCGACCGGCTCCTCCAGCCGGGCGAACGCCTGATTATTCCGGAGAAATAGCCTGCGGGGCCCCGGGGGCAGGTCCGGGGCCATGCGCCGCAGACAGGTCGTATAATGCGGCGGCGGGAGAACCGCCGCCGCACCCCCCCCCTCCCCTAAGAGGTCCGCGTTTCGTGGCGGACCCGGCAACACCTGAAAATTCTATGCCCCCAAAAAATTATGTTCCCAAAAAACAACGGGATTGGCTGCGCGATCAAGGCGAGATAATCAGACCCGGCCCAATTAAGAATGATTGATGATATAAAAACGTCCCCAGGCGTGTCAAGCGCTGAGTAGCGGTATCAACTGATCCAGGCGGGTGACGAAGCCTTGCACGCCGGCGATGGCCGGGAAGCGGTCGTGGCCGCGGGGGGCCATGATCCAGGTGGGGATGCCCGCGCCAATGGCCGAGATGGCCCCGTTGGGCGCGTCTTCCACCGCGATGACCTCCTCCGGGGGCAGGCCCGATAGATTCAGAGCCTTAACAAAGGGTTCAGGGTCGGGCTTGCCCCGGGTGATGTCGTCAGCGGCCACCAGGCCCTGGATTAAATCCTGCAGGCCCCGGTGGCTCAAAAACCCCTCGGCCACCGAGCGGCGGGTGGAGGTGACCACCACCGTGAACACGCCCTTGGCCTGGGCCACAGTGAGCAGCTCCCGGCCCCCGGGCATCACCCCGGCCTGCTCCCAATAGGTCTCCTCCACCAGGGCGTAGTAGCCCTCCACCAGGTCCTGCAAGGACTCCTTGAGGCCGTGGCGCTCTTTGATGACCTGCATGATGTCATGGGAGGTGCGGCCGGCGAACTCGCGGAAGTCGCCCTTGAGCTGGTTTATCCCGTGCTGGGCCATGAACTGGATGGTAGCCGCGCGCAACACCCGCATGCTGTCGGCCAGGGTGCCGTCCAGGTCCAAAAACAGCCCTCTCGTCCTCATTCCCCGCAAAAAACCTACCTTTTTTTAAAATCAGGGCCTCAGCCCTGGCAGGAAACACAAGGTTGCAGTATAAACCATGCCAGGGTCCGCGGCCACCCGAGTTAGAGGGGCTAAATTCCCAAAAAGTGACCGAATTTTCACCCTCGCCGCCTTGACTTATCCGGCCACCAAAGCTATCATGCCCCAATATAATGGATAGCGGGACGATGGCCAACTATATCTTGAGATTTTTGACTGATTTTGGCCCGCTGCCCGCCTATGCGAGCCCTTTGGGCGGCCGGGGCACCGACGTGTGGGACATGGTGCTCTCCGCGGGCGGCGTGGTGCAGTTTGTCTTATTGATTCTGGTGGCGTTTTCAGTAATTAGCTGGGCCCTGATCCTGGCCAAGCTCCAGGCCCTGCGCCGGGCCCGCCGCCAGAACGAGGAGTTCGACCACATCTTCTGGCACGCCGGCAGCCTCAGCCAGGCCTACACCCAGACCAAGCACCTGGACGCCAGCACCCTGGCCACCGTGTTTCGCCACGGCTACAGCGAGATGGGCAAGGTGTTGCGCCTGTCCCAGGGAGAGCCCACCCTGCCCGCGGGGGTGATGCAGAACCTGCGCCGCTCCCTGGACCGGGCCCAGGCCGCGGAGAACACCCGCCTGGGACGGGCGGTGACCTTCCTGGCCACCACCGCCAACACTGCCCCCTTCATCGGCCTGTTCGGCACGGTGTGGGGCATCATGGACGCCTTCCGGAGCATCGGGGCCACCGGCGCGGCCAACCTGGCCACCGTGGCCCCGGGCATCGCCGAGGCCCTGGTGGCCACCGCCACCGGCCTGTTCGCGGCCATCCCGGCGGTGGTTTTCTTCAACCACTTCAATCGCCGGCTGCAGGTGATGGAGGCCGAGTCGGACTCCTTCAGTCAGGACTTCTTGAATCTGGTGGAGCGCGACCTTATGCGCCGCCACGGCCCGGCGGTGGAGGCGGTGCGCCCCTCGGAACAGACCGTCTGAGGCGGCCATGGCTGGCGTAGGCAATAAAGGCCGCTTCCTGGGGGAGATCAACGTGGTCCCCCTGGTGGACGTGGTCTTGGTGCTGTTGATCATCTTCATGGTCACGGCGCCCATGATGGTGCAGGGTCTGGACGTGAAGCTGCCCCAGACCACCACCAGTGCCCTGAAGACCTCTGATGAGCTCTTGGTCCTCACGGTGACCAAGGAGGGCAAGGTCTTCCTGGACGAGTTCGCCGTGGGGGTGGAGGGCCTGGCCGAGAAACTCTCGGGCATCAAGGCCCGCAAGCCCGGCACCCGCGTGTATCTGCGGGCGGACAAGGACGTGCCCTACGGCGTGGTGGTGCAGGTGCTGGCCCAGGCCCAGAAGGCCGGGGTGAGCAACCTGGGCATGGTGACCGAACCCGAGCGGGTGGCTCCGCCACCCAAAAAAAAGAAGCGCTCTTGAGCGTCACCGCCCTGAAAACCTTTCATCTGCCCGGCAGCGAACAGGTCGGCCTGGCCGTGGCCCTGAGCCTGGGCCTGCACCTGGTTATGATCGCGGTGCTGGCCTTCTGGCCCGGCTGGGGCCCCAGCCGCCGCCAAATCTTCGCCCCGGCCTACAACGTCTCCCTGGTCAGCCCCCAGGTCTTTA
Organism: Desulfarculus sp.; assembly: GCA_003605055.1. Lineage (GTDB taxonomy): Bacteria > Desulfobacterota > Desulfarculia > Desulfarculales > Desulfarculaceae > Desulfoferula. Next base: position 34,823 of record QZKP01000072.1, read on the forward strand.
CCCGGCCGGCGCCCGCGGCCCCGGCCGCCAAACCCGCGGCCAAGCCGGCCCCCGCGGCCCGGCCCCGGCCGGCGCCCAAGCCGGCTCCCAAGGAGGCGGTGGGGCTAAAGAAAGAAGTCAAGCCCCAGCGCGTGCAGCCCAAGGCCCAGGAAAAGCAGCCCGACCCCAGCAAGGAGCTGAACCAGCGCCTGGCCCGGCTGCAGAGTCAGGTGGCCCAGGAGCGCAACCTGGACCGGACCCTGAGCCGGCTGCAGCAGCGGGTGGCCACCCGGGCCGCGGCCTCGGGGGCCTTCGCCGCCGGCCCCTCCCAGGCCGACACCACCAGCCTGCGCTTCCAGGTGTACTACACCGAGATCTGGGAGCGGGTGCGGCGCCACTGGGTGCTGCCCGAGGCCCTGCTGGGGCGGCAAAAGGGACTGGAGGCCATCGTGGTGGCGCGCATCAACCGCAACGGCAGCCTGGACAAGGTCTGGCTGGAGAGGGGCTCGGGCAACCGCCGCCTGGACCAGTCGGCGCTCCGGGCGGTGGAGCGTGCGGCGCCCTTCCCGGCCCTGCCCAGCATCGTGCGCGGCCGCTCCCACGAGGTGGGCATCCGCTTCCGGCCCGAGGACATTAACGGCTAAGGCAAAAATATGACCACCCGCCGCATCCTGATCTCCCTGCTGGCTCTCTTTTTGGCCCTGGGCCTGGCCGCCCCCGCCGCGGCCCGGGTCTACATCGACATCACCAGCCCCTTCTCGCGCAAGCTGCCCCTGGCCCTGCCCGAGTTCCAGGCCCTGGACGGCGCGGCCGCCGACCCCTTCGGAGCCCAGGCCAGCGGCCTGCTCAAGCGCTACCTGGGCTACACCGGCCTGTTCGACTTCATGGACCCCAAGACCTTCCTGGGGCCGCCCGAGGGCGAGAAGATCAACTACCGCCGCTGGTCGCGCGTCGGGGCCGAGCTTTTGATCACCGGCGAATACAAGCGCGAGGGCAACGTCTTCGCGCTCAAGCTGCGGCTGTTCGACGTCACCGGCGCCAAGCAGTTGGTGGGCCGCGGCTACGACGGCACCCTGGACAAGCTGGGTGCGGCCATCGCCCGCTTCTGCGACGAGGTGATGCTGGCCCTGACCGGCGAGCGCTCCATCTATTCCACCATGATCGCCTTCGTGGGGGCTCGCGACGGCAAAAAAGAAATCTATTTGATGCGCTTCGACGGCACCGGCGTGCAGCAGCTCACCCACCGCCAGGACATCTCCCTGTACCCCGCCTGGAGCCCGGACGGCGCCCTTTTGTCCTACTCGGCCTACGTCAACCGGCGGCCGGCCATCATGGTGCACGCCCTGGCCGGAGGCAGCGGCAAGGTGGTGCTCAACAAGCCCGGCGTGAACCTGACCCCGGCCTTCCGGCCCCAGCACCAGGGGCAGTTGGCCGCCGCCCTGTCCTATACCGGCAAGAACAACATCTTCCTCATCGACCTGGCCGGCAAGGTGCTCAAGCAGCTCACCAACGGCTGGGGCATCGAGGTGGACCCGGCCTTCTCCCCCGACGGCAAAAAGATGGCCTTCGTCTCCGACCGGGGTGGCTCACCCCAGATCTACGTGCTGGACCTGGCCAGCGGCAGCCTGCGCCGCCTGACCTTCGAGCACAAATACAGCGCCGCTCCGGCCTGGTCGCCGCGCGGGGACCGTATCGCCTACCAGGCCGAGGTCAACCGCACCTTCCAGGTGGCCACCATCCGGCCCGACGGCAGCGACCTGCGCATTCTCACCAACGGCTTGGGCGGGGGCGAGAACCCCACCTGGTCCCCGGACGGCCGGCTGATCGCCTACGCCGGCCGCAAGACCGGCCGCTACCAGATTTACCTTATGACCGCCGGCGGCGAACCCATCACCCAACTGACCAAACTCCCCGGTGACCAGTCCGACCCGGCTTGGTCTCCCCGGGGAATCATGGTTAAATGAGGAATAGACACTTCACAGCGGGAGGCAAAACCGTGAACAAGCGCATGATCTGGATTATTGCGGCGGCCTTGATGCTGGCCCTGGCCCTGCCCCTGGGCTGCGCCAAGGAAAAGGTGGGTCCCACCACTGGCCTGACCGAGGCGGAAAAGGCCCGCGCCGAGCAGGAGCGGCGGGTGCGCGAACAGCGCCTGCGCGAGGCCCGGCTCAAGGAGCAGCAGGCCCGCGACGCCGAGACCAAGCTGCGGGACGTGTTCGTCAACCAGGACATCCACTTCGAGTACGACCGCTACGACCTGACGCCCGAGGCCAAACAGATTCTCAACGACAAGGCCGGCTTCATGCAGCAGCACCCGCAGATCAAGGTGATCGTCGAGGGGCACTGCGACGAGCGGGGCAGCAACGCCTATAACATGGCCCTGGGCGAGAGGCGGGCCAAGGCCGCGGCGGCCTATCTGGAGGCCATGGGCGTTTCCGGCGCGCGCATAGAAACCGTGAGCTACGGCGAGGAGCGGCCGTTGGTCATGGGCCATACCGAACAGGCCTACGCCGCCAACCGCCGGGCCCACTTCGTGATCAAGTAGGCCCTGCGGCCGCCGGACCCGGCCCCGGCAGCCGCGCAGACCCAGGGAGGAGCAGATGAACAGGAGGCTTCTGGCCTGTGTGGCCGCGGCCGGCGCCCTGATCCTGGCGTCCGGCTGCGCCACGGTGGAGCCCAGGGACTTCACGGCCCTGCAGAGTCAGGTGACCAACCAGCAGCGCCAGATCACCCAGCTTCGCCAGAAGGTGGACGAGATGGCCCGGCAGGTGGAGTCCGGCCGCCGGCCGCGGGCCGAGCTCACTACGGACGTGGCCGCCCTGCGCCAGGAGATCATGCGCCTGTCCGGCCGCCTTGATGAGGCCGACCACCGCCTGGGCCAGGCCCCCAATGCCAGCGCCATCCAGGCGGCCACCAAGGAGCTGAGCGCCAAAAACGACAAAACCTGGGGCGAGATGGACCGGCGCTTGGCCCGCCTGGAGGCCTATCTGGGCCTGCAGGGCAAGTCCAAGACGGCCCCGGCCGCCGGCGCGGCCGCCCCGGCGGCGGCCAAGGCCCAGGGCAACTACGAGCTGGGCCAGCGCCTGTACAAGCAAAAATCCTATGAGGCCGCCCGGGACCGCTTCAGCGCCTACCTCAACGAGAACCCCAAATCCTCGCGGGCGGCCAGCGCCCAATACTGGGTCGGCGAGACCTACTACGCCCAGAACAAGTACGAAGAGGCCATCCTGGCCTACAACCAGGTGGTCAAGCGCTTCCCCAAGAGCAGCCTGGTGCCCAGCTCCCTGCTGAAGCAGGGCCTGGCCTTCCGGGCCCTGGGGGACAAGCGCACCGCCAAGATCGTGCTCAACAAGCTGGTCAAGAGCTACCCCAAGAGCAGCCAGGCCCAGACCGCCAAGAAGGTGCTGGCCAAGCTGTGACCTGGAAAGCGCGCCAGCAGCAGACAGGCCTGTCCTAGCCGCAGGGGCCCTTCGGGGCCCCAGTTTTATTGCCGGCCGCCGGCCGGGCGAGGGGGTTGAGTATGCAGCGGTTGCTCAAGTGGCTGGCCATAGTCCTGGGCGGGTTGCTCTTGTTGGCCCTGGGGCTGTGGCTGTACCTGCCCCATCTCAACTCCTACCAGGCCAGCGGCGAGCTGATTCTGCCCGGGCTCACGGCGCCGGTGAAAGTGCTGCGCGACGAAAAGGGCATGGCCTACATCCACGCCGCCTCCCTGGCCGACGCCAACCGGGCCCACGGCTTCCTCACCGCTCAGGACCGCCTGTTCCAGATGGAGGTGATCCGCCGCCTGGCCACCGGCCGCATCTGCGAGCTGGCCGGGGAGCGGGCCCGGCCCCTGGCCATGTACTACCTGACCTTGGGCTTCTACCGCCACGGCCAGCGCCTGGCCGCCAAGCTGGGCCCCCAGGCCCAGCGCTTTTTGCAGGACTACCTGGACGGGGTCAACTACTACATCGCCCAGCGGGCCGGCGAGCACCCCCTGGAGTTCAAGCTGGCCGGCATCGAGCCCACCCCCTGGACCATGGCCGACAGCATGGCCATACAGCTTTTCATGAGCTGGGGCTCCTCGGCCAACCTGAACACCGAGGTGGTGGCCCAGATGATCGTGGACCGGGTGGGGCCGGGCAAGGCGCGGGAGATCCTGCCCCTGAACGTCAACCCGGACGAGGAGGGCCCGCCAAAGCGGCGAGGCGCCCCGCCCGCCGCCCGCCTGAACCTGGCCGCCGACCCCGCCCTGCCCCTGCTGCTCACGGGCAACCCCCTGGCCCTGGGCAGCAACAACTGGGTCGCCGGGCCCCGTCTCTCGGCCGGGGGCAAGCCCATGGTGGCCAACGACCCCCACCTGGACGCCCGCATCCTGCCCGGCCCCTGGTACCCCTGCGCCCTGATCACGCCCCAGCTGCGCGTGGTGGGGGTGGGCGTCCCCGGCATCCCGGGCATCGTGGTGGGCCGCAACCAGCACGTAGCCTGGGGCGTGACCAACGCCTACGGCGACTGCCAGGACCTGTACGTGGAGACCCTGGACCCCCAGGACCCCAGGCGCTACCTGGAGGGCGGCCGCTCCATCCCCTTCGAGGTGGTGGAGGAGACCCTGAGCATCAAGGACGCCAGCGCGCCGGGCGGCATCCGTCAAGAGAAGGTCAAGGTGCGCCTGAGCCAGCGGGGGCCGGTGGTCAGCGGCGTGCTCAAGGGGCTCAAGACCGACAAGGTGCTCACCCTGCGCTGGGCGCCCCTGGAGGCCCTGGGCGAGGGCCTGGGCCTGGACCAGGCCATGCAGGCCAAGACCGCCGCGCAGTTCCGCGACGGCATCCAGCACATGCGCCACTTCGTGCTCAACTACGTCTTCGCCGACGCGAGCGGCAACATCGGCTGGGTGGTGATCGGCGGCCTGCCCATCCGCGGCCCGGACCAGGGCACCATCCCCTACGTGGTCAAGGACGGCCGGGACAACTGGCAGGGCTGGATACCCGACCGCCAGATGCCCCAGGCCATGAACCCGCCCCGGGGCTGGCTGGGCACCTGCAACCACCTGACCGTGACCAAGGATTATCCCTACTATTACACCTCCCGCGCCGCGCCCTCCTGGCGCTACCGCCGGCTGAAGGAGCTCTTGTCCGCGCCGGGGGCCAAGACCACCGCGGACCACTGGCGCTTCCAGCGCGACGAGCTGAACCTCATGGCCCGGCAACTGGCCCCGGTGCTGGCCCAGGCCCTCCTGGCCGAGCCGGGCACCCGCCGGCTGGGCCGGCTCCTGGCCGCCTGGGACCACCGCGACCGCGCTGATGCCGCCGCGCCCCTGATCTTCCAGGCCGTGTACAACCGCTTCGCCCTACTGGTCTTCCGCGATGACCTGGGCGAGGACCTGGCCCGGCTGATGCTGGACAACTATTACTTCTGGAAGGAGCGCCTGGCCCGCCAGGTGCTGGCCGGTCAGTGGTCCTGGTTCGACGACGCGACCACCCCGGCCCGGGAGACCCGCGATCAGTTGATCGTGCGGGCCGGCCGCGAGGTGCTGGCCGAGCTGGGCCAGAAGCTGGGGCCGGACCCGGCCGGCTGGCGCTGGGGCCGGGTGCACACCCTGAACCTGGTGAGCCCGGTGGCCCGCCAGGGGCCGCTGGCCGGCTGGCTGGGGGCCGGCGCGCGGCCCCTGGGCGGCTCGGAATCCACGTTGTTGCGGGGCATCTACGACTTCAACCGGCCTTACGCCACCACCATCTTCGCCTCGCTGCGCATGGTGGCCGACCTGGCCGACCCGGACAAGGTCATGGCCGTGCTGCCCGGCGGCGTGGCCGGCCGCCTGTTCCACCCCCATGCCCAGGACCAGGTGGACGCCTACATGAACGGGACACCGCTGTACTGGTGGTTCAGCGACCGGGCCATCAAGGAGCACGCGAAGAGCAGCCTGACCCTGAAGCCGGGGGCCAAGTAACGGGCGAGGCTCACTCCAGGGGCCACTGGCCGCGCTCCATGAGCACCTCTTTGAGCACGGTCAGGGCCTGGTTCACCACCGGCATGCCGGCGTAGACCCCCACCTGGAAGATGGCCTCGGCCACGTCCTGGGGCGCGCAGCCCACGTTGAGCGCGCCCCAGATGTGCAGGCGCAGCTCGTCCGTGCGCTCCAGGGCCGTGAGCGCGGCCACGGCCACCAACTGCCGGGTGGGGTGCGGCAGCTTTTCGCGGGCGTACATCTGGCCGGTGATGAACAGGCTTAGGTCCAGGGCCAGGTCCTTGTCAAAGCTCTTCCACAGGTCGTAGGGGCGGTCCCAGGGGTAGCCGTCGAAGTAGAGCTTGGCCGTGGCGCCGGTCTTTTTCTTCAGGTCGTTGGTGTCCATGAGTTTCCTTTGGTGCTATTTGCCCTGACAATTCTTACAGCTATAGACGATAGAACCGTAGGGGTTGCTAGGGTTGCCGATAATGATGCTGCTGAAAGGTACAAGCTCGTGGCAAGAGCTACAGCGAATGGTTACTGGCTCCCCGGCCACTGACGGCAAAGTGAACAATAATCCCAAGTCCGCGGGGATTATTTTTTTATTCTTTCCTACATCTTCCATACTCAATAACTGTGCGACCTGAAAACGGAAGTCCCCTATCTCGGCACTCCACTCTGCCAGTATGAACAATTGAGCTTTAGTATCCTTAATAATTTGATGGGCCCCCCGATATCCGAGGTGATGTGTATTTTCTAACGGATGCTCATAAGAAAAAATGTCATTTTTATCCGTTTTACTGAAGTGGGCGATAATAGCTTGGCAATCACGCAGTTCCTCTGCTAGATAGCTAGTCCATCCGGTATCCGATGTTATCCCTAGCTTGAAGATTGTTTCAGCACAGCTATCATCATTAAGGAATTCCATGGCCAACCCAACAGAACCCTTACAGTTATGCTGCGTTGCAAAAGGATGGACTTTAATATGAATGCCCACATCCCTGAGTTTATTGTTAATGGAATCTTTATACATTTTTTTTAACAAAAAACAATTGTCTTCCCCAACTACCTTGGCTATTTCATCTTCCTTAGCGAAATGTGTTTGTTGATCCATCATTATAATAACTTGTTTTTTCACTCGCAACTTATTTTGGGATTGCAGAATCGACTTGTTTTCTCTAAGCATATCCACAATAGCGTCAAGATCATGAGCGTGATCTATGTGGCAATGGGTGACAATAATTGCATCAATATCGTCTAAGTGTCTATTATAGTCATGAAAGTTGTTCCGAAAATCAATGCCGGGATCGATAACAATCCCCTTCTCTTTCCACCATATAAAATAACCACCGCCCACAATATGCTGTATATTCTTTAACTTGGAGTCTTTTTTTGACATCAGCGGCAGATTGGAACTCCATGCCTTTAGACTTAGAAAATAATTTGTTGGGGGTGGGGGAGGCAGTGATAGTGTAAGCCGTTCTCGCTCGGGTGGCCGATCACTTGCAGGAACAACGTGTATTGCATACTCTTTTGCCGCTTCTAATTTTGCTTCTAATATTTGCCCAACTTGAGTAGCCAAACTAACAATTTTTATTTGCTGATCCTCATCCCATACGGCTTGTCTGATCAGGCGATTTACCACCCTAAAAAGAAGCTCAGTTTCAATTAGGCTTTCCTTAAGGCTGTCGGTTCCTTTACCTTTCTGCTTCTCTTTACTTATAAGACGCTCTAGTAGCTGCAGAAAAGGGACCCCGTTAGCTGCTTGGAAAAAAGCCTTTGCTTCTTTGAAACTCTCTCCTGCTGCTTTGTGGTCGCCACTATGAGAATATGCTTCCCCCAAATTAATTTTTGCTATCCCTGGGTTACTAAGGGTATTTTCATTTAAAGCTTTTTTAAAGTAATCTATAGCATCGCTATATTTTCCCATTTTCATATAAACAAGACCAACCTGGTTGTAAGCATCCCCTAACCTGTGATACTTTTCATTCCTGCAGGCGGCTAGACAACTTTCAAGTGCTTGCCAGGGACGATCTATCATTAAATGACAACTACCTATGTTGACGTCACAATCCTCAGGCCTCTCATAGCCTGCTTCCTTGGCATTTTTGAAGCATGTTATTGCATCCTCGAAATTTCCTAGTTTGACTTGGATTTTCCCCTGGAGAAAATAAGTTTTCCCAAGAATTTTAGGACGCTTGCAACTCAAGGCTTTTCGTGCGTACTTCTGAGCCTCTTTAAAGTGATTTTTGTTGAAGGCTAATTCGGCACAACTATATAGTGCTCTTTCCGTTGGTGTTTTTTTGGGCATCTTTCCCCCCCTTTCTTTTCTCCTCTACCGCGCGGAATCTTCCACCGCCGCCAGCGCCGCCTGCACCTGCTCCAGCTCGGTCTCGTGATCCAAATCGAGCAGGCAGCGCACCTGCTCGGCGTCGCAGGCCAGGCAGGCGGCCAGCTCGCTATGGCTCAGGCCCCGCGCGCGCATGGCCTGGTACAGGCCCAGCTTGAGGCACAGGCGCTGGGGCAGCTCCACCAGCCGCTGGCCCGGTTTGCAGGCCGAGGGCCGGGGCACCTCCAGGCCGTGGTCCATCAGCCCCGACAGCGCCACCAGCAGGGCGTCCTGCATCCAGTGCAGGGCTGCGGCCTCGTCGCGGCCCAGGGTCAGGGCGCTGGGCACGTCCGGGGCCCTGGCTATGACGCCGCCCTGGCCGTCCGGCGTCAGGTCCACGGGATAGGCCAGCCGCATGGCTAGAGCACCTGCGCCAACTCGAGCCCCAGTTGCTTGACCACCAGGGTCTTCAGGAAATCGGGGCTGAGTTCGTGATCGGAGTGGATGGGTATGGTGGTCTGGCGGCCGTGGTATTTGGCCAGCACGTGCCCCCCCTTGCCGCGGTCGGTGATGATGCTGACCCCGGCCCTCCTGAGCAGGTGCACAAACTGCCTTTCCTTCACTGGCCACCCCCTCGGGCGCGGACTGCAACCGCGCTGAAGGCCTAAGCCGCCGCCCCTACAGCGAGCTCTGTATCTTGCACTCGTGACACCCGCAGTGTGGGCAGGCCACGTCCTCGAGCATCTGGCGTCCGTGGCCGCTGTGCTCCTCGGGCAGGATGCGCTGCACGTAGGCCTTGAAGCCCCGGCCGCAGTCCGGGCACAGGGCGTCCACCTCCACCTTTTCCTCGTCGTCGCGCTGGGCCATGTCCCCTCCTACACGTCCGCCGTTTTGGTTGCCCGCCTGCCAGGGAAGAGCATACCACGGAAAAAGGCCGGGCCGCGAGGCGTGCGCCCCGCGGCCCGGGTGTGCGGCCTAAGGCCTACCTAGCCCTTGATGATGCGCGGGAGCATCATGTGGTGGTGCGGGCACAGGGAGGTGGGGTTCTGGTAGCAGGCCTCGGCAAAGGCCTTCAGGTAGTCCCGGATGTCGGTGAGCTTGACCACCTCGTCCACGAAGCCCCGGAAGGCGCAGTACCAGGGCCGGGACTTGTCGTAGTACTCCTGGGCCAGCTCGTTCATCTTCTCGATCACCGGGTCCAGGGGCCGGCCGGCGTCCTTTTCCTTGACCAGGCGGCGGGAGAAGGAGGCGGCGGCCGCGGTCTCGCCGTGCATCACGTATATCTCGCTGGTGCCGGTGCCCAGGGTGAAGGCGTTGTGATTGTTGGCGGTGGGGCCGCCCATGATGTAGTGCGCGGCGGCGGTGCCCTTGCGCAGCAGCACCAGCATCTGAGGCACGTCGGTCTGCTCGATGGAGTAGATCAGGCTCTGGCCCAGGCCCAAGAGCTCGGCCTTCTCGGCGATGTCGCCCACGTCAATGCCGGAGGTGTCCTGGAACCAGATGATGGGCACCCGGTCGCGGCCGCAGAGGGTGACGAACTCGTTCATCTTGATCAGACCCTGGCGGTAGAGCTTGCCGCCGATGCCCATGTACTCGCCGCCCGCGTACTCGGGGTAGCCGGGGGGCATGAAGCCCTGGCGGTTGCCTATGATCCCCACCGCCAGGCCGCTGATCTTGACCAGGCCGGTGTACACCTCCGGGCCGTAGCCGGGCTTGAACTCCATGTGCCCGGAGCCGTCCACCAGGCGGGCCAGGCACTGGTCGAAGTCATAGGACATCTTCTGGTTGAAGGCCAAGAGGTAGTACAGGTCCTCGCCCGGGAACAGGGGCTCCTTGGGCTCGTCCACCCGGAAGAAGTCCAGGTCATAGGCCGGCATCTGCAGCATGTGCTTTTTGATGGCCTCCAGCACGCCCTCCTCGGTGTCGTGCACCTCCTTGAAGAAGCCGGTCTGGTCGTAGTGGATGGGCACGGACCCTGGCGGCACCTGCTTGAAATGGCGGGTGGCCTCGATGAGCTGCTCGGCGCCCTCCAGGTCGAAGTGCCCCTTGGGGCTCATGCCGCCCACGATGCCGCCGCCGCCCACGGCGATGTTGCAGTCCTTGTGGGCGATCAGGTAGGTGGGGCTGATGCCCTGGTAGCCGCCGCCGGCGGGGTTGGTGCCGTAGATGCCGGCCAGGATGGGCACGCCCAGCTTCTCCAGTTCGGCGTGGCGGAAGAAGGTGGTGCCATTGCCCCGGCGGTCGGCGTACACCTCTTCCTGCTCGGTGAGCTTGACCCCGCTGCAGTTGACCAGCCAGACCAGGGGCACGTGCAGGCGCTTGGCCATGTCGGTGATGCGCAGTTGGTTCTCGGCCTGACCGGCGATCCAGGCCCCGGCCATGACCTTGTTGTCAAAGCCGGCCAGCACGCACCAGCGGCCGCTGATTTTGGCCAGGCCGTCCACCACGCCGGTGGTGCCCTCTTCATTGTTGCGGGGGTTGTAGAGGATGTGCAGGGGTCGGAAGCTGCCCGGGTCCACCAGGTAGTCTATGCGGTCCCAGACCGTGAGCTGGCCGCGCTCGCGGATCTTGCCCGCCGGCAGGCCGGCGTTCTTGACCCGCTCCACCTCCTGGGCGACGCGGGCCTCGACTTCCTCTATCTGCCGGCGGTTGTCGGCCGCCTTTTGCTTCTTCTTGTCGCTAAGCGGCTTGCCGAAGCTCGGCATGTCCTTGAAATAGGGGTGCATGATTCATGTCTCCTTGTGGAGATGGTTTTCATTGTGCCAGCGGTTGATAAAAGAAAAACTTCTCGTCGTTGCGAGCGCAGCGCAGCAATCTCTGCCATCAACATGGCGCCCTCGCCGACCCGGGCTCCGCTTGGCCGGCCCGGCCCGCCTTAGCGGTTGGCCTTGCGCAGGCCCAAGGCGTCCAGGGCCACGATCCACTTACAGATGTTGGCGCTGCCCTCCACCATGAAGTAGGTGGGCGCGTCGCGGTAGAAGCGGCCCACCGGGTACTCGGTGCTGTAGCCGTAGGCTCCCAGGATACGCATGGCGGTGGTGGCGCACATGGTGGCCACCTCGCCGGCCTTGTACTTGGCCATGGCCACCTCCAGGGTGTTGCCCAGCATGCCCTGGTCCTTCTGCACCGCGGCCTTATAGACCAGCAGCCGCGCGCACTCGATCTCGATGGCCATCTGGGCCACCTGGTCCTGGATCATCTGGAACTCGGCGATGGGCTTGCCGAACTGCTCGCGCTCCTTGGCGTAGCGTATGGATTCGTCCAGGCAGGCCTGGGCCAGGCCCACGCCGCCGGCCGCGGCCGAAAGGCGGGTCTGGTTGAGGCTGCTGAAGACGATCTTGGCCCCGTCGCCGATCTGACCCAGCAGATTCTCCTTGGGCACCTTCACGTTGTCCAGGAAGAGGGAGCCGGTGGGGCTGGAGCGGTTGCCGATCTTGTCCAGGTCCGAGACGCTCACGCCCTCGGCGGGCGAGCCGTCGGCCTGGCGCAGATCCACCACCAAGGCCGAGAGCTTGCGCTTGTCGCCCACGGGCACGTAGGCGTAGATGATAAGGCAGTGGGCCAGGGAGGCGTTGCTGATCCAGATCTTGGAGCCGTTGAGCAGGAAGTGGTCGCCCTGGTCCTGGGCGGTGGTGGTCAGGCTCATCACGTCGCTGCCCGCGTTGGGCTCGGTGATGCCGAAGCCGCCCATGTACTCGGCGCTGACCAGCTTGGCCACGTACTTGTCCTTGGCCGCCTGGGTGCCGTAGCGGAAGATGGTGAAGGCGCAGCCCAGGGTGTTCATGTTCACCTGCACCCGCAGGCTGGAGGAGGCGCGAGATATCTCCTCGGTGATGATCATCGCCGCCAGCCAGCCCATCTCGTTGCCCCCGTACTCCTCGGGCAGCACGGTGCCGAACAGGCCCAGCTCGCCCATGGGCCTGATCACCTCCTCGTAGGGGAAGTAGTGCTTCTCGTCCCACTCGTCGGCAAAGGGGGCTATCTTCTCGGCCGCGAAGTCCCGGACCATGTCCCGGAGCATCGTCAGCTCTTCGCTGAGGTTGAACTCCATCAGAATCTCCTCCGTGTCTGGTGAGGGGAAGCGCGTTCCCCCGTTTCTTGCTGGTTAAAGGCCCTGGGCCTGGCCGGCGCTTTAGTATTTCTCCTTTTCCGGGTTGGCCAGATTGCGGGCGATGATCAGGCGCTGGATTTGGTTGGAGCCGTCGAATATCTGTATGCCCTTGGCCACCTTGAAAAGCTGGGCCACCGGGTGCTCGGCCCGGGCCATTTCGGTGCCCAGCACCGTGGAGGCCAGGTCGGCCACCTTCATGGCCGTGTCGCTGGCAAAGCACTTGGCCATGGAGACCATGGACTCGATCTGGCGGGCCGAGGCCGCGTGTTCGTCCACCAGGCCGCAGACCCGGTAGATGAGGCTGCGGCAGGCCTCGGTCTGCATCTCCATTTCCGCCAGGGCGAAGGCCACCGCCTGCTGGGAGAACAGACGTCGGGCCGCGGCGTGGCGCAGGCAGGCCTGCAGCACCCCCTGGGCCGTGCCCAGGGCCATGGCCGCCGCGCCCCAGACCCGCATGGGGTTGGCCACGTCGGCCAACACCCGCCAGCCCTCGCCCTCGCCCCACAGGCGCATCTCCACGGGCACGAAGACCTTGTCCAGGAACATCTGGCTGGTGATGGAGCCGTGCAGGCCCATCTTCTTTTCCATGTGGCCGAAGGAGAGCCCCGGCGCCTGGCGGTCCACCAGAAAGGCGCTGATGCCGCCGGCCTTGGGGCCGGGTCCGGTGCGGGCGAAGGTCAGGTAGTAGCGGGCATGGGGGCCCAGGGTGATGAAGACCTTGCTGCCGGTGAGCGCGTAGCCGCCCTCCGCGGGCTCGGCCTTGGTCTGGATGCTGGCCGCGTCCGAGCCGTAGTCCGGCTCGGTCAGGCAGAAGGCCAGGGGCTTGTCCCCGTTCTTTAGCTCGCCGAACAGGCGCTTCTTCTGCTCCCGGCTGCCGGTGATGGCGATGGTCCTGAGCACCGCGTTGGAGGGGAACACCAACAGCGCCGCGCTGGGGCTGGCCGTGGCGATGGTCTCCACCATCAGGGCCAGGGTGGTGGCGTCGGCCCCGCGCCCGCCGTACTCCTTGGGCATGGCCAGGCAGAAAAGCTTCTCGCGGGCAAAGGCCTCATAAGCCGCCTGGGGAAAGGCGCTCTGGGCCTCGATCTCCTGGGCAATGGGGGCGATCTCCCGGGCCACCAGCTCCCGCATGCGCTGTCGGAACTCGCTCTGGGTCTGGCTCAAAAAAAGCATGTCCCCTCCTGGCCAAGACAGGCTCATACCAAGGGCGGACCGTTGGTCGAGTCCTTATAGCCCATTTGCCCGGGGTTTACAAGAATCCGCCGTTACAATGTAGCTATAACCCAGTGAAGCCGCAAACAATATTTTAGAAAACCGGGCCGCCGCGCCAGGGCCCGGCCTGTTAGGGCCGTGGCAAAAAAGACTTCGCCCCCCAAGACTCGCGCATTAGACTCTTATTATGTGCCGGTTGCTGATTGCCATGTTCCTGGCGGCCCTGTTGGCCGCCGCCGCGCTGGCCCCGGCCCAGGACCAGGCCCCGGGCCAGGGCCCCCCGCCCATCGCCGGAGAGCAGGAGCTCAGCGACGGGGTGCGCGCCGGCCGCCTGCGGCGGGACGCCCTGGTGCGCCAGGGCCGCAGTCTTTCTTACCTGCAGAGGCTTCGGCTATACTATTACGCCCAGGAGTTGGAGCCCTATTTCCTGGGCGTGGAGGAGGCCATCCGGGACCTGGCCCGCACGTCAATCTCCGACGCCGAGGGCCTGGCCCAGGGCCGGCGGCGGCTGTATGAGGCCCTGCAGCAGGCCCGGGCCCGCCTGGCCGCGGCCCAGCGGCCGGGGCTGGAGATCGAGTGGCGGCGGGGGCTCACCGGCCTGATCTACCTGGATTTCGACTGGCGGGACCGGGTGGCGGAGCAGAAAAAGAACGAGATCAAAAACCCCTATGACCTGGCGGCCCTGCTGGACTGCCTGGACGCGCGCCTGCGGGGCCTGGAGAAGGGGGCCCTAGAGGGCTGCCCGGCGGCCGCCGGTGGGGTGGTCGAGGACGTGAGACCGTGACGCAGAGCGACCCCATGTTGGAGGCGGCCCGCCTGGAGCGGGAGCTAGCCGATCTGGCCCAGGAGCGGGCCGCCTGCCAGGCGCTCGTACGCGAACTCCTGGATAAGGAGGCCGACGGCCAGGCCGGCCTGGCCGCGGCCATACACCAAGCCAAGCAGCGCAGGATGATGTTGGCCACCCAGACTCAGCACCTTAAGGCGCGCCTTAACGCGCTGTTGCTGAACGTGGACTGAAGCGAGGGAGAGCGGGCATGGACAAGAAAATCCTTATCTCGGTGGACGGCTCCCAGGCGGCGGACCGGGCCGTGGACTACGTGGGGCTCATGGAGGGGGCCATGATCCGGGAGCTCAGAGTCACCCTGTTCCACGTCATGAACCCACTGCCGCCCTTCCTGCGCCGGGAAAGCCAGCGCGACACGGCCTCCTTCAAGCGCCTGCAGGAGCTGGAGCGCAAAAACCGCCAGGGGGCCCAGCAGGTGCTGGAGCACTGCGCCCAGCGCCTGTACCGGCACGGCCTGGAGGTGGAGCAGGTGGAGCAGAAGGCTGGCCCGCGCACCAGCGACGCGGCCCGGGACATCCTCTTCGAGGCCGAGCACGGCATGTACGACGCGGTGGTGCTGGGCCGCCGGGGGCTGTCCAAGGCCCAGGAGCTGTTCGTGGGCAGCGTGACCAACAAGGTCTTACAGCACGCCGAGCGCCTGCCGGTGTGGGTGGTGGGCGGCCAGGTGACCAGCCTCAAGGTGCTCTGCGCCGTGGACGGCTCCGAGGGCTCGCTCAAGGCCGTGGACCATATGGCTTTCATGCTGGGCGAGAACCCCGAGTGCCGCATCACCCTGTTCCACGTCGGCGCCACCCTGGGCGACTACTGCACCCTGGAGTTCGAGAACAAGGAGTTGGCCGCGGGCATCGAGAAGGACATCATGCACGCCCAGGCCCGCTGCATGGACGACTTCTACGCCCGGGCCCACAAGATCCTCATGGACAGCGGCTTCACCCCCGAGCAGATAGAGACCAAGACCAAAGAGGGCGGCCTGGGAGTGGCCGGGGCCATCCTGGACGAGGTGCGCCGGGGCGACTACGGCACCGTGGTCCTGGGCCGGCGCGGCGAGAACGCCTCCTTCTTCCTGGGCCACGTCAGCGACCGGGTGGTCTCCCGCGGCAGCGACGCGGCGGTGTGGATCGTGGGTTAGCCGCGGAGGCGGCAGAAGGGCCTCTGTGATGCGCTTTCCTGAATTGCTTGCGATTGCTGAGAGTTAAACCTTAGCGTCTCATCCATTAGAAGCTAGCCAGTTTGTGTCTCATTTTTTGTAGAATATGATACACAAAGCTTTTTGCGTCTCACCGGTGAGACACGAGCCGCCCTGCCCCGCGCCCCGGCCGCCTACTGCCCGGCAATGGTGAAGCGCCAGCGGCAGTGCAGATCCGGCGGGTGGGGATCGGGCGGGGCGAAGAGGCACTCCACCCTTATGCGCGGGTCTATCTCCTGGGCGAAGCCCTCGAACTCGGCCCGGTGCATGTCCTGGCAGGGGTACTCGCCCAGGCCGCGCCGGAGCCGGCCTTCCTGGGCCGCGCAGGAGGGCACCTGGATGAACAGCTCGCCCTGGCCCTGGCTGAACTGGTAGCCCACCAGCATGGACCAGGGGAAAAGGCGCAGGGCCTGCCCAAAGCCCTCCAGGCCGCCCTGGCTGAGGCCGAAGCGCTGCTTAAGGTCCCGGGCGGCCAGCCGGCCCACCTTGCCCCAGACCTGTTCGTTGATCCGGCAGGCCTCCTCCAGGCCGTACTTCCCCTCGATGTTGATGAACCAGAAGGCGTCCATGACCCGGTAGTTGTGCAGCAGGAACTCCAGGTAGCTGAGGAGCCGCTCCCGGGGCCAGTCCTTGAGTCCGCCCAGGTCCATGCTCAGGCCTCCTCGCCCCAGGCGCGGGCCGAGCGGGCGATCTTCTTGTGCACCGTGGCCCAGGTCTTGGTGGTCAGAAAGGATTGGGGCCAGCGCTCAAGCATCCGCTGGAACATGTCCCAGGGCAGGCTGAGGCTCATCTCGTCGGTTTTGAAAAACTTGCGCGCCGAGGGGTCCCAGCCGCCCAGCACCGCCTTCTGCTCGCCCTGCACCAGGTAACGGTAGGGCCAGGCGATGAGGTTGCTGCAGGCCGCGCCCATGGGCGAGCGCACCGCCTCCAGGTCCCCGGTGGCGAAGGTGGCCAACTGGTGCAGGCCGCAGAGGGTCTCCGGCCGGCAGAAAAAGGCCACCAGGTCCGGCTCCTCCGCGGGCCCGAACTGCTCAATGGGCTTGAGGATGCAGTAGCGGGCCGGGGCTGGCAGGGGGTCTATGGTCTCAAAGAAGCAGCGGCAGGCCTCGGGCGAGTCAAAGTAGCGCTCGCCCTCCAGGCGGCCGGGCACGCCGGTGGAGACGTAATACACGATGGTGTCGGTCTGGGGCCCCAGAAAGCCCAGGTAAAAGGCCCCGCCCGGACAGCCGAAGCGCTCCACGTCGAAGTAGGCCGCGGCCTGCTTGCGCCGCGCCCGCCAGATGGTGCCCATGACGCAGGAGAAGCTTTCGAACACCTGGGGCCAGTCCACCTGGCCCCTCTGCTCCTTCTCCCGGGTGGGCAGCAGGCCGGGCATGGGCGCCGGCGAGAGCCCCTGGGCCGGCGGCTGGTCGCTGTAGAAGATGCCCAGGGGGCTTTCGGCGCAGCCGATGGTCTTGAGAAACTCCGGCAGGCCCGCGATGTGGGATGGCTCCATAGCCTCCTCCTTGCTGGGTGGGCGTTGGGTCCATTATATGCGGCGGCCGCGGCGGGCGCAAAAAAAGGCCGGCCCCCCTTTCGGGAAGGCCGGCCCGCGGGCTTGCAAGGGAGGGGAGGAGTGTTTGCAGCCCTAGTGCTCGGTGAACTCCGCGTCCACCACGTCCTCGTCCTTGGGCTTCTGCTGGCCGCCGCCGGCCCCGGCCGCGCCGCCGGCTCCGGCCGCGCCGCCAGGCTGGCCGGCGTGCTGCTGGTACAGGTTCTGGGCCATGCCGTGGGAGGCGCTTTGCAGCTTCTCGAAGGCCGCCTCCATCTGGGCCCGGTCGTTGCTCTCCAGGGCGGTCTTGGCCTCGGCGATGGAGGACTCCATGCTGCCCTTGGTGGCCGCGTCCAGTTTGGCCTCGTTCTCCTTGACCAGCTTCTCGGTCTGGTAGATGAGGCTGTCCAGACGGTTCCTGGCCTCCACCGCCGCCCGGCGCTCGTGGTCCTCGTGGGCGAAGCGCTTGGCGTCGGTGACCATCTTCTCGATCTCTTCATCGTTCAGGCCCGAGCTGGCCTTGATCTCGATGGACTGCTCCTTGCCGGTGGCCAGGTCCTTGGCGCTCACGTGCACGATGCCGTTGGCGTCGATGTCGAAGGTCACCTCCACCTGGGGCACGCCGCGGGGCGCCGGGGGTAGGCCGGTGAGCTGGAAGTTGCCCAGGGTCCGGTTGTCCTTGGCGAATTCGCGCTCGCCCTGCAACACGTGGATGTCCACCGCCGGCTGGTTGTCCGCCGCCGTGGAGAAGACCTCGCTCTTCTTGGTGGGTATGGTGGTGTTGCGCTCGATGAGCTTGGTCATCACCCCGCCCAGGGTCTCGATGCCCAACGACAGCGGGGTCACGTCCAACAGCAGCACGTCGCTGACCGTGCCGGCCAGCACGCCGCCCTGGATGGCCGCGCCCACGGCCACCACCTCGTCGGGGTTCACGCCCTTGTGCGGCTCCTTGCCGAAGAACTTCTTGACCATCTCCTGCACCTTGGGGATGCGGGTGGAGCCGCCCACCAGCACCACCTCGTCCACCTGGTTGGGGTCCAGGCTGGCGTCGGTCAGGGCCTGCTTGCAGGGGCCCAGGGTGCGCTCCAGCTCGTCGTCCACCAGGGACTCAAACTTGGCCCGCGACAGCTTCACGTTCAGGTGCTTGGGCCCGCTGGCGTCGGCGGTGATGAAGGGCAGGTTGATGTCGGTCTCCACGGCGCTGGACAGCTCCATCTTGGCCTTCTCGGCCGCCTCCTTCAGGCGCTGCATGGCCATGGGGTCGCCGGAGAGGTTGATGCCCTGGTCCTTCTTGAACTCGGCCACCAGCCAGTCGATGATGCGCTGGTCCAGGTTGTCGCCGCCCAGGTGGGTGTCGCCGTTGGTGGACTTGACCTCCACCACGCCGTCGCCCACCTCCAGCACGGATATGTCGAAGGTGCCGCCGCCGAAGTCGAACACGGCGATGGTCTCGTTGCTCTTTTTGTCCAGGCCGTAGGCCAGGGCCGCGGCCGTGGGCTCGTTTATGATGCGCTTGACATCCAGGCCGGCGATCTTGCCGGCGTCCTTGGTGGCCTGGCGCTGGGAGTCGTTGAAGTAGGCGGGCACGGTGATCACCGCCGCGGTGATTTTCTCGCCCAGGTAGTCCTCGGCCGCCTTCTTGAGCTTGCCCAGGATCAGGGCGCTGACCTCCGGCGGGGAATACTCCTTGCCCTGGGCCTCCACCTTTACCTGGTCGGCCCCGGTGTCCACCACCTTGTAGGGCACCTGCCTGATCTCCGCGCCCACCTCGGAGAAGCGCCGGCCCATGAAGCGCTTGATGCTATATACGGTGTTGGTGGGGTTGGTCACGGCCTGGCGTTTGGCGGCCGCGCCCACCAGGCGCTCACCCTTGTCCGTGAAGGCCACCACGCTGGGGGTGGTGCGGCTGCCCTCCTCGTTGGTGATAACCTTGGCCTCGCCCCCCTCCATAACCGCCACCACGCTGTTGGTGGTACCCAGGTCGATTCCGATAATCTTTTCGCTACCAGCCATTAGCCTGTCCCTCCTGACGTTATAAACTCTGCCGCCTTGGCAGGCGGACGCGATCTGGTTGTTTTCTCTAGCTAAAAAAGCCCAGCCCAGGGCCGGGTCCAGCTTCACATCTAAAGTTAAGTCCTCACCCGGCCATGTCAAGCGTCCAAGTACACCATTTGCATGCTTTTTTATGGGTTACGCCCCAGGTGGATTTTGCGTATATTAAAAAAAGACTTAACTTAAATGGGCACGGGGCAGGCGGCCCGAGGCGGCCAGCCCCTCAGTAGTTAGTCATTCTAGGAGCTTAGCAGTCATGGACCGAGATTTTCCCCTGGGCGGCCGCCTGTTCAGCGCACGCCTACGCCAGATGTTGGACAACCTGCAGCGGCCGGGGCCCTCTGAGGAGGGCGGGGCCTGGTCGCCGGCGGTGGACATCGTGGAGACGCCCCAGGCGGTGGTGATCGTGGCCGAGCTGGCCGGGGTGCGGCGCGAGGACATCAAGGTATTGGTGGACGGCGAGGTGGTGCGCATTTACGGCCGCCGCGAGCCCAGCCTGCACCAGCCCGGCGCCCGCTACCACCGCCTGGAGATCGAGTCCGGCGACTTCGTGCGCTCCTTCCGCATCGGGGTGCCCTTCGACCCTCAGGGGGTGGAAGCCACCACCTCCATGGGGCTGCTGAAAATCACGCTGCCCAAGCGCGAGGCCTCCCGGCGCAAGATAGACGTTGAGGCCGTCTGATGACGGACGGGAAAAAGATCATGAGTGAACAAGATCTGCGGTCCGACGAGCCGGTGTCCGTGAGCCTGGCCGACGCAGACCCCGACCAGCGCCCCTCGCCGGGGCGGCTGGTGCGGCTGCCCGTGGTGCTGCCCATCCTGGCGGTGAAGGACCAGAGCATGTTCCCGCGTATGGTCCTGCCCATGCTCATCTCCGATTCCCGGCACCAGCGCCTGGTGGACGAGGTGCTCGCCGGCGACAAGATCGTGGGCCTGGTGGCCCTCCGGGGCGAGACCAGCGCCGAGGAGGTGAAAAGCGCCGCGGACCTCTATGACGTGGGCGTGGCCGCCCAGGTCCTGCAGATGGCCAAGAGCGAGAGCGAGGGCGTGCGCCTGGTGGCCCAGGGCCTGACCCGTTTCCGGCTCCAGGAGCTGATCCACACCGAGCCCTTCCTGCTGGCCCGGGTGGAGGCGGTGAGCGACATCCTCAGCGAGGACCTGGAGAGCAAGGCCCTGGTCAGCAACCTGCGCGGCCTGTTCCGGCGGGTGCTGGATCTGTCCCCCCACCTGCCCAGCGAGCTCACCTCCCTGGTGGCCAGCGTGGACCACCCCGGCGCCCTGTGCGACATGGTGGCCAGCGCCCTGAACCTGAACCCCGAGGAGCGCCAGAGCATCGTGGAGGCCCTGGACGTCGCCGAGCGCCTGCGCCGGGTGGTGACCCTGCTCAACCGCGAGATACAGGTGCTGGAGCTGGGCAGCAAGATTCAGAACCAGGTCAAGGAGGGGCTGGACAAGACCCAGCGCGAGTACTACCTGCGCCAGCAGCTGAAGGCCATCCAGGCCGAGCTGGGCGAACAGGAGCCCGGCGAAAGCGAGACCGCCGAACTGCGCCGCAAGCTGGAGGAGAAGCTCCTGAGCGATGAGGTGCGCGCCGAGGCCGAGCGCGAGTTGAAGCGCCTGGAGGCCATGCACCCCTCCAGCGCCGAGTACCACGTGATCACCACCTACCTGGATTGGATACTGCACCTGCCCTGGCAGGAGCAGACCGAGGACCACCTGGACATCAAGCAGGCCCGGGCCGTCCTGGAGGCGGACCACTACGACCTGGACAAGGTCAAGCGCCGCATCCTGGAGTATCTGGCGGTGCGCAAGCTCAACCCGGAGATGAAAGGCCCCATCCTGTGCCTGGTGGGCCCGCCGGGGGTTGGCAAGACCTCCCTGGGCCGC
The DNA here is from genome assembly GCA_003605055.1 of Desulfarculus sp. GTDB lineage: Bacteria > Desulfobacterota > Desulfarculia > Desulfarculales > Desulfarculaceae > Desulfoferula. The sequence goes on from QZKP01000072.1 coordinate 55,877, forward strand.
TCCATCGCCCGGGCCCTGGGGCGCAAGTTCGCCCGCATCAGCCTGGGGGGCGTGCGCGACGAGGCCGAGATACGCGGCCACCGCCGCACCTACGTGGGCGCCCTGCCCGGCCGCATCATCCAGAGCGTGCGCCGGGCCGGCAGCCGCAACCCGGTGTTCATGCTCGACGAGGTGGACAAGGTGGGCGCCGACTTCCGGGGCGACCCCAGCAGCGCCCTCTTAGAGGTGCTGGACCCGGAGCAGAACTTCTCTTTCTCCGACCACTACCTGGACCTGCCCTTTGACCTGAGCAAGGTGATGTTCATCACCACGGCCAACGTGCTGGACACCATACCCCCGCCGCTCAGGGACCGCATGGAGGTGCTGGAGATACCCGGCTACACCGCCGAGGACAAGCTGGCCATCGCCAAGCGCTACCTGGTGCCCCGCCAGCGCAAGGAGCACGGCCTGAGCGCCAAGCAACTGACCATCGCCGACGCGGCCATCAAGCTGCTCATTTCCGGCTACACTCGCGAGGCGGGCCTGCGCAACCTGGAGCGGGAGATCGGCGCCCTGTGCCGCTGGGCCGCCCGGACCATCGCCGAGGGCGAAACGAAGAAGGTGGCCGTCAGCAAGGGCGACGTGGCCGAGGTGCTGGGGCCCCAGCGCATCCTGCCCGACACCGCGCTGCGCACCGCGGTGCCCGGCGTGGCCACCGGCCTGGCCTGGACCCCCTCCGGCGGCGACATCCTGTTCGTGGAGGCCTCGCGCATGCCCGGCAAGGGCAACCTCTCCCTCACCGGCCAGTTGGGCGAGGTGATGAAGGAGTCGGCCCAGGCCGCGGTGAGCTATCTGCGGGCCAACGCCGAAAACTTCGGCCTGGAGCCGGACTTCGCGGCCCACACCGACATCCACGTGCACGTGCCGGCCGGGGCCATTCCCAAGGACGGCCCCAGCGCCGGGGTGACCATGTTCACGGCCCTCTTGTCGCTGCTCTCGGGCCGGCCGGTGCGCTCGGACGTGGCCATGACCGGCGAGATCACCCTGCGGGGCATGGTGCTGCCCGTGGGGGGCATCAAGGAGAAAGTGCTGGCCGCCCACCGGGCGGGCATCAGGACCCTGATCCTGCCCGCGGCCAATGAGCGCGACCTGGTGGACGTGCCGGACAAGGTAAAGAAGCAGCTCGGCTTCCACTTCGCCGAGCGCATGGACCAGGTGGCCGCCTGGGCCCTGGCGGCCAAGCCGGGCCGGGCCAAGAAGGCCAAGGCCGGCGCCAAGAAGGCCCGGCCCCGTAAGACCGCCGCCAAGGCCAAGCCTCGCCAGGCGGCCGAGAGAAAGGCGGCCCGGGGCAAGGGCTAGACAGGCTCCAGCGAGGTTAGAGGCAAGGACGGCCGCTCTGCATATAATAGAGTAAAGGCGCTCCGCCGAGAGGCGGGGCGCTTTTTATGGGCGGCTGATCCAGGGAGGCCCCTTGCCAGTGGTTGCCCTGGCCCGAACCAAACAAAAAACGACCGTAGATGACTTGAACAGCCGCCGGTGGTTTTCCGGGCGCCGCGGGTACAGGAGGGCCTGACCGTACCTAGCGGCCGAGCCTGACCCGCCGGCCCAGGCCACCTCCTTCTTCTTACTCTCGACCTACCGGCTTTATTCTTTGCGCATCCCCCCGCCCCAAATAAAAACCGCCGCCCGGCGGGCGGCGGTGGGTTTGTCGAGGCTAAGCCTAGGAGTCGTCCCGCTTGACCATCAGGCGGTCGCCGGGGGTGATGTCGTTGGAGGTCAGGCCGTTCCAGCGCTTGAGCTGAGCCGGGGTCACCTTGAAGCGCCGGCCGATGTTCCACAGGTTGTCCCCCCGCTTGACCACATACACCACGCGGTCGGACTTGGAGGCGGGCCCGGTGACCAGCTTGCCCTCGGCCTTGGCGCTGGGCACGTACAGCACCAGCTTCTGGCCGGACTTGATGCGTCCGTTGCGCTGGTCGTTCCAGCGCACGATCTGCCGCCAGTCTATGTTGTAGGAGCGGGCGATGTGCCACAGGGTGTCGCCCGGCCGCACCGTGTGCACGATCTTCTGCACGCCGCGGGGTTTGCTGGCCAGGCGGGGCAGGCTCTTCTCGCTGCGCCTGGCCTGGGCGTAGACCTTGACCTTCTCGTTGGAGGGGATGACCACCTTCTGGCCCAAGCGCAGGCGCCGCGGGTCCAGGCCGGGGTTGGCGGCCAGCAGGTCGTTGAGTTTCACGCCGTGGGCCCGGGCCAGGCGGCCCAGGGTGTCGCCCTTGCTCACCCGCACGGTCACCGCGCCGATGCGGGCCAGGCGCTTGGGCGGGGGCAACTGGGCATAGGCCGTATCGAAGACGATCTTGCGGCCCTGGGGTATGCGCAGGGAGTATTTGCCTTCCACGGGCGGGGTGGCCCAGCGCCGCAACTCCGGGTTGATCTCGCTGAGCTGGCTGGTGCTGATGCCCGCCAGCTTGGCGGCCACGCCCAGGGCGGTGCCCGGATGCACCTGCACCGTGTCAAAGGTCATGGGCGGCTGGTAGGCGATGTTGGTGAAGCCGTATTTCTCGGGCTCCTTGGCGATCAAGGCCGCGGCGATCATCTTGGGCACGTACTGCTTGGTCTCGCGCTTGATGTAGTTGCCCCGAGCCTTGCTGATGGACCAGAAGTCGTCGGCGTTGTAGCGCTTGAGGGCCTTGCGGATCTTGGCCTCGCCGGCGTTGTAGGCCGCCGCGGCCAGGTACCAGGAGCCGAACTCGTCGTGCAGGTCCTTCAGGTAGCGCGCGGCGGCGTGGGTGGATTTCACAGGGTCGCGGCGCTCGTCCACCCAGTAGTTGATCTTGAGGTTGTAGCGCCGGCCGGTGCCCTGTATGAACTGCCAGGGCCCCACCGCGTGCGCCCGGGAATAGGCCTGGCAGGAGAAGCCGCTCTCGATCATGGCCAGATACGCCAGGTCCTCGGGCAGGCCGTACTGCCGGAGGATGCCGCGCATCATGGGCAGGTAGCGCCCCGAGCGCGACAGCCACAGGGCGAAACGCTTGGGCACCTGGGACTGGAAATAGTCGATGGACTCCTGCACCTCTTTGTTGATCACGATGGGAATATCGTAGGTGACCTTGGAGGGCTGATCCGAGGCCCCGGGCTCGGTCTTTTCGGTGACCACATCCTTCTCGCCCAGGGACTTGAGCTCCTGGGCCACCCGGGCCGAGAGCTCCTCCGGGGTGGGCTGGGGTCGCTTGGCAGAGAGCAGGGAGCGCTCCGGACCCTCGACCCTCTGGGGGGAGGAAGAAAAGGTGGAGCAGCCAGCGGCCACCAGGGCGCACATGACCACAGGGAGCAGGAGGCGGTGCTTCATAAAACCTTCCATGACAAACCCGACTTGCCCACTGAACGCACTTGCATCAAAATATCAGAAGGAAACAGGCATGTAAAGGATAAGCGGCTTATAAAATATAAACGTTTGTATGGTATTTAAATCCCTGTTCGGGGCTGCGGCCTGGTTTATATTTGACCGGCCCCGTGAGCTGGGGTAGATTCTAAGCCACCGTTTTATTTGACTCGCTACGGCCAAGGTCTTAGTTTAATAACATGAAGCCCCATCGCGTATCCCGCCTGAGCTTCAGCGCGCCGTCCGTGGCGGCGCTGGCTCTGTTGTTGCTCTGGCCCTCGGCCGCCGGGGCCGCCGGGGCGGACCCCTTCAACGATCAGTCGGTGTGGTGGGTGCTGATGCTGGTCTTCGCCGGCGGGCTGGGGCTGAACCTGACCCCTTGCGTCTATCCCCTGATCCCCATCACCGTGGGCTACTTCGGGGGCCGGGCCGAGCGCCGGCGCAGCCTGGTGATGACCGCCGCCGCCTACTGGACGGGCATGGCCCTGATGTACTCGGCCTTGGGCGGCTTCGTTTCGGTCAGCGGCGGGTTCCTGGGCCAGACCCTGGCCCACCCGGCGGTGCTCTTGTTCCTGGTGGCGGTCATGCTGGCCCTGGCCGCCAGCATGTTCGGCCTGTGGGAGCTGCGCCTGCCGGCGGCCCTGAACCGGGCCGCAGCGGTCAACCGCGGCGGCGCGCTGGGCGCCTTCCTCATGGGCCTGACCGTGGGGCTCTTGGCCGCGCCCTGCGTGGGGCCCTTCGTGGTGGGCCTGATGACCCACGTGGCCAAGGTGGGCGACCTGGGCTACGGCCTGCTGGTCTTCTTCCTCCTGGCCGCCGGCCTAGGCCTGCCCCTGGCGGTGCTGGCCGTGTTCTCCGGGGCCCTCTCCCGCCTGCCCGGCTCCGGCGAGTGGATGCTGTGGGTGCGCAAGTTCTTCGGCATGGTCCTGGTGATCATGGCCGCCAACCTGGCCGAGCCCCTGCTCGGCAGCCGGCTCTCCTACTGGCTCATGGCCCTGGCCGGAGCCGCCGGAGGCGTTTACCTGGGCTTTTGGGAAAAGAGCGGAAAGGATCGTTTCGTGACCTTCAAGCGCGTGGCAGGGCTGGTCTTGCTGGCCGCCGCGGTGGCCTTCTGGTGGTTCTTCAGCCAGCCCTTCGGCGCGGACAAGATACCTTGGACCCCCTACTCCCCCCAGGCCTTGGCCCAGGCCCAGCAGGAGCATAAGACGGCGGTGATCTACTTCACGGCCGACTGGTGCCCGCCCTGCAAGCAGCTCAAGGTCGAGACCTTCCCCGACTCCACGGTGCAGGAGCTGTTCAAGAGCTTCGCCCCCCTGACGGTGGACCTGAGCAAGGGCCCCGGCCCGCAGGAGCAGCGCCTGATGCGCCTCTACGGGGTGCAGGGCGTGCCCACCCTGGTCTTCCTGGACCCCCAAGGCGCGGAGATCAAAGAGAGCCGGGTGGTGGGCTTCGTGCCGCCCAGCCGGCTGGTGCCCCGCCTGAAGATGGCCCTGGCCCGCAGCAAGTCGGGGAGCTAGGCTTGGCCGGCCGGCCGCGACCCCTAGCGGCCCGTGGCCTGCGGACCCTGGTGCGGGTGGCCCTGGGCCGCGCCCCGGCCGAGGCCCTGATCACTCACGCCCGGGTGGTCAACGTCTTCAATCACCAGATAAGCGCGCCCACTAGCGTGGCCCTGGCCCAGGGCCGGGTGGCGGCCATCGGCCCCGAGGCCCCGGCCTGGCGCGGGCCGGACACCCAGGTCTGGGAGGCCGGGGGCGCCTATCTGCTGCCCGGCCTCATAGACGCCCACACCCACCTGGATTCCATGTTCCAGCTGGGCCCTTACAGCGAGCTGGCCCTGGCCCGGGGCAACACCAGCGCCGTGACCGAGCTGGCCATGATGGCCGGGGCCTGGGGCATCAACGGCCTGCGCCTGCTCTTGGCCGAGGCCGCGGCCGCGCCCCTGCGCGTCTTCAGCCTGGCCCCGCCCCTGGTGCCGCCCTTCCCGGAGTGGGAGACCAGCGCCGGCCTGAGCTTTGAGAACTTTAAGGAAATCCTGGCCCACCCGGACTGCCTGGGCGTGGGCGAGACCTACTGGCCGGCCATCATTGACGGCGAGGAGCGCGCGGCGATGAACTACGCCGCGGCCCAGGCTCTGGGCAAGACCTTGGAGGGCCACGGGGCCGGCGCCCGCGGCGCCCGCCTCATGGCCTACGCCGCGGCCGGCACCACCTCCTGCCACGAGTCGGTGAGCGCCGCCGACGCGGCCGAGCGCCTGGCCCTGGGCCTGGCGGTGATGGTGCGCGAGGGCTTCGTGCGCCGGGAGATGGCCGCGGTGGTCCCGGCCCTCCGGGACCTGCCCGAGAGCGGCCAGGCCATGCTGGTCACGGACTTGGCCGACTTCGAGGACCTCATCGCGGCCGGGGCCCTGAACCCGCTCTTGGCCAAGGCCGCGGCCCTGGGCGTGGCGCCGGCCCGGGCCGTGGCCTGGTGCAGCCTCAACCCGGCCCGCTACTTCGGCCTGCGCTATATGGGGGCCGTGGCCCCGGGATACGTGGCCGACCTGGCGCTGGTGGAGGACCTGCAGGAGTTCCGCGCCCGCTGGGTCTGGCTGGAGGGCCGCCTGAAGGCCCAGCAGGGCCGGCTGCTCCAGCCGCCGCAAGCCTTTGTCTATCCGCCCTCGGCCTCGGCCACCCTGCGTTGTCCACCCCTGCCGCCCGAGGCCTTTTGCCTGGCCGCGCCGGGCGGCCGTGCCCGGGTGCGGGTGGTGGAGGCGGCCGGCGACACCATCACCAAGGAGGCCCAGGCCGAACTCAAGGTGGCCCAGGGCAACGTGCTGGCCGACCCCGGCCAGGACGTGCTCAAGATGGCCCACGTGAACCGCCACAGCGCAGAGCTTAAGATGGCCCTGGGCTTTGCCAAGGGCTGGGGCCTGAGGCAGGGGGCCCTGGCCACCAACCTCATCTGGGACACCACCAACCTGTTCGTGGCCGGCTGCAGCGAGGCGGAGATGTCCCTGGCCGCCGAGACGGTGCGGGCCATGGGCGGCGGCCTGGCCGTGGCCGCCGGCCAGCGGGTCCTGGCCCGCCTGCCCCTGCCCATCGGGGGCATCATCTCGCCGGAGCCGGTGCCGGAGGTGCACCGTATGGCCGAGGATTGCCGCCGGGCCCTGGCCGGGCTGGGCTGCCCCCTGCCCCGGCCCTTTTTGAGGGCCCAGACCTTCTGCTTCACCGGCCTGCCCTTCCTGCGCCTGACCGACAAGGGCCTGGTGGACGTGCGGGCGCGCAAGTTCGTGGAGGTGCTGCTGTGAACCGGCTGCGGAACCTGATCTGCTCCCTGGTGCTCTGTCTCCTCCTGGCCGCCCCGGCCGCGGCCCTGACCGTGGCCGGCCGCGCCCTGGGGCCCGAGGGCCAGCCCCTGGCCGGCGTGCTGGTCAGCGACGGCGTGGGCGTCGTGGCCAGCGACCATGAAGGCCGCTACCGCCTGCAGAGCGCGCCGGGGCGGGTGGTGGCCATCACCGCGCCGGCCGGCCTGCGGGTGAAGGGGCCCTGGTGGCTGCCGGCCGCGGCCGCGGCCGCGCAGCAGGTCTTCCGCCTGGCCCCGGCCCGGCCCCTGGAGGCCCGGCTGCGCCTGGTCATCATCTCCGACCCGCACCTGTTCGACGCCTCCAGCCCGCAACAGGGCCGCTACCGCGGCCAGGTGGACCCCGGCCTGCCCCTGCGGGCCTGGCAGGCGGCCCTGCCGGGCATCAAGGAATTCAATCCCCACCTGAGCCTCATGGCCGGCGACCTGTGCATGGACGCGGACCGGGGCCCCCTGGCTCATGCCCGGGCTCAGTTTAGGGTGGCGGCCCGGGCCTGGGACCAGATGCCCGGTCCCAAGCGGGCGGTGCCCGGCAACCACGACCTGCGCTACGACGGCGGCCGGGTGGACCGGGCCCTGTGGCATGAGTTCCTGGGCCCGGCCCGGCACGTCTATATACTGGGGCCGCTGGCCGTGCTGCTGTTGGACAACCCCGGCCTGGGCCAGCGGCCCGACGGACGGCCCCGGTCCACGGGCCAGCTCCCGGCCGAGGCCCTGGCCTGGCTGGACCGGGCCCTGGCCCTGCTGCCGCCCCAGACGCCGCTGGTGGTGGTCAGCCACTACCCTTTGGCCTCGCCCCTGGCTGGGATCAATCCCCTGTACCGGGGAGCGGTGGTCAAGGCGCCCGGGCCGGCCGGCCTGGCCCTGCGCGACGTGGACCAGTCCGCGGCCTTGGTCATGGGCCTGCTCCTGCGCCGGCCCCTGGTGGGGCTGATCAGCGGGCACCAGCACGCCCTATACCAGGCCCGGTTGCGGTCCCTGCCCCAGGCCGTGCATCTGCTGGGCGCGCCGGCCCTCTGCGGCCGCTGGTGGCAGGGGGACATGGCTTACGGCCCCCTCAGGTTCCCGCCGGGCTATCTGCAGGCCTGGCTGAGCCAGGATCAGGAGGGCTGGCACCTGGCCACCCAACTGGTGCGCGGAAAATGGGCCCCGCCGGGCGGGGCCCGGAAGAATCAACCCTAGCCTGCCTCCAAGACATCTTGCTAGACTGAGCCCCATGGAGGGACCGTGAGCGGAACCAACGACTACGCGGTGCGGCGGCGGCGCATGGTGCAGGAGCAGATCGCCGCCCGGGGCATCCGCGACCAGCGCCTGCTGGCGGCCATGAGCGACATCCCGCGCCACCTGTTCATGGACCAGGCCCTGTGGCCCCGGGCCTACGAGGACCACCCCCTGCCCATCGGCAGCGGCCAGACCATCAGCCAGCCCTACATGGTGGCGGTCATGACCGACGCCCTGGGCCTCAGCGGCGGCGAGCGGGTGCTGGAGATCGGCACCGGCAGCGGCTACCAGACCGCCATCCTGGCCCGGCTGGCCGACTGGGTGTACTCCATCGAGTACATCGCGGCCCTGTCCCGCCGGGCCCAAACGGTGTTGGAGCAGCTCAAGATCTTCAACGTGAATCTCATGGTGGGCGACGGCTCCAAGGGCTGGCCGGAGCAGGCGCCCTTTGACGCCATCATCGTCACCGCCGGCGCGCCGGTGGTGCCCCAGCCGCTGGTGGGGCAGTTGGCCGACGGCGGGCGGCTGGTGGTGCCGGTGGGCGACCGCGGCGTGCAGACCCTGTTCAGAATAACCAGGCGGGGCGAGGAGCTGGTCCGGGAGGACCTGGGCGGCTGCCGCTTCGTGGACCTGGTGGGGGAATACGGATGGTAGAGACGGCCAGGTTTATAAGCGTGATCGGGGCCGGCATGGCCAGCGACGAGCAACTGGAGCAGGCCCGCCAGGTGGGGATGCTCCTGGCCCAGGCCGGATTCGCCGTGGTCACCGGCGGCCTGGGCGGGGTCATGGCCGCGGCCTGCCAGGGCGCGGCCGAGGCCGGCGGCCTGACCATGGGCATCCTGCCCGGCTCCAGTCGGCGGGAGGCCAACCCCTGGTGCCAGGTGGTGCTGCCCACCGGCCTGGGCCAGGCGCGCAACGTGCTGGTGGTGCAGACCGGCCTGGGGGTCATCGCCGTGGGCGGCGGGCCGGGCACCCTCAGCGAGATCGGCCACGCCCTCAAGATCGAGCGGCCGGTGGTGAGCCTGGGCTCCTGGGAGGTGGCCGGCGCGGGGCAGGCCAAGAACCCGCAGCAGGCCGTGGACATGCTCCTGGAGCGGGTGGGCGACTGGCAGCCCAACGGCTCGCTGTTCGCGGACTAGAGGGAGGCGCCGGTTCAGGGGGTCCGGGGCAGCCGGGGCAGTCTTATCCCAGGGCGCCGGCGGGCCGGCCCAGGGCGGCCGGCCCTACTCCCGTTCCTGGAGCCGGCCGGCCAGCCAGAGCATCTGCCGGGCGATGCCTCGCAGGGCCCGCGCCTCCCGGCTGCTCAGGCGGGCCCGCTCCAAGCCGGCCTTTAAGGGCCGGAAGAAGTGCTCGGGGTTGTCCGCGGGCAGAGTGCCGATGGCCACCAGGGCCTGCAGCAGGTGCTCCTTGAGGCCGTTGATCTCCTGCAGGCTGGCCGGCGGCGGTCCCGGGCGGCGGGGGGCCTGGCCCTCCAGGGCGGCCATCCTCAGCTCGTAGGCCAGCACCACCACCGCCTGGGCCAGGTTCAGGCTGGAGGCCTCAGTGGTGGGGATGCACACGCCCATCTGGCAGCGGTCCAGCTCGGCGGTGGTCAGGCCGCGGTCTTCGGGCCCGAACACCAGCCCCACCCGGCCCTGGCCGGCCCAGGTGAGTAGCTCCGGGGCGGCCTGGCGGGGGAAGAGCAGACGGCCGCGCTGGTAGCCACTACGGGCGGTGGTGGCCGCCGCGCCCACGGCGTCGGCCAGGGCCTGCTCCAAGGTGCCGTGCACCTGCATGGCCTCCAGCAGGGGCCGGCCCTGGCTGCCGGCCAGCCGCTGCATGGCCTCGGGCCATGGGCGCTCGGGATCCACCACCCGCAGGCCGCCCAGGCCCAGGTTGGCCGCGGCCCGGGCCGCGGCGCCGATGTTCTCCGGGAAGCGCGGCCGCACCAGCACGATAAACAAGTTGGTCAGATCAGGCTGCATGGACCCCAGCATAGCAGAGACCGGGACCGGGCCCAACCCGCCTCCCCTGGCGCCGGGCCGGCGCTGGTGGCACAATAAATACAAGCAGCGAATTTTATTCGCCCGGCCCAGCCTAGGAGGTGATCATGGCGCGCTTTGACGAAAAGTTTGTGGAGTCCATCAATAGGCCAGGCCGGGTGGGGGTGTTGGCCACCGCCGACGCCCAGGGCCGGCCCAATGCGGCCTACTTCGGCAGCCCCCGCCTGAGCCTGGAGGGCGAGTTGGTCATGGGCCTGGGCGCCAATCGCAGCCTGGCCAACCTGGAGGCCAACCCCGCGGCCGTGTTCTTCGTGGTGGAGGAGGCGCCGGTGGGCTTCACCACCCCGGGCTGGCGGCTGTATTTGCAGGCCAAGGAGATAGACCGGCAGGGACCGCTCCTGGAGCAGGTGCGCGCGGCTATAAGCGCCGCGGCCGGCGAGCAGGCCGGGCGCATGATCAAGGCCGGGGTGCGCTTCGAGGTTACCCAGGTGCGGCCCCTGGTGGACCGGGGCTAGTTGATGGGGCCGATGCCCGGCAGGGTGGGCCGGTAGTCGCGGTCAAACCCGCCTTTTTCCGCCACCTCCAGCACGAAGTCCACCCGCAGGCGCTGGCCGCGGCCCAGGGTCACGTTTTGCTTGGAGGTCCCGTGGCCGGGCAGGCTGGCGGTCACCTGATAGCGGCCGGCGGGCAGTTCGCTCAGCAGATACAGCCCCCTGCCGTCGCAGAGGGACTCCACGCTCAGGCTGCCGTCCACCTGCCGGGCCTGCACCACCGCCCCCCTCATGGGGTCGCCGTTCTTATCCACCACGCTGCCCAACAGGGCCGAGTCGCCGAACTGGGCCGCGGCCGTCCCGGCCAGGGCCAGCCAGCCCAGCAGGGTTAGAACTAGCAACCGTCTCATGTCGCCGACCCCCTTTTAGTTAAAGATGCAGCCAACCAAATAACACAGCCCTTGCCCCGGCACCAGTCTCCTCTGCCGCGGGCGGGCGGGGCGGGTGCGCAAAAAACCTGCTGCCGCCCCTTGCCATTTGCCCCCGCCGGCCCGATAATCCGGCCAAAGGCCGCCCGCGGCGCCCTGAGGACGGGCCGCGGGCGGCCGCGACCCTACGCCGGTGGGCCAAAGCGGACGGCCTGCGACCAAGGGCCGTCGGAGACTAGGATGGCTTTGGGGCCCCGCGGCCGCAAGGCCTTTTTTTGCAAGAGTGGAGGTGCCTGTGTTTAAGCGGGTTTTTCTGCTGGTGCTGGTCAACTTCCTGGTCCTGATGACCCTCTTGTTCATCACCCGGATGCTGGGCGTGGACCGCTTCTTCGCCCAGACCGGCCTGAACTACCAGGCCCTGCTCATATTCGCCGTGGTGATCGGATTCGGCGGGGCCTTCATCTCCCTAGCCCTGAGCCGGGTCATGGCCCGCTGGACCATGGGGGTGCAGATCATAGACTCCAGCGCGGCCAGCGGCGACGAGGCCTGGCTGGTGAACACGGTGCACAACCTGGCCCGGGGGGCCGGGCTGAACGCCGTGCCCCAGGTGGGCGTCTATCCCTCGGAGGAGGTCAACGCCTTTGCCACCGGCCCCACCCGCAGCCGCTCCCTGGTGGCGGTCTCTTCGGGGCTCTTAGAGCGCCTGGACCGCGAGGCGGTGGCCGGGGTGCTGGCCCATGAATTAAGCCACGTGAACAACGGGGACATGGTGACCATGACCCTCCTGCAGGGGGTGATCAATACCTTCGTGGTGTTCCTCTCGCGGGCGGCGGCCTTTGCCGTGGCCCAGGCCTCCCGCAGCGACGAGGATGACTCGGCCTTCCCCACCATGACCTACTTCCTGGTCTCCATCGTCCTGGAGATCTGCCTGGCCATCCTGGGCTCGCTGGTGGTGATGGGCTACTCCCGCTGGCGGGAGTACGGGGCCGACGCCGGCGGCGCCTCCCTGGCCGGCCGGGGGGCCATGATCCACGCCCTGGAGTCGCTGCTGCAGACCAAGGAGCTGGTGGACACCAGCCAGAAGACCCTGAACACCCTCAAGATCGCCGGCGGCGGCTCATGGATGCGCCTGTTCGCCTCCCACCCGCCCCTGGAGGAGCGCATAGCCCGGCTGCGCCAGGGGGCCTGATGACGGACCGCCCCGCCCGCCCGCCGCGCCCCGCGGCGGGCGGCATGGCCTTTTGCCCGCCGAGGTAGCATAATAGGGGTGCCTTGGAGGAAACTAGGTTGAAGCGGGGCGTTCTGGGAGACTGGGTAGGCAAGCGGCCGCCGTCCGTGGGGCTGGGCTTCTGGCAGGGGCTGGCGGCGCTGGTCCTGTACGCGGCCCTGACCGTGCCCTGGCTCAGCCCCTTCAGCCTGCACATCAGGGACTACATCTGGGACCCGGGCGACAGCTTCCTTAACGCCTGGGCCCTGGCCTGGGACTGGCGGGCCCTGACCAGCGCCCCCCTAAGCCTGTTCGACGCCAACATCTTCTGGCCAGCCGCGCACAGCCTGGCCTTCAGCGAGCACCTGATCGTGCAGGCGCTCATGGCCGCGCCGGTGCTGGCCGTCACCGGCAACCCTCTGCTGGCCCACAACCTGCTTCTCTTGGCCAGCTTCCCCCTGGCCGGCCTGGGCACCTATCTGTTGGTCAAGCGGCTGACCGGCAGCTTCTGGGCCGGGCTGCTGGCCGGCTTTTTCTTCGCCTTCTGCCCCTACCGCATCCTGCAGGCCACCCGCCTGCAGGTCAGCACCATCCAGTGGCTGCCCTTCGCCTTTCTGTTCTTGCACCGCTGGCTGGAAAGCCGCCGCTGGCGCGACATCGTGGGCCTGAGCCTGTTCTACGTGCTGCAGGGCCTGTCCTGCGGCTACTGGGCCCTGTACCTGACCATATCCCTGGGCCTGGCCCTGTTCATCGTGCTCCCGGCCCATGGCCGCTGGCGGGAGCGGCTGACCTGGGAGCAGTTGGCCCTGTTCGCCGGACTGAGCACGGCGATGATGTTGCCCTTTTTCATGCCCTACTTGGACGCGCGCGCGGACATGGGCTTTGCGCGGGACCTGGAGGAGGTGCGCTTTTACTCGGCCTCTCTGGAGCACTATCTATCCGCGCCGGCCAGCAACGCCCTGTGGGGGCCGCTGCTCTACCCCCTGGGCCGGGCCGAGGGCCACCTCTGGGCGGGAGCGACCGCGCCGCTGCTGGCCCTGCTGGGCCTCTTCTGGCCGGGCCCGGCCGACCGCCGGCCCCAGACCCGCTGGCTGTACCTGAGCCTGGCCCTGGCGGCCTTTGTCCTGTCCCTGGGCCCGGAGGTGACCGCCGGCGGCCGGGAACTCTTCCACGGCCCCTACCGCCTGCTCTACGAGCACTTCCCCGGCTTTGGCGGCCTGCGCACCGCCGCCCGCTGGGGCCTGTTTTTCTGGTTCTTCGCCGCGGTGCTGGCCGGACTGGGCCTGTCCGGGCTGCTGGCCCGGCTCTCCTCCGGCAAGCTCCGGGCCCTGGCAATCCTGGTGTTGGCCGCGGCCCTGGCCGTGGAGCTGTGGCCCACCGCCATCCGGGGCCAGGGCCCCCAGCCGATACCCGGCCGCCTGCCGCCCTTCGTGGCCTGGCTCAAGGCGCAGCCGGGCCAGGGAGCCGTGCTGCACCTGCCCCTGGACAGCCCCCGCAAGAACTCTTTTTTCACCTATATCTCGGCCTATCACTTCCGGCCCCTGCTCAACGGCTACAGCGGCTACTTCCCCCGCGGCCACCAGGCCCTGGGCTCCCTGCTGACGGTCCCGCCCAGCCGGGAGCTGATCGCGGACCTAGCCCGGGCCGGGGTGCGCTGGGTGCTGGTGCACCGGGGGCACCTGAGCGACCCCGCCCAGGGCCCCAACATCATCGGGGCCCTGGAGGCCAACCGGGACCTGGCCCGCAAGCTCACCTCCTGGTCCTGGGGCACCACCGAGGCTTTTGAGCTGACCCCGCCTGAGGCCCCGCCCTGGAAGCCGCCGCAGTCCGTGGCCGCGCCAGCGGCCTCGCTGCGGGTCAGCCCCCTGCCCCAGGACGCGCAGCGGGCCCTGGACGGCGACCCCCGGACCTACTGGGGCACCGGCCGGCCCCAGGGCAAGGGGGACAGCTTCGCCGTGGAGTTCAAGCGGCCCTCACGCATCAGCGGGGTGGAGCTGGACCTGGACCACCACCCGGAGTACTACCCCCGCCAGTTGCGCCTGGAGCTGCAAGACGCCCAGGGCCAGTGGGCGCGGGCCCCTTACCGGGCCCGGCTTCATCCCCTGGCCCCGCTGCTGGCCCAGCCGGCCCAGGTGCGCGCCAGCTACTATCTGCTCCTGCCCCAGCCCCGGGAGGCGAGCGGCCTGCGCCTGTCCCTGGACGGGCCGGCCCAGGGCCAGCCCTGGGTGATCTACGACCTGCGGCTCCTGCCCGCGCCGCCGGAGCCGCCCGCCCCCCAAACCCAACCCAGGACCGCGCCTGGCGCGCCCCCCGGCACTGCCCAGGAAGGAAAACCATGAAAGCCCTGCTTATCGCCCTGTGCCTGCTCGCCGCCGCCCCCCTGGCCTGGGCCAAGGCCCCGGCGGCCTGCGATATGCTCACCCAGGCCGACGCCCAGAAGGCCCTGGGCCAGGCCGTGAAGCCGGCCAAATCCCGGGGGCCCAACACCATCGGCCAGAGCATCTGCTTTTACGAGGGGGCCACGGACAAGGCGGTGCGCTACGTGCAGCTCTCCCTGACCCTGCCCCCGCCGGCCATACGCAAGAACATGAACTCGGCCCAGCTCTTTGCGCAGACCAGGGCCTCGCTGCAGGGCGCCCAGCCCGTCAAGGGCGTGGGCGACAAGGCCTTCTGGGGCGGCAGCGGCCTCAAGCCCGGGGCCGGGCTGCACGTGCTCAAGGGGGACTATTACCTGACCGTGGACGTGGCCAGCGGCGACCCGGTGCGCAACCTGGCCCAGGCCAAGGGGCTGGCCGGCGAGGTGCTCAAGCGGCTGAAGTAGGGCCGCGCCTCACTCTCCGGCCAGGTTCACCACCTGCCTGATCTTGCGGGTCTGGGCGTCGCGGGCGATCTCCTGCACGTGGCAGACCTGCACCTGCACGCCCCGGCTCACCCCCTGGCGCTCCAAATAGCGGGACAGCAGGCGCACCAACTCGGCGGCCGTGGAGCCGGGCTCGGCGCCCGGGGCGATGACGAAGCGCAGCAGCAGCCGGTCATCGGCCTCCTGCACCACCTGCAACTGGGCCGCGCCCGGGCAGTCCTCCAGGGCGGTGAGCAGGGGAATGGGCAGCAGCGCCACCCGCCCGCCGCCGGCGCCGGGCAGGGACAAGTCGTCCTCGGCCCGGCCGCCCAGCTCCAGCCGGGGCAGGGGCGAGCCGCAGGCGCACTCGCCGGGCAGCAGCCGCACCTGATCCTGAATCCGGTAGCGCAGCAGGGGCTGCACCTGGTTGAACAAGTGGGTCAGGTATAGCGCGCGGCCCATGACCCCGGGCTCCACCGTCCTTCCCGCCTCGTCCACCGGCTCGATTATCAGCCAGTCCGCGTTGTAGTGCAGCCCGCCGGCCGGGCACTGCCAGGCGATGGGCGTGGCCTCGCTGGCCGCGTACACGTCCACCAGCCGCGCCTGGGGCCAGGCCCGGGCCAGGGCTCCTCGCGCCCCGGCGGTGAAGGGCTCGCTGCTGGCGGTGATCAGCAGGGGCCTGATCCTGAGCGCGCCGGCCAGGGCGGCCCGGGCCAGGCGGGCCAGCAGAGTGGGATAGGAGTGGATCATGATCGGCCGCAGGCGGTTGAGGCCCGCCACGATGCGGCCCAGGGGGTCCAGGATGTCCATGATCTGCACCCGGGAGGCCAGGCCCCAGATGGGCGGGGTGTGCAGGGCCACCAGCAGGGAGGCGAAGTGCCGCCGGGCCGGGGCGATCAGGGCCAGGCGCCAGGGCGGCCACAGCCGGTCCAGGGGCAGGCCCTTGAGCGCGGCCAGCAGGTGCAGGGTGTTCAGGGCCTGGCCGATGTGCCAGCCCCAGCGATCCTGCACGAAAAAGGCCCGGCTGCCGCTGCTGCCCGAGGTGTGGGCCACGATGTAGCGGCCGTCCAGCAGCCGCCCGATGTTCTCCGGCTGCTCGCAAAAGGCCCGCACCGCCTCGCCGGTCAGCCCCGGCGCGGCCAGGCCGTCGCTGAGCCCCTCCTGCACCTGGGCCTTGGTTAGCGGCGGCAGGTCGCTCAGATCCACGGCCTCCGGGTCCAGGCCCGTCCAGTGGCGCTGGTACAGGGGCAGGCCGGCCGCGTGGCGGATGAGGGCGCGCAGGCGCTCCTTGGCCAGCTCGGTCAGGTGCACAGGGCCCTCCCGGCGCTGGCGCCGGATGGCCAGGATGCGTTTGAGCAGGGGCAGGCCGTCCACCGTGGACATGGCCCTGGGCCCTCCTTGCGTGGGGCGGCGCCTACAGCATGCCCCAAGCGCATTGCCCTGGTCGAGCATTGTTTTGGAGGCCCCTGTCCGGATCTGCATGGCCATGGTCAAACCACTTCCCTTGTGCTTGAATGGGGGTGGGCCGACCCCCTGGGTCGGGCGTTGCGCAATCCCTCATGTCGGAGGCCCCTGCCATGTCCAGCCCGTCGCGGCCCCAGTACCTGGTCCTGGTCCTGCTGGCGGCCCTGATCATGCTGCTCAGCACCGCGGCCGTCGCCCAGGCCGGCAGCCTGATCAAGGCGGCCTGCCCCTGCGGCTTTCACACCGAGGTGATGGCCATCTTCGGCGGTTTCGTGAACTTCAAGACCTACTGCGGCTTTCCGGTCTATTGCCCGGACTGCGCCACCCTGGCCGTGGCCAACCTTTACGCCGAGGAGGTGAGCTGCGCCGGGTGCCCGGGTTCGGCCGCGGTTCCCTACGACCACCCCAGCCTCATCGGCCGGCCGGGCGACAAGGTGGTGGCCAGTTGGAACACCGCGGCCCGCCTGGGCCGCGCCCTCAAACTCACCGACGGCGAGTACCTCTGCCCGGTCTGCAAGAAGTTCACTCTGCGCTTTACGCATGTGGGGTTTTGGGATTGAGGCGACGACTGGCGATGGTACCCCATAACCTAGGGAAATTTCAAGATTAGTATCTTCCTCACAAAACCCAGATGCACGGTTAAGAAAATTATTGGAATTAGCAGCAGCCCCAACAAATATAATGCCGTCCTTTATAACCATTGGTAGTCACTAGGAGTTTGCGGTAGGAGTTAATCATGGAAATACAAAAAACATGGGAAAAAGTAAAGCAGCCTCGCGATGAAGCCACCGCTGGCAGTCCCTGGTTTTGGTTAGAAACCTACAAAGAATTCCAAGAGGGCCTAATATGTCTGCTCAAAGAACTCGAAAAATACACAGCATTGGCAGCGTCCCTTGAACTAGAATCTTCACCATATGAGAAAGAAATTGGGCGGCTAAAAAGAATGATAGATTGGGGTGAAAAGGAAATTGCTGCCAGGGAAAGAGATTCCTCAGGAGAAATTACTATAATCGGAGTCTCCTATGGCTCCCTCCGCTATTTGAAAGCTGGATTACTTTTTCGGGTTTCACAATTATTACAAAAAAGATCAATGGTACTTAGAGAACATAAAACAGTTCCTGGGAGCCTTTTGGAAACTTTCAACCAAAAAATTCAACAGATTATTAATCTTGGCGAGACGGGAGTGTTGAATAGTCTAAAGCCGGCTGACGTTTTTTTCGAAATAGCGCCAACGCAAGAGCAGTCAGCAACCGAAATTCAAGTATTGCCACAAATATCTTCGTATACTACCGGCCAAAGTAGTTCCTTTGAAGTACCTATTATCGACCCTACTCTTAGAACACGCTGCTTGAGCATTTTAAACGCAATTGATAACGACAAAGCAGCCGATCAGTACGATATCTTGATCCGGGAGATTAGCGTAATCCTTGAGGATAGAGTCAGGCAATTAAGTGGATATACAGGCAAGCTTTCTGGAGTACAGCTTTTTGGAGAAATAATGGGAAAGGTCCCTCCAAAAATAAAATTTAGTAATGATAAAGACTTACAAGAAAGTGCGCATTTGCTGTTTCGCGGCTATTCAGGATTTGTGAGGAATGAGGTTATGCATGGCCTTGTTCCATCCTATACTCGTGAGAGAGTTTTGCAGTTGATAGGAACGGTTGATTATCTCCTATTCCTCCTTTCACAAGCTGAAATTAAAAGGTAGAAATATTATATAACAGTAAGCAGTGCCTCGCATACGATTAGATTGAAAACCTATTCTGTGACCCAATCATCCCCTATTCCTTGCACTTCCCCAACCCCGCGATCCACTTCGCGGTGCTCATCACCTTGGCGAAGCGCATGGCCTGGGTGACCAGCACCGCCCGGTGCAGCTCCTCGGCCGTGACCGCGCCGGCGTAGTTCTTCAGGTCCAGGGTGCCGGTGGCGTCAGAGAGGAACTCCACGCCCAGGCCGCGGTGAAAGGCCTGGCGGGAGGTGGTGTCGCAGCACATCTGGCTCATGTACCCGCAGATGGCCACCGTGTCCGCGCCCTTGCCCTCCAGCCAGGCGGCCAGGGGCGTGCCGGTGAAGGAGCCGGGCAGGCGTTTCTGTATCAGCACGTCCCGCGGCCGGGCCGCGACCTCGGGGTGCAGCTCCCAGGCCGGGCTGCCCAGGCGGAACAGCGGCGAATCCGGGGCCGTGGCCGCGTGCTGGACAACGGCGATGGGCAGGCCCCGGGCCTGGGCCGCGTCCATGGCCCGCAGCACGTTGTCCAGGCTGCCCGGCGGGTGGCTGACCGGCAGGGCGCCGGTGAAGTACTCGTTCTGCACGTCAATGACCAGCAGGGCGCGGGACATAGCTGGCTCCTGGTTAAGGGTTGCTCAGGCGGATTCGCTCGGCGGGCCCGGCCTCACTCGAAGCGGACCTTGCTCCATTCCAGGCGCAGGCACACGAACTCCTCGCCCTCCAGGACCCAGGCCACCTCGGCCTGGTGGGGCACCAGGAAGCCGCGGGCCTTGCGCCAGTCGCGGTAGCGCACCACCCAGGGGAAGGGCTCGAAGGAGCCGTCGGGCATCTGGCGCTGGCGGCCGGGGGTCTCGAAGCGCTGGGGCAGGCCGTCCGGGCCGAAGATGAACACCCCGCCCAGCTCCAGCCCCGGGCCGGTGAGCACGGCCCAGGCGCTGTTGTCGCCGGCCGCCTCCCACTTCAGGTGCGGCCCGGGCAAGAGCGCCGGCGGAAAGATCACCGCCTCGGCCAGCCAGCGCTGCAGGGCACCCAGGCCCAGCTCGGGCGGGCCGTCGGCGCCGGCCAGGGGCAGCCAGCCCCAGAGCATGGCCGCCAGGCTGCCCCGGCGGTTGCGCAGCAGGTCCCTCACCTCCAGCCAGACCAGGGGGAACAGGCGGACTCGGGCGCTCCAGACAAAGCCCGGCGGGCTCAAGGACCACACCTGCTGGGCCGTGAACTTGCGCCAGGCCTGGCCGGGCCGGCCGCGCAACGAGCCGCGCATCTCCACCCGGGCCAGGCGCAGCGGCGGCAGGGGATAAGGCAGGGCCCGCTCCAGATAGCGCCGCACCATTGGCGGCAGGCGGGCCAGGCGCGAGGCGTCGGCCTGGGGCGGCGCGGCCAGCTGGATCAGCCGCTCCTGGGCCTGCCGGGTCTCGGCCCCGAAGCGCCAGAGGCCCAGACCCGCGGCCAGGGCCCAGGCCGCCACCAGGCCTCCGAGGACGATCAGCAGCCACTTCACGGTGTTAGACAAGATGGGCTCCTCCGGCGGCCGGCGCGGACGGCGATATTACGACTCTACCTATTTCAAGATACACATCTCAAAAAAATTTTTACACTTGACAATTTTAAACGGACGCTGGTATACGGTATACAATTTACGGAGCAAAAAGTCATGATTTTACGGCAGCAGGGCATGGTCGTTCGCTGGTGGTGGCGCTGGCAGCCGCCGGGCCGGGGTCCGTCTGTGCTCTGAGCATCCTCCTCGCAAACCTTGAGCAACGGGCCCCAGCGGGGCCCGCGGCTTTTTGAGGGTCACGGGTTTACGCCGCAATCAGGATTGACAAAGGAGTTAATTCATGGAGCAGGTCAAGGTACTTCTCAACGAATCGGACATGCCGCGGCGCTGGTACAACATCCAGTCCGACATGCCCACCCCCCTGGCGCCGCCCTTCCACCCGGCCACTATGGAGATCGCCACCCCCGAGCAGATGCACGTGATCTTCCCCATGGCCCTCTTGGAGCAGGAGATGAGCCCGGCGCCCTACTTCGACATCCCCGAGGAGGTGATGCAGGTGCTGGCCCTGTGGCGGCCCACGCCCCTCATGCGGGCCCGCCGCTTTGAGAAGGCCCTGGGCACCCCGGCGCATATCTACTTCAAGAACGAGTCCGTGTCTCCGGCCGGCTCCCACAAGCCCAACACCGCCGTGCCCCAGGCCTTTTACAACAAGCAGGAGGGCATCCGCCGCATCGCCACCGAGACCGGCGCCGGCCAGTGGGGGAGCGCCATGAGCCTGGCCTGCAAATTCTTCGGCCTGGACTGCCGGGTGTACATGGTGCGGGTGAGCTATGACCAGAAGCCCTACCGCAAGTCCATGATCCACACCTGGGGGGCGGAGATATTCCCCAGCCCCAGCGACCAGACCAACGCCGGCCGCGCCGTGCTGGCCCAGGACCCCAACCATCCCGGCTCCCTGGGCATCGCCATCAGCGAGGCCGTGGAGGACGCGGTCAGCCACGAGGACACCAACTATTCCCTGGGTTCGGTGCTGGCCCACGTCTGCCTGCACCAGACCATCATCGGCGAGGAGGCCATCCGCCAGATGAAGGTCCTGGGCGAGAAGCCCGACGTGGTCATCGGCTGCATCGGCGGCGGCTCCAACTTCGCCGGCATCTCCTTCCCCTACGTGCGCGAGAAGATCAACGGCATGGACGTGCGCATCCTGGCCGTGGAGCCGGCCTCCTGCCCCACGGTGACCAAGGGCGTGTACGCCTATGACTACGGCGACACCGCGCACATGGCGCCCATCGTGCAAATGCACACCCTGGGCCACACCTTCATTCCGCCCGGAATCCACGCCGGCGGCCTGCGCTACCACGGCATGAGCCCCCTGGTCAGCCGCCTGTACGAGGACAAGCTCATCGAGGCCATCGCCGTGCCGCAGTTGGAGTGCTTCGAGGCCGGCGTGCTGTTCGCGCGCACCGAGGGCATCGTGCCCGCGCCCGAGACCACCCACGCCATCCGCGGCGCGGTGATCGAGGCGATGAAGGCCAAGGAGGAGGGCAAGGAGAAGGTGATCCTGTTCAACTTCTCGGGCCACGGCCACTTTGACATGAGCGCCTACGACGCCTACCTGGCCGGGCAGCTAAGCAACTACGAGTACCCCCAGAAGCTGGTGGAGGAGGCCCTGACCCACCTGCCCCACGTGACGCTGCCGGCGATGTAGCTTATGCCCCTAGAAGAAACCCTGACGCGGTTTCTTGGCTAACCCCCACGCTAGGCCCGGCCCCCGCGCAAGCGGGGGCCGGGGATTTTTAGGAGGAGAGATCTAACAGTGTCTGATATGGAAGTTTAATCATATGGGCCTAAAAACCGCATCCCGTTGAAATGGATCAGATGCGAAGGCGCATCTGCGACCCAAACTTCTGACTCCCAAGCGATTTCAGACAAATATTTGGCCATGCTTGCACGATTCGGAAAGGCGGTCACATATACCAACCCAGGAGACGCTTTAGCGAATAGCCGCGCCAGTTCCTCGTGCCGCTTCCCATCGACCGGGCCATGGCTAGTTACAGCCTCCACCAGAAGCAGCCAGTCCTTATCCGGATAATAAAGTACGACATCGGGCATCTTGCCATGGGAATCCAAAGTCACACCCAACTTAGACAGCATCGCCTCATCAAAATAGCCCCACTTATCACCAGTGTCTCCAGCGTAGATCAGGACACCACCGGGGACATACCGCGAAGCAAAATCCTTGATTATGGCCTTGATTAGCTCGCTGTGTTCACCGGGGGACAGTTGAAACTCCTTGCCAGGGGCGACGAGGACGGGGATTTGGTTTAAGTCTCGCTCGCGTGCGTAGCGTTCGACAATCGTCTGGCGCTCGGCTAAGTAAGTCAATAAATTTTCCCCCCACGATGAGTTGCCGTATGTACGTAGCAGATTCAACGTGGCCGGCTCAATCTGATAAACGGCTTTCGGGCTGTTCACAGGTCTAGCCGGGTCGTCCGGGTTGTAGAGGGCAATTCCAGCGGCAACGAACTGGTGCATTGTCTGCCGGCGCACGGTTTCGCGTGTATTTGGGGCATAGTTTTTTTGATAGTGCTCCCGCGCCCAGTCCATTATTGGTGTGATTCCCAATAGTGGATTCTCAGCCATCTCCCATTTTTTATCCGGTGTGAGATTCAAGATAGCCAGTAAACAAAGGGCGGAACGCTCATTCTGCTGAGCACGGGGAAGGCCCAGAGAAACGATAATTTCAAGTGCATTGTCGATGTGGCTATGGTTGCTCATAGGATATGGTTTTCAATTTTAGTGTCGATCATAGCCTGAGTCAGTTCTCCGCGCGATTTCGCCCAGCTTCCCAGGCTAGACAGGATTGCATGGCTGGGGTATTTCATCTGCCTCAAATCTGTTGCATTCACCTGGGTGTGCCCACTAAAAAGCCGAAAGTGATTATCAAAGACCCTGGAATTTAAAAATACCGCCAAGCCGCGCACAAGGTCTTCTGGCAGCCCCTTCTTGCAGGCATGGAACACATTTAGATGGTTCTCAAACCCCAAGGCTAGAGCATCCGGGAAGGCTTCCGGGGCAACCACATTGGCCACGATACGGCGCTTTTCTTCCTTGGAGGAAAATCGGCGGGTCACGACATAGAATCCGGTCGGATAAAGCCATTTTTCCGTGTAAGCATTTCGCATGATGGCATTCGGCTTTTTGATACCCATTTTCGGCCACTCAATGCCCAGGCCAGCGAAGTGAACTGAGTATAGCAGGGGCACGGTTCCCGGCTCCGGCATTTCGCGCAGATGCTCACGCATGCGGAAGTCAACCACCGGCCCGGTAGACACCTCAATTCCCAGGTCGGCCAATGAGTGACGGATCACTGGGGAAAGTTCTATGGGGCTATCATTCAGAGACGTCGGAATGTGAACGAAGCGCTCCCTATCGTATGGCATTACGATCCGTTCGAACGGATGCGCATGAGCCTGATAGTCGGTGAAGGTGTCATCGGTCGAAGTGGAAATTGTCACTTTGCCCTGTTGGCCACCACATTCCAGCCGGATGATAATGTTCTCTTGCAGCACGCCGTCGTCCTTAAAGGCCTTATTGCGCGATTCGAAAAGGTGTATGTGGCGGATAGCCGCCCGCGCTAGAACAAATTCGCGGAAAGGTCGATAATAGGGGCCGTTGCAGAAACTACGCGGAATAATGGCCACTATCTGGCCGCCGGTCTCCATCAGCTCAACCGCTAGCGCCACAAAAGCCGAATAGATATTGACGGTCTCAATACCTACCTGGCTGAGCAACCGACGATGCCGTGAATTGCTGTGTATTTTCTTGTAGGGCGGGTTGAGAATGGCATGAGTAAAACGGGGTTCGGTGGGAAATTGGATTTTATTTAACGAATCTTCAATGAAATCATAGGACAAAACCTTAATCGTCAGAGCTAGCTGGGCAGCATATCCTTCCAGAGTTTTGGTTAGATACCCTCTCAGCGTATCATCGATCTCATAAGCGGTCGCCGTCACTTCCCTAAACTCGAATGCGCCTTCCGCCCACCGGTCAAGAAACGCCCCAGTTAGGGATCCAATGCCAGCACCAGCATCGAGCAAGCGCGCAGAAGGCAAGTTGCTGGCGGGAAACAAAGAAGCCATGAAGCGGGCGACCGTGGCGGGGGTGAGGAACTGGCCAAGCCTCGATCTTATTCCGAGGTCGATGCTGGTGGTTGCTTCTATACGGACTTGTTCAAGTTGCTCTAGCATATTGGCTTTTGGAAAACTTGCGCGCCTCCCCTGATTTGTAATCCCGCCAGGACATGAGGAGATAGCTGCCATGGCAGACAATTTTTATCCTGTGTATAACATATCAGATTGAAGCGCGTGGCAAAAGCTTAGGGCACCGAAGGCAGGTAGTGAAGTACAAAACATGCTGGTAAGTCCTAATCCGGCGATCTAAGTGGTTCGGCAGGGCGAAAATAGTTATGCTCGGATAACTGGCACTTAGCACTAATTTATCATAATTCTTAACTTAGCTTTCAGGCTGAATTATCAACCCTTTCCCCCTGCTCGCCTCCCCTCCTCCCCTGCGTCTCCCTCCACCCACTCCGCCCCCTACCTCCCCGCCGCCACGATGGCCTCGAATATGCCCCTGCGCACCAGCATGACCGCGATGGCGGCCAGGAACAGGCTGGCCACCTTGGAGATGGTCTTGGTGCCCGTGCGGCCCAGCAGCCTGGTGATGGGCCCGGCGAACCAGAACAGGACCCCGGCCAGGGCGACGTTGATCACGGCGGCCCCGGCGGTGATCGTCTTGCCGTAGGTGTTGGCCAGCAGGATGCAAGTGGTCAGCACGGCCGGGCCGGTGATCAGCGGGATGCCGATGGGCACCGCGCCCAGGCTTTCGGGGTCGGGCTCGCGCTGTTTTTTCTCGCCGGTCAAGAGGTCGCTGAGGGAGATGGCCAGCAGCAGCAGGCCGCCGGCGATCATGAAGTCCGGCACGGTGATGCCCAGGAAGGACAGCAGGGCCGGGCCGAAGGCCAGGAAGGCCACGGCCACCGAGGCCGCGGTTATGACCGACTGCACGATCACCGCGCGCACCCGCTGCGTCTCCAGGCCTTCGGTCAGGGACAGGAAGATCGGCACCACGCCGATGGCGTCCACGGCCACGAACAGGGGCACAAAGGCGAGCCAGAATTCATTCATACGGCCTCACAGGCCCAAGGGGTGGCCCCGGTAGCGACTCGCCGGGGTAATTCATTGTGGAATATTGGGGCTGGGCCGCGCAAGCTCTGCGCCCCTGCTTGCCTACCCGCGGCGGGAGTTCCTTGCTTGCTACCAGGCCGGCCGGTGTGTGACACTGAGAAAAATCGCACAAAAATAGTGGAGACGGGATCATGGGAAGCAAAGGCGTGTCGCGACATGCGGCGGCGGCCCTGCTGGGGCTGCTGTTGACCGCGGCCATGGTCCTCCCCGCCGCAGCGGTCGGGCCCACGCGAGAAGACCTGCTGAGGCGCATTGAACGCCTGGAGTCCCTGTTGCGGGACAACCAGAGGCGCATGAACGCTTATGATAAGGAATTGAGCGAGCTGCGCGGCCAGGTGGGCGCTCAGCAACAGCAGTTGCAGGACCAGGAAAGCCGGACCGCCCAAAAGATTGGCGAGGCCATAAAGGGCCAGGAGCACGCGGAGGTTGTCAAGGATATCGTCAAGCGCGTGAGCCTGAGCGACGTTGAGCAGACCCCGGAGGAAAATCGGCTGAGAACCATCTACGACGACGGGTTCTACCTCAAGGGACCTGATGACCAACTGCGCATCGGAGGGTGGTTCCAGTTCGATTCCCGCTGGCATCTCAACGACCGGCATCCCGACAGCGATACCTTCCTTATTCGCCGCGCCCGATTGGATATTCGCGGGGTGTTGGAGAACGACTTTGCTTACCGGCTGTACGCCACCTTGATAGGGGAGCGCAACGGCATCCTGCAGGAGGGCTGGCTGGAGTACCGCAAATACCCCGAGTTCCGCGTTCGCTTGGGTCAGGTCTTTGAGCCTTTCAGCCTGGAGGCGGTGTACTCGGCCCGTTGGACCTGGTTCATGGAGCGGGCCATGATCGTCAACGCCATCTCGCCCCAGGAGGACATCGGGGTGATGCTGCTGGGCAAGCTTTGGGATGGGCGGCTGGAATACGGCCTGGGCGTGTTCAACGGTCAGGGCCGCAACACCTCGGCCACCGTGGACGACAAGGACTTCACCGCCCGCGTGGCCTTGACCCCCTGGGCCCAGACCCCCAAGGGCGACGCCCTGCGCGGGCTCAGCTTTGGCGGCTCCTTTGGCACGGGCAACAACGAAAAAAGCCTGGCCGGCAACAGCTTCCAGACCCAAGGCTTCACCTCCTGGTATGAGTTCGCCTCCGGAGTGAGCCAGGACGGCGGTCTGACCCGCTGGGGCCTGGAGGCCCAGTATCTTCTGGGGCCCTTCAGCGTGCAGGGCGAATACCTGCGAGCCCGTTATGACGACCTTAAACGAGCCGGCTCCTCGGCCGGGCTGGAGGTGGATGGCTATTACCTGAGCCTGGCCTGGGTGTTGACCGGTGAGGACGCCCCCGGCGACGCGGCCATCAAGCCCCGGCGCGACTTCAACCCCAGCACCGGCGGCTGGGGGGCCTGGCAGGCGGCCTTGCGCTATCAGAGCATGTCCACCAACCAGGAGCTGTTGGATCGGGGCTGGGCCAGCGGCAGCGACGGCGCCCGCTCGGTCACCCTGGGTTTGAACTGGTTCCCCAACCGCCACATCCGGCTGCAGTTCAACTATGATCATGCCTGGTTCAATCAAGAAGTCACGCGTAACGGGGTCACCTTGGATGAGGAGGACGTGTTCACCACCCGCGTTCTCTTCGACTTCTGACCTTTACCCGGCCGGGCGCGGCATGGGCGCCTTTACGGTGAAGCGGGCGCCTGCGCGGTCGCCCCGAGCCGGTCTCCCAGGTTGAGTTGAGCGCAGCGAAGCCCAGCCAAGAGTTGCCGGGTTCCAGGGCTCCGCCCTTTTGCTCGGCGCCCCTGCTTGCCTCCTTGCCGCCGGCCGTGCCAAACTCTATCTGCCTTGGTTCCACCCCTTTTTCGCGAGGTGCAGCCATGCCTGAGCTTTCCTCGGCCCTGGTCACGGGCGCCACCGGCTTTCTGGGCGGGCATTTGTGCGGCCAACTCCTGGAGCGCGGCGTAGCCGTGCGGGCCGGCGTGCGGCGGGAGCGGCCCAGCACGGCCGCCCTGGCGCGGGCCGGCGCGGAGCTGGTGCCCGCGCCGCTGGACGACCTCCAGGCCCTGGCCCGGGCCGCGCACGGGGTGGAGGTGGTGTTCCACGTGGCGGCCCTGGCCTCCTACGTGGCGCCCTGGCCGCGCATAGAGGCGGCCAATGTGACCGGCACGCGCAACGTCTTGGCCGCGGCGCGGCGGGCCGGGGCCCGGCGGCTGGTGTTCGTCTCCAGCGAGTCGGTGACGCTGAGGAACGCGGACCGCGTGGAGGAGGACGAGGACGCGCCCTATCCCCGGCGCTTTTTGGATAACTACTCGCGCAGCAAGGCCCTAGCCGAGCAGGAGGTGCTGGCCGCCGGCGGCGCTGGCCTGGAGACGGTGGCCGTGCGTCCGCCCTGGATCTGGGGCGAGGGCGACACCAGCGTGCTCAAGGCCATTGCCCTGGCCATCCTGGGCAACAGCTTTTTGTGGCTGGGCGACGGCAGCAACCGCATCACCACCTGCCACGCGGCCAACGTGGCCCGCGGCCTGGTCCTGGCCGCGCTCTCGCCCCGGGCCCCGGGCCGGGTGTACCACCTGGCCGACGCCGTGCGCCCCACCCTGCGCGATTTCATCGGCGGCCTGTGCGAAGCGGCGAGCCTGCCCCTGCCCCGGCGGCGGGTGCCCTATTCCCTGGCCTACGCCCTGGCCGCGGCCTGCGACCTGCTGCGCTCCCTGGGGGTCAAGGCGCCGCTGATGATCTCCCGGCCCTACCTGATCCACCTGGGCCGCACCTGGACCTTCCGCGACCGGCGGGCCCGGCAGGAGCTGGGCTACGAACCTGTGGTGTCGCTGGAGGAGGGCTTCGGCCGCCTGGCGGCCTGGATAGAGCAGAGCGGCGGCCTGCGGCCCGCCCTGGGCCGCTAGCCGCGCACCTTAGATTTAGAATCGCCGGCCCTACTCGTAGTGGATCACCCGCTGGCGCCGGTCGGCCTCCAGGCTCTTCTGCTTGAGCAGGTCATAGGCCTGCCGGGAGCCGCGGATGCTGGGCAGCATCAGGCTGGGGTGGGAGGCGTCCGAGGTCTGGATGGTCACGGTGCCCAGGCCCAGCATGCGGTCCAGCAGGGAGCGCTTCAGGGTCAGGTCCTTGATGCGGAACAGGTCCAGGTTGTCGCTTTTCTTGTTCAACAGCCCCCGCTCGAACTCCAGGCGGTCCATGGTGATGCTGTAGCGGATGGCCTTGACCACCAGGCAGCGGATGATCAGCACGAGCAGCACCAGGGCTATCAGGATCAGGGCCCCCCACAGGCGAAAGGGCAGGAAGTAGGCCTTGACGAACTGGTTCTCGGCCAGGCTGCCCAGCCAGGCGGGCGGCAGGTAGGCCAGGAAGACGGCCGCGGCGATGATCAGGGCGCTCCAGAAGAACCAGCCGAAGATGGTGAACAGCGAGGGGCTGGCCTGGAAGAGCTTGCCCGTCTCGCCGGCTGGGGCCGAGGCCGGCTGGGCCGGGGCCGGGGCCGGGTCCGGCAGGCCCAACTCGGCCTGCTTGGCCCGCTGATAGGCCGCGTCGTCCAATATCTCCCCGCAGAAGCGGCACTTGACGGCGTCGGCCCGGATGGCCTCCCCGCAAAAGGGGCAGGGCTTGGTCTCTGGCTCCACGGTGGTCACCTCCTGCTCAGGGCCAAGGTCAAGGGCCCCGCCCAAAGGCCGGGCCGCCCCTTACAGTAGAAAGGAAGCGGCCGGTCCTTGTCAAACCCCGCCTGGGACCGCGGCGGCCGGTTTGACCTCGGAGACGCGCCTGCCTCATCATTGGATAGCAGGCAGATATTGTTTGTCCCCAGCCCCTGGAGGTAGGTTCATGACCCTGGTCCGCTACGGTTGGTTGCTCCTGCTGCTGCCGCCGGCCTGGCTCCTGGCCTCAGCCGCCGGGGCCCATCAGGAGCCCGGCCAGGCCCCGGCCCAGGCCAGGCCCTATGTGGTCCAGACCACCCCGGAGCTGGTGCGGGAGGGCCGCGGCGTGTTCCGCCGCCTGTGCGCCACCTGCCACAGCGCCCAAACCACCCGCAGCAAGGTGGGCCCGGGGCTCAAGGGCCTGTTCCAGCGCAAGCTGACGCCGGTGATGGGCCACCCGGTCAACGACGCCTCCATCCGGGACCACATCCACCAGGGCGGCAAGAAGATGCCGGCATTCCCCGAGATAAAGGGCCGCCAGATGGACGCCCTGATCGCCTACCTCAAGAGCCTGTAACCAGGCTCAACATGGAGGGCCATCGCACATGAAAGGCAACACCACCCGCCGCCGTTTTCTGGCCGTGCTGGGCGGGCTTTTGGCCGCGGCTCCCGGCCTGGCCCGGGCCGCCCAGGAGGGCCACGGCCACGCGCCGGCCGCGGCTGCCCCGCCCATGGCCCACGGAGCCGCCCCGGTCGCTCCCCCGGCGGGCATGGCCGGCATGGAGGCCGTGGGCCCCCGCCACGCCTGGCGCGACCCAGCCCGCCCCCTGAGCCCGCCGCCGCCCCTCATGGGCCGGCAGATGGGCCGGGTGCAGACCCTGAACGTGCCGCCCCTGGGCTACGAGATGGACGGCCAGGTCAAGGTCTTCCGCATCCTGGCCCAGCCGGTGGAGCGCTGGCTCACCGACGGCAAGCACCAGGAGGCCTGGGAGATCATCAAGAAAAACATCCGGTTCACCGGTGGCATGAGCCACGCCTTTGCCCAGCGGGCCCTGCTCTGGGGCTACAACGGCCAGATGCCCGGCCCCACCATCGAGTGCGTGCAGGGCGACCGCATCCGGGTGATCCTGACCAACGAGCTGCCCGAGCCCACCTCCATCCACTGGCACGGCCTAGAGGTGCCCAACGACATGGACGGGGCCGGCGGCACCACCGAGCCCGTCACCCCGCCCGGCGGCACCCGGGTCTATGAGTTCAAGCTGCACCAGACCGGCACCTTCCTGTACCACACCGGCTTCAACATGATGAAGCAGGACGGACTGGGGCTGGGCGGCTTCGTGGTGATCCACCCCCGGGCCTATGCCCGGCTCATAGACCATGATGTGGCCATCATGTTGCAGTCCTTTGCCCTGGCGCCGGGCAACGACTTCCCCAACCTGGCCACCATGGACTTCAACTGGTTCACCATGGGCGGCAAGGCGGCCCCGGACGTGGAGTTCATCCGGGTGCGCCAGGGCCAGCGGGTGCGCCTGCGCTTCGGCAACCTGGCCATGTCCAGCCACCCCATCCACGTGCACGGCCACACCTGGAAGGTGGTGGGCACCGAGGGCGGGCCCATCCCCGAGGCCGCCCAGTGGCCGGGCAACACCATCAACGTGCCGCCGGGCACCATCCGCGACGTGGAGTTCGTGGCCGACAACCCCGGCCTGTGGCGGCTGCACTGCCACAAGCTGCACCACGTGATGAACGCCCACGCCCATGTGCCCCTGGGGGTCATGCCCGAGGGCGGCATGTTCACCCTGCTCTACGTGGAGCCCAAAGGAGGCCGCCATGGCTAGGCATTGTTTGGGCGCCGCGGCCCTGGCCGGCCTGCTCCTGGCCGCCGGCTGCGCCACGGTGGAGACCGGGCCTGATTTCAAGGCCGTGCAGGGGAGCCTGCCCGCGCGGCCCGGGCCGGAGCTGATCTGGCGCCAGAGCCAGGCCGACGAGGCCCGGGCCCGGCAACTGGTGGAGCGGGCCCTGGCCGGCGGGCTGGGGCCCTCCGAGGCGGCGGCCGTGGCCCTGCTCAACAACCGGGCCCTGCAGGCCGCCTTCGAGGAGATCGGCGTCTCCAAGGCCCAGCAGGTGCAGGCCGGCCTGTTCAGCAACCCCACCCTGGCGGCCCTGATCCGCTTCCCGGTGGCCGGGCAGGAGAGCGCCACCAACCTCGAGCTGGCCGCCAGCTTCAAGGCCTCGGAGTTGTGGCTGGTGCCCCTGCGCCGGGGCATGGCCGAGGCCGGCCTGCAACGGGCCACCCTGGAGGTGGCCCAGCAGGTGCTCCTGACCCGGCACGCGGCCCTGGCCGCCTGGCTGCGGGCCTATTACGCCGGGCAGATCCAGGAGCGGCTGCAGGGCACGGTCGCCACCTACCAGGAACTGGCGGCGGCCAGCCAGCGGCGCCGGGAGTTCGGCTATATGACCGAGCTGGACGTGTACCTGGCCCGCGACGCCCTGGCCCGCGCCCGCCTGCGCCTGGCCGAGGCCAGGATGGAGCAGGCCCTGGCCCGGGCCCACCTGGCCCGGGTGCTGGGCCTGGGCGAGCGCGCGGCCGAGATCAAGCTGGCCGGCCGGCCGCCGGCCCCGCCGCAGGGCCTGCCGGCCCTGGAGCGGGCCGTGACCCTGGCCCGGGCCGGCCGCCTGGACCTGCGTCTGGCCCGGGCGCGCATCGCCGAGGCCCAGCGCGGGCTGAGCCTGCAACGGGCCAGCGTGGTCAAAGACCTGCGTCTGGGCCTGAACTGGGAGCGGGAGACCAGCGGCAGCGAGGTGCTGGGCCCGTTGATCGAGACCGAACTGCCGGTATTCGACCAGAACCAGGCCGGCATCGCCCAGGCCCAATATTTGCTGCGCAGGGCCCAGAAGCGCCTGCTGGCCAAGGAGGGGGAGATACGCGAGCAGGTGGCCGTTGACCTGGAGCGCCTGCGCTTTGCCCAGCACCGGCAGCGGGTGCTGGAGGAGCAGGTCATCCCCCTGCGCAGCCAGGCTCTGGCTTTCGGCCAGAAGTGGGCCCAACTGATGCAGATGGACCGGGTTATACTATTAGTAACGCGCCGGCAGTTGGAGGAGGCGCGCCTGGAGCAGGTGCAGGCCGGCCTGGCCGCGGGCCAGGCCCTCAACGACCTGGAGCTGCACCTGGGCGGCCGGCTGCCCTAAGCGCGCGGCGGAGAAAACCAAACCACGGGAGTAAGCAGATGCGCAATATAGTCCTAGCTCTGAGCACAGCCCTGGCCCTGAGCCTCGTGCCCCTGGCCTGCAGCGACAGCGGCCAGGAGAAAAAGCCCACCCTCCAGGAGACCAAACAAAAGGCCAAGGAGGCCGTGGACAGCGCGGTGGCCTACAGCAAGGAGCAGAAGGACAAGCTGGTGGCCAAATTCAAGGAAGGCCTGGACCAAATCCAGAAGGACGGCGACAAGCTCCTGGTCGCCGCCAAGGAAAAGGCGGCCCAGGGCCAGGAGAAGTACAAGCAACTGGCCGCCCAGATCGAGCAGAAGCGCCAGGCCGCGGCCGCCAAGCTCAAGGCGGTCCAGGAGGCCAGCAAGGACAACCTGGAAAAGGCCAAGCAGGACGCGGCCCAGGCCCTGGAGGAGCTGAAGAAGGCCTACCGGGACGCCAAGGAGGCCCTCAAGAAGTAACCCGGGGGAGGAGGCGGCCGGCTCCCGGCGGCTACACCACCAGCACCAGCCCGATGAGGCTGGCGCAGGGGATTTTTTCGGCCTGGGAGCGGTGGCCGATGGGCACCAGGGGCCAGCCCAGCTTGGCCGCGATGGCGAAGACGTCGAAGCCGCAGGCCTCCATGGCCGGCCGGGCCCGCAGGGGGTGGCGGCACTCGCCGCCCTCCAGCACGCTGCACTCCTGCCGGGGCACGCACAGGGAGCACTCGCCGGCGGCGAATCCCAGGGCCCGGGCGAAGCCCAGGTGAAAGGCCCGGCCTTCCAGGTCGGCCACCATCTCCTTGTGCTTAAGCTCGGTGGGCACATGACGGGTGCGCCACTCGGGCCCCACGAAGTCGCCCACTTCAGCCATTAGCTGGAAGATGAGCCCCCACTCGTATTCGGACACGATCTCGCGGGTCACCTCCGGGGTCAGGGGGTTGTGCGGCGGGCACATGATGGAGGAGCCGTAGAACTTGCAGGCCGGGATGAAGCAGCGGGCCCAGGCGCTGGTCTTCACTTCCAAAATGCCGTTGGGCACCACCTCGGCCCGGGCCGCACCCAGGGACAGGGCCAGTTCGCGCAGTTGGTTCAGCTCTGGCGGGTAGTTCATGGCCGGCTCCTCGGGGTTGACGTGAGGGATTGCGACAATCCTAGCTCCCCCGGCCCGGCCTGGCAAATACCCGCGGTTGGGCTGGCCCCGGCCGCGGACCGGCTGCTAAAATTAATAACAGCCCCAGGAGGACGCCGTGCAGGAATCCGGCCCCTATTACCGCGACCGCGCCGAGGCCGGCCAGGCGCTGGCCGAGCTGCTCCTTGGCCGCGCGGGCCGGGACAACCTGGTGCTGGCGGTGCCCAACGGCGGGGTGGCCGTGGCCGCGCCCATCGCCCAGGCCCTGGCCGCGCCGCTCAGGCTGCTGGTGGTGCGCAAGATTCAGTTCCCGCACAACACCGAGGCCGGCTTCGGGGCCGTGGCCGCCGACGGCAGCGCGGTGGTGGACCGCGCCCTGACCCAGCACCTGGGCCTGAGCCCGGCCGTGGTCCAGGCCCAGACCCAGGCCGCCCTGGCCAGCGTGCAGGCCCGCCTGGCCGTGTACGGCCCCTGGGCCCGGCTGCCCCGCCTGGCCGGCCGGGAGCTGATCCTGGTGGACGACGGCCTGGCCAGCGGCTCCACCATGGAGGCGGCCATCGCCATCGTGCGCGCCCAGGGGCCGGCCCGGGTCACGGTGGCCGCGCCCACGGCCTCGGCCCGGGCCGCGGCCCGCCTGAGCCCCCTGGCCGACGAGTTGGTGGTGCCGCACGTGGGCCGGGGCCCGGTGTTCGCCGTGGCCAGCGCCTACGCCCGCTGGTACGACGTGGGCGACGCCGAGGTGCTGGCAATGCTGGAGCGCCTCAACCCTGACGGCGCCGCTAGCTAATCGTTGCCATTTCCCCTGCTTTCTGCAAGGATGGTGCCGCTGGGGCCCGGCCCCGGCGCCCGCCGGCTCTCACCCAGCCAAAGGAGACAGCCATGCTAGAAGTATACCGCGAGATGCTGCCGGTGATGCAGGCGCGCGGCGGCGCCTACGCCGGGACGGACATACCCGAGTTCTACGCCCTGGTGCAGGAGCTGTTCACGCCGGAGCAGGCGGAGCTGAACAACCGCCTGCCCAAGGGCCCCTTCATGGCCGAGGCCCTGGCCCAGGAGCTGGGCCGCGACCCAGAGGAGGTGCGCGGCATCCTGGAAGCGATGGCCGACCGCGGCCTGTGCACCACCTTTATGGTCAAGGGCCAGCGCCATTACATGGCCGCCCGCTTCATGCCCGGCATCTTCGAGTTCCAGTTCATGCCCGGCCGGGTGGGTGAGCGGGACAAGAAGATCGCCCGCCTGATCTGGGACTACAAGCAGGCCTGCCGGGCCCTGGCCGCCCCGGCCCCCCTGACCTTCCCGGTGACCCGGGTGATCACCGTGGACCGCTACGTCCCGGCCGGCAACGTGATCCACACCTATGACCAGATGGCCTCCTACATCGAAAAGTACGACACCATCGGCGTGGGCACCTGCTACTGCCGCCACGCTGCGGCCCTGCGCGGGGAGGACACCCACGGCATGCCCATGCAGGTGTGCATGTGGTTCGGCCCCACCGCCGAGTTCGCCATCGAGCGCCTGGGCGGCCGCCACCTGACCAAGGCCGAGGCCCGGGCGGTGCTGGACCAGGCCGAGGAGGCCGGGCTGGTGCATATGAGCCGCAACACCAGCCAGGACATTGACTTTGTGTGCAACTGCGACCGCTGGCACTGCGAGGTGATCACCGGCGTGCTCAAGCACCCCCAGCCGGCCCGGCTGTTCAACTCCGGCTTTATGCCCGTCTTCGACGCCGAGGCCTGCCTGGCCTGCGGCACCTGCGTGGACCGCTGCCCGCCCCAGGCCCTGAGCCTGGGGGAGGAGGGCCCGCCGGCCCTGGACCTGGAGCGCTGCTTCGGCTGCGCGGCCTGCGCCACCGGCTGCCCGGAGGAGGCCATCCGCATGCAGGCCAAGGAAGGCTACCCGGCCCCGCCCAAGGACTCCAGGGAGCTGGGCGCGGCGCTCAAGGCCAGCCGGCAGCAGGCCGCGGGCTAGAGGGGTGGCAACGGAGGCGCCGGGCCAGGAGCAGGCCATCGCCGGGGCCGGCGGGACGCGGCTTTACACCTGGCGGCTGCCCGCGCCGCAGCCCAAGGCCGCGGCCGTGATCCTGCACGGCTATGGCGAGCACAGCGGCCGCCACGCGGAGCTGGCCCGGGCGCTGGCCGGCCTGGGCCTGTCCTGTTATCTGCTGGACCTGCGCGGCCACGGCCGCTCCGGCGGACCGCGGGGGGCCATCCTCTCCTGGGAGGAGTACCTCAGGGACCTGGACCTGTTCCTGGCCCAGGTGGCGGCCTGGCAGGGCGGGCCGCCCGCCCTGCTCCTGGGCCACAGCCTGGGCGGGCTGCTGGCCGCCTCCTACGTCCTGGAACGGCCCCACCCCTTCCGGCTGCTGGCGCTCTCCTCGCCCCTGTTCGCCGTGGGCCAGGACGTGAGCGGCCTCAAGCAGATGGCGGGCAGGCTCCTGTCGCGCTGGCTGCCGCGGGTCAGCCTGCCCACCGAGATACAGCCGGAGATGCTCAGCCACGACCCGGAGGTGGGCCGGGCCTATATGGCCGACCCCCTGGTGCACCGGGTGGGCAACGTGCGCTGGTTCAGCGAGACCCTGGCCGCCCGCGACCGCTGCCTGGCCCGGGCCCACGAGCTGACCGTGCAGGGCCTGCTGGTGCTCTACGGCCAGGACGACGCCCTGGTGGACCCCGCCGGCACGCGGGACTTCTGCGGCCGGGTGAGGCTGGCCGACCTCACCTGCCGGGGCTACCCAGGCATGTACCACGAGGTGTTCAATGAGCTGGGCCGGGAGCAGGTCCTAGCCGAGCTCTCTGCCTGGCTGGGTGAGCGGCTGTAGGGCTTTAGGCCAAGCGGCTGCGCACCCGGCTCACCGCCTCCAGCCAGCCGGCGTATAGCTCCTCGCGCCGCGCCGCGGGCATGGCCGGCTCAAATACGCGGTCGGCCCGCCAGGCCGCGGCGATGTGCTCCAGGGAGGGGTAGAGCCCGGCCCGCAGCCCGGCCAGGAAGGCCGCGCCCAGGGCCGTGGTCTCGGCCACCACGGGCCGCTCCACCACCAGTCCGGTGATATCGGCCAGGAACTGGCACAGCCAGTCGTTGCCCACCATGCCCCCGTCCACGCGCAAAACCCCCAGCTCCTGCCCGGCGTCCGCGGCCATGGCCTGCATCAGGTCCCGAGTCTGGTAGGCCTGGGCCTCCAGGGCCGCCCGCACCACCTGGTTCTTACTCGTATCCCGCCGCAGGCCCAGGATGGCGCCTTTGGCCTCGGGGTCCCAGTAGGGTGCGCCCAGACCGGTGAAGGCCGGCACCAGGTACACCCCGCCGCAGTCTGGCACCGCCCGGGCGTGCTCGGCGCTCTGGGCCGGGTCGCGGATCAGGCCCAGGCCGTCGCGCAGCCACTGCAGGGCCGCCCCGGCCACGAAGATGGAGCCCTCCAGGGCGTAGCAGACCCGGCCCTGCAGGCGGTAGGCCACCGTGGCCAGCAGGCGGTGGCGCGAGACCGGCGCCTGCTCGCCGGTGTTGAGCAGGGCGAAGCAGCCGGTGCCGTAGGTGCTCTTGATCATGCCCGGGGCAAAACAGGCCTGGCCCACCAGGGCCGCCTGCTGGTCGCCGGCCAGGCCCAGGATGGGCACCGCCGCGCCCAACAGCTCCGGAGCCGTCTGGCCGTAGTCCGCGGCGTTGTCGCGCACCTCGGGCAGCACCGCCGCCGGCACCCCGAACATCTCCAGCAGCTCCGGGTCCCACTGCTGGCGGTGGATGTCAAAGAGCATGGTTCGGCTGGCGTTGCTGGCGTCGGTGGCGTGCACCCGGCCGCCGGTGAGGCGGAAGAGCAGGTAAGAGTCCACGGTGCCGAAGGCCAAATCCCCGGCCAGGGCCCGCGCCCGGGCGCCGGGGACGTGCTCCAGCAGCCAGGCCAGCTTGGTGGCTGAGAAGTAAGGGTCCAGCAGGAGACCGGTGCGCTCCTGCACCAGCTCGCCGCGGCCCGCCGCGGCCAGGCGGCGGCAGTGCTCGGCCGTGCGCCGGTCCTGCCAGACGATGGCCGGGGCCAGGGTGCGGCCGCTGGCCCGCTCCCAGAGCAGGGTGGTCTCGCGCTGGTTGGTGATGCCGATCCCGGCCAGCTCCGCGGCGGCCAGGCCGGCCTGCTCCAGGGCCCGGCGGCACACGGCCAGGGTGTCGGACCAGATAAACTCCGGGTCGTGCTCCACCCAGCCCGGGGCCGGGTAGTGCTGGGGCAGCTCCCGCTGGGCCATGGCCTTGGGTCGGCCCTCGCGGTCGAAGATCATGGCTCGGCTGCTGGTGGTGCCCTGGTCTATGGCCAGGATGTGCTGAGCGGCCACGCGCGCCTCCCGTCTGGCCGGAACTAAGCCCCGGCCCGTACATGAAAGCACAACCCGGCCCGCGCGGGCAATCGGTCAGGGGGCTTTGCCCGGCCGGCCGGGTTTGATTAATATGGAGGCAGGCCTTGTCTCAGCCGGAGCGGAATCATGCACAGCCTGAAGGTAAAGACCAGCGCCCGCAGCCAGGCCCTGGACATCACCCGCCAGGTGGCCGAGGTGGTGGCCGCGGCCGGGGTGAACAGCGGCTGGTGCGAGGTGTTCGTGCCCCACACCACCGCCGCCGTGGCCGTGAACGAGGCCGCGGACCCGGCGGTGATGGCCGACCTCTTGGCCGCCCTGGAGCGGCTGGTGCCCTGGCAAGGCGATTACCGCCACACAGAGGGCAACGCCGCCGCGCACGTCAAGAGCGTGCTGGTGGGCGGCACCGTGCGCCTGCCGGTGAGCGGCGGCCGCCTGAGCCTGGGCACCTGGCAGGGCGTGTTCTTTCTGGAGTTCGACGGCCCGCGCAACCGCCAGGCCTGGGTGGAGGTGCTCTGACCGGCCGGCCCAGGCCCCTGCGCCGGACGGGTGCTCGTTGACATGGGCAAGGATGCTATGTATCTATAAAAAGCAGCCGGCCGGCGAATGCCGGCGATGCAACCCGAGGAGGGGGAGCCCCATGAAAGCCCGCGGACTGATCACCGCCCTGTTCTTGGCCGGCCTGCTGCTGGCCGCGGGCTGCGCCACGGAGTGGTGCAACCTCTACGGTCCCTCCACCGACGCCGAGCTCGGCAAGGCCCGCCAGATCTGCCAAAAACAGATAGAAAAGCGCAACCAGTATCTGCTGGAGCAGGGGCAGGAGGCCAATCCCGCGGTCACGGGCTGGGACATGCCCACCTGCCTGAAGGTCTGGGGCTGGTACCGCTGCGAACGCTGAGCCGGAATCCGGCCGCCCCCCCACGATCCCCTTGACTAACCCTGGGCCAGGATGGCCCCCACCGCCGAGGCATAGCCCTGGCTGGCCGGGTCCGCGGCCTTGAGCTCCATCTCCGTTGGTCCGGCCGGCCCCAGGCCCAGCTCCACGGCCCGGGCGATCTGCTCCTGGGCGAAGATGGGCCGGCCCATGATGGCCGCGTTGCTGCCCAGATGCTTGAGGCAGGCCACGCCCGCCGCGTCCACGGCCACCGGGTTGAAGCCGGCCAGCATCACCTCCCCGGCCGCCCGCGAGCCCGTGGCCGGCCCGCCGTCCACAAAGGCCTCCACCCCGTCCAAGAGGATCAGCCTGGGCGCGAAGGCGGTGTTGATCTCGGCGATCATCCGGCGCTGGTGGGGCGAAGAGTGCAGGGCCTCCATGTAGGCCGGCATCTGCCCCCGGCCGGGCACCACCCCCACGGCCAGCTTCAGCGACATGGTGAACACCCCGCCGTACTGGTGGGTCTTCAGGCAGCAGGTCTCCACCAGGCAGGGGGACTCCAGCACCGGCCGGGCCACGCGGAAACCCTGGGGCCAGTGATGGTCGGGCCGCTTGACCTCCACCCAGTCCGCTTGGGGCAGGTCGTCGAAGACGATGACCTTGACCCCCAGGCGCTCCAGGATCGGCCCCACGCCCTTTTGGGCCATGGTGCGGGCCGTGGGCTGCCAGGAGCGCTCGCCCAGGGTGATGGAGGCCGCGCCCCAGTTCCAGAGCTGCTCTATGAAGGCGGCCAGGGTGTCGTTGTGCGTGGAGCCCGGGGCCGGGTCGGCGGTGTTGAAGTTGGGCTTGAGCAGCACCTCCTGGCCCTTTACGGCTTGGGAGGCCCGGGGGCCCAGGGCGGCCAGGGCGGCGCGCACGCCGGTCGGGCGCTCAAGGTTGTGGCAGAGGCTTACCGTGTGCATGGGTCGCTCCTTGGCGCCACGGGCCGCTTGGGCGGCCCTAGTCTTTCCGGTCCAGCACCTGGCGCACCAGGCGGGCCAGCCGTTGGCCGGTCAGGGGCTTGAGCGCTACATGGCGGATGCCCGCGGCGCAGGCCTTTTCCTCGCTGAGCTGCCGGCTGAAGCCGGTGCAGAGGATTATGGGCAGGTCGGGGCGCAGGGACAGAACCTGTTCGGCCAGGGCCAGGCCGGTGAGCTGGGGCATGGTGAAGTCGGTGATCAACAGGTCGAAGTCCCCCGGCCGGGAGCGCAGCAGCTCCAGGGCCTCGGCGCTGGAGGTCAGGGCCGTGACCTGGTAGCCCAGCCTGGCCAGGGAGCGGCGGCCGATCTGGACCAGGGCCTCTTCGTCGTCCACGAACAGGATGCGCTCGCTGCCCTGGCAGCTAGCCCGGTCCGGCGGCGAGGGCGAGGCGGCGGTCGCCGAGACGGGGCAGAGGGGCAGGTACACGTGGAAGGTGGTGCCCTGGCCCGGCTCGCTGTACACGGCCACCGCCCCCTGGTGGCCCTTGAGGATGCCGTGCACCACGGCCAGGCCCATGCCCGTGCCCCGCTCCATCTGCTTGGTGGTGAAGAAGGGCTCGAAGATGCGCTCGGCCACCTCTCGGGTCATGCCCTGGCCGGTGTCGCTGACCGTGAGCCGGAGGTAGCTGCCGGCCGGCAGCTCCACGAAGCCATGGGCCGTTTTTTCGGACAGCACCAGGTTGTCCAGCCCGATGATGAGCCTGCCCCCGCCCTCCTCCATGGCCTGGGCCGCGTTGGTGCACAGGTTCATGATCAACTGGCGCATCTGCACCGGGTCGGCCAGCACCAAGTCCTGCTCCGCCTCCAGGTCCAGATGCATCTGCACGGTGCTGGGGATGGTGGCCCGCAGGAGCTTCACCATCTCCTCAATCAGGGGGGCCAGGTGCAGGGGGCGCTTTTCCTGGGCCTCGGGGCGGCTGAAGGAGAGTATCTGGCGCACCAAGCCCTTGGCCCGGTCGCCGGCCTCCAGCACCTTTTGCAGGTGCTGGACCGTCTCGCCGGCGGCCGGCAGGTCGTTTAACACCAACTCAGTGTAGCCCATCATGGCCGCCAGGATGTTGTTGAAGTCGTGGGCGATGCCCCCGGCCAAGGTGCCGATGGCCTCCAGCTTCTGGGCCTGGCGCAGTTGGGCCTGCAACTGCTCCCTATCCCTCTGCGCCTTCTTGAGTTCGGTGATGTCCGCCAGCGCCGCCACCATGGCCTCCTCGCCGGGCATGGGCAGCAGCTCCGCGGACAGGAGCATGTCCCGCACCTCGCCGGATCGGATCCGCCGCTTCACCTCCAGGTTGTGCACCGAGCCCCCCTCCCGCAGCAGCCGCAGCAACCGTTCCCGCTCGCCGGGGTCCACCCGCAGACCCAGCTCCGTGACGGTGTGGCCTATCACCTCCTCCCTGCTGAAGCCGGCGCCCCTCAGGAAGGTCTCGTTGGCCTCGATGTAGCGGCCTTCGCGCAGGGTGGTGATCACCACCCACAGGGGGGAGTGCTGGAAGGCCTTGGCGAACTTCTCCTCGGACAGGCGCAGGGCCTCCTCGGCCTGCCTGCGCTCGGAGATGTCCCGTGATACGCCGTGCAGCCCGATTACCTCGCCATCCGGGTTCCGTATGGCCCTTACTACGTTCTCCATCCAAACCGTGCTGCCGTCCTTGCGGTAGTACTCCACCTCTATTTTCGCCGTCCGGTCGGGGTCGGCGCCCGCTTTATCGCGCTGGAGCTCTTGGGCCAATGATGCAAGGCTGCGCTGGAGCGAATCCGGCGTGAGTATCTCCTCCAATGGTTGCCGTTTGCGCTCCTCCGGCGAGAAACCAAGAGCCGTTTCTATAGATGGGCTCACATAGGTGGTTTGCAGGTTTAAATCGGTCGTCCAAATGATGTCGGACATGTTCTCGGCCAGGAATTTATACTTCTCCTCGCTCTTCTTTAACGCCTCCTCGGCCTTCTTGCGCTCGGTGATGTCCTCGTGGGTGACCAGTTGCCGCCCGTCGGTCAAGGCCACGGAGCGGAACATAATTATCTTTTGCGAACCGTCCTTGCAGGTGACCGTGTAGGTGCGCCGCCTGACCTCGCCGAACTTGGCGGCCTTCAGGTCCGCGAACCAGGCCTTGGTTACCCGGCGCCGGTACTCTTCATCGGGGAAGGCCTTGCGCAGCCACTCCCGTCCGTTGGGCACGTCGGCCAGGGTGTAGCCGAGCATCTCCACGAACCTGGGGTTGACATACAGGAATTTCCCGTCGGGGGCGATCAGGAGCGCGCCCAGGGGGGAGTGCTCCACCAGGGCCCGGAAGCGATCCTCGGCCTGTCGGAGTTCGGTGATGTCCTGTACGGCGTTGAGTATGCAGAGTTGGCCATCCAGCTCGATGCGCTCGGCGGACCAGAGCACATTGAATACATGGCCGTCCTTGGCGCGGACAGAAACCTCCTGGTCGTGGCAGGAACCCTCTTTCTTTATTTTGGCAACCAGCCGCTCCCGCAGTTGGGGGTCAACCCACACCCCCAGCTCCATGGTGGTGCGCCCTATAAGCTCCTCCCGGCTGAATCCGGTCTCCCGGCAGTAGGTCTCGTTCACCTCCAGGAATTTTCCCTGGTCCAGGGTGGTGATGAACATCCGGATGGGGCTGGCCCGGAAGGCCTTGGCGAACCTTTCCTCGCTCCTCTGCAAGGCCTCCGCAACCTTTTTGCGCTCGGTGACGTCCTGCACCGCGCTGATGAGGCACTTCTGGCCGTCCAGGTCGATGAGTTCGGCGGACCACAGGGCGTCTATCAGTCGGCCGTCCTTGCGGCGGAATGCGACCGGCTGCTCATGGAAGGAGCCTTGCGCGGCCAACAAGGCTACCAGCCTCTCCCGCACCTGCGGGTCGGCCCACAAGTTCATCTCCAGGGAGCTGCGGCCGATGGCCTCCTCCCGGCCGTATCCCGTGATCTTGCAGAAGGCGTCGTTGACCTCCAGGTATTTCCCATCCTCCAGAGTGGCGATGGCCATCCAGAGGGGGCTGGCCCGGAAGGCCTTGGCGAACTTCTCCTCGCTTTTGCGCAGCACCTCCGCGGCCTTTTTGCGCTCGGTGACGTCCTGCACCGCGCTGAGCAGGCACTCCTGGCCGTCCAGCTCGATGAGTTCGGCGGACCACAGGGCGTCTATCAGTCGGCCGTCCTTGCGGCGGAACATTACCTCTTCCTCGTGGAAAGCGCCTTGCTCGCGCGCCTTGGCCAGCAGGCGGGAGCGCTGCTCAGGCTGGACCCACAAACCCAGTTCCTGGGCGGTGCGGCCCATGGCCTCCTCTCGGCTGTGACCGATTATTTTGCTGAAGGCATCGTTGACCTCTAGGTATCTTCCCTCCTCAAAGGTGGTGATGGCCATCCACACGGGGCTGGCCTTGAAGGCCTTGGCGAACTTCTCTTCGCTCTTTTTGAGGGCCCGCTCGGCCTGCCAGCGCTCGGTGATGTCCCGGGCCAGGCCGCGCACGATGGGCGCGGAGACCCCGCCGGTGCGCAGGGTGTTGCTGTACTCCCAGACGCGCTTCTCGCCGGCCGCGGTGTGGACCAGCATCGTTCCCGTGTCCGCGCCCTTGCGCTGTATCCGCTCCAGATAGGCGTCGAACTCTTGTTGATACTCTGGCAGCAGGATATCGCGCAGGTTGCGCCCCTGCTG
Source organism: Desulfarculus sp. (assembly GCA_003605055.1). Lineage (GTDB taxonomy): Bacteria > Desulfobacterota > Desulfarculia > Desulfarculales > Desulfarculaceae > Desulfoferula. The sequence goes on from QZKP01000072.1 coordinate 98,502, forward strand.
CACCAACTCCACCGGATCGTAACCCAACAGGGCGGCCGCGGCCTGGTTCACCGAGAGGATGCGCCCCTGCAGGTCGTGGGTGCAGATCAGGTCGTGTATGTGCTCCACCAGATCCCGGTAGCGCTCCTCACTCTCCCGCAGCGCCTGCTCCGCCCGCTGGCGCTCGCTGAGGTCGCGGCTCACGCCCAGGATCTGGGTCGGCCGCCCCTGCTCGTCGCTGAGCAGGGTGGTGACCACCTCCGTGGCCTTTATGGAGCCGTCCCGGCAGGGCTGGTCCACCTGGCGGGTCTGCACCCGCGCGGATTCGTCCCCGGCCTCAAACCTTTCTATCCTCTGGTCCAGGCTGGCAGTCACCGCGGCATAGGATGCGGGCGTCAGGACGTCTTCCAGGGACTGGGATATCACCTCTTGGGCCGTGTAGCCGCGCAGCCTCTGGACCGAAGGGCTGACATAAATAAACCGGCGGGAGGCGATGTCCCACAGCCAGATCACGTCGCCGGCGTTCTCGGAGATTAACCGGTGGATATCCGGGGACCCCGCACCGGCCGAGGCTGCCGCCTCTAAGGCCTGCAGCTTGGCGCGCAGGGCGGCGTTTTCTTTTTCCAGCTCCGCCAGCCGCGCCCGCGGGGGGCCTTTTTTGGGGGGTTTCTTGTTCATGCGATTATTTTAATTATCCCTGAACTCATAATATTAACTATTAAAAGCTAATAGCAACCTAATCGCGAGTTGCGGACCCGCTCGCGCAGGATCGTGCTATGCTGTCCGCTGGCCGGCGGGACGGCTCCACAACGGTGGACAAAGCGCCCCTGGGAATAGGAAAATAAATGGCAATCCCCGGGAGCGGAGAGATTCGCGTGAAGGTGGACCTGGAAGAGGCCTTGGACCAGTTGCAGGAGGCCCGCGCCGCGGGCCGGGAAGATGGCGTGGCCAACGCCCTGTTCGTGGCCGCGGTGGGCTACATGCAAAGGGACCGCCGGGAGGCGGCGGCCGCCGCCCTGGCCGAGGCCCGGGAGCTCTGCCAGCGGCTGCACAACCCGGCCGGCGAGGGGCAGGTGTGCCTGCGCCAGGCGGCGCTGGCCCAGCAAGAGGGGCAGCCGGAGCAGGCCCAGGATCGCCTGGCCGCGGCCCTGGCCTGTTTCCAGGCCGCCGCCGACCCGGCGGGCCAGGCCAGCGCCCTGGAGCGCCGCAGCCGCCTGCGCGAGCAGACCGGCGACCTGGCCGGGGCGGCCGCGGACCTGGAGCAGGCCCTGAGCCTGACCGCGGCGGCCGGCGACGAGGTGGGCCAGGCCTTGCTCAGTCAGTATCTGGCGCCGCTCTACCGCCGCTTGGGGAGCCCGGACCAGGCCCTGGCCGCCTACCGCCGCCTGGGCCACTTCAGCCAGCGCCTGAGCGACCCCCAGCGGGAGGCCTTGGCCCTGGTGGGGGTGGGCGCCCTGGAGGCCCAGGCCGGCCGCCGGCCCCAGGGCCTGGAGGCCCTGGCGCGGGCCCGCGAGTTGTATCAAAGTCTGGGCCAGCCCAAGCTGGCGGCCCAGGTGCAACGGGAGATGGACCGCCTGGCCCCCGGCGGCCGGGTGGACGGTTAGTTTGCTAGAGAAAGCTAAGCGGGAGGGAAGATCATGAAGTTGATGAAAAAGGCCCTGGTTCTCTTGGCGGTCCTGGCCCTGGCCGCGGCGGCCCTGCCGGCCCTGGCCATGGACAAGTTCGAGGCTGACCTCAAGGTGGAGGAGGCCCGCATCTCATTCTTGCAGTTCATGCAGTCCCCGGACGCCAACACGGCCAAGTGGCTGCTCAAGCGCTGCCAGGCCGTGGCCCTGTTCCCGGGCATGGTCAAGGCCGGCTTCGTCATCGGGGGCAAGTACGGCACCGGCGTGATCCTCAAGCGCCAGGCCAATGGCTCCTGGTCGCCGCCGGCCTTCTTCATCATCGGCGGCGCCTCCGTGGGCTTCCAGATCGGGGCCGAGTCCATGGACCTGTTCATGGTGATCATGACCGACAAGGGCCTGCACGCGGTGCTCAAGAACCAGGCCAAGTTCGGGGTGGACGCCTCCATCGCCGCCGGTCCGGTGGGCCGCAACGCCGAGGCCTCCATCGCCGGCCTGAGCACCAAGGCCGACCTGTACTCCTATTCCCGGGCCAAGGGGGCCTTTGCCGGGGCCACCTTGTCCGGGGCGGGCATCGAGTTCGACAAGGCCACGGCCCAGGCCTATTACGGCAAGCCCGTGACCGTGCAGGCCGTCTTCGGGGCCAAGGTCACGGCGCCGGCCGGCGCCCAGAAGCTGATGAAGGAACTGGAAAAGTACGGGAAATAGCCGCCGTCCGGGGGCCGCGGCGCCTAGCAGGTGCCGCAGCCCCTGGCCCGGTGATCGTCATACCAGCCCTTGACCAGGGCCTTGAGTTCGTTCCGCGGAATCTTGAGCGCGGCGGCGATCTGGGCCTTGGTCAGCAGGCCGGTGAAGAAGCCGAACTTGCACAGGTACACCAGCCCCTCCACGCTGGGGGCGGAGCCCTTTTCCTGGAGCCACTGCTCCACCCCCTGCTGGGCGATGAGGCCGCGCAGCCGCCAAAAACAGGCGGCCAGGTCCGGGTCGTGGGGCTGTATCATGCACACTCCTGGCTGAGGGGGGCTGCCGGGCCAGATTCTATCCGCCGGCCCCCGGGGCTCAAGGTTACATGTTTTTTGGTTGACATGCTCCTGGTTGCTTCCTATAATCGCTGGCATTGTGAAGATAGGGACTTTCTGTTCCCTGTTGAAAAAACGGCAAGTTAGACTGACTGCACCAGGTTGCTGTCAGCCCGCGCCCTCCGGGTGCAGGGCGGTGGTTTCCCCGGCGCGAGTCGCTTTTTTACTCGGTTCCTTTTACCCGGCTCCCAGGGTCTTAAAACGTCCTGGCAGCCGCTTTAGATAAGACTAAGGCACTACCACTCTCAGCTAAAGATCACGGAGGTTAATTTCCATGGCTAAACTGCATGACACTCCGATGCTCGACGAGCTGGAAAAGGGGCCTTGGCCAAGCTTCGTTACCGACATCAAGAACATGGCGAAAGACGGTAAGGATGCTTGCGCCGACCTCTTGGGCCAGCTGGAGCTCTCCTACAATGACAAGGAGGGCCACTGGAAGCACGGCGGCATCGTGGGCGTGCTGGGCTACGGCGGCGGCGTAATCGGCCGTTACTCGGACGTGCCCGACCTGTTCCCGGGCGTGGAGCACTTCCACACCCTGCGCGTGAACCAGCCCGCATCCAAGTTCTACAAGACCGAGCGCCTGCGCGAGATCATGGACATCTGGAACCGCCGCGGCTCGGGCATGCTGAACATGCACGGCTCCACCGGCGACATCATCCTGCTGGGCGCCTTCACCGAGCAGTTGGAGACCATCTTCGCCGAGCTGACCCAGAAGGGCTGGGACCTGGGCGGCTCCGGCTCGGCCCTGCGCACCCCCTCCTGCTGCGTGGGCAAGGCCCGCTGCGAGTTCGCCTGCATCGACACCCAGGACATCTGCTACTCCCTGACCATGGAGTATCAGGACGAGCTGCACCGCCCGGCCTGGCCCTACAAGTTCAAGTTCAAGGTGGACGGCTGCCCCAACTGCTGCGTGGCCTCCATCGCCCGCTCCGATTGCTCCATCATCGGCACCTGGCGCGACGACATCCGCATCGACCAGAAGGCGGTAGCCGCCTACGTGGCCGGCGAGCTGGCGGCCAATGGCGGCGGCCACGGTTCCAAGGCCAAGCTGGACGTGCAGGCCGACGTGGTGGACCGCTGCCCCACCCAGTGCATGGCCCTGGAGGGCAACAAGCTGTCCATCAACAACGCCGAGTGCACCCGTTGCATGCACTGCATCAACATGATGCCCCGCGCCCTGCGCCCGGGCACCGACACCGGCGCCACCATCCTGGTGGGCGCCAAGGCCCCCATCCTGGAAGGCGCCCAGATGGCCTCGGTGATCATCCCCTTCATCAAGATGGAAGAGCCCTACGAGGAGTTCAAGGAGTTCGTCGGCAAGATGTGGGACTGGTGGGACGAGAACGGCAAGAACCGCGAGCGCATCGGCGAGTGCATCCAGCGCCTGGGTCTGAGCGCCTTCCTGCAGGCGGTGGAAATCGAACCCGATCCGCGTCACGTCAAGGAGCCCCGCTCCAACCCCTACATCTTCTACAAGGAAGACGAGGTTTCGGGCGGCTTCGAACGTAACATCGAGGATTACCGCAAGAAGCACGCCCGCTAGGCGGCCCAAAGAGGAGGTTACCTGTCATGGCAGAGTTTCAAGCCAATAAACTGACTGACATCGGGCCACCTAAGTACGACGAGATGTGGCCCCAGGTCATCAAGGACAACTACGGCAAGTGGCTCTATCACGAAATCTTGGAGCCGGGCGTGCTGGTGCACGTTTCCGAAACCGGCGCCAAGGTGTGGAGCGTGCGCTGCGGCGCCACCCGCCTGATGACCATCAATTTCCTGGAAGATATCTGCAAGATCGCCGACGAGTTCTGCGGCGGCTACTTCCGCTTCACCACCCGCAACAACGTCGAGTTCATCGTCAGCGACCAGGCCAAGCTGGAGCCCCTGAAGGCCAAGCTCAAGGCCGACGGCCGCTTCCCGGTGGGCGGCACCGGCGCCTCCATCACCAACATCGTGCACACCCAGGGTTGGGTGCACTGCCACACCCCGGCCATTGACGCCAGCGGCGTGGTCAAGGCGGTGATGGACGAGCTGTTCGAGTACTTCGGCTCCCACAAGCTGCCGGCCCAGGTGCGCATCTCCCTGGCCTGCTGCCTGAACATGTGCGGCGCCGTGCACTGCAGCGACATCTCCATCCTGGGCGTGCACCGCAAGCCCCCGGTGATCGAGCACAGCCACCTGGACAAGATGTGCGAGATCCCCACCACCATCGCGGCCTGCCCCACCGCGGCCATCAAGCCGGCCAAGGTGGATGAGTTCAAGTCCGTGTCGGTGAACGTGGACCGCTGCATGTTCTGCGGCAACTGCTACACTATGTGCCCGGCCATGCCTCTGGCCGACGCCGCCGGCGACGGCATCGCCCTGTGGGTGGGCGGCAAGGTGTCCAACTCCAAGTCCATGCCCATGTTCTCCAAGCTGGCCGTGCCCTACATCCCCAACGAGCCGCCCCGCTGGCCCACCACGGTCAAGACCGTCAAGAAGATCGTGGAGGTCTACGAGGCCAACGCCATGAAGTACGAGCGCATCGGCGAGTGGGCCCAGCGCATCGGCTGGGAGAAGTTCTTCGAGAAGACTGGGCTGGAGTTCAGCCACCACCACATTGACGACTACCGCTTCGCCGCCACCACCTGGCGGACCTCGACCCAGTTCAAGTGGTAGTCCGCTAGCGCATTAGCGCATCGCTGCATAGCGAGCCGCCCGGGGAAATCCCCGGGCGGCTTTTTTGTGCGGGGCGGCAAACCTATGTACCCAACTCTCAGCAATCGTGCCGGTTGGGTTAGGGGCGCAAGCCCCGATACCCAACAATCCTTTATCCTTTCTGCACCAGCCACCAGGAAATGGAAGATTGCCACGGCGCGGCGGGAGGGGTCCCTTTGCCGCCCCACGCCACCAGGGCCGCCGCGCCTCGCAAAGACGCTATGCCTGATTGACTTCAGGCGGGGCGCTGGGAGGTCTGGGGGTGGCGCGGACAACTCGTTGTCCGGGCGCCGCAGGCGCAAGTGGTTCTAGGAGGTAATCTCCAACGAGGGTGGCCCAGACAGCTCGTCTGTCTGGGTGCCGCAGGCACAAGAGGTCTGGTAGAACGTCAGCAAAAAACAAATTTCGCGTAGGTTTGGGTTGAGGGCCTTGCCCCGAAACCCAACAATCATTTTTCCCCCTTCAACAACCCACCGGGAACTGGAAGTTTGCCACGCCGGGCCAGGAGATCGGCCTGCTGCGGCCGGGCCCTGTGGCCGGCCCGGCTCGCAAAGACACTATGCTGGATAAAAAACCGGTTTACGTAGCTCCCCCTCACTTCTTCGGCGGTATGGGGTTCGCCATCGCCTCGGTGGCGCGGCCGAAGGATGCCGCGTCCAGCCCGGCCAATGGGTGCTGGCGGGCGTACATGGCCTTGAGCTTGCGGGCCCGCACCTCGGGGTAGAAGGTGGCGATGGCCCCCTGGCCCCGGTCCTGGGCCACCGGGATCAACTCGTACTGGTCCGTGCCCAGGCCGTTGGCCGCGCCGCCCTGCATCTGGGGCTCGGTGTCCTTGCCCTTGATGATGTTGAGCTTGTGCGCGCCCGGGGCCAGGGCTCCGTGGTCCTCGGCCTCGGAGTTGGTCAGGCCCGGGGCCTGGTTCACCAGGTCCATGCAGGCCTTGTCCACGGCCACCGGGTCCGCGGAGGCCAGCACGCCGACGCCGTTGACGATGGGGGTGTCGGACCAGCCGTAGCAGTCGCAGGAGGGGGTCACGTCAATGGCGTAGTTCAGGCAGAACACCTTGCCCGGCCCCTTGGTGCGGCACACGGCCAGGGCCGAGTCCGCGATGCGCCGGCCCAGGGCGGGCAGGTGGTCGAAGCGCTGGATGGCCCCCACCCCGGCCATGTTCACGCACAGGTTGGCGCAGGCGAAGCAGTACACGCAGGCCGCTAGGTCCACCTTCAGCTCGCTCTCGCTCACCTCGATGGCCCCCTCGGGGCAGCAGTCCTGGCAGGTCTGCCACCACTCGCACTGGCGCTTGAGGCACTTGTCCGGGGCGATCACCGGCTTGTCGCCGGCCAGGGCGCCGTGCAGGTTCATCTTGCCCCGCTTGGAGGCGCAGCCCACGCCCAGGTTCTTGATGGCCCCGCCGTAGCCGCCGGCCGGGTGGCCCTTGAAGTGGGCCACCGAGAGCACGGCGTCGGCGTCGGCGATGGCCCGGGCCACGAACTGCTTGTGCAGGTAGCTGCCCCGGCCCCCCAGCTCCACGGTCAGGTCGTCGGTGCCCAGCCAGCCGTCGGCGATGACCACCGGGCAGCCCATGCTGGCCTGGTTGAAGCCGTTGAAGTTGGCCGTCTCCAGGTGGTCCAGGGCCAGGGTGCGGCTGATCCAGGGGTGGTAGGGCATGGTGGTGGTGTCGGTGACAAAGGGCCGGCAGCCCCGGGCCTTGAGCGCCTCCACCAGGGTGCGCACGATCACCGGCCGCAAATAGCCCACGTTGTAGGCCTCGCCCATGTGGGTCTTGACGGCCACGATGTCCCCGGGCGCCAGGCCCTCCAGCCAACCGGAGTGCTCCAGGAGCTGGCGGCCCTTGATGGCCGTGGACTCCAGAAAGCGGCTGGCCCGCGCGTTCATGAACCATACCTTGGCCTTGTCCATGGGTTCCTCCGGGGTGTGGGTGGGGGCGTGAGCGCCCGCCCCAGCATATTAATCCAGGCCGCGGGCCGGGCACAACCGGACCCGGCTTGCCAGAAGGGCGCTTAGTCCCTACACTAGGAGCCTGCGAGCGATATCATGCACACCAAGTCGAAAGCATAGGCCGTGTCCAGCGCGCCCCCCCGAGTGGTGGTGGCCGGCCTGCGGGGCGGCAGCGGCAAGACCACCCTGACCCTGGGCCTGATCCGGGCCCTGGCCGACCGCGGTCTGTCCGTGGCCCCCTTCAAGAAGGGCCCGGACTACATAGACCCCTTCTGGCTCACCGAGGCCGCCGGCCGGCCCTGCCGCAACCTGGACCCCTTCCTCATGGGCCGTGAGCAGGTGGAGCGATCCTTCATCCACCACACCGCCGAGCTGCCGGTGGCGGTGATCGAGGGCAACCGCGGTCTCTTCGACGGCCTGGACAGCCAGGGCTCCTCCTCCACGGCCGAGCTGGCCAAGATGCTCAGGGCCCCGGTGCTGTTGGTGCTGGACTGCACCATGACCAGCCGCACCATGGCCGCCCTGGCCCTGGGCTGCCAGCGCTTCGACCCGGAGTTGGACCTGGCCGGGGTGATACTCAATCCGGTGGGCAACGCCCGCCAGGAGTCCCTGGTGCGCCGCTGCATAGAAGAGGCCACCGGCCTGCCGGTGCTGGGCGCGGTGCCCCGCCTGAGCCTGGACCTGCCCGAGCGGCACATGGGCCTGGTGCCGCCCCAGGAGCACGCCCGGGTGGCCCAGGCCCTGCAGCAGGCCGCCCGCTCGGTGGCCGCCCACGTGGAAGTGGAGCGGGTGCTGGCGCTGATGCGGGCCGCCCCGGCCTGGGCCGCGGCGGGCCCGCCGGCGGGCCTGTTCCCGGAGACCCCGCCCCAGGGCCCGGGCCCGGTCATCGGCGTGGTGCGCGACGCGGCCTTTGGCTTCTATTACCCCGAGAACCTGGAGGCCCTGGCCAACCACGGGGCGCGGCTGGTGTTCTGCTCGGCCCTCAGCGACCCGGAGCCGCCGGCCGTGGACGCCCTGTACATCGGCGGCGGCTTCCCCGAGACCCACGCCGCAGCCCTGGCCGCCAACGCCTCCTTCCGGGCCGGCCTGCGCCGGGCGGCCGAGGCGGGCCTGCCCATCTACGCCGAGTGCGGCGGCCTGATGTACCTGGGCCGGCACCTGATCGTGGAGGGCGTTTCCTACCCCATGGCCGGGGTTTTCCCCCTGGACTTCGCCATGCAGCCCCGGCCCCAGGGCCACGGCTACAGCATCTGCCGGGTCAGCGCGGACAACCCCTTCTGGCCCCGGGGCTATGAGTTCAAGGCCCACGAGTTCCACTACTCAAAGCCCCAGCCCCTGGCCGGCGCCCACCTGAGCTTCGCCTACCAGGTGCTCCGGGGCCAGGGGGTACTCCCGGGGCAGGGCGGCTTGTTAAAGCACCGGGTTTTGGGCACTTACCACCACGTGCACTCCTTAGGCTCCCCAGGCTGGGCCCCGGGCCTGGTGGCCGCGGCCAAGGGCCAGTAATTCCTTGACAGAACGGCAAGCGGCGGATATGTTGGGCCTTGTTGTGAAATATTGCTCCAAGCACCAGGAGGGAGAAACCGATGGCCGACGCCACTGAGATCAGAAATCTGGTTATGCAGGTCATGGAGAAAAAGCAGAAGCGCATGATGATGAATGACCTGTTCAAAGAGGTCCAGAAGCTGGACGAGAGCGTGGACAAGCGCAGCCTGAAGAAGGTGACCACTTCCATGATCCAGGACCAGAGCCTGGCCTACTGGTCCTCGGGCTCCACCACCTACTTCGCCCTACCCGGCGGCGGCAAGCACGCCGAGGGCGAGGACTAGGCAGCGCCTTTCGGCGCGCCCCGCGGGGCCGCCCTTCCCCTCCGCCACAGACCGGGCCGGTTCGGTTCGCTGCTGGGCGGAGGTTTATTTTGCCCCCGGCAGAGCGCAGAGGAAAAGCGACCGTCCCATGAGCGAGAAGATAAAAACCACCAGCGGCGTGCCCGAGGACGAGTTCCTGCGCGAGGGGCTCATTGACCGCTTGCGCCAGTACCTGGCCGCCGAGCCCAAGGCCTGGCACGTGCGCTACAACCTGGGCGTGGCCTTGATGCAGGATGGCCGGCCCGAAGAGGCCCTGGCCGAGTTCCGGCAGGTGCTGGCCTTATCCCCCAAGCACCTGGAGAGCATGATCAACATCGCCGGCATCCACCTGGGGGCTGGCCGCCCCGAGGAGGCCATGCGGGTGCTCCAGTCGGCCCTGGGGGTCTGGGACATCCCCTTGGTGCGCGCCAACCTGGGGGTGGCCTATCTGCAGATGGGCCGCCTGGAAGACGCGGCCCGGGAGCTGAAGCTGGCGGTGAACTCCGCGCCCAACATGCCCGACGCCCTGACCAACCTCAGCAGCGTGTTCCTGCGCCTGGGCGCGCCGGACAAGGCCGAGCAGGCCGCCCGGGAGGCCCTGAAGCTGGGCGACGGCTTTGCCATGGCCCACAACAACCTGGCCGTGGTGCTGGCCGAGAAAGGCCAGCTTGAGCAGGCCCGCACGCACGCGGCCCGGGCCCAGGAGTTGGGCTATCCGGTGCCGGATGGTCTCTTACAGCAGTTGGGCCTGACCCGGTAAAACAATCCCGCTTTCAAGACAATGATTCACTTGACCTGGGGGCGCTGGCCCGCTATGTAGGGGCCTGCAGCGCCCCACGCAGGAAAAACTTGACAACGGCCCCCAAAGCGGGGATAGAACGTGGAGCAGTTAACGCCGGACGGCCGCCCCAGGGGGCGCTCCGGCAGCAGAAACAACAAGCCCGCCGTCGCGGGTGGGACGACTCGAAGCATATTCGGGCTGGTCCCGAAGGACTTTGGCACGAAGGAGGTTAGGATATGTTTCAGGTTGTGGTTGATCCCGAAAAGTGCATTGGCGACGAGGAATGCGTGGAGGTCTGCCCGGTGGACGTCTATGAGATGCAGGACGGCAAGGCGGTGCCCGTGAACGCCGAGGAGTGCCTGGGCTGCGAGAGCTGCATCGAGGTCTGCGAGCAGGACGCCATCACCGTTACCGAGGTCTAATACCGGTCTGAACGGAGCCAGATATACGGCCCGGCCCGGAGCCCCTGCTCCGGGCCGGGCATTTTTTGGGCCCGCCGCCGGGCCACCCCAAAGCAAAGGGCCGGCCCCTGACGGGAGCCGGCCCTTGGGCCACGCGGTGGGCGTTACTTCTTCTTAGGATGGCACTCGTTGCACTTGGTGGGGCCCTTCTTGGCCTCCTTGTGGCAGCTCTGGCAGTTCTTGTGGAAGGCGTTGCGCAGGCTCAGCACCTTGCCATCGTTCTTCTTGGGGTCCTTGTGGCAGGAGGCGCACTTGGCGACCTTGTCGCCTTCCTTCCACACGTTCTTGCCGTTCTTGTAGTCGTGGTGGCACTCCGTGCACTTGACCTTGTGGTCCACGCTGTGCTTCTTGTGGGTGAACTCCACCGCCACCTTGGTGTGCTTGCCGAACAGCGGCTCGTAGATCTTGATTACGTCGCTCACTTTGCCGGATTTGGTGTCCTGGGCAATGGCCATGGTGCCCAACAACGCCGCCAGGGCAAAGGCCATCACCATCAAGATAACCACGCTAGCTTTCCTCATGTCCCCGTTTTCCTCCCTACGCTTGAAGCCTATAACAAGCGAAATGCTTCACGAGCTTTCGGCCCGTTTATATGAGATGCGACCCCTTGCTGTCAAGAAAATTCAATGCCCGCCGGCCTTTTTGGCCTGACAAACCCGGCCCCTAGGCCTAGGACCCCGGCTCGGCGGCCTTGACCGTCTGCCACAGATCCTCCCGCTCCTGGGGGCTCATATCGGCCAGGGAGCGCCCCTGTCCGGCGGCCAGGGCCTCCATGGCCGCGAAACGCTGCTCAAAGCGGCGGTTGGCCGCGCGCAGGGCCGCCTCGGCCTTGAGCCCCCCATGGCGGGCCCATTGGGCCCAGGTGAACAGCACGTCCCCCAACTCCCGGTGGGCCTGCTCCTGGCCGGCGGCCTGGACCAGTTCTTGGGTCTCCTCGCCTATCTTATCCCAGACCCCGGCCGCGTCGGGCCAGTCAAAGCCCACCTGGGCCGCCCGCTGGCCCAGGCGCTGGGCGCACACCAGGGCCGGCGCGGCCCGGGGCACGCTGTCCAGCAGGCCCTGGGGCTGGCCGGCCCGCTCCTGGCGCTTGATCTGGTCCCAGCGCAGCTTCACCGCCGCCGCGTCCGCGGCCTGGGCCGCGCCGAAGACGTGCGGGTGGCGGCGGATCATTTTGGCCTCCACCTCGGCGATGACCTGGCTCAGGTCGAAGTGGCCGGCCTCGGCGAAGAGCTGGGCCTGGAACACCACCTGGAACAGGAGGTCGCCCAGCTCGCCGCGCACCGCCTGGGGGTCGCCGGACTCGACGGCCTCCAGGGCCTCATAGGCCTCCTCCAAGAGGTAGCCGGCCGCCGAGGCCGGGGTCTGCTCCCGGTCCCAGGGGCAGCCGTCGGGCGCGCGCAGGCGGGCGGCCAAGGCGGCCAGGCGGGCCAGGGCGCGGCCCGCTTGATCCCCGCCGGATGGCCTCATTTTTTGCCCTTGCCGGCCGGCGGGATCAGCCCGGCCCGCTCCTGCAGGCGGCGGGTGAGGTCGTCGGGGAACAGGTCTAGGATGTAGCGGCCCCCGCGCACCACGTAAGGCGCCAGCAGGGACTCCTTAAGCGGGGTGACCGTGGAGAAGGGGTTCATCAACAGGAGCAGGTTGATGAGCAGGTAGGCGATCAGCAGGCCCTTGGCCAGGCCCACCACCCCGCCCAGGGCCCGGTCCAGGCCCGACAGGGAGCCGGCCATGACCACCCGGTGCATCACCCCGCCCAGGTAGATGAAGAATACGAAGATCAGAAACAGGATCAGGCCAAAGGAAACCGCCCCCCACCAACTGGCGCCGTAGCCGGTGACGCGGGCCAGCAGGCCGGCCAGGTCCTGGTAGAACATGGCGCTGACCACCACCGCCACCACCGCGCCCACCAGGCCCATGGTCTCGCGCACGAAGCCACGCACCAGGGCCCGCACAAAGAAAAAGACCAGCAGGATCAGCAGACCCAGGTCCAGCAGGTTGGGGGACGACTCCATAGTGACTTATCAGTAACACGGCGGGGACGGGATTGTCAAGCGGCCCGGAGCAGAGCATCCCAGTTAATTAATAATAATATTAGTAGGTTATCTCGGAAAGCCCCTGCCGGCCTTGCCAGGGGGCCTTGCCTGCCCCGGGGGGCGTATGGTAAAGGTTGGCCTGAGAGGGCCTGATGACAATCTACAACCAAACTGTGCAGTTGCAGGGCTCGGCTCGCACCGACATCCATGACCTGACCCCTGCCCTGGCCCAGGCCGTGGCCCAGAGCGGGGTGCAGGCCGGCAGCGTGTTGGTGTTCACGCCCGGCTCCACCGCGGCGGTGACCACCATCGAGTACGAGTCCGGGGTCCTCAAGGACCTTGAGCGGCTGCTGGAAAGGCTGGCCCCGGCCCGGGGCGACTACGAGCACAACGCGCGTTGGGGCGACGGCAACGGCTACAGCCATTTGCGGGCGGCGCTCTTGGGGCCCTCGCTCACGGTGCCGGTGGCCCAGGGCCGCCCGCTGCTGGGCGCCTGGCAGCAGGTGGTGGTGCTGGACTTTGACAACCGCGCCCGTGGGCGGCAGGTGCACATCCAGGTGCAGGGGGAGTAGGTCTTGACAGAGGCAGCGGCGCAGGTGGAGCGCCTGAGTTTCGATGACAGCGAGGCCCTGCGCGCCCTGCTGGGCGCGCGGGACGCCAATCTGCGGCTGTTGGCCTCGGCCGCCGGGGTCAGCGCCCGGGCCCGGGGCAAGGAGATCACCCTCAGCGGCGCCCCCGAGGACGTGGGCCTGGCCCGCCTGGCCCTGGGCCAGCTCTACGAGCTGATCCAGCAGGGCTACCCGGTCTTCGAGATGGACGTGGAGTTCGCCTACCGCATCCTGGCCGCGGACCAGAGCGCCCAGATCAAGGACATTTTCCTGGACCAGGTGTACCTCACGGGCAAGAACCGGGTCATCAGCCCCAAGACCCTCACCCAGAAGGCCTACCTGGAGGCCATGCGCAACCACGACATCGTCTTCGGCATCGGCCCGGCCGGCACCGGCAAGACCTACCTGGCCATGGCCATGGCCGTGGACAACCTCTTAAAGGGCAACGTGGACCGCATCGTGCTGGCCCGCCCGGCGGTGGAGGCCGGCGAGAAGCTGGGCTTTTTGCCCGGGGACCTGGCCGAAAAGGTCAACCCCTACCTGCGGCCGCTCTACGACGCCCTGCACGACATGATCGACTTTGACAAGGCCGGCCGGCTCATGGCCAAGGGGGTGATCGAGGTGGCGCCCCTGGCCTTCATGCGCGGCCGCACCCTCAATAGCGCCTTTGTCATCCTGGACGAGGCCCAGAACGCCACCAGCGAGCAGATGAAGATGTTCCTCACCCGCCTGGGCTTTGACTCCCGGGCGGTGATCACCGGCGACGTGACCCAGGTGGACCTGCCCGGCGGCACCGTTTCGGGCCTGGTGGAGGCCCGCCGCCTGCTGGCGGACATCAAGGGCATCGCCTTCGTGAACTTCGGCGAGGCCGACGTGGTGCGCCACCACCTGGTGCGCCAGATCATCAAGGCCTACGAGCGCAAGGAATAAGGCCGACCCATGCCCGTGATGGTGGAAAACCGCGCCGCCGGCCAGGTGGACCTGGCCGAACTCTTGCTGCGTGTGACGCGGGTGCTGTCGGCCCTGGGGGTGGGGCCGGCCGAGGAGCTGTCGCTGTTGATCGTGGACGATGAGGAGATGGCCGAGTTGAACCGGCGGTGGCTGGGCCGCCAGGGCCCCACCAATGTGCTGGCCTTCAGCCAGCGCGAGGGCCCGGCCGGGCCGCACTCAGAGCTGCTGGGCGACGTGGTGGTGAGCCAGGAGACCTGCGCCCGCGAGGTGGTGGAGCACGACCTGGAGCCGGACCAGCACCTGCTGCGCCTGATCATCCACGGCGTCCTGCACCTGCTGGGATATGAGCACGAACAGGGAGGACCGGCGGCCCGGCGAATGGAGGAGCTCACCGAGCAGCTCCTGGCCGCGGCCTGGGCGGAGTAGCGGAAAGGAGGGCGTCCAGTGGCCCTTTTGAGCGTCAACGTGGATCACGTGGCCACTCTGCGCCAGGCGCGGGGCATAGACGAGCCGGACCCGGTCTGGGCCGCGGTGCTGGCCGAGAAGGCGGGGGCCGACGGCATCATCGTGCACCTGCGCGAGGACCGCCGGCACATACAGGACCGGGACCTCCAGGTGCTGCGGCAGGTGGTCAAGGGCCGGCTCAACATGGAGCTGGCCGCCACCGAGGAGATGGTGGGCATCGCGGCGCAGGTGCGGCCGGACCGCTGCACCCTGGTGCCCGAGAAGCGCCAGGAGCTGACCACCGAGGGCGGCCTGGACGTGGCCGGCAGCCTGGAGCGCATCAAGGACACGGTGGAGCGCCTGCGCGAGGCGGACATAGAGGTGAGCCTGTTCATCGACCCGGCCAGCGAGCAGATCAAGGCGGCGCACAACTGCAAGGCCCAGGTGGTGGAGCTGCACACCGGGGCCTACTGCGACGCCCGCGAGGGAAAAGAGCGCCGGCGCCTGCTCAGCGCCCTGGAGGACAGCGCCCGCCTGGCCCGCCGCCTGGGCCTGACCGTGGCCGCCGGCCACGGCCTGAACCTGCGCAACATCGGCCCGCTGCTGGGCTTCCCGGAGATAGTGGAGTACTCCATCGGCCACTCCATCGTCTCCCGGGCGCTGTTCGTGGGCTTTGAGCAGGCGGTGGCCGAGATGCTGGCCCTGGTGCGGGGCGCGGCCACCCAGCGGCCCTCCGAGGCCCCCCAGCGGCGGCTATGATCGCCGGCCTGGGGCTGGACCTGGCCAAGGTGGCGCGCATAGAGGCGGCCTGGCGGCGCTTCGGGGAGCGCTTCCTGCGGCGTTGCTTCACCCCGGCCGAGGCGGGCTTGTGCCTGTCGCGGCCGCGGCCGGCGGCGGCGTTGGCCCTGCGCTTCGCGGCCAAGGAGGCCTTTGCCAAGGCGGCCGGGCTGGGCATGCGCGGCCTGGCCTGGCGGGAGATAGAGGTGGTGCACGACCCCCGGGGCAAGCCGGGGCTGGTGCTGCACGGCCGGGCCCGGGCCTGGGCCCGGGAGCAGGGCGTGGGAGCCGTGTTCCTGAGCCTGAGCGACGAGGGGGAATACGCCGCCGCGGTGGTGGTGCTGGAGAGAGCATGATTCTGGTGACAGCCGAGCAGATGCGCCATTGCGACCGGCGGACCATAGAGGACGTGGGTCTGCCGGGCATGGTGCTCATGGAGAACGCGGCCCAGGGCGCGGTGCGGGTCTTGATCAAGGCCCTGGGCGACCCGGACGGCCTGCGCGTGGCCGCCCTCTGCGGCCGGGGCAACAACGGCGGCGACGGCCTGGCCATGGCCCGCATCCTGGCCAACCGGGGCGCGGAGTGCACCGCCTATCTGCTGGCCCCGGCGGAGTCCTACCGCGGCGACGCGGCGGCCAACCTGGCCGTGGCCCGGGCCTGCGGGGTGGAGGTGGTGGAGGCGCCGGACGAAGAGGTCCTGGCCGCCCTGGCCCCGGAGATCGCCGGCCACGACGTGTACCTGGACGCCCTGCTGGGCACCGGCCTGAACCAGGAGGTGGGCGGCCACTTTCGCCTGGCCATCGAGATGCTCAACCAGCTCTCGTCGCCGGTGCTGGCCGTGGACATACCCTCGGGCCTCTGCGCGGACACCGGCGCCCCCCTGGGGGCGGCGGTGCACGCGGACCTGACCGCCACCTTCGGCCTGGTCAAGCAGGGCTTGGTGATAGACCCGGCCGGCCACGTGGGCCAGCTCCACCTGGTGGACATCTCCATTCCGCCGGCGGTGACCGCCGAGCTAGACGTCACCTGCCGCCTGCTGGAGGCCTCCCTGGCGGCCGAGCTCTTGCCGCCGCGGCCGCCCGAAGGCCACAAGGGCAGCTTCGGCCATTTGCTGGTGGTGGGCGGCTCCATGGGCAAGGCCGGCGCCGCCTGCCTGGCGGCCATGGGGGGCCTGCGCGCCGGGGCCGGCCTGGTCACCCTGGGCCTGCCCGCGGAGCTGCTGCCCCTGGCCCAGACCAAGCTCACGGCGGTGATGGCCGCGCCCCTGGCCCAGACCCCGGCCGGCGGCCTGGCCGCCGAGGCGGGCTACACCGTCTTGGAGATGCTGGCCGAGCGCTCGGCCCTGGTGCTGGGGCCTGGCCTGGGCCGCGAGGAGCAGACCGTGGAGATGGCCCGGGCCGTGGCCCGCGCCTGCCGCCGGCCCCTGGTCATGGACGCCGACGGGCTCTACGCCCTGGCCGAGGTGTGGGGGCAGGTGCGCTTCCAGGCCCAGACCACGGTGCTCACCCCCCACCCCGGCGAGGCCGCCCGCCTGCTGGGCGTCGACGCGGCCGCGGTGCAGGCCGACCGCCTGGGCGCGGCCCGGGCCCTGGCCGCCGGCAGCGGGGCGGTGGTGGTGCTCAAGGGCGCCCAGAGCATCATCGCCGAGCCCGAGGGGTTGGCCTGGGTTAACCCCACCGGCAACACGCTCCTGGCCAGCGGGGGCAGCGGCGACGTGCTGGCCGGGCTCATCGGCGGGCTCATGGCCCAGGGCGCCGGGGCCCTGGCCGCGGCCCTGGCCGGGACCTTCGTGCACGGCCTGGCCGGCCAGCAGGCCGAGGAGGACTTTGGCCAGCGCGGCCTGGCCGCCGAGGAGCTCTTGGACTACCTGCCCGCGGCCTTCGCGGCCCTGGAAACCGAGCCCGACGACGAGGCCGAAGGGGAGGAGGCCTGAGCCCTTGTCAGGCGCCAGGCCCCGTGGTAAAGGCATAAATCGCCCGTGAACAAAGGCCGGCAAGAGATCAAGCGCCCTTGCCTGGAGCTGGCCCTGGCCGATGAGGCGGCCACTCTGGCCCTGGGCGCGGCCCTGGGCCGCCGCCTGCGGGCCGGGGCGGTGGTGCTGCTGGTGGGCGAGCTGGGCGCGGGCAAGACCGTGGTGGCCCGGGGCCTGGCCCAGGGGCTGGGGGTGGAGGCGGCCTACGACATAGTCAGCCCCACCTTCACCCTGCTCAACGTCTACCCCGGCTGCCTGGCCCTGTACCACGCCGACCTCTACCGCCTGGAGGCGGCCCAGGCCGCGGAGCTGGAGCTGGTGGAGGAGGCCGCGGGCGGGGTGCTGGCCGTGGAGTGGGCCGAGCGGGCCCCGGCCCTGTGGCCGGCCTCGGCCGTGCTGGTGCGGCTGGCGGTCAGCGGCGAGCACAGCCGGCGGGCGCTGATCAGCGGGCCGGCGGAAACGCTGGAGGCCCTGCAGGCAATGTATAAGGAAGTGGGCAGATGCTGATTGTGCAGAAATACGGCGGCACCTCGGTGGGCACCCTGGAGCGCATCAAGAACGTGGCCGCCAAGGTCAAGGCCCGGTCCCAGGAGGGCCACCAGATGGTGGTGGTGCTCTCGGCCATGAGCGGGGTCACCGACGGGCTGATCAAGCTGGCCAAGGAGATCAGCCGGAAGCCGGACCCGCGGGAGATGGACGTGTTGATGGCCACTGGCGAGCAGCAGTCGGTGGCCCTGTTTTGCATGGCGGCCAAGGACATCGGCCTGCCGGCTGGCTCCCTGCTGGGCTTCCAGGCGGCCATCCTGACCGACCGCATGTTCGGCAAGGCCCGCATAACCGACGTGGAGACCGCCCGCATCCAGGAGTACCTGCGCCGGGGCAAGGTGGTGGTGGTGGCCGGCTTCCAGGGCCTGGACTGGGACAGCGGCGACGTGACCACCCTGGGCCGCGGGGGCAGCGACACCACGGCCGTGGCCTTGGCCGCGGCCCTCAAGGCCGACGTCTGCGAGATATACACCGACGTGGAGGGGGTCTTCACGGCCGACCCCAACCTGGTCCCCAACGCACGCAAGCTGGAGGCCGTTTCCTACGAGGAGATGCTGGAGATGGCCTCCCTGGGGGCCAAGGTGCTCGACATCCGCTCGGTGGAGTTCGCCACCAAGTTCGGGGTCAAGATCCACGTCCGTTCCACCTTTAGCGACCGGGAGGGCACCATGGTGGTACCCGAGGACCAGATCACGGAAAGGCTCATGATCAGCGGGGTGGCCCACAACAAGAACGAGGCGCGCCTGACCATCAAGGGCGTGCCCGACACCCCCGGCATCGCCAGCAAGATATTCACGCCCATCAGCGCGGCGGGCATCGTGGTGGATGTGATCATCCAGAACACCAGCGCCGAGGGCAAGACCGATCTGACCTTCACCGTGCCCAAGACCGATTACGACCAGGCCAAGCGCATCCTGAAGCGAACCGCCAAGGAGATCGGCGCGGCCGAGGTGCTGGGCGACACCCGCATCGCCAAGGTCAGCGTCATCGGCATCGGCATGCGCAACCACGCCGGGGTGGCCACCAAGATGTTCGCCGCCCTGGCCAGCGAGAACATCAACATCAAGACCATTAACACCTCCGAGATCAAGATCTCCTGCGTCATCGACGAGCGCTACACCGAGCTGGCCGTGCGCGTGCTGCACGAGGCCTTCGGCCTGGGCCAGGAGAAGCCGCCGGTGGCCGAGGACGTGGTCTAGGGCGGTGGGCGAGCGTCCACCGGTCCTGGAGATATACGACACCACCCTGCGCGACGGCACCCAGGCCGAGGGGTTCGTGCTCAGCGCCCAGGACAAGCTCAAGGTGGCCCGCCGCCTGGACCGCCTGGGTCTGCACTACATCGAGGGGGGCTGGCCCGGCGCCAGCCCTCGCGACCAGGAGTTCTTCGCCCTGGCCGCGGAGCTGAGCCTGGCCACCGCTCGCCTGGTGGCCTTCGGCTCCACCCACCACCCGGACCGCCGGCCCCAGAACGACGCCAACCTGGCCGCCCTTCTGGCCGCCGGCGCCCAGACTACGGCTCTGGTGGGTAAGGCCTGGGACCGCCACGTCCGCGCCCTGTTGGGCATCACCCTGGAGCAAAACCTGGACATCATCCGGGGCAGCGTGGCCTTCCTGGCCGCGGCCGGCCGCCGGGTGTTCTTTGACGCCGAGCACTTCTTCGACGGCCTGGCCGCCGACCGGGACTACGCCCTGGCCGTGCTGGCCGCCGCGGCCCAGGCCGGGGCCGCGGCCCTGGTGCTGTGCGACACCAACGGCGGCTCCCTGCCCGAGCAAATCAAAGAGGGCACGTCCCTGGTGGCGGCGCGCTTCCCGGGGCTGACCGTGGGCATCCACTGCCACAACGACGGCGGCCTGGCCACGGCCAACACCCTGGCCGCGGTGGCCGGCGGCGCCCGCCAGGTGCAGGGCACCATGGGCGGCATGGGCGAACGCTGCGGCAACGCGGACCTGACCGCCATCATCCCCGGCCTGCAACTCAAGATGGGCCGCCCCTGCCTGCCGCCGGAGCGGCTGGCCCTCATTAGCGAGACCGCCCGCTACGTGCGCGAGCAGGCCAACCTGCCGCCGGAGCGCTTCGCGCCCTACGTGGGCACCAGCGCCTTCTCCCACAAGGGCGGGATGCACATCAGCGGGGTGGAAAAAGACCCGGCCCTGTACGAGCACGTGCCGCCCGAGGCGGTGGGCAACGCCCGGCGCTACCTGGTCTCGGACCTGGCGGGCAAGGCGGCGCTGCTGAACAAGCTGGGCCAGTGGGGCTTCGACCTGGACGGCGACGACCCCCAGCTGGCCGAGCTGTTGGGCGAACTGAAGCAGCGGGAGAACGAAGGCTACCTCTATGAAGCGGCCGAGGCCTCCCTGGAGCTGTTGGTCAACCGCCGCCTGGGCGGGCGGCCGGCCCAGTTCTTTGACCTGCTGGGCTTCCGCGTGGCCGACTACAAAGCCGCCGAGCGCAGCGACCCCCAGGCCGAGGCCACGGTGCGGGTGCGCGTGGAGGGCCAAGAGGAGCACACCGCGGCCCTGGGCCACGGACCGGTCAACGCCCTGGACCGGGCCATCAGGAAGGCCCTGGAGCGCTTCTACCCCCGCCTGGCCGAGATGCGCCTGGTGGACTACAAGGTGCGGGTGCTGGCCGGCAGCGATGGTACCGAGGCCCGGGTGCGGGTGCTGGTGGAGTCCGGGGACGGGGTCAACCGCTGGGGAACCGTGGGGGTGAGCTTCGACGTGCTGGAGGCCTCCTGGCAGGCCCTGGGCGACTCCATCCGCTACAAGCTGTTCAAGGACAGCGCCGGCTAGGCCCCCGACCTCCGGCGGCCCCGGCTCGCCAGTATCCGGCGGCTCCTGCCCGCCCTTGCCCGGCGAGCCTTTGCCTGGCAATATGTTGCTATAAGCATGTCTGGCAGCTAATAAGGAGGAGGACCATGACCGACCAGCTCGGAATCACGGTCACCAATCACATACTCAGCCAGCAGGACCGCCACGCCGGGGCCACCGGCGCCTTCACCCGCCTGCTCAGCGAGATCATCATGGCCGCCAAGATCATCTCCAGCGAGGTCAACAAGGCCGGCCTGGTGGACATCCTGGGCAGCACCGGACGGCGCAACGTGCAGGGCGAGACGGTCAAGAAGCTGGACGAGTTCGCCCACGGCCTGATGGTGGACCGCCTGTACCGCAGCGGCCACGTGGCCATCCTGGGCAGCGAGGAGGACGCCGACCCCATCGAGCCGCCCCGGGGCGTGGAGACCGGGGAGTACGTGGTGATGTTCGACCCCCTGGACGGCAGCTCCAACATAGACGCCAACGTCTCCATCGGCACCATCTTCTCCATCCTGCGCAAGCGCTCCAGCGGGCCGGAGTGCGACATGAGCGACATGCTGCAGCCGGGCACCCGGCAGGTGGCCGCGGGATACGTGCTCTACGGCTCCTCCACCATGATGGTCTACAGCACCGGCAACGGCGTCAGCGGCTTCACCCTGGACCCGTCGGTGGGCGAGTTCCTGCTCAGCCATCCGGAGATCAGTATCCCGGCCCGGGGCAAGATCGTCTCGGCCAACATGGGCTACTGGCACTACTGGGACGAGAACCTCAAGAACTACCTGCGCTATTTGCGCCAGCCCGGCCCGGAGCGGCCGGTGTACTCCCTGCGCTACATCGGCTCCCTGGTGGCCGACTTCCACCGCACCCTGCTCTACGGCGGCGTGTTCCTCTACCCGGCCGACCGCAAGGACCCCAAGAAGCCCTACGGCAAGTTGCGCCTCTTATACGAGTGCAACCCCATGAGCATGCTCTGCGAGCAGGCCGGCGGCAAGGCCAGCACCGGCGACTGCCGGGTGCTGGAGGTGGAGCCCACGGAGCTGCACCAGCGGGTGCCCCTGATCATCGGCAGCCCCGAGGACGTGGACGAGGCGGTGGCTTTCATCAGTGGCCAGCGCAACCAATAAGGGCGACCCAGGCCGCCTGGTCCTGGGCCTGGAGAGCTCCTGCGACGAGACCGCGGCCGCGGTGGTGGCCGCGGGCCGGCGGGTGCTCAGCTCGGTGGTGGCCAGCCAGGTCAAGGACCACGCCCCTTTCGGCGGGGTGGTGCCCGAGCTGGCCAGCCGCCGGCACCTGGAGGCCGTGGCCCCGGTGACCCGGGCGGCGCTGGGCGAGGCCGGCGTGGGCCTGGACGACATCAGCGGCGTGGCCGTGACCCAGGGGCCGGGACTGATCGGGGCGCTTTTGATCGGCCTGAACTTCGCCAAGGCCCTGGCCTGGTGCCGCGGGCTGCCCGCGGTGGGGGTCAGCCATCTGGAGGGCCACCTGGCCGCCCTGTCCCTGGGCGATGAGCCCCCGCCCTACCCCTTCCTGGCTCTTCTGGTCAGCGGCGGGCACACCAGCATCTTCCTGGTGGAGGGCCCCGGCCGCCAGAGCGAGCTGGGCCTGACCGTGGACGACGCGGCCGGCGAGGCCTTTGACAAGGTGGCCAAGCTCTACGGCCTGGGCTACCCCGGCGGGGTGGTCATAGACCGCCTGGCCGCGGCCGGCGACCCGCAGGCCATCCGCCTGCCCCGGCCCCGCCTGCACGACGGCACCCTGGACTTCTCCTTCGCCGGCCTCAAGAGCGCGGTGGTGCGCTTCCGCGAGCAGCACCGGGGCCAGGACTACCGCATCGAGGACCTCTGCGCCGGCTTCCAGGAGGCGGTGGTGGAGGTGCTGGTCAAGAAGACCCTGGCCGCGGCGGCCGCTCAGGGGGTGGGCCACCTGGCCCTGGCCGGGGGGGTGGCGGCCAACCGCCGCCTGCGCCAGTACCTGGCCCAGGAGGCGGCCGCGGCCGGCCTGGGGGTGACCCTGCCGCCCCTGGAGCTGTGCACGGACAACGCGGCCATGATCGCCGCCGCCGGCTGCCAGCACCTGCGCGGCGGCCGCCGCCTGGCGCTCACCGCCGACGCGGTCAGCCGCCTGCCCCGGGGCGGGGCCCTGCCCGGGGAGGCGCGGCCGTGATCCACCCGCGCACCCTGCTGGGCGCCTACGGCCTGCGGGCCGGCAAGAAGCGCGGCCAGAACTTCCTCACCCAGCCGGGCACGGCCCAGGCTATCGTGGACAGCGCGGGGGTGGGGCCCGGGGACACGGTGGTGGAGATCGGCGCCGGCCTGGGGGCCCTGACGCTGCTCCTGGCCGCCCGGGCCCGGCGGGTGCTGGCCGTGGAGGTGGACCGGGGCCTGCACCAGGCCCTGTTGCAGGTGCTGGCCGAGGGTCAGGGCGAACGGGTACGCGCCATCTTGGCCGACGCCCTGCACCTGGACTGGCCGGCCCTGGCCGCGGAGGCCGGCGGGCCGCTGGTGGTGGTGGGCAACCTGCCCTACGCCATCTCCAGCCCGCTGTTGTTCTGCCTGGTCCAGAACCGGGCCCAGATCAAGGGCGCCACCCTGATGCTGCAACGGGAGCTGGCCCAGCGCCTGGGGGCCGGGCCGGGGGGCAAGGACTATGGCCGCCTGACCGTGTTGATGCAGACCTGGTTCACCGTGCGGCCCGGCCTGGAGGTGGGGCCGGAGCAGTTCTTCCCCCGGCCGGCGGTGTCCAGCCGGGTGGTGCACCTGACCCCGCGGCCGCGGCCCCTGGTGGAGTTCGCCGGGCCCGCGGCCGAGGCCTGGTTCAGCCGGGTGGTCAAGGCGGCCTTTGGCCAGCGGCGCAAGACCCTGGCCAACAGCCTGGCCAGCGGCCTGGGGCGGGAGCGGCCCGAGGTGGCCGCGGCCCTGGAGAGCGTGGGCATAGACCCCATGCGCCGGGCCGAGACCTTATCCATCGCAGAATTCGCCGTGGCGGCGGCGGCGCTGGGCCCCGGAGGCCCGGCCAGCGGGAGCGCGTGACATGGCGGCCAAGATGGAGGTGCCCTTTTTCCGGGCCGAGCTGGGACAGGCCGAAAAGGACGAGGTGCTCAAGGTCATTGACTCGGGCTGGCTGACCAGCGGCCGCGCCTGCCAGGAGCTGGAGCGGGCGGCGGCGGCCTACCTGGGCCGGGCGCACGGCGTGGCCGTGAACAACGGCACCGCGGCCCTGCACCTGGCCCTGCTCACCAGCGGGGTGCAGCCCGGCCAGGGGGTGCTGGTGCCCACCCACACCTTTGCGGCCACGGCCGAGGCGGTGATCTACATCGGCGCGGTGCCCATCCTCTGCGAGGTGGACCCGGTGACGCTGAACCTGGACCTGGACTATGCGGCCCGGCTGCTGGCCGACCCCTCCAACCACCCCCTGGCTCGGCGAGGGCAGAAACTGCCGCTCATCGCCGCCATCCTGCCGGTGCACTACGCGGGCCTGATGGTGGACATGGAGCGGGTGGCCGCGCTGGCCGCCGAGCACAACCTGCAGGTGGTGGAGGACGCGGCCCACACCTTCGGGGCCTATCGCCTGGGCGCCGGCGGCCGCAGGATCGGCGTGGGCGATCTCAGCGGCGCGGCGGCCCTGTCCTTCTACGCCACCAAGAACGTCACCACCGGCGAGGGCGGCATGGTGCTCACCGACGACGCCAAGCGCGCCGAGCGCCTCTTGGTGCTGCGGCTGCACGGCCTGGATAAGAGCGCCTATCGCCGCTTCGAGCGCGGGGCCTCCTGGCGGGTGGACATCCTGGAGCTGGGCTACAAGTACAACCTGGCCGATATCAACGCGGCCCTGGCCCTGCCCCAGGTGGCCCGGGCCGACGCGCTCTGGCAGCGCCGCCGGGAGGCGGCCGCGGCCTACTCCGGGCAGTTGGCCGGCATCCCCGGCCTGGGCCTGCCCAACGACGCCCTGGCCACGGCCGCCGCGGGCGGGCCGGGGCAGATGGCCGGCCACTCCTGGTGCCTGTACCCGGTGCGCCTGGGGCCCCTGGCCAAGGTGGGCCGCGACCAGTGCCTGACCGAGCTGGCCCAGCGGGGCGTCGCCAGCCTGGTGCACTGGCAGCCCCTGCACCTGCACCCCTTTTACGCGGCCCGGGGCTACCGGCCTGGCGACTTCCCGGCCGCGGAGCAGGCCTTCGCCGGTCTGATGAGCCTGCCCTTCTTCGCCGGCCTGCGGCCCGCGGAGATAGAGTACGTGGCCGCCTGCATGCGCGAGGTGTTGGCGCCATGAGCAACCGGGCCCTTCTCTGGACGGCGCTGTGCCTGGCCGCGCTGGCCGCCCTGGCCGGCGGCTGCGGGCCGCCGCCCATAGACCCCGGGCCCAACCCGGTCCGGGTGGTGCTGGTGATCAACCAAACCCTCAGCGGCCAGCAGGTGGGCCAGGCCCTGCAAGACAGTTGGGGGCCCTTTCCCGGCTCCTGGACGCGCTGGGACAGCTTCATGGGCCCCTTCTGGGAAGTGGAGGCCGAGCAGCGCCAGCCCGACGGCTCCTGGCGGCCCCTGCCCCTGGCCCCGGGCCAACCCGAAGACCTGGCCGGCTACCGCCTCAAGCTGCGGCGGGTTTTCCTGACCACGCCCGGCCCCCAGGAGCTGCGCTTTAAGCTGGTGGCCGGCATCCAGCGCTCCTGGCAGGAGCGGCTCTACGGGCCCCGCTACCTCCGGCGGGTCACCAAGGAGGGCACCTACCTGGAGGAGCTGCCGCCCCAGTGGTACACCCGGGTGGAGAACATCGAGCTTCTGCGGGTGGAGGCCAGCCAGAAGGTGGAGCCCAAGCACGGCCAGGAGCTGGTGCTGGAGCCGTTCAAGTAGGCAGGAGCCCCATGACCAACAAGCAGATTGCCCTCATGGCCTTGGAGGGCCGCCGGCCGCCCCGCCTGCCGGTGACCCTGGTGGCCGGCGGCTCCTGGTACGTGCACCACGCCGGCCAGAGCTTCGCGGCCCTCAAGAACGACCCGGCCGCCCTGGCCGAGGTGTTCGTCCGGGCCTTCCGGGACCTCGGCCACGACATGCTCTGGACCGGCGCCGGCCTGCTCAACTACCCAGTGCACTGCCTGGGCGCGCCCATCCAAGACCAGGGCTCGGACTCCCCGGCTCTGCTGGGCGCGGCGATCAGCGACCTCGGCGAGCTGGGCTCCCTGGACCTGGAGGCGGCCCTGGCCCACCCGGTGCTGCGGAATATCATCCTCTCCCACCACCTGGTGGCCGACGCCATTGGCCAAGAGACCCTGATCCTGCCCACGGGCTGGGGCCCCCTGACCACCGCCGGCCGCATCCTGGGCCTGGAGGCCGTGCTGATGGCCATGGTGGAGGAGCCCCAGGCCCTGCACGGGCTGCTGGCCTTCAGCACCGAGCTGATCTGGGAGCTGAACCGCCGCATCCTGGCCCACCCGGACATTCCGGGCCTGAACCTCTCGGACCCGGCCGCCTCGGGAGACCTGATCTCGCCCGAGTCCTTCCGCGAGTTCGCGGCGCCCTACCTGGCCGAGCTGGTGGGCCGCGCCCGGGCCCTGGGCAAGCGCAGCATGATCCACATCTGCGGGGACGCCAGCCGGGTGCTGGAGGATATCCTGGCCCTGGGCCCGGACGGCTTCAGCCTGGAGGCCAAGGTGGAGCTGGGCCTGGCCCGGCGGGTGCTGGGCGGCCGGGTGTGCGTGGTGGGCAACCTCTCGCCCACTGGGGTCTTCCTCTCCGGCGGCCCGGAGGAGGTGCGCCGCGAGGCCCAGGCCTGCGTGCAGGCCTGGGGGGACGGCCCCGGCTTCATGCTCAGCGTGGGCTGCGACTTCCCCCGCGAGGTACCGCTGGAGAATATCCAGGCCCTCATGTCAATGAAGGATGGTGCCTATGCCTGAGCCGCGGGTGATCCGCACGCCCCAAGAGATGGCCGCCGCCAGCCAGGCGGCCCGGGCGAAGGGCCAGCGCGTCGGCCTGGTGCCCACCATGGGCGCCCTGCACGCCGGCCACCTTTCCCTGGTGGACTTTGCCCGGCCCCTCTGCGGCCTGCTGGTGGTGAGCATCTTCGTCAACCCCTTGCAGTTCGACCGGGCCGAGGACCTGGAGCACTACCCGGTCACCTGGGAGGCGGACCACGCCCTCTGCGCGGCCCACGGCGTGGACGCGATCTACGCGCCCACGGCCGCGGCCATGTACCCCCAGGGCTTCCAGAGCAAGGTGCGGGTGGAGGGGCTGACCCAGGAGCTGGAGGGCGCCTTCCGGCCCGGCCACTTCGACGGCGTCACCACCGTGGTGCTCAAGCTGTTCAACGCGGTGGGCCCGCACCTGGCCGTGTTCGGGGAAAAGGACTATCAGCAGCTCAGGGTGATACAGCGCATGGCCCAGGACCTGGACCTGGGCGTGGAGGTGATCGGCCGGCCCACGGTGCGCGAGCCCGACGGCCTAGCCCTGAGCAGCCGCAACGTGCACCTGAGCCCTGAGGAGCGAAAGCACGCCCTGTGCCTGCGCCGGGCCCTGGACCGGGCCCAGGAGCGGGTCCGGGCCGGCGAGCGCGGGGCCGCGGCGCTGCGGGCCGCGGCCCTGGCCGTGATCGAGGCCACCCCCGGCGCCCGGCTGGACTATCTGGAGGTGGTGGACGCCCAGGAGCTGACCCGCCTGACCCGCCTGGACCGGCCGGCGCGCATGGTCATGGCCGTGTGGATGGGCAAGACCAGGCTTATTGACAACGATGCGTTGAACTGAGGAGGCACGGAGGTTTTCCAGGGGCCGGCGCGTGGGCCATGGCCGCGGCTGGCCGCCTTGACACAGTTGGGACCTGATGGTTTAATTCATTTCTTTGAAAATCAAGCTCATAAGGAGGCTTTAGGGATGGGTGCCAACTACCTGTTCACCAGCGAATCGGTGACCGAGGGCCACCCGGACAAGGTGGCGGACCAGATCAGCGACGCCATCCTGGACGCCATGATCAAGGACGATCCCGAGAGCCGGGTGGCCTGCGAAACCCTGGTCACCACCGGCATGGCCATCGTGGCCGGCGAGATCACCACCGCCACCTGGGTGGACATCCCGGAGATCGTGCGCAACACCATCAAGGGCATCGGCTACACCAACAGCTCCATGGGCTTCGACTGGGAGACCTGCGCGGTCATCAGCAGCATTGACAAGCAGTCGCCGGACATCGCCCAGGGGGTGAACGCCGATACCAGCCTGTTCGGCGAGCAGGGGGCCGGCGACCAGGGCATCATGTTCGGCTATGCCTGCACCGAGACCCCGGAGCTGATGCCCGCGCCCATCCACTACGCCCACCTGCTGGCCCGGCGCCTGGCCAAGGTGCGCAAGAACGGCTCCCTGGGCTTCCTGCGCCCCGACGGCAAGACCCAGGTCACCATCCAATACGAGGACGGCAGGCCCAAGCGGGTGGAGGCGGTGGTCATCGCCGCCCAGCACAGCCCGGACGTGAAATACCAGACGCTCAAGGACGCCATCATCGCCGAGGTGATCAAGAAGGTGCTGCCCGAGGAGATGTTCGACGGCGACACCAAGCTGTTCATCAACACCACCGGCCGCTTCGTGGTGGGCGGGCCGCACGGCGACTGCGGGCTCACCGGCCGCAAGATCATCGTGGACACCTACGGCGGCCAGGGCTCCCACGGCGGCGGCTGCTTCAGCGGCAAGGACCCCTCCAAGGTGGACCGCTCCGGCTCCTACTACGCCCGCTACGCGGCCAAGAACCTGGTGGCCGCCGGCCTGGCCGACAAGTGCGAGGTGCAGGTGGCCTACGCCATCGGCGTGCCCGAGCCGGTCTCCATCCTGGTGAACACCTACGGCACCGGCAAGCTGGCCGACAGCAAGCTCGCCCAGGGCCTGGCCAAGCTGTTCGACTTCCGGCCGTCGCGCATGATCACCCAATTGGACCTCAAGCGGCCCCTATACAAGAAGACCGCCGCTTACGGCCACTTCGGCCGCGAGGAGGAGGGCTTCACCTGGGAGCTCACCGACCGGGTGGAAAAGATCCAGGAATTCTTCAACCTCAAGCCCAAGCAGTGCTGAAGCGGAGCCGCTGATGAAATTTGATATCAAGGACCGCGGCCTGGCCGAGCAGGGCCGTCTGCGCATCGAGTGGGCCGGCCGCTCCATGCCGGTGCTCAGGCAGATCAAGGAGCGCTTCGCCCAGGAAAAGCCGCTGGCCGGCGTGACCCTGGGCGCCTGTTTGCACGTGACCACCGAGACCGCCAACCTGGCCGAGGCGCTGGCCGCCGGCGGGGCCCGGGTGGTGGTCTGCGCCAGCAACCCCCTGTCCACTCAGGACGACGTGGCCGCCTCCCTGGTGGAGCACTTTGGCGTGAGCGTGTTCGCCATCAAGGGCGAGGACACCAAGACCTACTACGACCACCTCAACGCGGTCCTGGACGCCGGGCCCAACATCACCATGGACGACGGCGCGGACCTGGTCAGCCAGATCCACTCCGAGCGCCGCGAGCTGCTCACCGGCATCATCGGCGGCACCGAGGAGACCACCACCGGCGTGATCCGGCTGCGGGCCATGGCCGACGAGGGCGTGCTGGCCTATCCCATCGTGGCGGTCAACGACGCCATGACCAAGCACCTGTTCGACAACCGCTACGGCACCGGCCAGAGCACCATTGACGGCATCATCCGGGCCACCAACCGCCTCATCGCCGGCAGCAACTTCGTGATCTGCGGCTACGGCTGGTGCGGCCGCGGGGTGGCCATGCGCGCCAGCGGCCTGGGGGCCAAGGTGATCGTCACCGAGGTGGACCCCCTGCGCGCCCTGGAGGCGGTCATGGACGGCTACCAGGTGATGACCATCGCCCAGGCCGCGCCCGTCGGCGACTTCTTCTGCACCGTCACCGGCGACATCGCCGTGATCCGCCAGGAGCACTTCCTGGCCATGAAGGACGGGGCCATCGTGGCCAACAGCGGCCACTTCAACGTGGAGCTGGACCTGGAGGGCCTGGGCGAGGTGACCAAGGCCAGCCGCGCCATCCGGGCATTCGTGCAGGAGCACACCCTGAACAACGGCCGCCACGTGTACGTCCTGGGCGAGGGCCGGCTGATCAACCTGGCCGCGGCCGAGGGCCACCCCAGCAGCGTGATGGACATGAGCTTCGCCAACCAGGCCCTGTGCGCGGCCTACATGAAGGCCCACGCCGCGGAGCTGGAAAAGCGGGTGTACACCGTGCCGGCCGAGATCGACGCCGAGGTGGCCCGTCTGAAGCTGGCGGCCTTGGGCGTGGGGATCGACACCCTGACCCCGGAGCAGGATAAGTACCTGCACTCCTGGACCATGGGGACGTAGGGGGCGAGAGGCTCACAGCCCCGGACCAATAATGAATAGGGCCCGGCGCCTGGCAGGGCCCGGGCCTTTACCTAATAGGGAAATAGCCGGCGTAGCTCAGGGGTAGAGCAGCTGATTCGTAATCAGCAGGTCCTCGGTTCAAATCCGAGCGCCGGCTCCATTTCACTCCGCCTGCGTGAGAATCTGTGTGATACTTTTGCCTCTCGACCGAATGCGCTTCTGAAATGGCAGCATGTTGAAATAACCTGACTTGCTATTCGCTGCGGCTCTCGACTAGGGCCATATCCACGTTGCCTAGGGCACAGTGAACCGTAACCCGGAACAAGCCCGACACAGATTCTGCCCGAACCCGGTCTTCCCCTCAGCTCGCCGTCCCCGCCGGCTTCTGAAATGGCAACCGGTACTCATGCCGGATAGGAATGAGGAAAGGGCTGGCTGAATACGGCCGGCCTTGGCTGCGGCGGCATTGTTGATTGCCAACAAAAGCAGTTACACGGGATGGCGTCCTGACATGAAGTGATACGCCCGACCAATATTGGGCGCCGCGGATTAGCCATCTAAATATACATATCTCAACTTGTTAAAACGCCAAAAGGCGGGTTGACGGATTTATCCGCCGATACAATAAATGCTTGCGTTTCTTCTTTGCACTGTATCTGGCCAAAAATATTGTTTATTTGCCTAATATTAGTCTCCTTGACCAATATTGGGCACAAAAAAGATGGCCAAATAGAGGTTACAATTGTAACTAGCTAATTTTTATATAATTATTTTCGGAATTTTGCTTGGCACTTATATTGCTCAAGTAAACCACCATGAGACTAAAGGCGCGAACTTAACTTTTGGGTTGGGGCCAGCGGGTCCTGCCGGCCCCCGGGCCTGAGCGGAAAAATACTTCCAGCCCAGGAACATAGTTGACAAGGGATAAGCAACCGGCCGGGCGCTCCAGGCGTGGAGACGCGTTCGCAAGCCGTGCGTTACCTCAAAGAGCGAAGCAAATGTCCGATATCGTGATCAGTGAATTTATGGATCAGGCCGCCGTGGACGCAGCCGCCGCCGATTATGAGGTGGTGTACGACCCCAACTTGGTGGACCGTGCCGGGGAGTTGGCCGCCTTGCTGGCCGACACCCGCGCCCTGGTGTGCGCAACCGCACCCGAGTCAACGCCCAGTTAGTTGCTCACCGCCGCCCCGGGGCGGGGTGGTGGACGAGGATGCCCTGGCGGCGGCGCTGCGCTCCGGGGCGCTGGGCGGGGCCGCCCTGGACGTATACGAACAGGAACTCCTGAGCCGCGAGAGCGGCCAGCGTTTCGCCGGCCTGGATAACCTGGTGCGGACTTCCCTCATCGCCGGGGTGAGCGTGGAGTCCAACCAGCGGGTGAGCAAGGTCACCAGGGAAAACGTGCGCCGGGTGCTGGAGGACGCAAAATGAGCGACAAGACGCTGACCCTGCGCGAGGCCCGTCAAATGGCAATGGAGGCCCTGACCAATCACCGCACCGATCCGGACAACGCCGCTCTGGTGGCCGAGGCCCTGGTGGCCGCCGAGGCCGACGGCCAGAAGGGACACGGGCTATCGCGCCTGCCTTCCTATTGCGGCCAGGCGGCCAGCGGCAAGGTGGACGGCTTCGCCCGTCCCCAGGCGTCCCAGGTGGCCGAGGCGGCCCTGCGGGTGGACGCCCGCCACGGCTTTGCCTATCCGGCCATGGCCCTGGCGGTGGAAACACAGGCCGCTCTGGCTCCCCGCACCGGCATCGCCACGGCGGCGGTGTATAACTCGCACCACTGCGGCCTGGCCGGCTATCACGTGGAGGCCCTGGCCCGCCGGGGGCTGTTGGGGCTCTTGCTGGCCAACACGCCCAAGGCCATCGCCCCTTGGGGCGGCCGCCGGGGCGTGTTCGGCACCAACCCCATCGCCTTCGCCGCCCCGCGCCAGGACAAGCCTCCTCTAATCATCGACCTTTCCCTGAGCAAGGTGGCCCGGGGCAAGATCATGTTCGCCAGCCAGGAAAACCGGGCCATCCCCGAGGGCTGGGCCCTGGACCCGGAGGGCAGGCCCACCACCGATCCCCGGGCGGCTCTGGCCGGCACCATGCTGCCCATGGGCGAGGCCAAGGGCGCGGCCCTGGTGCTGATGGTGGAAATTCTGGCCGCAGCCCTGACCGGGGCCCGCTTCGGCTTTGAGGCCAGCTCCTTTTTCACCCCCGAGGGCGATCCTCCCGGAGTGGGGCAGTTGCTCATAGCCTTGGCTCCGGACCCCCTGTCCGGCGGCCGCTTCGCCGAGCGCCTGGAGACCCTGCTGGCGGCCATCCTGGATCAGGAGGGCGCCCGCCTGCCCGGCGACCGGCGGCTGAAGCTGAGGGAGCAGGCGCAACAAAACGGCATCAGCCTCACCCAGCAGCAATACGAGCAGTTGATGGGGCTGTGCGCCGCCCGGCCTTGAGCCAAGCAAAAGCTTCCCCAGGCCGGATGGCTGGCGGGCCATGGCGTTGATGATCTTCTGGTGGGTATTCATTCCATCCAGGATAGCCGACGCCCACCACGCCTGGCCAAACCACGCCTTGGGGGCGGCCCTCCTTTCGTGCTAATCTCCCAGGTACCATGAATCCGGTGGAAGCCTACATACGATGGTTTTTGTGTTGCGGTGGCGGGTCCAAATTCAGCGGGACGTCTTCCCGTTTTCACCTTCCCCCACGCAAATCCTACATTCCCGCCTACCGAGTTGTTTCATAACCAAGGCTTAGACTTATTTCACGCGCGATCACACCGCCAAGGGGGTCTATCGACCTGCGGGCATTTTGCTCAGTTCAAAAATGACATCGGCCTCGTCCGGGCAGCCACGGCGGGCCGGGGCGCCGGAGTCTCTCCACCAGGGGAACTGGGCTCCGCAGCGCAGGCTATGCACCTTGGCCTCCTGGCCCGGGCGGCCGGCCCAGGCCGGTTAACCATCCCCGGCGCAGGCCCAGCCTCCAGGGTTCCTACTTACAGGCCTGGTCCAAAGCGGCGGCCAGGATGCCCAGGCCCCACGCCAGTTGCTCATCGCTGATGACCAGGGGCATCAGGGTGCGCAGGTTGTTGCCCAGGGTGCCGCAGTCCAGGATCATGAGGCCGTGCTGATGGCAATAGGCGGTGAGCTGCTTGGCCAGCTCCGGC
>QZKP01000001.1 GCA_003605055.1 Desulfarculus sp.
CAAGGAGTCTGAATTCAGGTTCAATTACCGAGGGCAAAACCTGTATGCTATCCTACTCAAACTAATCAGGCAGAAACCCCTCAACTAGTCTAGGCCCTAAGATTATTAGACGAGGTAGCGGTTGCAACCTCGTTTCCCGTATCCTAGACTAGGCGCGTCGCGCAACGATGTTTTTCAGCCGTTAGGATCAGGCAAAGCATGCTGCCCAGCATCCACCAGCACACTAGACGCGTCGCCGCCAGGAACTGTGTGCACAGCCTCCGGCCGGACCGCCGCCGGTGATCGCCGCCTTGCAACTGGCCCTGGCCGCCCTGTTGGACGCGCTGATCGGCGACCCGCCCCATTGGCCCCACTCGGTGCGCCTTATGGGCCGGCTTTGCTCCTGGCTGGAGCCTCGCCTGCGGGCGGCCCTGCACTCGCCCCAGGAGCTGCGCCTGGCTGGCTTGCTGCTGGTGCTGGCGGTGGCGGGCGGCTTTGGCCTGGCCGCCTGGCTCTTGCTGGCCCTGGCCCAGTCCCTGGCCGCCCCCCTGGGCTGGCTGCTGGGCCTGCTGCTGAGTTTTCAGTGCCTGGCCGCCGGCCAGCTCTGGCGCGAGGCCCGGGAGGTGGCCCGGCCCCTGCAACGCGGAGAGCTGGACCTGGCCCGCCGGCGTCTGGCCATGCTGGTGGGCCGCGACACCCAGGAACTGGACCGGGCCGGCCTGCGGCGGGCCCTCCTGGAGACCCTGGCCGAAAACCTGAACGACGGGGTGGTGGCGCCCCTTTTCTACCTGGCCCTGGGCGGCCCGGCCTTGGCCGTGGCCTACAAGGCCATCAACACCCTGGATTCCATGGTGGGCTATAACAACGAGCAGTACCGGGAGCTGGGGTTGGTGCCGGCCCGCCTGGACGACGTGGCCGGCTGGGCGCCGGCCCGCCTCACCGCCTTGATCATGGTGGCGGCCTGCCCTCTGCTGGGCCTGAACGCCGGCCTGGCCTGGCGGGTGCTCTGCAAGGACCACGCCGCACACCAGAGCCCTAACGCCGGCTGGCCCGAGGCCGCCGCGGCCGGGGCCCTGGGGCTTCGCCTGGGCGGACCCAACTACTACGATGGCGAGCTGGTGGAAAAGCCTTGGCTGAATGCGGCCGGCCGCGACCCCATGGACTCGGACCTGGAGTTCGGGCTGCACCTGGCGCAGTTGTCCACGCTCATCGCCGTGCTGCTGGCCGGGTTGGCCGCCTGGTGGCTGCGCGGCTGAGTCCCTTGCGCCCGGCCCTCGGCCCCCGGGGCGGCAAGCAGGCCTTTGGCAGATAGCTGCTGAGTTCAGGCACATCCGAAGATGTCGCCGCCAGCCAATCATTCATCGGCCTTAATATTAAAATTGGATGGATTTGCGACCCAACTATGGGAGCAAAGAACATCCAACCGCCGGCCTCTGTCTTTGGCTCATTGTATGTCCGCACTATTGTTACCAATCTTTTTATTCATAAAGACTCTTTTAGCAACCTCCGTTTTAACAACGCCAGCCCTTTGCGCGTCCTGCAAATCAGCCGGCAACCAACGACGTGCCTTAGTTGCGCCTCTTATATTTTCGGCCCTATAACAAGCAGCGGCTCTGCTGCCAGGGATGGCTTGCCTTTACCTCCCCGGCCGAATCTCAACCCCTGCCATGGTTGGCTTGGGTCGGCTAAGCGTGGTAAGCATAGAAAGCCCGGAGCGTGGCTCCGGGCCAGGCATATGCGGAGACGGGCATGACGGACCGACCGGTTTTCAACCGCTGGGATCGCCTTAAATACTGGCTGGTGGCCCGCTTGGCCGCCTGGCTGCTGCGCGCCCTGTTTTACACCTGCCGGGTGAAGATTCTGCGGGAAGACCTGGTGGAAAAGTACTTCCGGGCCGGCCGCGGCGCCATCGGCGTCACCTGGCACCGGGGGGCCATATTTTTCTTGTATTTCTTCGCCCCCCAAAAGCCAGCCATCATGATCAGCCGCTCCCGGGACGGCGAATACCTGGCCCGCTACCTGCAAGCCATGGGCGGGGTGCCGGTGCGCGGCTCCTCCGGCCGCGGCGGCCCCGCCGCGCTCAAGGAGATGGCCGCCTATCTGCTGGCCAACCCCGGGCGCTACGCCGCCACCGTGGCCGACGGCCCCCAAGGCCCGCGCTATGAGGCCAAGGCGGGCATGATCACCCTGGCCATGATGACCGGCCTGCCCCTGATACCCCTGATGTGGTCGGCCAAGCGGGTGTGGGTGCTGCGGCGGACCTGGGACCGCACCATGATCCCCAAGCCCTTTTCCCGGGTGTTGATCAGCGCCGGACCCGAGCTCAGCTACCCGCGGGAGATGAGCCCCGCGCAGCGGGAACAGGCCCGCTTGGAGCTGCAAAGGGCCCTGGACCGCCTCAGGCAAGACCTGGACGCTCTCAGCGGCTATCAGGACCCGCCTTGATTCTTAATTTCTGCGCGTTGCGTTCCCGGCCGGGGCTGTTGTAGCATGCTGCCCAGCCGGAGGACCTTTTGAAACGTCGTCCCGCCCAAAGAGGCAACCGCCGGAACGGTAAGCCCCGCCGCACGGCCCAGCCCAAAGGGATCCCCTTTCAACCCCGGGTGAACGCCCGCCTCAAGCCGGTGTTGGCCAACGTAGGGGTGCCGCAGGACGCTCCCTTTGTGCCGGACCCCTTTCAGAGCGAGGCGGTGGAGCTCTTGTCCACCAGGGACGTGGTGGTCAGCGCGCCCACCGGCAGCGGCAAGACCTGGATCGCCGAACAGGCCATCCAGATGGCCTTGTCCCAGGGCCAGCGGGCCTGGTACGCCAGCCCCTTGAAGGCCCTGTCCAACTCCAAGTACGCCGAGTTCGGCGAGCTCTTTGGCAAGGCCTCGGTGGGCATCCTCACCGGCGACCGCAAGGAGAACCTGGGCGCCCCGCTGATCGTGGGCACCACCGAGATACTGCGCAACCAGCTCTACGACGCCATGTACCGGGGCCAGGACCTGGACGCCGGCCTGGTGGTGTTGGACGAGGCCCACTTTCTGGGCGACCCGGACCGGGGGGTGGTCTGGGAGGAGGTGATCATCTACCTGCCGGTGCGGGTGCGGCTGCTCTTGCTCTCGGCCACGGTGGCCAACGCCGCCCAGATCGCCCGCTGGCTGGAGTACGTGCGCGACCTGCCCTGCGCCACGGTGACCAGCGACCAGCGTCCGGTGCCCCTGTACCCCCTGTTCCTGTTCCCGGACGGCGAGCTGGCGCCGTTGAAAACCACCCGCGGCCTTTTCGGCAAGGTGCGCCACTTCGTGGAGCGTCAGGGGCAGCGCAGGGGCCGGGGGCCCGCGTCGGCGCTGCCTCCTTTTGGACAGATACTGGCCGCCCTGGAGGACGCCGGCCTGCTGCCGACCATTTTCTTCTTGAAATCCCGCGCCGACTGCGACGCGGCCTTGGGCCACGTGGCCGCGGCCCGGCTGGAGGAAGACCCCCAGCGCGGCCGGCTCCTGAATCAGGTGGTGGACCAGTTCCTGGAGCGCTACCCCTTCCTGGAAGACCACCCCCACCTGCACTACCTGCGCCAGCAGCGGGTGGCCGCGCACCACGCCGGGCACCTGCCCCACTGGAAGCTGATGGTGGAGCGCTGCATGCAAAAGGGCCTGCTCAAGGCCATCTTCAGCACCTCTACCATGGCCGCGGGGGTGAACTTCCCGGCCCGCACGGTGGTCATCACCCAGTCCGACCGCTTCAACGGCCACGAGTTCGTGGAGCTGTCGGCCACGGACCTGCTGCAAATGACCGGCCGGGCCGGGCGCCGGGGAATGGACAACATCGGCTTCGCCTGCGTGGTGCCCGGCCCCTTCCAGGAAGTGCCCCTGCTGGCGGCGCTGCTGGACTCTGAGCCCGAACCCATCCAGAGCCAGTTGTCCATCAACTTTTCCATGGTGCTCAACCTGCTCCTGTCCCAGCGGCCGGCCGAGGTCAAGCAGCTGCTGGGCCTCTCCCTGGCCACCTTTCAGCGCCTGGAGCTCAAGGGCGGCGCGCGGCGCAAGGACGGACCGCAGCAGGTGCTCAAGGCCCTGGCCGCCCAGTTGCAGGGCTCGGCCTGCCCCGGGCCCGAAGAGGCGGTTATCCGCCGCCGCCGCCGCCGCCAACTGGAGCGGTTGCGCCAGCGCCTGTCCCGCGAACTGGGCCAGGACTGGCAGCGGCAGGGCCTGTGGGCCGCCCTGCGCCGGGGCCGGGTGTTCATGGACATGTTCGGCACCCCCTGGGCCGTGCTGCGGCGGGAGGGCACCGAGGGCGAGGCCGGGGTGTTGGCCGTGCGCCTGGAGAGCGAGCGGCGGCTGCGCCGGGGCCACCCCCGCCTGGAGTTTGTGCCCCTGGACGAGGTGGCCGGGGTATTCGTCCAGAGCCTGAGCCTGCCCCAAGCCGGCGGCGGCCGGGCCCTGGCCCAGGCGGTGCTGGAGCAGATGCCGGCCGACCTGACCCCCCTGGGCGCGCCTGAGTTGGAGAACCTGGTGGCCCAGGAGGCCTCGGCCTTTCACGAGCGCCTTCTGCAGGTGGACGAGGAGATGGCCGGCCTGGCCTGCCAGGAGTGCCCGCTGGCCCAGACCTGCCTGGGAGACCAAGAGGGTTTGGCCCGCCTATTGGACCGGGCCGAGGAGGTGATGGCCGAGGTGCAGGATCAGAGCCATGCCTTCTGGTACGACTTCGTGCGCCATTTGGAGTTCCTGCGCGCCGAGGGCTTCGCCGACGCCCAGGGCCGGCTGACCAGCGATGGCCTGTGGGCCAGCCAACTGCGGCTGGACCATCCGGTGCTCATCGCCGAGGCCATCCGCCGCCAGGTCCTGCCCGAGGACGACCCGGTGCTGTTGGCCGCGCTCCTGGCCCTGTTCGTGGAGGAGCGCGAGTTCGAAGGGGCCCATCCCCGGATGAGCCCCCGCCTCAAGGCGGCCGTGGGCGGCCTGAACGCGGCCCTGGCGCCCCTGATAGGCCGCCTGAAACAATGGGGCTTCAGCGCGCCGCCGCTGCCGCTCAACGCGGCCCAGGCCATTTTCGCCTGGTGCCAGGAGGCCGAGTTCAGCCAGGTGGTTCTGCTCTACGGCGGCGCCGAGGGCGACCTGGCCTCGCTCATCTACCGCACCGCCGACAACCTTAGACAGATCATCTCCCTGAGCCAAACCCATCCCCGACTCGCCGAGGCCACCCGGGAGGCGGTGGATCTCCTACTGCGGCCGCCGGTGGTGGTGCCTACCTAAGACGCCGGTCCGGGCCTACCGGGCGATCATAGCGTATTTAGCTTTTATATTAGCTGCTTATAACTAAAATCCTCGCCAAAGACCAGCTTTCCCGGGACCGCGTTCTTTTCAAGAGATTTATTTCACTTTCTTCTTTTGTTGCACACTGAAACTGTGCTAAAAAGCCTGGCATGCCGTGAGAGGTTTCATCGCCCTCTCCGGTGGGGTTTCCCGGGGCACTATCGCCGTCTTGTTAAAATCCGAGCCCTTGCATTCCCCGAGCGAGGAGTGGAGGACTGAGGTCATGAGTCACGATCACGGTAACCGTGGAGCTTCTAAAGGCGCCCTGTCCAACAAACTTCTCTGGCTGGGCGGGGGGGTGGCCATTTTCATTCTGGTGGGCTTTGTTTTGCCCACGCCAGAGAGCGTTATTCAGATAGTGGATAAATACGGCTTTGCCAAGAAGATGATCACCTGGCACGTGGCCAAGGATCTGGCCGACGCCGCCCACAAGACCATGATCGTGCTGGGCATCATCCCCATGGCCGTGATCTTTTTCGCCACCGAGGCCATACCCATCGGCCTGACTGGCGTCCTGATGCCGATCCTGGCCTACTTCCTGGAGCTGTTGCCCCGCCAGGAGATCGGCAAGACCTTCGCCGGCGACGCCCCCATGTTCCTCCTGGGCGTGTTGGCCATGGGCGTGGCCGTGGTGGACGTGGGCCTGCACAAACGCCTGGCCTCCTGGCTCTTGGGCTGGACCAAGGGCTTTACGGCGCCAATATTCGTGCTGTGCATCTCCATGGCCGTGGTGGGCAGCTTTATTTCGGCCCACGCCATGTGCGCCTTCATGACGCCGGTGATGATGGCCGTGTACTTCGGCTCGGTGGCCGCCCGCGGCAAGCCCGGCGAGCCCATTCCCCATGACCCGGCCCTGGCCAAGTTCCTCCTGTTCTCTCTTTGTTTCGCCCTGAACGTGGGTGGCGTTGGCTCGCCGGCCGCCGGCGGCCGCAACGTGATCATGATGGGCTTCTGGTCCGAGTACAACGTGCCCATGGACTTCTTCACCTGGATGACCTACGGACTGCCCCTGGTGCCCGTCCTGGGCTTCCTGGTGGCCGTGTACATGCTGGTTTTGTTCAAGCGCAAGATCAAGACCAAGGACCTGACCCCGGGCCTAGCCGCCATCAAGGACGAGACCAGGAGGATGGGCAAGATGACCTATCCCGAATACATCACCTTCGGGATGCTCTTGCTCATCCTGATCCTGTGGATCGTGGGCGGCGAGGAGTTGGGTCTGGGCGGCCCCTCTCTGCTGGCCTTGTTGGTCCCGGTTATCTTCCGCACCACTGACTGGCGCAAGATACTGGGGGGCATCTCCTGGGACGCCTGGCTCATGTACTGCGGCGCTTTGACCCTGGGCGCCCTGCTCAAGGACACCGGCGCGGCCATGTGGCTGGCCCAGACCTTCCTCACGGCCCTGCAAAGTGTGGGCATGGACAAGGGCTTCGGCCTCTGGGTGGGCATGAGCGGCCTGGCCGGCACCATCACCAACTTCATGTCCGACGCCGGCACCACCGCCCTGATCGGCCCCATCGCCATCCCCATGGGCATCATGACCGGCGTGGCCGGCGAGCCTTGGGCGGTGGGCCTGGCCGTGGCCTTCGCCACCAGCTTCGCCCACTTCCTGATCGTGGGCACGCCCAACAACGCCATCATCTACGGCCTGGGCATCTACCCCGACACCGGCGAGCGGGCCATCCACCCCATGGACTTCCTCAAGTACGGCTTCGTGCTCTGGATCATATGTTTGCTGGTGACGTGGGTCATCGGTTTCCTGTTGATTTACAACGTGGTGGGCTTCCCCGCCGACATCCTGGAGACGGCCCGGAACGCCATGACCAAGGCGGCAATCAAATAGCCGGGGCAATCGGCTGCTGCCGGTCCGGGTTTGCGATAGAATAGAGCTATAGAGGCGACCGCGGGTTTCACTCACACGGGGAAACTGTCGGTGCCCAGTCCAGATAAGAGGGAAGTCATGCAGCAGATAAAAGTCAAGGACTTGATGGTCCCCCTGGCCGAGTACGTGACCGTGCCCCAAAACTCCACCGTCTACCAGGCGGTGGAGGCCCTGGAGCAGTCCTGGGCCAAGGTAAGCAAGAGCGGGCACCGCCACCGGGCGGTGCTGGTGCTGGACCGCAAGAAAAACGTGGTGGGCAAGCTCAGCCAGCACGCCATGATCCGGGTGCTGGAGCCCAAATACAGCGAGATCGGCGACCTGGACCGCCTGACCCACTTTGGCCTGAACGTGGACTTCTTGCAGTCCATGGTGGAGAAGCAGGAACTGTGGACCGATCCGCTCAAGACCCTCTGCTCCCGGGCGGCCAACCTCAAGGTCAAGGACGTCATGACCATCCCCGGCGAGGAGGATTACATCAAGCAGGACGAAACCCTGGGCCAGGCCTGCCACATGCTGGTAATGGGCCACAAGCTCTCGCTGTTGGTGACCAAGGGCAAGCAGGTGGTGGGCATCCTGCGCCTGGTGGACGTATTCGACAAGATCCGCGAGTTAATCAAGACCTGCGCAATATAGGGACCCTTTAGCCAGACAAATAAAACCGGGGCCGCCGCCTGGGCAGCGCCCCGGTTTTTTGCGCCGCGGCCAGGCCGCCGCGCCCCGTCTGCCCTAGAAAATGGCCTCCACGAACTCATCCGGGCTGAAAGGCTTCAGGTCCTCCAGGCCCTCGCCCAGACCCACGAAGCAGATGGGCAGCCTTAGCTCGTCGGCGATGGCCACCACCACCCCGCCCTTGGCCGTGCCGTCCAGTTTGGTCAGGACCAGGCCCGTGAGCGGCACCGCCTGGTGGAACAGCCGGGCCTGCTGCAAGGCGTTCTGGCCGGTGGTGGCGTCCAGCACCAAGAGCACCTCCTGGGGCGCCCCGGGCAGCCGCTTGCCCAGCACGCGGTGTATCTTCTTCAGCTCCTCCATGAGGTTCACCTTGGTGTGCAGCCGGCCGGCGGTGTCTATGATCAGCAGGTCGCGTTCCCGCTTTATGGCCGCCTCCAGGGCGTCGTAGGCCACGGCCGAGGGGTCGGCGCCGTGCTTGCCCCCCACCAGGTCGCAGCCGGCCCGCTGAGCCCACACCGCCAACTGCTCGCCGGCCGCGGCCCGGAAGGTGTCGCCGGCGGCCAGCAGCACCGAGCGGCCCTCTTGCCGGAAGCGGTGGGCCAGCTTGCCGATGGTGGTGGTCTTGCCCACGCCGTTGACCCCCACCACCATGATTACGTGCGGCCGCTGGTCGCGCGCCGGCGCCGGGGCCGCCCCCGCCAGCACCTGGCCGATGCCCTGCTTCAAGGCGGCCTTGAGGGCCGCGGCGTCGCCCAGCTCCTTGCGCCGCACCCGGCCGCGCAGATCTTCGATCAGGCGCAGGGAGGTCTGCACCCCCAGGTCCGCGGTGACCAGCACCTCCTCCAGCTCCTCCAGCACCTGCTCGTCTATCTTGCGGCCCAGGGCCAGGCGGTCTATGGAGCCGCCGATGGCCTGGCGGGTGCCCTGGAGGCGCTCGGCCAGGCGGCCCCAAAGGCCGCGGCGGGGCTGGTCCGCGGCCGGCGGGGCGGGCTCGGGCTCCATGGCGGCCGGCCGGTTGCCTTCGCTCTGCTGCTTGTCCTGGCGGCGTTTGAAAAAGGCCATGCTCACTCTTTAATCGGTCGCCTGCGCCCGCGCGCT
This sequence comes from Desulfarculus sp., assembly GCA_003605055.1. Taxonomy (GTDB): domain Bacteria; phylum Desulfobacterota; class Desulfarculia; order Desulfarculales; family Desulfarculaceae; genus Desulfoferula. Next base: position 8,920 of record QZKP01000001.1, read on the forward strand.
GCGCAAAAAGGTTTCCAACCGCAATCCCATTCCGCCGCCGGCATCCGCACGCCGCCCGGCTTCGACCAGGCCCTGACCGCGGGCCGCGGGTCTTGCTTTCCTGATTCCTTTACCTGACTCCCCGGCCGGCCTCACCTTCCAACTATAACCTGCTCCCAAAAGACAGCCGGACGGGCCTGCACCCGTCCGGCCAAATCTATAAAGCGCTCCTTCTGGCGTCAAGCCCGGGCCTAAGCCGCCAGGGATTCGCCCTGCTCCAGGGTCACGGCCAGCAGCTTGCTCACGCCCCGCTCCTCCATGGTCACGCCGTAGAGCGTCTCCATGATCTCCATGGTGGAGCGGCTGTGGGTGATCATCAGTATCTGCGAGCGCCGGGCCAATTGCTTGAGCAGGTCCAGGAAGCGGCCGGTGTTGGCCTCGTCCAGGGACGCGTCCACCTCGTCCAGGATGCAAAAGGGCGCCGGCCGGATGAGGAACAGGGCGAACAGCACCGCCACCGCGCTCATGGCCTTCTCCCCGCCGGACATGGCGTCCAGGTTCTTGACGTTCTTGCCCGGCAGCTCCACCATCAGGTGCAGGCCCGCGTCCAGGGGGTCCAGCCCCTCCTCCAGCACCAACTGGGCCCGGCCCCCGCCGAACAGCACCGCGAACACGCCGTCCAGCCGCTTGTTCACCTGCTCCAGGGTCTCGGTGAAGCGGCTGCGGCTGGTGCGGTTGATCTTGCGGATGGCCTGCTTGAGGTCCTCCAGCGAGGCATCCAGGTCCGCCTTCTGGGCGCTGAGAAAGCTGTGGCGCTCGGCCAGGGCCGCGTGTTCGCTGATGGCCTCCAGGTTCACCGGCCCCAGTCGTTGCAGGCGCTTGCGCAGGCTCTCCAGCTTCTCCTTGCTGACCGCGGGGTCAAAGGGGCCGCTGGGCAGGTGGCTGCCATGCACCCCGGCCAGCTCCACCTGGCAGCGCTCCTGCACCTGCTCACAGAGCTGCTCCCGGCGCAGACCCAGCTCCCGGAGGTTCCAGGTCAGCTCCTGGGAGGCGCCCTCGGCCCGCTTCAGCTCCACGCGGGCCTGCTTGATTTCGCTCTCCAGGCTCTGGGCCTGGCTTTGGGCCTGGCCCAGCACATCCTGGGCCCGCTTGAGGTCCGCCTCCTGCCGGTCCAACTCCGCGTAGAGCCCGCCCAGGCCCTGCTGCTGCCCGTCCCGGCGCTGGACCAGGGTGCGCAGGGACTCCTGGGTCTGCTCGATCTCCCGGCCCAGGGCCAGGACCCGGGCCGCGTCCCGGTCCATCTCCGCGCGCAGGCGCTGGGCCTCGCGCTGGGCCTGGACCGCCTCGCTGGCCAGGGCCGCAGCGCTCAGCTTGACCTCTCCCTCGGTGGCGCGGGCCTGCTCCAGGGCGGCCCGGGCCTGATTCAGGGCCTGGCGGGCGGACTCCAGGCGCGCCTCCAGGGCCTGGTCGCGGCCCTGTAGCTCCTCTAGCCGTTGCCGCAGTTGATGCACCTCGGCCGCCACCTGGGCCTGCTGATTGGCCACCTCGCCGACCTCGAACTGCAAGGCCTCCAGGCGGCGGCCGGCGGCCTGGGCCAGCTCCTGATGGCGCACCAGCTCCCGCTCGGCCTGGGCCAGGTCATGGGCCAGGCGTTGGTGGCCGGCGGCCAGGGAGGCCTGCTCCTGCTCGCTGGCGGCCACCTCCTGCTGGGCCTGCCCGCGCCGCCCGCCGGCCTGCTCCACCAGGTCTTCGGCCGCGGCCAACTCCTGGCGCAGGCGGGCCAACTCGTTGCGGCCGGCCAGCACCGAGGCGCCGTCTTCGGCCCGGCCCACGGTGGCCACGCCCGGCCGGTCCAGGCGCTGCCCGCCGAGGCTCACCAGGCTCTGTCCCGGCCGCAGCTCCCCACCGGCCCGCCAGGCCTCCTCCAGGTCTTCGCACCAGCCCGCGCCGGCCAGCAGGTGGGCCAGGGGCTCGCAGCCGGGCTCGGGCCGGGCCAGCTCCTCCAGGGGCCGGGCGCCGCTGGGCTCGCTGAGGCCGCGGGCGCTCAGCTCCTCCAGGGCCACCACCCGCAGCCGGCCCAAGCCCTGCTCCCCGGCCCAGGCGGCCAGGGCCAGGGCCTCCGAGCCGGTGCGGACGATCAGGGCCTGCAAATCCGGACCCAGGGCCGTCTCCACCAACTCCTCGCGGCCCGGCTGCACGCTCAGCTTCTCGGCCACCACGCCGATGAGCGGCACGGACAGGCTGCCCTCCTGGGCCGCCTGCAGGGCCTGGCGCACCGCAGCCCCGGCCCAGGCCAGGGAGCCCAGGCTCAGGCCCAGGGCGTCCGCCTGGGCGGCCAGGTCAAAGCGGCGGCGGGACGCCTCCTCCTCCTGGCGGCGGGCCGCGGCCAGGGTCTCTTGCTGCTGGCGGCGGCGGGCGGCCAGGCCGGCCATCTGGGCCGCGGCCTGCTCCAGGCGGGACCGCAGTTCCTCCACCTTGGCCTGGGCCTGGGCGAGTTGCCCGGCGGCCTGCCCCTGCTGCTGGGCCAGCTCGGCCCGCTGCCGCTCCACCTGCCCGACCCGGCGCTCCAACTCGGCCCGGCCGCGCTCCAGGTCGCTGAGGCGGTTGCGGGTCTGGCTGAGCAGGGACATGTGGTCCACCAGGTCGGCCTTGGCCTGGTCCACGGCCTGCTCGGCCGCCGACAGCCCCTCCTGCTGGCCGCTGACCCGCTGCCCGGCCTGGGTCACGGCCTCTTGGCTCTCCCGGGCGCGGGCCTCGCTCTGGGCCAGCACCCGCTGGGCCCGGTTCAGCTCCTGCTGGCTGCGGCCCAGGGCGGCCTTGAGCTGCTCCCGCTCCTGCCCCAGGCGTTCGGCCTGGCGCTTAAGGTTCTCGGCCTCCCGCCCCATGAGGATCAGCTCGTTCTCGGCCTTCTGGATGGCCCCCTGGGCCTCCAGGCGCCGCGACCCGGAGGAGCGTATCTCCTCCTCGGCCTCCAACAGCTCCAGCCGGGCGGTCTCCAGGTCCGCCTCCAGGGCGCTCATGCGCTGCTGGGCCAGTTCCAGGCCGGCGGCGGCGGCCTCCTCCTCGGCCACGGTCTGATCGATGCGCTGGCTGAGCTGGTCGTACTCGAAGCTGGCGATGGTCAGGTCCAGCTCGCGGATGCGGTCCCTGAGCTCCTTGTGCCGTTCGGCCTTCTTGGCCTGGCGGCGCAGGCGCTCCATCTGGGTGGTGACCTCCAGCAGGATGTCTTCCAGGCGGGAGAGGTTGTCGCGGGTGGCCTGCATCTTGCGCAGGCTGACCTTTTTCTGGTTCTTGTAGCGGGTGATGCCCGCCGCCTCCTCCACCCACAGGCGGCGCTCGTCGGGCTTGGCCTCGATAAAGGCGGCCACCCGGCCCTGCTCGATAATAGCGTAGGCCCGGTTGCCCAGGCCGGTGTCCATCAAAAGCTGCTGGATGTCCTTGAGGCGGCAGGACATGCGGTTGATCAGGTACTCGCTGTCGCCGTTGCGGTACAGGCGGCGGGTGACCATGATCTCCGACAGGCCGGCGTAGGCCGCGGCGCTGACGCTGCCGTCGTTCTCGAAGACCACGCTCACCTCGGCCAGGCCCGAGGCCTTGCGGGTGTCGGCACCGCCAAAAATCACGTCTTCCATGTTCTGGCCGCGCAACTGCCGGGCCGACTGCTCGCCCAGGACCCAGCGCACCGCGTCCACCACGTTGGACTTGCCGCAGCCGTTGGGCCCCACCACCGCGCTGAGCCCCTGGGGGAAGTCCAGCACCGTGCGGTCGGCAAAGGACTTGAAGCCAGCAATATCCAGGCGTCGGACCTTCATGGGTACCCCGAGCTAGAGTTCACTAATAAGTAGCAAACCCTTGGCGCCAAGTCAACCCGAAACACTACATTCAGTGGTCCCCGCACCCCGATACACCAACATATAGGGTAGTATTTGCCGGGCATTTGCCCGGAGAGTGCACCGCGGCGCAGCCTAAGGCCGGAGCGACAGCCCGCGCAGGACTAGCAGGGCGGCCGAGGCAGCGGCCAGGGGCCGGGCCAGGGGGCCCGTTGGCAGCCACACCTCCTGCGGGCTGGTCAGCTGCACCGCGCCCAGGTAGCGCTCCCCCTGCTGGAACAGGTAACCCGCGGCCGTCTCCTGGTCTGGGCCGAGTTTTCCCTGCACATACAGCGAGTTGCGCAGACCGTCGCTGAGCAGGCCGCTCAGGGCCCAGCCATTTCCGCCGGAGGACAGGGACAGGCGCCAGGCCAAACCCCGCCCCTCCGGCTGGAGCCGGCAGCCCAGGACCGTGCGCGCCCCGCGGGGAACGGCTATGGTGGGCACCACCCGCTCGCTGAGGTTGATGTCCTGCAAGGTAGTGGAGCTGCCCAGGGCGCAACGGCAGGCCCAGGGGCCGTGGGCCGGGGTTTCCAGGCGGAAGGCGAAGACTCGGGAGGGCGAGAAGTTCTTTATGCCCAGAAAGGCCCACTGGCCGGCCCTGGCCGGCCCCGCGGGTATGACCCGCGCCTGGTAGGAACCAAAGCGGAGGTACTGGCCGCCCTCCCCTGCCCCGGCGCGCTCCACCGTCAGGGCCGGGGCCTGGCCCGCGAGCCCCGGCGGCAGGGCCAGGCCCGCGGGCTGGCAGGCGGCCAGCAGGCCGGCCAGCCAGACCAAGACCAGCGCGCGAACTAGATAGCGGGGCATAGCGCCCTCCACGCGGTGGAGCACGAAAAGCAGGCACCCTGATTGTGGCACATCCCTGGCGAACAAAAAAAGCCCAGGGGCCGGCTGGGTCCCTGGGCGGGGTTGACTACAGACAGACACGCCTAGACCAGTTGCAGGTACTCGAAGCGGGCGAAGCCGCCGAAAAGCCGGGCCATCTGGTTGAGCAGGGCCAGGCGGTTGCGGCGCACCCCCTCGTCCTCCACCATGACCATCACGTCGTCAAAGAAGCGGTCTATGGGGTCCTTGAGGGCCGAGACCCGGCCTAAAAAGGCCGCAAAATCCCCGCGCTCGAAAAGCTCGGCCGCCTCCTGGGCCAAGCCGGAAAAGGCCTGGTGCAGGGCCTGCTCGGCCGGCTCGCTCATCAGGCTCGGCTCCGGCGGGCCTTGAGGCACCTGGGCCGCCTCCTTCTTGAGGATGTTCATCACCCGCTTGAGGCCGATGGCCAGGGGCGCGAACTCGGGCGTGTCCTTGACCGCGGCCAGGGCCCGGGCCCGGGCCACGGTGGCGGTCAGGTCGTCCAGGCCCGCGGCCAGCACCGCGCTGGCCACGTCCGTGGGCACGCCCTGCTCGGCCAGGATGCCGGCCAGGCGGGCGCTGAAGAACTGCGTCACCTCCTGCCTGACTTCGGACGTTTCGCGCCCCAGCCGCCCGGCCAGGCCTTGCAGGGCCTGGTCCAGCAGGCGCTCCAGAGACAGCGCCAGGCCCTTCTCGCTGATCAAGCGTATCACCGCGATGGCCGCCCGGCGCAGGCCGTAGGGGTCGGCGGCGCCGGTGGGCACCTCGCCGATGCCGAACAGGCCGCAGATGGTGTCCAGGCGGTCGGCCAGGCCCACCAGCACGCCGGTAAGCTCCATGGGCAGGGGCGAGTCCGCCCCGGCCGGCAAATAGTGTCCGGCGATGCCCGCGGCCACCTCGGCCGGCTCGTTGTCCAGATGGGCGTACTCGCCGCCCACCACGCCCTGCAGGCTGGGGAACTCGCCCACCATGCCCGTTACCAGGTCGCACTTGGCCAGGCGGGCGGTGCGCTGCACGGCCGCCACCCGCGCCGGCGGCAGGCCCAGCTCCTGGGCCAGGAACCCGGCCAGGGCCGTGAAGCGCTCCACCTTGTCCAGGCTGCTGCCCAGCTTGGCGTGATAGGTGACGTCCTTCAGCTTGTCCAGAAAGCTGATCAGCGGCTGCCGGCGGTCCTCCTCGAAGAAGAAGCGGGCGTCGGCCAGGCGGGCCCGCAGCACCCGCTGGTGGCCCCGGGTGACCACGGCCAGGTTCCGGGGCCGGGTGTTGTTCACGGCGATGAAGTTGGGCAGCAGGTTGCCGTCCGCGTCTTGCAGGGCGAAGTAGCGCTGGTGCTCGGCCATGGCCGCGATGATCACCGGCCGGGGCACGGCCAGGAACTCGGCGTCAAAGGAGCCGCAGCAGGCCGTGGCCTGCTCCACCAGGTCCGTGTTCTCCTCGATCAGGGCCTGGCGGGTCTCCTCGGCCAGGCGGCCCTGCACCTGCTGGGCGGCCGCCGCCACCTGCTGGATGACCAAGTCCCGCCGCTGGTCCCGGTCGGCGATGACCGAGGCCGCGCGCAGCTTGTCCAGGTACTCGCCGGCCCCCTTTATCTCGATGGCCTGCGGCGCCAGGAAGCGGTGGCCGTAGGTGAGGTTGCCACTCTCTATGCCGGCCAGGGTGAAGGACACCACCTGGCCCTCCAGCAGGGCCAGCAGCCAGTGGATGGGCCGGGCGAAACGGAATTTCTCGCGCCCCCAGCGCATGGTTTTGGGGAAGTGCAGGGCTTCTACAAAGTAAGGAAGAAGTTCAGCGAGAACACCCATAGCCGGCCTGCCAGGCACCACCTTGCGGACCGCAACCCGTTGACCTTTTTCCGTATCTACAGTCAGCAGATCGCCAACCCCTACGCCCTGACTCTTGGCGAAACCTACGGCAGCCTTGGTGGGGTTGCCTTTGGCATCATACGCAGCGCGAACTGGAGGACCGAGCGATTCTTCTTCCCTGTCTCCCTGCTTATCCTTCAAGCCTTTTACGATCAAGGCCAGGCGGCGGGGAGTCCCATAAACGAATCGTTGCTCATATTGTTCCCGGTCGTGCAAGCCTTGTTTTTCAAGATGCACTTGGGCCAAGTAACGTAGTTGTTCGATAGCCGGCAGCACGAAGCGGGCCGGCATCTCCTCGCAGCCGATCTCAAAGATTAGCTCGGCCATCAGGCCACCTCCCGCTTCAGCAGGGGATGGCCCAGCTTCTCCCGCTGGGCCACGTAGGCCTCGGCCGCGGCCCGGGCCATGCCCCGCACCCGGGCGATGTAGGCGGTGCGCTGGGTCACGCTGATGGCGCCCCGGGCCTCCAGCAGGTTGAACACGTGGCTGCACTTGAGGCAGTAGTCATAGCCCGGCAGCACCAGGCCCTGGGCCAGCACCCGCAGGGCCTCCTTCTCGTAGAGGTCGAACAGACGCCAGAGCATGTCGGTGTCGGCCACCTCGAAGTTGTAGGTGGAGTGCTCCCACTCGCCGTGGTGGTGCACGTCGCCGTACTTGATCTTCTGGTTCCAGGCCAGGTCGTAGACGTTGTCCACCCCCTGCAAGTACATGGCGATGCGCTCCAGGCCGTAGGTGAGCTCCACGCTCACCGGGTCCAGGTCTATGGAGCCGGCCTGCTGGAAGTAGGTGAACTGGGTGATCTCCATGCCATCCAGCCAGACCTCCCAGCCCAGGCCCCAGGCGCCCAGGGTGGGCGACTCCCAGTCGTCCTCCACAAAGCGTATGTCGTGCTCCAGGGGGTCTATGCCAAAGGCCCGCAGGGAGTCCAGGTACAGCTCCTGCACCTCCAGCGGCGAGGGCTTGAGTATCACCTGGTACTGGTAATAGTGCTGCAGGCGGTTGGGGTTCTCGCCGTAGCGGCCGTCCGTGGGCCGGCGGCTGGGCTCCACATAGGCCACCTGCCAGGGCTCCGGGCCCAGCACCCTGAGCAGTGTGTGGGGGTTGAAAGTGCCCGCCCCCACCTCCAGGTCATAGGGCTGGGCGAGGATGCAGCCCTGGTCGGCCCAGTAGCGGTTCAGGGCCATGATCAGGTCTTGAAAGGTCATGTCCGCGGCGGAGGCCATGCGGGGATCTCCAGGTTATTAGCAACGATACGGGCCGGTTATCGCGGCGGCTTTCGAGCTAGTCATGCTATCACCGCCAGCTAAGCCTTGCAAGGCCGAGGGGCCGCTCCACGCAAAAGCGCCGGCGTGGCTGCCGGCGCTTGCTTACGGTCAACAGGCCCGCGGGTCAGAAGGTCCAGGTTACGCCCACGGCGGCCACGGGGTAGTATTGCAAAAAGTCCAGCTTGCTCTCCAGGTCCGACTCCTCCTTGCGCAGGGAGTCGCGCAGCCCGGGCACCGAGTCCGGGTTGCTGGCGGTCAGGCTCACGTCCGGCGCGCCCCAGAACATCACGCCCAGCTCAAAGGTGAAGAACAGGTTGCCCACCTGGCGGAAGGCGCCGTTGTAGCCGATGCCCAGGTAGGGAGCCAGCTTGTTGAAGTCGGCCTTAGCGTCCAGGGTGCCCAGTTGCGCGCCGGTGAAGCTGGCCCCGCCGATGTTGAAGGTCTGGTTGGGGTCGGGCGTGACCCTGGACTTGATGTCGTGGCTGTTGAAAATCAGCCCGCCGCTGAAGCGGAAGCCGCTGGCGCCGGGGTGCCAGTCCAGAAAGGCTCCCAGGGTGTACAGGTGCATCTGGAAGTCGTAGGTCAGGTCGCTGACGTCGGCGTTGAAGCTCCAGGAGGGCAGCACGCCCAGGCCCAGGCGGGCGCTGAAGTGCCTGTTGAGAGGGGCCACGGCCATGGCCTGCAGGCCCAGGGTCCCTATCTGGGCGCCCACCCCTACCTCTGCGGAGGCCGGGGCAGCCAGGCCCCAAAGCAGGCCGGCTATCATCACTACCCTAGTCAACCGTGACAACCTGGGCATCTCAACCTCCTGCCAGCCGCACCCCCGGCTGTAGAGCAAATAGTGGTCAAGAGCCCAACCCAGACACGGTCCCCATGCCCAGGGCCTATGTAATTACCCGATAACCTAATATATTGCGGTGGTGACTGTCAACAGGCGGTGAGTTGTTTTTTTTAAACCCTCCTGCCGGCGAAAAAAACCCCGCCGCAGACGGGGCCTTGCCTTGTGCGCGGGGGCTATCCCACCAGGCGGGCGATGTCTTTGCCGTAGGTCTGGGCCATGACCACGCCGCCCTCCAGGGCCGCGGATTTAAGGCGCAGGCAATCGCCGCCCATGTTCATCTTGAAGATGTGCTTCATGGTGTCATAGATGCGCTGGGGGGCCTCGCCGCTCCAGCCGTAGGAGCCGAAGGAGCCGCCGCACTTGCCCTCCAGGCCGGCCTTCTCGGCCAGGAACAGCACCTGCTTCATGCTGGCCATCATCTCGCCGTGGTAGGTGGCCGATCCCAGCAGATAGGCGTCGTAGCCCTGCAGGTCCTCGGGCTTGGCGATGTCGCCGGCTTTTTTCAAATCCACCTCGGAGCCGGCCATGCGCAGCCCCTCGGCGATGAATTCGGCGATGCGCTGGGTGTTGTTGGTGCGGCTGGCGTAAACGATAAGCGCCTTGGGCATAACTGCACCCTCCTCTCTGGGCGGCCCTCAGGCGGCCGTTTGTGCGATGCGTCGGCCCAACTCACGGGCCTGGTCCATGACATCCGGGCTGCCGGCGGCGGCGCCTTTGGCTTCCAGGCCCCGGATGAGCAGGCCAGGCTCATAGCTCATGTCCAGGGCGTCGAAGAAGTAGCGGGCGGTCAGCTCCATGCAGTCGAACATGCGCGGGCCCTTGGTGGCCCCCACCGCGATCAGGTATCCCCGGCCCGCGTCGTGGCGCTTGCGCTCCTCGGGCGTGGTCTTGGCCAGCAGCCGGCCGGACCAGCAGGCCTGGCTGCGGTCCACCAGGGCCTTGCACTGGGCGGGCAGGCCGTAGAAGAACACCGGCGCCGAGAGCACGATGGCCCGGGCCGACTTGAGCAGGGGGTAGACCTGCTGCATGTCGTCCTCCACCACGCACTGGCCGGTCTCATCGCAGCCGCCGCACTCCAGGCAGCCGGAGATATTCAGGCGGCGGCAGTAAATTTTTTCCGTCTGAACGCCGGCCGCGCCGGCCTCGACCAGGACCGCGTCCAGCAACAGATCGCTGTTGCCCCCCTGGCGGGGGCTGCCGTAGATTCCCAGAACCATCATGTGCCGGCGGCCTAGACCAGTCGGTCGTCGGTGCCGGGTCCGGCGCAGTCCGGGGTGTAGCAGGACACGTCCACGAACTCGCACCTCTCGTGGCAGGCGGGGCACTCGTCGGCCGGCTGGGCAGCGGTGTAGGTGTAACCGCACTTGACGCACTTCCAGGTAATTTGGGGCAACTGGGTCATTTATCTCTCCCTGTGAATGATGAGCCGGACCTGGGTTGACCGCGGCCCCGCGGCCAGGCCTGGTTTTATTATAGAGTAGGCGGCGCGGCCCTGGCTATGCGCCCCGCTCGCGCGTGGAGCCAGGGCCGGCCAGAGGGCGGAACATCTTCTTGGTGGCGCCGCAGACCGGGCATTTGTAATCCGCGGGCATATCCGCCCAGCAGGTGCCCTTGGCCACTTTGCCCTTTTTGCATCCCCGGTCCGGGTTATAGATGTAGCCGCAGTTGTTGGTCTGACATTGGTACATCTCTTGTGGGTTGGCCACTTCCCCTCTCCTTATTTCGGTCTCCGCCGAGTCCCCTGGCCGTCAATTGCTGGCCCATGTATCGCCGATAATCATTCTTGTTTATTATTTTACGTCCCTCTCGCCGGGTGTCAACTGATCCATTATATCTACTAAATTAACCGGTAATTGGGTGTATTTGTCTGACGCCTCAGCAAGCTATTATATATAGGGCTTTTATATATATGGAACCACAATATAGGTTATATTTATCTATACATATATAAAAATATCATTGAATTTTCCTTTGACTTCAACCACCTCCCCGGCTACTATTTTTCAACCATCATTCTCAGTAAAACAGTCCCCTATTGAAACATATCTCCCCCAGGCAAGCGGAGGAAAACAGTGAAAATCGCAACCACCATCATCAGGCCGGCCCTGGGTCTGTGGGTTGCAGCCGGGGCCCTGACCCTGCTGCTGGCCGCTCCCCAGCCGGCCGCGGCCAAACTCATGGCCGACCAGAAGTGCCTGAAATGCCACAGCGAGGTCAAGGGCATGCAGAGCACGGTGGCCGGCGAGTTCCAGAGCCGGTCCAACAAGGCCATGTCTTTGGTGGTAAACGTGGGCGGTGAGAAAAACATCGTCCTCAAGTACACCAAGGACACCACGGTGGCCAACGTGCCTAACATCAAGGCCCTGAAAAAACCCATCCCGGTGCGGGTGAGCTACGTGGCCAAAGGCAGCGACCTGGTGGCCACCAAGATCGTGGCCAAACCCACCATCAAGGTGCCTGAGAAGCAGCTTATCGGGGTCAAGGATCTGGCCGCCTTGGTGGCCAAGGGGCCCCAGGCCGGCGGTTTCATGCTCCTGGATTCGCGGCCGCCCATCCGCTACAACGAGGGCCACATCCCCGGCGCGGTGATGATGCCCTTCCCCAAGATGCCCGAGATGATGGGCAAGCTGCCCAAGGACAAGAGCAAGCTCCTGATCTTCTACTGCGAAGGCTTCAGATGAGTGCTTTCGCCTCTCGCCGCCAGGTTGGCGGAAAAGAACGGCTACAAGAACGTGCGCGTGTTCCACGCGGGCCTGCCCGCCTGGAGACAGGCCGGCCTGCCGGTCCTGACCACCACCGAGTTCGTCAAGAAGCGCCTGGGCTACATCGTGGTGATTGACACCCGCGGCCCCCAGGCGGCCAAGGCCGGCCACATCCAGGGAGCGGTGGCCATCCCCCGGGACCAGGTGGTTAAGGAGCGGGAGCAGTTCCCCCTGGACCACAAGGCCTTCCTGGTCTTCTACGCGGACCAGACCGACATGAACAAGCTAAACCAGGTGACCAAGCAGGTGACCAGTTGGGGCTACCAGAGCGTCCATATCCTGGACGGCGGCTACCAGGGCTGGCTCAAGGCCCAGGGGCCTATCCAAAAGGACATGGTGAGCACCAAGATCTTCTACCTGCCCCGGCCCCACCCGGGCGAGATCACCGGCGACGAGTTCATGAATATCGTGCGCAACAAGCCCGCGGGCAAGCTGATCCTGGACGTGCGCACCACGGCTGAGGCCGCCGGCGGCGTGCTGCCCGGCGCCAAGAACATCCCCGTGGATGAGCTCTCCACCCGCCTGAAGGAGCTGCCCAAGGACAAGGAGATCGTCGCCCACTGCCTCACCGGCCTGCGTGCGGAGATGGGCTACAACATCCTGCGCAACGCCGGGTTCAACGCCCGCTTCCTCAACGACAAGGTGGCCATCCTCAAGGACCAGGTCTTCTGTTGCTATAAGTAGGACCTCGCTGAAGGGCCTCACCGCCCTCTGCCTCGGGGGCCGCCTTCGGGCGGCCCCCACTCCTTTTTTACCCCCCGCCTTCTCCTCAAACCCTAATTCTGGACCTGGCAATATTTCCAGCAGGAATGAATATTTTTTAAGTCCTGTTCATAATAACCCGACAATTTTTGGGTGTTTTAAGGTAAGGAAATTAAAAAAATTTTATCTCCGCCGCTGGTGATCCGAAACAATGCGAAAACTAAAATTAATTTAAAAAAACAATTAGATGGGTATTGCAATTTAAATTTTCGCTCCCGCATACTTTTTACTAGCAGGCAGGTGAATGGAGCGGCCCGCCAAGACCGGGGTGAACCAGGAGGCAGGCGGGCCTCCAACGAGGGATCGGGGAGGAGATGCCAGAATCAGTGATCGCCAGGACCTGGCGAATCAAAGGGGTGAAGCCGGCCTTTTTCGTCTTGTTGGGCCTGCTGCTGGCCTTCCCCCTGTTCAGCCTGACCTACTACAGCATGTACCGCACCTCCACCCCGGCCTTCTGCGCCTCCTGCCACGAAATCCAGGACGCCTACAACGACTGGAAAACCTCGCGCCACGCGGTCAACGCCAAGGGCTTTGTGGCCGACTGCATGGACTGTCACCTGCCCGCCCCGCACGACACGGTGGAGTTTTTCTACGCCAAGACCTTCCACGGCATAAAAGATATCGTGGTCCACTTCATGGGCAAGCAATACGACCGCGCCAAGGCCCGCGAGTTGGCCTGGGCCACCATCAAGAACGACCAGTGCCTCAAGTGCCACCGCAACCTGCTCTACATACCCAACCAGCGCGGGGCCATGCTGGCCCACCGCACGGTGCTCTACCCCCGGCCTGGCTACGAGAAGCAATGCCTGGATTGCCACCGGCCCTTGGTGCACAAGCCCAAGCCGCTTTACGCCTACGGAAGTTAAGAACCGGCCGTGAGGCTGAAATTCGTCTTTTGCTTGCAAGGAGGGATGAGGGGATGAGGAAAAGCCTACTCTGGCTGGGGGCCGCCGCGCTTCTGGCCCTGGCCTGGGGCCTGACGCCGGGCCCGGCCCAGGCCCAAAAGCCGGTGCCCGCTCCCAACCAGCCGCTGCAAAAAGAGTTCCGCATCGTACGCAGCATGTCCAAGCAGGCGGTGGCCTGCATCCAGTGCCACAAGCTGGTCAGCCCGGGCATCTTCTCCGACTGGGCCCACAGCCGGCACGCCAGCGCCAACATCACCTGCCTGGACTGCCACAAGGCCGAGGAGTTCGACCCGGACGTGGCCAAGGAACACTACAAGGTCTACGAGAAGGGCGACAACCCCTGGGCCAAGGCCGCGTACCGGGTGCCCATCTCCGGGGTGGTCACGCCCAAGGACTGCTCCCGCTGCCACCCGGACGAGGCCAAGCAGTACTCGGTCTCCAAACACGCCAACACCCTGCAGATCATCTGGCAGATCGACCCTTGGCTCAACTTCGGGCTCAACAGCGACTTTGAGCGCACCAACGGCTGCTTCACCTGCCACGGCACGGTGCTCAAGGTGGACAAGAACGGCAAGCTGGACCCGCAGACCTGGCCCAACGTGGGCGTGGGCCGCCTGAACCTGGACGGCTCCCGCGGCTCCTGCTCGGCCTGCCACACCCGGCACCGCTTCAGCGTGGCCGAGGCCCGCAAGCCCGACACCTGCGGCCAGTGCCACTTGGGCCCGGACCACCCGCAGTGGGAGATATACAACGAGTCCAAGCACGGCTCCATCATGCGCAGCCAAGGGGAGAAGTGGAACTGGAACGCCGCGCCCGGCACCTGGACGCCGGGGGTGGACTATCGCACGCCCACCTGCGCGGCCTGCCACATGTCCGGCTCGGGCGTGGAGCTTACCACCCACGACGTGACCCGGCGCCTGTCCTGGGAGATGCAGGCGCCCCTGACCATACGGCCCCAGGACTTCAAGCCCTGGCCTTCCCAGACCAGTTGGCAGGAGGAGCGCACGCGCATGCGCAACATCTGCCTGCAGTGCCACAGCCAGGCCTGGGCGGACAGCCACTTCACGCAGATGGACGGCGCAGTCAAGGAATACAACAACGTGTACTACCAGCCGGCGCTGAAAAAGCTGGATGAGCTGTACAAGAAGGGCCTGTTGCCCAAGGACGCCTTCTTCAAGGCGCCGCTGTGGGTGCAGTTCTATGAACTGTGGCACCACGAGGGACGCCGGGCGCGCATGGGCGCGGCCATGATGGCCCCGGACTACTCCTGGTGGCACGGCTTCTACGAGTGCAAGAAGCGCTACCTGGAGTTCATGCGCGAGGCCGACGAGCTGATCAAGCATCATCAGAAGGCCTACGTGGCGCCCTATTTCCCGGCCGCCACCGGCAGCACCCAGAAGCCGCCCCAGATATTCGGGCCCAGGAAGAAATAGGCCTTCCCTGATCACAGCCAATCCCCGCCTTGCCTAGGCAAGACGGGGATTGTATTGTGGTGCCATGTTTAGCCCCAGCGCCCACAACCGCCGCCGCGCGGGCCTGTCCGGCGGAGGAGCCGCCACGCTGCTGGCCCTGCTGCTGATCCTGGCCCTGGCCGGGCCCGCCTGGGCCACGCCCTTCTTCTCGGCCCAGACCGAAAAGGCCTGCTCGTTCTGCCACGAGGACGCCCACGGCGGCGGCACCCTCACCCCCCAGGGCTACGCCTTCCGGGCGGCCGGCTTCTACCTGGACCAGAAAGCCCAGCCCATCGCCTGGCGGGCCTGGCTGAACCTGGCCGCCGGCTTCGTGCACATCACCACGGCCATCATCTGGTTCGGGGCCATCTTCTACATCCACCTGTTCATCAAGCCCCGGGCCCTGGTCCGGGGGGTGCCCCGGGGCGAGCGCCTGCTGGGCCTGGGCAGCATGACCCTGTTAGCCGTCAGCGGCGGGGTGCTCACCTGGCTGCGGGTACCCAGCCTGGAGGCCCTGCTGCACACCACCTTTGGCATAGTGTGGATGGTGAAGGTGTTCTTCTTCCTGGTCATGCTGGCCATCGGCATCCTGGTCAACACCTGGCTGCACCGCCGGCTGCAGGCCGACGCCGAGGCCGCCAGCCGCGACCCCCTGGCCCAGTTCGACGGCCAGGAGGGCCGGCCGGCCCACATCGCCTATGCCGGCCAACTCTACGACGTGGGCCACAGCAAGCTCTGGCCCGGCGGCGCGCACATGCGGCGGCACCAGGCCGGCCGCGACCTCACCGCCGACCTGGCGGCCGCGCCCCACGGCCCGGAGGTGCTGGAGCGCCTGCCCAAGCTGGGGCCGGCGCCCGCGCCCCCGGACCCCGAATCCCTGGGCCCCAGCGCCCGCCTGCTGATGGCGCTGGCCTACCTGGTGCTGGGCTGCATGCTGGTGATTCTGCTCTGCCTGGCCTGGTGGAACTGGGGGCCGCCCCTGGCCCGGGCCGCGGAGCCGTTTGATCCGCAGCGGGCCCAGGCCTGCCTGGGCTGCCACCAGAATGCCACCCCGGCCGTCTTTCACGACTGGGGCCGGAGCGCCCATGCCCGGGCCCGGGTGAGCTGCCTGCACTGCCACCAGGCCGGGCCCCGGGACCAGGACCGGGACCAACGGCACCAACGCCACTTCGTCCAGGGTCAGGGCCCCTGGGCCCAGGCCCGCTATGCGGCCCCGGTGGCCGCGGTGGTCACGCCCAAGGACTGCTCCCGCTGCCACCTGCGCCAGGGCCAACAGTACGCCCGCAGCAAGCACGCGGGCACCCTGAGCATCATCCAGCAGACCTCCCCCTGGCTCAGCCAAGGCCTTAGCTCGCCGCTAGAGCGCGCCACGGGCTGCTTTAAGTGCCATGGCTCGGTGCTCAAGGTGGACGCCCAGGGCCGGCTGGACCCCCTGACCTGGCCCAACATGGGCGTGGGACGCCTGAACCTGGACCACAGCCGGGGCTCCTGCTCGGCCTGCCACGGCCAACACGGCTTCAGCCTGGCCCAGGCCCGCCGGCCCGAGGCCTGCGGCGTGTGCCACCTGGGGCCGGACCACCCCCAGATGGAGATCTACGCCGAGTCCAAGCACGGGGCCATCTACCGCGCCCAGGGCCGCGCCTGGCGCTGGGACGCGCCGCCCGAGACCTGGACGCCGGGGGTGGACTATCGCACGCCCACCTGCGCGGCCTGCCACATGTCCGCCGCCGGCCAGACGCCCTCCACGCACGACGTGGGCCGGCGCCTGTCCTGGGAGTTGCAGGCCCCCCTGACCGTGCGGCCGCAGGAGTTCGGCCCCTGGCCCTCGGCCAGGCCCTGGCGGGAGGCCCGGCAGGAGATGCGGCGGGTCTGCCTGGCCTGCCACAGCCCCCAGTGGGTGGACAGCCACTTCCGGCAACTGGACGCCGCGGTTCAGGAGTACAACGACCTCTATTTCCGGCCCGTGCAGGCAAAGCTGGAGGTCCTGCACGACAAAGGCCTCTTGCCGCGGGAGGCCTTTTTCCGCTCGCCTCTGTGGACCAGCTACTACGAGCTGTGGCACCACGAAGGCCGCCGGGCCCGCATGGGCGCGGCCATGATGGCCCCGGACTACGTTTGGTGGCGCGGGTTCTATGAATTGAAGCAACGCTACGTCAAATTCATGCGCCGGGCCGACCGCCTGCTGGCCAGCGGGCAGAAGGCCTACGTGGCGCCCCTTTACCCGGCGGCCGCGGGCAGCCGCCAGGCCCCGCCCCGGCCCTCCGGCCCGCCCCGCTAGCCTTGGCCTTGAAAGCAGTTTAAAATCTAGCCCATCAGGGCCGTGCGTCCGGCCGCCAGAGTTCCCGCCGCAGGAGCCAGGTCATGAGTATAGTGCTGCTCTTATTTGTGGTGACGGTCTCCCTGTTGATCATCAAGGCCGGCACCGTGGCCCTGGAGATGACCGGCCTGGACCGGCCCACGGCCTTGTTCCAGGCCGTGTCCTCCTTCAGCAACACCGGCTTCACCACCCGGGAGTCCGAGCGCATCGTCAACCACCCCCGCCGCCGGCGCATCGTCACCTATTTGATCATCACCGGCAACATAGGCTTCGTATCCGCGGTCTCCACCACGGTGCTCACCCTGCGCCACGAGAACGACCTGGTCAACGCCGTCCGGCTGCTGGTGGTGATCCTGGCCCTGATCCTCATCTACAAGCTGCTCAGCCATCTCGGCTCCGTGCAGAAGATAAACCAGAGAGCGCGCCTGTATCTGCGCAAGAAGCTGGGCTTCGAGGACGTACACATAGAGGAAATCCTGCACCAGGCCGAGGGCACCGGCCTGGTGGAGGTGCTGGTGGAGAACAGCTCGCAGCTCATTGACAAGACCCTGCAGGAGTGCGGCATGACCCACAAGGGCCTGATCGTGCTGTCCGTGGAGCGGGAGGGCGTCCTGACCCCTGTGCCGCCGGCCGACACGGCCATCAAGAAAGGCGACCGCCTGCTTATCTACGGTAAAATGGACAACATCAAGCAGGTGGTGTAATCGTCTCACTGGCCGGCCCGGCCACGGCCGCGGCAACCCCCACCCCCTCCGGCAAAGAGGCACCCATGCCCATACCCGGCAACCTGCTGACCACGGCCATGGCCGTAATGCCCCACCGCGACGTGGACCGGGCCCTGGAGATGGCCCTGAGCCTGGACATCCCCTTCTGGCCCCAGCTCCCGCTTCTCAGCTACTACGAGGACATGTACGTGCAGGCCTCGGAGCACTTCCCGGGCATGGTGCTGGACCTGGAGGGCCGCACCCTGTCCTTCTCCAGCCAGAAGTTCATGGACGAGTTGGAACAGACCCTGGCCCACCTGGAGGAGCCGGAGTACTTTGACATCTCGCCCCAGTACTCGGCGGTGTACCATAAGTTCCTGGAGCTGAACCTGGCCGGCCGCCCGGCCATCCGCGGCCAGTTGGAGGGGCCCATCAGCTTCGGCCTCAACGTCAAGGACGAGAACGACCGGCCCATACTCTTTGACGACACGGTGCGGCCCTTTCTGCTGGAGGTGATGGCCCGCCGGGTCAACGTGCAACTGGCCCGCCTCAAGCGCATGAACCCCAACGCCTTCATGTTCATTGACGAGCCGGGGCTCCAGTTCATCTTCAGCGCCCTGAGCGGCTACAGCGACCGGCAGGCCCACCAGGACCTGGAGGGCTTCTTCGCGGCCATAGAGCGGCCGCGGGGGGTGCACCTGTGCGGCAACCCGGACTGGGACTTCCTGCTCAGCCTGGACATAGACGTGCTGTCGCTGGACGTGTACACCAACCACGAGGTGTTCGCGGCCTACGCCGGGTCCATCAAGCGCTTCCTGGAACGCGGCGGGGTGCTGGTCTGGGGAGTGGCGCCCACCAACTTCGAGCCCTTTGCCAAGGAGAGCCTGGGCAGCCTGCGCGACCTCTTGCTGGACACCTGGACCTACCTGGAGCGCCACGGCCTGGACCGGGACCTGATGCTGGCCCAGAGCCTGCTCTCGCCCGCCACCTGCTGCCTGGTGAATCCTGACGGGGCGGTGACCGTGGAAAAGGCCTTTGGGGTGGTGCGGGAGCTGTCGGGGCGGCTAAGGGAGGAGTTGGGGCTGGGGTGAAGTTTCCGTTTTGACTTTAAAGAAAGCTAGGGAGCTAATGCTCCCCACTTCCTGAGATCCTGAGTACCACTCTTCAACCAATCATTCAGGGAGGCACACACGGGCGTCACCGAGGCATATGGTAATGCATCCTGAATCCGCCTACATGATGCTACCAATGCAGATTTATTGCGGTTGACAACGACCCAGTACGACTCGCCGATAGGCATCTCATCTTCCACACGCCCCAAAGCCCTCAAAAGGAACTTATCTGTTTCACACTCAAACGACATCCCCACCACCACAAAGTATTTATCACAAATCATTTTGTTATAAGCTTCATTCGCCTCCTGCGTATTCGTCCTACACGTGCCTGAGTCCTCTTCAAGCAAAAAAGGACTTCGCCTAGAGTTGTCTTCGAGAATCTCAACAGTACCGTTGAGGTGGAACACGTGACTGGTGTCCAACCACTGCGGCAGGTAAGAGAGATCAAATTTTTCAATTTCACGCTGGAGCAAAAAATCCCAGTTCGTGGTTATAAACCGGTGACGCCACCCAGGCCGGGTGTTTTCCGAAAGGAGCCCCAAAAAAAATCGGATGACACTGCAATCAATATCTGGCCGATCCATTTCTTTGGGCAAGGCAGCCTTAATGAGCGCAATTGCTTCGACTCGCGGAAGTCTGCGCCATTCGTCGGGAACTACCCATGAAAGGTTGCATCCAATCGAGAGCCCTCGCCCAAAAAACCAGTTAATGCATTTTGACCTTGCCACGGTTTCACCAACCTCCAAGTTGAACCAGCCCAGCTAACGCCCGATATAATATACCTGCTTAGTAACCGTGGAAGATTCGTCGGGCGATAGGTTAACGGTACTTCTTCGCTTTATTGACGCCTCCCGCGCCCTTGGGTATATTGCCTGGGTGATCCGCCAAGGCCGCTAGGGAGGTTTTTGCATGCGCGTCCTGTCCGGCATACAGCCCTCGGGCACCCTGCACATCGGCAACTATTTCGCCATGATGAAGCCCATGATCCAGTTTCAGCGGGAGCACACCCTGTTCTGCTTCGTGGTCAACTACCACGCCCTGACCACGGTGACCAACGCCGACAGCCTGCGCGGGGACACCCTGGCCGCCTGCCTGGACTTTCTGGCCCTGGGCCTGGACCCGGACAAGTCCATATTCTGGGTGCAGGGCGACGTGCCCGAGGTCTGCGAGCTGACCTGGATACTGAACAACCAGACCCCGGTGGGGCTCCTGGAGCGGGCCCACTCCTACAAGGACAAGCTGGCCAAGGGCTTCCAGCCCCACAACGGCCTGTTCTCCTACCCGGTCTTGATGGCCGCGGACATCCTGCTCTACCAGGCCGACGCGGTTCCGGTGGGCAAGGACCAGAAGCAGCACCTGGAGATGACCCGGGACATCGCCATCAAGTTCAACTTCGCCTACGGGGACACCTTCGTGGTGCCCGAGCCCTGGATAGACGAGCACACCGCGGTGGTGCCGGGCATTGACGGCCAGAAGATGTCCAAGAGCTACGGCAACACCCTGGAGATATTCAGCGAGGAGGGGGAGCTGAAGAAAAAGGTGATGCGCATCGTCACCGACTCCACGCCCCTGGAGGAGCCCAAGGACCCGGACAAGTGCAACGTCTTCGCCCTGGTCAGCCTCTTCCTGGGGGATGAGGAGAAGAACGAGCTGGCCGACCGCTACCGGGCCGGCGGCCTGGGCTACGGCGAGGTCAAGAAGATGCTCTTCGAGCGCATGTGGGAGTACTTCGCGCCCTACCGCCAAAAGCGGGCCGAGTTGGCCGCGGACCTGGGCCAGGTGCGCCGCATCATGGCCATGGGCGCGGACAAGGCCCGGGCCATCGCCGGCCAGACCCTGGAGCTGGTGCGCTCCCGGGTGGGGCTCAACTATTAGCCTGCAGCACTTCCCCTTCAGCCGCCGCGCCTGGAGGCGCAGCCTGCGGCGCCTGGCCGCGGAGCTGGCCGAACCCAGCCAGGCGCAATCCCGGCGAATAGCCGCTGAGCTGGAGGCCTGCTGCGCCCCGGCGCGCGAGGCATTCGCCCGGCTCTGCCCGGAGCTGTGCCCCCTCTGCGCCCGGCCCTGCTGCCTGCGCATCAGCCGGCGGGGCCTGCTGGACCTGGCGGACCTGATCTTCTTCGCGGCCCTGGGCGAGAGCGACCTGCCCTATCCCAGCGGCCCGCGCCTGCAGGGTTGCCCGTTCCTGGACGCGGGCGGCTGCGCCCTGCCCTGGCGGGCGCGGCCCTTTGCCTGCCTGCACTACGTCTGCCCGCATTTGCAGCGGGCCCTGAGCCCGGCCGAGCTGCGGGTCGTGGAGCAGGCCCTGGCGCGGGCCGCGGAGATCAGGGCCGAGTTGGTGGGGGCCTTCACCGAGGCGCGGGGCAAGGCCTAGTCGGCGGGTAAAAAAACCAGGCCCCGGCGCAAGGCCGAGGCCTGGTGAATTAATCAGCCTGCCGTCTGATCGGCGGCCGCGGCCGAGGCTACTGGCCCTCTTTCGCCTGCTCCTTCAGCTCCTGGGCGCAGCCCAGGCCCTGGGTCATGTTCACCTTGAAGCAGCCGTTGCAGGAGATGCAGGCGGCCTGGGTCTCGCCGGCCTGCCAGCGCTTGGCCAGGTCCGGCTGGCGGATGAAGGGCCGGCTCATGGACACCGCGTCCACGTGCTCCAGGGCCTTCTCCACCTGGGCCCGGCTGCGCCAGCCGCCCACCGAGATCACCGGACAGGCCACCACCTGCTTGACGGCAACGGCGTTGTCCAGGAAGTAGCCCTCCTGGTCCGGCTCCTTGACCTTGCGGGCCGAGCCCAGCTTGCCCGCGGCCGGCTGGCCGCCGCTGACCTCGATGGCGTCCAGGCCCATGTCCGACAGGCGTTGGGCCACCTTCAGGGCGTCTGAGAGCTCCAGGCCGTTGTCCACGTAATCAGCGGTGTTGAGCTTGATGAAGACCGGATAATGGGGCCCCACCAAGTCCCGCGCCGCCCGGCACATCTCGAAAACGAAGCGGCCGCGGCCCTGCCAGTCGCCGCCGTACTCGTCTTGGCGCTGGTTGCAGAAGGGGCTCAGGAACTGGTTGGCCAGGTAGCCGTGGGCGGCGTGCAGCTCCACCGCGTCGAAGCCGGCGGCCTTGCCCCGGCCGGCGGCCAGGGCAAAGGCCTCGATGATGTCCGCGATCTGGTCCTTGCTCAGCTCCTGCACCGGGCCGAAGGCCGGGTGCTGGATGGCCGAGGGCCCCACCGGCCGGTGCCCGGTCCACTCTTGCTTGGTCTGGCCGCCGGCGTGGGCGATCTGCAGGGCCACCAGCCCGCCGCATTTGTGCACCGCGTCGGAGATGCGGGTCAGGGGGCCGATCATGGCGTCTATGTGCGCCCCGGTCTGTTTGGGCAGGGCCTTGCCCTCGGGGGAGATGAAGGCGAAGCCGGTGATGATCAGCCCCACCCCGCCCTCGGCCAGGGCGGCCAGGACGTTGACCAGCTCATAGGTGGGCGTGCCGTCCGCTTCGGCCAGGCCCTCCCAGGTGGCGCTGCGCACCAGACGGTTGGGGATGGTCAGGTCCTTGAGCTTCCAGGGGGTGAAGATGCCGGCCATGTCGTCACTCATTGTCCGTGATGGTTAAAGGCCAAGAGGCGTTTCTCAGCGGCCCGCCTGCAACAGGGGGTAGGCGTAGGCCGCCATGGTCAGGATGAAGAACAGGATCAGCACCAGGGAGGCCGGGTGCGCGGCCTTGAAGAAGCGGAACTGCAGGCCCAGGCGCAGCAGCCAGAAGGCGGTGAAGATGGCCAGGAGCTTCTTGCCCAAGGGGCCGGCCAGCAGCTCCGGGGCAAAGGCCAGGGATAGATAGGCGGCCACCGCAAAGTAAAAGGTCAGGCAGAGGTTGAGCACCTGCATGATGCTGCGATTGACCGAATCCAGCCCAGCCAGGCGTTGGGGCCACTGGAAGATGCGGGGGAAGAAAAAGTGAAACACGGCCCAGCCCGCGTGCAGCACCCCGCCGGCGTAGATGAAGTAAAGCGCCTTGGACATGTCCTATAGCTCCAGCTTCTCGTCGTGCATGCGCGAGATTATCCACTGCGCGCCGTGGGCCACGTGGCGCCGGGCCAGCTCCGCGGCCTGCCCGGCCCGGCCGGCCCGGATCGCCTCGATCATGCGGCGGTGGTCGTCCGTGGACCAGAGGCCGGCGTCCATGTTGGAGTATATGGCCCGCGAGATGCGCTCCACGATCTCCTGCAGCTCGCCCAGCATGCGGGTCAGCAGGGGCGAGCCGGCCGCCTGGTAGAGCAGCAGATGGAACTGGCTGTTCAGGGAGATCAGGGCCTTTTCGTCGCGTTGGGCCACGGCTCGCTCGAAGTCGCCCACATTGGCCTCCAGCCGCGCCAGCACCGGGGCCAGGGCCCGGCGGGCGGCCAGCTCGGCGGCGTAGCCTTCCAGGGCCGCGCGCACGCCCAGGGCGTCCTCCACCTCCTGGGCCGTCAGGGGCCGCACCAGGTAGCCGCCCCGGGTGCGCTTGGTCAACAGGCCCTCCTGCTCCAGTCGGTGCAGGGCCTCGCGCACCGGCGTGCGGCTGATGCCCAGGTCCCGGGCCAGGCGCTCCTCCACCAGCCGGTGGCCGGGCTTGATCTCCCCGGCCACCACCAGGCGCTTCAGGTGCTGGGTCACCTCCTGCCCCAAAGAGCGCCGCTTGAAGGGATTGGGGTCTGTCTTGTCCGCAGCCATGAGCCGCCCCATTGTTGCCTGCCCGCCACCGGGGCGGGCCGTGACGTTGTATGCCGTATACAACAAATTAGTCCGGCCCACGGTTCCTGTCAAGGCCAGGCCGGCCCTGGCCGCCCGAGCAGGGCCGGCCGCCGAGGCTTGCAGATAATTATTACCTGATTAAGGATGCTTAGCCTGTGCGGATTAAATAGCGGCCTGTCCTTCACAGCCGGGCCAGGGCTCGGGCCGCCAAGTCAGCCACCGTGGTCAGCATCGGCTCGCCGTCTTGGCCCATCTCCACCTGGCCCTGGTCGCCCAGGAGCGCGGCCAGCCGGTCCCTGGCCTCGCCCGCCCCCAGCAGCCCCAAGGCCCAAACGGCCAGGCCGCGCACCCCGGGGTCGAGCCAGTCCAGCAGGGGCAGCAGGTGCCCCACCGCGCCCAGGGAGCGCAGCAGTTCGGGCTGGGCCTGCGCCAGCCGCCCCAGGGCCCAGACCGCGCCCCGCTGCAGGGGCGCGAACGCCAGCAGCCGGCCCTCGGGCCAGACGTGGCACACCAGCAGGCAGGCGTACTCCTGGGCCAGGGCCGGCACCCTGGCCAGCGTCTCGCCCAGGCCCTCGGCCATGCCCCAGGGCACGGCCCCGCTCTCTTCGTTCAGGGCCCAGAGCAGGCGGCGCACGAAGTTCCGCAGCGACTCAATATCTCGGGCGGCCAGGTCCGGGGCCAACTGTCCCAGGGCCTGGACCGCCCGCCATTTGATTCGGGGGTCGCTGGAAGGCAGGCAGGCCTGCAGTTGCCTGAGCGCCTGCGCCGGGGGCAAGCCCTTCAAATCTTGCAGGGCAGCGGGCCAATCCCTGGCCTGCAGCAGGCGGCGCACCCGGCGCCGGGAGCCGGCGCCGGCGGCCGATTTAGGGCCGCTAGTCTCCGCAGTAAACCTCGTCGCAGGCCGGCGGCAGGTTCAGGGCCGCCACCATCTGGCCTATCTTCTGGCCCAGCTCGCGGCAGGGGGCCAGGGCCTCGTGGTCGGGCACGTAGTTCACGCGCAGGGGCTCGGCCACCAGCTCCAATTTAATCTCGCTGAGGATTTGGGCCATCATCTTGGGCGCCTCGCCGCTCCAGCCGTAGGAGCCGAAGGTGGCGCAGAGTTTGCCCGCGGGCTTGAGTCCGCGCAGATAGTGCAGCAGGTCGGCCATGCGCGGCAGCATGCCGTTGTTCAGGGTGGGCGAGCCGAAGACCAGGGCCTTGGCGTCCAGGACCTCTGTCATCACTTCGCTGCGGTCGTTGCAAGCCAGGTTGAGCAGCTTGACCGAGACGCCCTGATCCAGGGCTCCGTCGTAGATGGCCTTGGCCATCATCTCGGTGCTGTGCCACATGGTGTCGTAGATCACCAGGACCTTGCTGGCCGCCTTGTGCTGGCTCCAGGCGTCGTAGGCCCGGATGATGGTGGCCGGGTTCCGGCGCCAGATCAGGCCGTGGTCCGGAGCGATCATGTCAATGTCCAGGCCCAGCTCAGCCACCTTGGCCAGCAGCTTCTGGATCAGGGGCGAGTACAAGAGCAGGATATTGGCGTAATACTTGGCCGCGTGGCGCATCAGCTCTGACTGGTTCACCTGGTCGTCGAAGCGCTCGCTGGTGGCCCAGTGCAGGCCGAAGCCGTCGCTGGAGATCAGCAGCTTCTCCTGGGGAATGTAGGAGAACATGCTGTCGGGCCAGTGCACCATGCGGGTTTCCAGGAAATTCACAGTGCGCGAGCCCAGCTCCAGGTGATCGCCGGTCTTGACCACCTGCAGGGGCCAGCCCTGGGGGTGGAAGTGGGCGTTGATGGCCTTCAGGGCCATGGGCGAGCAGAATATCTTCTCCGGCTGGATCAGCTCGATGGCCTCGCGCAGGGAGCCGGAGTGGTCCATCTCCACGTGGTTCACCACCAGGTAGTCTATCTGCTTGGGGTCCATCAGGTTGTAGATGCGGTGCATCATGTCCCCGAAGAACCCCTTCTTCACCGTGTCAAAGAGCACGGTCTTCTGGTCTTTGATCAGATAGCTGTTATAGGAGCTGCCCTTTTCCGTGGAGTAGCCGTGGAAGTCGCGGATGTTCCAATCCACCGCCCCCACCCAGTAGATGTCCCTTTTCAGTTCAACAGGCTTCATCTCTGCCCCCACCTCACTTGGGGCCCGCCGAACAGGCCCGCCCAAGCGCGGTTGGAAAAAAGCCGGCCCCGGGGAGCCGGCTCGCCGTGGTCGCGCTAGCCCTCGGGCTCGAACTGGTCTTTGGCGGCGCCGCAGACCGGGCAGGTCCAGTCGGCCGGCAGGTCCGCAAAGGCGGTGCCCGGCGCTATGCCGCCGTCGGCGTCGCCCTTGGCCGGGTCGTACACGTAACCGCACACGCTGCAGACGTACTTCTTCATCGCAACAGTCTCCTTCGCGCTGGAATTGAGCTAGGCTTGGGCCTTCCAATGGCCGTGCAGGTTGCAGTATTCCCGGGCAATGACCGAGCCCGCCTTTAGCGAGAACTCGGCCTCCGGGGCCTGGCCGGGGTTCAAGAACTCCATATAGGCCTTGTCGCCGGCGATCAGCTCGATCCACTGGATCCAATGGGTGTCTATCATGGGGTGCGGCACGCTGCCCACCTTGACCTTGTAGCCGGTGGCGGTCTTCTCGATCACCGGCACGTGCTTCTCCTGGGCCGCGTCGGTGGTGTTCTCCTTCTGCAGCACCATGGGCTGACCGCAGCAGACCAACTCCCCTCCACCCACGATCACCAGTTCCACGATGTTTCCGCAGACCTCGCATTTGTAAACCGAAAGTCTTTCAGCCATGATTCGCCTCCCTGGGCTGTCCGCCCAGCGCAGTATAAAAAACAGCCTTGACTTTATTTATACACCACTACCAATTTTCGCAAAGCAGCTCGTAGTGCGCCCGGGGATGGGCGCAGGCCGGGCAGGAGTCCGGGGCCACCGGGCCGTGGTGCAAATAGCCGCAGTTGCGGCAGCGCCAGACCACCGGCTGGTCGCGCTGGAAGACCCGGCCGGCCTCGATGTTGGCCGCCAGGCCCAGGTAACGCTTCTCGTGGAACTGCTCGGCCACGGCGATGCTCTCGAAGACCTTGGCGATGTCGTTAAAGCCCTCCTGGCGGGCCACCTTGGCGAAACCGGGATACATCTCGGTCCACTCGTAGTGCTCGCCGCCCGCGGCCGCGCGCAGATTGTCCAGGGTGCCGCCGATTACGCCGGCCGGGAAGGCGGCCGTCACCTGGGCCTCGCCGCCGGGCAGGAACTTGAACAGGCGCTTGGCGTGCTCCTTCTCCTGGTCCGCGGTCTCGGAAAAGATGGCGCACATCTGCATGTAGCCGTCCTTCTGGGCCTGGGCGGAGAAGTAGGTGTAGCGGTTACGGGCCTGGGACTCGCCGGCAAAGGCGGTGAGCAGGTTCTTTTCGGTCTGGGAGCCCTTGAGATTGGGCATAAATCTCCTCTCTTTTTTTACGGGGAAGATGCTCAGGCGGCCTGGGGCCGCAGGGGTTAGATTTTCTTTTTGCCGGCGGCGGTGATGCCGTATTTGCAGCGCGCCGGGCAGTCCACCAGCCCGGCCTGCTTCAGGTCCTTGACGGCCGCGCTGACCTGCTTGGCGTCCAGGCCCGCGGCCGCGGCCAGTTGCTTGTTGGGCAGGGGCTCCTTGGCCTTGGCCAAGGCCCGCAGGACTTTTTTGGCCTCGGGTGTCACCTTGACTGCTGTGGCCATAACTTCCGCTCCCGATTTTAAGATTCCGCTAGTTGGCTCTCTTGTCCCGCCGGCAGGACGGGCAGCGGCCCACGAACTCCAGGCGGTGTCCCAGCACCTCGAACCCCGAGGCCTTCTCCACCTCCTGGTCTATGTCCGTGAGCAGGGCCATCTCGACGTCGGAAACGCCGCCGCATTCCAGACAGCGCAGGTGGTAATGGTCCCGAATGTCGCCGTCAAAGCGCATCTCCTGGCCGGCCACGTCCAGCTTTTGGATCAGGCCGGACCGGGAAAGGATGTCCAGGTTGCGGTAAACCGTGCCCAGACTTATGCGGGGCAGGCGCCTCCGCACCATCTGGCACAGCTCCCCGGCCGTGGGATGGCTCTTGACCTTGTGCAACTCCTCCATGATCACTTGGCGCTGAGTGGTCATGCGGAGCTTGGGCGTGGGATCCATGATCCTTCTCCCATGATAATGATTCCTAGTTAATTTACTACGCCAGACCCCCTTTGTCAACCTGGCGAGATGCTTCCGGGTCCCATCTGCTCCGTGGCCAGGCGGGTGAGAAATCCGGATGAATTTTCATAACTTCTATTAGTAATACTGAATGCTGGGTGCCAACGTGTCAATATACTCCTGCCGCGGTGCTCCTTATAGGGCGTAGCTGCGCGTTTATCAAACGAAAACGCCACTGGGCCACACTTAGGCCAGGCGCTCCAAGGCCTCGGCATAGGCCTGATAGGCCTGGCTGCCAAAGAGCACGAAGCGCACCTCGTCAAAGGCCCCGGGGTGCTCGGCTATGGCCTGCTTGACCGCAGCCAGGGCCACGGGCGCCGCCTCCGGCAAGGGGTAGCCATAGACCCCGGTGGAGATGCTGGGGAAGGCCACGCTGCGCAGGCCTTGGGCCGCGGCCAGGTCCAGGGAGTTCCGGTAGCAGTTGGCCAGCAGGCGGGCGTCCTCGGGCCGGCCGCGAAAGATGGGCCCCACGGTGTGGATCACCTGCTTGGCCTTGAGCCGGCCGCCGGTGGTGATCACCGCCTCGCCGGTGGGGCAGTGGCCGATCTGGCGGCACTCGGCCATGATCTCCGGCCCGCCGGCCCGGTGGATGGCCCCGTCCACCCCCCCGCCGCCGGCCAGGCGGCTGTTGGCCGCGTTGACGACGGCCTCGGTGTCGGCCTGGGTGATATCCCCCTCCACCAGCACCAATCGGGTGCCATTGACCAGCTTCTCCGCGCCCACCGGAAACCTCCCCTCTTTGGCCAACCGCCCGCGCCCGTGCTCAGGGGTTGCGCGGGAAAAAGAAGAACAGCCGCCCCGGGTAGTTCATGCGGCCGGCCAACTCGCCGGCCTCGGCCCCGGAGCCGAAGAACATATCCAGCCGCCCGGGCCCCCGGATGGCCCCGCCGGTGTCCTGGTTGAACACGAAGCGGTTCAGCGGCGCCGCCCCGCCGCCGGCCGCCGGCATCTGCCCTTGCACGTAGCCCAGGGCCAGGCCCGGGAACAGCCGGCGATCAAGGGCCACCGAGCGCCCGGCAGTGAGCGGGGCCTCGAAGCAGCCCAGG
Source organism: Desulfarculus sp. (assembly GCA_003605055.1). Lineage (GTDB taxonomy): Bacteria > Desulfobacterota > Desulfarculia > Desulfarculales > Desulfarculaceae > Desulfoferula. The sequence goes on from QZKP01000001.1 coordinate 37,531, forward strand.
GGCCCGCCGGTGGGGGCCAGGGGCCGGAAGAACACATAGGAGGGGTTGTGACTCAGCACCCGCTGCATCTGCTGGGGGTGGGCGGCCAGGAAGGCCTTGATGCCCTGCATGGACATGCTCCCCGGCTCCATGAGCCCCTCCTGCAGCAAAAACCTGCCGATGGAGCGGTAGGGCTGGCCGTTGCTGGCCGCGTAGCCCACCCGCAGCCGCCGGCCGTCCTCAAACTCCAACTGCCCCGAACCCTGGATGTGCAGGAAGAACACCTCCACCGGATCGGCCACGTAGCCCAGCACCTCGGCCCGGCCGGCCAGGGCCCGCTGAAAGTCAATGGCCTTGCGGTCCGGATAGGGCCGCACCCGCCGGCCCTGCACCTGGCCCACCAGCCGTCGGTTGGGCAGCTCCGGGTTGAAGTCCTTGAGGTTGATGTACACCAGGTCCGAGGGGATGGCGTACACCGGATGGGTGAACGGGGCTTGGGGCTGGGCCTGGGCCTTGAGGATGGGCTCATAGTAGCCGGTGAACAGCACCCGGCCCTGGCCGTCGCTGCCCACGGACTCCAGCAGGATGAACTCGCGCTTGAGGGCCTGGCTGCGCTGGGACGGGTCTGGCAGGCGGTAGAGCAGATCCTTGACCCGCTCCAAAGAGGCCGCCATCTGTCCGGCGCTGGCCCGGTAGGGTCCGAAGGTGAAGAGCTTGTCCGGATTGATCTTGCGCAGATAGGCCAGGGAGGCCTCGGCCGCCTCGAACAGGCTCTTGGCCGAAAGGTCGTCCAGGAGCAGGGGCCAGTCGCCGTCCGGCACCTCGCGCAGGGCCTGGGGCGCGGTCAGCTTGGCCGGCGGCTGCACGATGCAGCCGGCCGGCAGGAGCAGGGCCAGGGCCGCGGCCAGGACCAGGAGAAACAGGCGCAATCTGCACAGGCGGGCGTTCATAGCTTGATCTAACCTCAGGTTCCGGGCCAAGTCAATGCGCACCGGCCGGCTCAAACCTCCTCCACCAGGACCAGAAGGGCGGTGTCTGTCAGGGCCGCGGCCTTGTGCCTGTGCTCCGGGCCGGCGGGGATGTAGATGCCCTCGCCCGGGCCATAGCTGACCTTGGCGCCCAGAAAATTTATCTCCAGCCTCCCCTCCAGCAGGTAGCCCAGGTGGCCCCTGGCGCACCAGTCAGGCTCCACGAAGCCGCGCGCGAACTCCAGCAGGCGTATCTGTCTGTCGCCCTGGCGATAGACCTTCTGGCGCAGTCCGGGGGCCGGACTCTGCCAGGCCAGGGCAGCGAAATCAATCTTGTATTCATTCATGGCTCCGCCTCTCTCTGAGCGCCGGCCAGGCCCAGCACACCGGCACCCGCAGCCGGTTGCCGTCCTTGCGCTCGTAGATCAGGTGCCCCTCCCGCTGGCCGAAGCAAAAAAGCTCGTGGGTCAGCTCCACGTCGTGCCGGCAATAGGCGGCCAGGTCCCTTAGGTTGCCCGCCCGCCACCAGGCCACGGCCTGCAAGCCGTCGGCGGACTTGGCCGCGCCCAGGGTGGCCCCGGCCAGGGCGTCCAGGCTCAGGCGGTGGCCCAGCACCCCCTGCACCTCCAGCAGCAGGTCCAGGGTGGGCAGGCGGCCCAGGTCTTGGGTGGTGTAGGCGCTGAGCACCCCGTAGTCGAAGCGCAGCAGGTTGAAGCCCACCACCAGCTCCAGCTCCTGGAGCCGCTTCAGCAGGGCCGGCACCTCCTTTTCGCTGTAAGGGACGTACTCGTCGCGCTGGCTGTCGTAGAGCACGGCCACGCTGACCCGCATAAGGTGGGTGTTGTTCCAGCCGCCCACCTCCTCGGCCAGGCGCTGGGTCTCCAGGTCCAGCACCCCGTAGCGCATGCGGCCGCTGCGGGCCGTGGGCGCGGCCGGCGAGATCACCTCCGGCACAGGCCCCGCCGGGGCCGCGGCCAGCTCCTGCTTGCCCAACAGCAGCCGGGTCAGAAGCAGGGCGCCCTGTTTGTCTAGGGGCTTGTTGCCCGAGCCGCACTTGGGCGAGAACACGCAGGCCGGGCAGCCGGCCTCGCAGGCGCAGGTGTCCAGCAGCTCCTCCACCCTGGCCAGCAGCTCCTCGATGACCGCGTAGCCCTGCTCGGCCAGGCCCACCCCGCCGGGCACCCCGTCGTAGATGAACACCGCGGCCTTGCCGGTCTGGGGGTGCAGGGGGATGGAGATGCCGCCGATGTCGTCCCGGTCGCAAAGCGCGAACAGGGGGAACATGCTGATGGCCGCGTGCTCCAGGGCGTGGATGGAGCCCATGAAGTGCCGTCCGGCCCGCTCCACCTCTTTGCGCAGGGCGTCCTCGATGTCCAGCCACAGGCCGTGGGTCTCGAAGGTCAGCGGCGGCAGCTCCAGGGGGTAGACGCCAAGCAGGTCGCCGCCGGAGATGCGCCGCCGCTCGTAGCCGGTGACCACCTCGGTCACCTTGAGCCGGCCCTGGCGCAGCAGGAAGTTGGCCACCGGCCGCCGGCCGGTCTCCTCCAGGATCTCGGTCTCCTTCTCGCTGCGGGCGTGGGTGTAGTAGTCGGCCCGGACCGGGCGTACCGAGACCTTGCGGTGCTCCAGGTCCAGGGCCTGCACCTGATAGGAGCGGCCTTTGTGCAGGTAGATGGCCCCGGGGTAGCCCTCTTTGTAGGCCCGCACCCCGTCCAGGGAACCCACCACCTGGCCCTGGGGGCCCAGGATGGCCATGCTCTCGCCGGCCCCGCGCAGGTCCACCCGGCGCTGGGGCTGCTTGAAGGGCGTGAAGTAGCGGTCGCCCTCGGCGCTAAGCAGCAGATCCCCGGCCGCGCTCAGTTGGGCCAAGGCCTCCTGGTGGCGGGAGAGGTCGAAGAACTCGTCGTGTACGCTGAGCGGCTCCTCGGCCGCAGCGCACAAGAGGTGCTGGGCCACTATGGGCTGGTTGTCCGCGTCCAGCACCGCCGCCTCCACCGGCCGGGCGAAGAACTCGGCGGGGTGGCTGATGAGCCACTGGTCCAGGGCATCCGGGCGGGCCACCATGAACACGGCGCTGTGCCGGCCGGCCCGCCCCACCCGGCCGCCCCGCTGCCAGGTGTTGATCTGGCTGCCGGGGTAGCCCACCAGGATGCACAAGTCCAGGCCGCCGATGTCTATGCCCATCTCCAGGGCGCTGGTGGTCACCACGCCCGCCAGGCGGCCCGCGGCCAGGTCGGCCTCGATCTGGCGGCGCTCCTCGGGCAGAAAACCGGCCCTATAGCCGGCGATGAGCCCGGCCAGCTCCGGGTGCGAGCGGGTGACCCAGGCGTGGATCAGCTCGGTGTGCAGCCGGCTCTTGGTGAAGCATATGGTGGCCAGGCCGCTCTTGACCGCCTGGGCCAGGAGGTAGGAAGCGGTGGTGGAGGCCGCGCCAATCGGGTTGACCAGCACGAAGCTGCGGCCCGCGGCCGGCGCGCCGCACAGGCTCACCACCTGCTCGGGCGCGAACTCCCGGCCGGTCAGGGCCCGGGCGTGCTGGCCGGGGTTGGCGATGGTGGCCGAAGAGAGCACGAAGCAGGGCCGGCTGCCCCGGGCCGCGGCCAGGCGCAGCAGCCGCCGCAGCACCTGGGCCACGTGGCTGCCGAACACCCCCCGGTAGGTGTGCACCTCGTCTATGACCAGGAAGCGGAGCTGGCCCAGAAAGCGGTCCCAGGCCTGGGGAAAGGCGCAGACGGCCGCGTGCACCATGTCCGGGTTGGAGATGAGGACCGGCGGCGGCTTCTGGCGCAGGCGGCGGCGCAACCCGGGCGGGGTGTCGCCGTCGTAGATCTCGGCCACCGGCCCCAGGCCGGCGGCCTGGGCCAGGCCGTTGATGGCCGTGAGCTGGTCCTGCTCCAGGGCCTTCAGGGGAAACAGGAACAGGGCCTTGGCCTCGGGGTCCGCGGCCAGGCGCTCCAGCACCGGCAGGGTGTAGACCAGGCTCTTGCCCGAGGCCGTCGGGGTGGCCACCACCGCGTCGCGGCCGGCCCGCACCAGTTCCAGGGCCGCGGCCTGGTGGGAGTAGAGCCGCTGCACCCCCTGGCCGGCCAGGGCCCGGGCCAGGTCCGCGGCCAGGGGCGGGTTGGGCTCCGCGTAATGGGCCGGCCGGGGCGGTATCTGTTGGGTATGCACCACCTCGGCGGCCAGGTGGGCGCCCCGGCCCAACGCGGCCAGGAAGCTCTTGAGGTCCGCGGCCATGGCTGGTGGTGTACCACGGCCAACTGCGGGCGTCCAGGCCGGGGCCAGGGCGGTTTTCGGGACCGCGCCCTAAAATCTGGCCGCGAATCCTTGACAAATCGGGGCTGTATTTGTTAAGTATTTCTGTCAGGAAAAGCGAAGCGCGGCAGGTAAAAAAATACATGGCTGCAAACCCTTGTCAAGGGGTCTCCGACCCGGGGGTTGACTCCGGGACGGCCTCCACACCTCAGAAGGTGCCTGGAGGTTTTTTTTGGGCCCAATTCCAGCCTCCTGGGCCGGCTGAGGCCCGGCCATGAGCCTGGCCCGGCGCCACTTGCTGGGCCTGGAGGGCGTCTCCGCCCAGGAGATAACCACCATCCTGGACACCGCCGAGTCGCTCAAAGAGATTAGCGCCCGGCCCATCAAGAAGGTGCCCACCCTGCGCGGCAAGACCGTGGTGCACTTCTTCTACGAGGCCTCCACCCGCACCCGCACCTCCTTTGAACTGGCCGCCAAACGCCTGAGCGCCGACACCGTGTCGCTCTCGGCCAGCACCAGTTCCCTGACCAAGGGCGAGACCCTGATCGACACGGCCAAGAACCTGCAGGCCATGTCCCCAGACCTGATCGTCATGCGCCACTCCATGAGCGGCGCGCCGCACCTGCTGGCCCGGCACATCCCCTGCTCCATCATCAACGCCGGCGACGGCACCCACGAGCACCCCACCCAGGGCCTGCTGGACCTCTTGACCATCCGCCAGGTCAAGGGCCGCCTGGACGGGCTCAAGGTCTCCATTATCGGCGACATATCCCACTCCCGGGTGGCCCGCTCGGGCATCATCGGCCTGAACACCATGGGCAGCGCGGTGACGGTCTACGGCCCCAACACCCTGCTGCCGCCGCAGGTGCAGAGCCTGGGCGTGTCCGTGGCCGGCTCCATGGATGAGGCCATCGCGGAGGCCGACGTGGTGATGATGCTGCGGGTGCAGAAGGAGCGGCTCAGCGACGTGCTCTTCCCCAGCCTGCGCGAGTACGCCCAGCGCTTTGGCCTGGGGATGCGGCACTTAGCCCAGGCCAAGCCCGACGTGGTGGTCATGCACCCCGGCCCCATCAACCGGGGGGTGGAGATATCGCCCCAGGTGGCCGACGGACCCTGGTCGGTGATCCTGGACCAGGTGGCCAACGGCGTGGCCGTGCGCATGGCCCTGCTGTATTTGCTCATCGGACAGGAGGCGGCTTGAGCCCCCGAGGCGACATACTGCTCAAGGGCGGCCGCCTGCTCTGCCCGGCCACGGGACTGGACCAGACCGGCGATTTGTTGATCTCCCGGGGCCGCATCGCGGCCCTGGGCGGAAAACTGGCCGCCGAGGGCGCCCTGGCGATCCCCTGCGCGGGCCTGACCGTGGCCCCGGGGCTGATCGACCTGCACGTGCACCTGCGCGAACCCGGCCACGAGTATAAGGAGACCATCGTCAGCGGCACGGCCGCGGCCGCGGCCGGCGGCTTCACCGCCGTGTGCTCTATGCCCAACACCAAGCCGGTGAACGACTGCCGGGCCGTGACCGAGATGATTTTGGAGCGGGCGGCCAAGGAGGGCTCGGCCCGGGTCTATCCGGTGGGGGCCATCACGCCCGGGCTCCTGGGCCAGGGCCTGACCGAGATGGCCGAGCTGGCCGAGGCCGGCTGCGTGGCGGTCACTGACGACGGCCGGCCGGTGGCCGACGCCCGCCTGCTGCGGCGGGCCATGGAGTACGCCACCGGCTTCGGCCTGCCCGTGATCTGCCACAGCGAGGAGGGGAGCCTGTCCGCCGGCGGAGTCATGCACGAAGGGCCCACCGCCACCCGCCTGGGCCTGGCCGGCATCCCGGCCGAGGCCGAGGTGATCGCCATCGAGCGCGACTTGGCCCTGGCCGGCCTCACCGGCGCCCGGGTGCACATCGCCCACGTGTCCTGCGCGGGCAGTGTCAGGGCCATCGCCCGGGCCAAACAGGCCGGGCTGCGGGTCAGCGCCGAGACCGCCCCGCACTACCTGACCCTCTGCGACCAGGACGTGGGCGAGTACGACACCCATTGCAAGATGAACCCTCCCCTGCGCTCGGCCGCGGACCGCGAGGCCGTGCGCCGGGCCCTGGCCGAGGGCGTCCTGGACGCGGTGGCCACGGACCACGCCCCGCACTCGGTGCTGGAAAAGGAGCTGGAGTTCGACCAGGCCGCCTTCGGCGTGGTGGGCCTGGAGACCGCCCTGGGGGTGATGCTGGAGCTGGTGGCCGAGGGTGTGCTGACTCTGCCCCAGGTGGTACAGCTCCTGAGCGCGGCGCCGGCGGCCTTGCTGGGCCTGCCCGGCGGCCGGCTGGCCAAGGGCGGTCCGGCCGACGTCACGGTCATCGCCACGGACTCGCCCTGGGTGGTGGAGCCTGGTAAGTTTAGATCATTGTCGGCCAACACCCCCTTTGCTGGCCGCAGCCTGCCCGGCCGGGCCGCGGTCACCATCTGCGGCGGCCGCATCACCCACCGCCTGGACCAGGAGGGTTCATGAGCCGCACCCGCGCCCTGATAAGCTCCGAAGCCCTGGCTCTGTTGGCGGTGGTGTGCATCGCGGCCATCTTCCTGGTGGCCTCCCTGGACCGCGATGTGGACCGCAACGACCGGCAGGCCCAGGAGCTGGCCCGCCAGGTGCAGGAGATGGTGCAGGGACCGGCGGCCGCGCCGCCCCTGACCCTGGAGCGCCTTAAGTCCCGGGGCCTGAAGATGCCCCCGGGCCTGCACCTGGAGGTGCAGGCCCCCGAACGCGGCGAGTGGCAAATCAGCGTCTGGCACCAGGAGGGGGTCAAACGCTACCTGGTCACCGCCAAGGGCGTCTTGGAGCAGATGCGCTAACGCCGGTGTCCCGCCAGCAAGCCCACAAGGAACAAGCCCTGGTCAAGATGCTGCGCTACGTGCTGGGCGTGGCCCCGGCCGAGTTCGGCCTGCTGCCCGACGAGGCGGGCTGGGTGAGCGTCAAGGAGCTGCTGGCGGCCCTGCACCAGGAAGAGGGCTGGCGGCACCTGCGCCAGGGCATGCTGGCCGACGCGGCCAACCGCCTGGCCCCGGAGCTGATCGAGCTGGCCGATAACCGGCTGCGCTGCGCCCAGCGCTCCTACCCGCCCCCGGACTACGAGGCCCAGCCGCCGGCGCACCTGTATTTAGGGGCCCGGCGCAAGGCCTGGCCGGTGATGCACAAGCGGGGCCTGGAGGCCGGGCCCGGCGGCCGGCCCTGGCTCCTGGCCGCGGACCCGGACCGGGCCCTTTCCCTGGGCCGGCGCCGCGACCCGGAGCCGATGCTGGTGACCGTGCAGGCCCAGCCTGCCGCGGAGCAGGGCGCCGCCTTCGCGGCCTGGGGGGAGTACTTCCTGTGCGAGTGGGCCCCGGCCGCTTGCCTCATGGGCCCGCCGGTGGAGGAGGCCCCGCCTGCCAAAAAGCCCGTTGCCAAGGCCCCGCCGGCCAAGGAGGCCGGCCCGGCCCTGCCCCCGCCCGGCACCTTGCCCGGCTCCTTCATCCTCACCGCCGAGGACGTGGAAAAGCCCTACAAGCGCAAAGGCATATCCAAGGACATCGCCTGGAAGCGCGAGCGCCGCAAGGGGCGAAAGCGAGGCTAGGGGATGTCTCTGGGCAACACCCTCAAGGTCCTGTGGCGCTCGCGCTCGCTGCGCTTCACCCGCCACCTCCTGGGCCGGCCGGGCCGGGACCAGGGACTGGCCAGCTACAGCCTGCACGGCCGACCCATACACTACCGTCCCGGCACCAGCGACTCCTACGACCTGTACAACATCCTGCTCAAGGGCGGGCACAAGGCGGCCTACTGGCTGCCCGCGGCGGTGCAGCCCCGGGTGATCCTGGACATTGGGGGCAACATCGGCCTGAGCGCCATCTACTTCGCCATCCGCTATCCCCAGGCCGTGATCCACAGCTTCGAGCCGGTGCCGGACAACTTCGCCCTGCTCACCAAAAACCTGGCCCCATACCCCCAGGCCCGGGCCCACGGCGTGGCCCTGGGCAACCGGGACGGCACCGAGGAGATCGCCCTGTCCGATCATCCGGCCAACTACGCGGGGGCCTCGTTCTATGGATTGGGGGTCAACCCGGCCCGCAAGGCGACGGTCCAGCTCCGCCGGGCCGGGGAGTACCTGGCCCAGCAGGGCATCCAGGGGGCCGACCTCATCAAGATCGACACCGAGGGCGCGGAGTACGACATCCTGACCAGCCTGGACCCGGCCATGCTCAGCCAGGCCCAGTGGGTCTTCGGCGAGCTGCACGGGGTCAAGGACTTCCTGGTGCTGGACCTGCTGGCCCGGCACTTCGAGGTGGACGTCAAGCGCAGCCTGGGCCGCCGGCTGTTCAGCTTCCATGCCTGCCGCAAAGACCTGGCCCCCCGCCTGTCCCGGGCCGACATACGCCGCCTGCAGTATTAGCCGCCCTCAGCCCACCCGCTCCAGGAGCTGACAGAGCACCTGCAGCGACTCCAGGTTGTAAAAAGGCAAAAGGTGGTCCACCTGGGGCAAGAGCTCCTGGGCACCCCGGCTCAGGGGCCGGTACTCCGGGTTGGCCAGCAGGGGATTGAGCCAGATGATCCGGCGGCAGTGGAAGCGCAACAGGCGCATGGCCTGCCGCAACTGCTCCACCTGGCCGCGGTCCCAGCCGTCGCTCACCAGGATCAGGACGTTGCGCGAGTAGCCGGCGGGCAGTATGTGCTCGCGCAGGAGCTGGGTTAAGGACCGGCCCATATCCGTGCCGCCCGACCAGTTCACGTCCAGGCCCAGGATGCCCTGGAAGGCCGGCCGCAGGGGGAGGCTGCGTAGCAGGGGGGTGACCATGGTCAAGCGGGTGCTGAACAGGTAGGAGCGCACCCGGCGGAAGCGGGTCTGCAATCCGTACATGAACACCAGGAAAAAGTAGCCGTAGATGTCCATGGAGCCGCTGACGTCCAGCACCAAGTGCAAGTGGCTGGGTTTTACCTTGCGCCGGCGGTGCTCCAGGCTCACCAACTCGCCCCCTCTCTTCAGCGCCTGGCGCAGGCTGCGGCGCAGGTCCACCCGGCCCCGCTTGGCCGAGCTGGCGTAGCGGCGGCTCATCCGCTGGCCCAGCTTGAGGGCCAGGCGCCGGATGGCCGCTTCCATCTCCTCCACCTGGGCCGGGCTGAGCTCGGCGAAATCCTTCTGGCGCCAGGCCTCCTCCAGTCCGGCCTGGACCCGCTCAGGGTCCTGAGGCCCGTTCTGCGTCTCCGCCAGGGCCTCCAGCGGGCCCTCGCCCCCCAAGGCCTCCAGCTTGGGCCCCTCCTCTGGCTCCTCCTTCACCCAGGGGCCGCCTGGGCGCTCCCAGAACTGGCGGAACAACTGGGTGAACAGCGCGAACTCGCTGGGATTGGAGACCAGGGCCGCGCGCAGCAGGACCTGGAACTGCCACTTGTTGTGCAGGCGGATGAACTGCAGGCCCCTGACCACGTCCGCCAGATGGGCGGTGGTCACCTTGAACCCGTGCCTGCGCAGCAGATCGCCGAAGAGGATCAGGGCGTTGATCAGGCTCCGGCTGACAGGGTCGGGCGGCATGCCTGGCCGGGGCCTATAGGGCGGACAGGAAGGTGTTGCAGCCGTCCAGGAATCGCTGCTGGTCCTGACGGTGTTTGAACAGGCAGCCCCGGGTCTCCAGGACGGTTCGCTCGTCCAGGTGGTCCCGGTGCAGCAGGATCAAGGCCTCGGCCCAGTCCAGGGTCTCGGCCACGCCGGGGGTCTTCAAAAAGCCCTCCTGCCGCACCCGGTGCATGAAACGGCATATCTCCTCGGTGAGCAGGCCGCCAATCCCCGGCACCTTGGTTTTGAGTATCTGGCTCTCCTTCTCAATGCTGGGGTAGTCTATCCAGTGGTACAGACAGCGGCGCTTGGTAGCTTCGTGTACCTCCCGCGATCGGTTGGAGCTGATGACCACCACCGGGATATCCTTGGCCCGCAGGGTGCCGATCTCGGGGATGGTCACCTGAAAGTCGGACAACAGCTCCAGCAGGAAGGCCTCGAACTCCTCGTCGGCCCGGTCCAGCTCGTCTATGAGCAGTACCACCGGCTCGCCCTGGGACTCGGACTGGATGGCCTGCAACAAGGGGCGCTTGACCAGGAACTCCTCGCTGAAGATGTCGCCCAGGGCCTCGGGCGCGCAGCGCTGCACCTCCCGCCGCTTGATCTCCAGCAGTTGCTTGGAGTAATTCCATTCATACAGCGAGGTGTTCACGTCCAGGCCCTCGTAGCACTGCAGCCGGATCAATCGGTAGCCCAGGCCTTGGGCCAGGGCCTTGGCCACCTCGGTCTTGCCCACCCCGGCGGCGCCCTCCAGAAACAGCGGTTTTTCCATCTTCAGGGCCAAAAAAACGATAAGAGCCAACTCCGGGTCGCAGACGTAGTCCTGCCGTCCCATCAATTCCGCTACGTCCTTGACGCTCTCCAGATTAACTCTCATGTGCTTTCCCGGGTGGATTGAAGTTGCAGGCTTAGGTCTCCCGCCGCCGGCACGGCCCTGGGCCTGGCCTTGGCCAAACCTATGCTCCATGATGTCAATTTTGACCGCGAAAAGCAATTAAACCAGCCGGCCGCGGCCGGCCATCGCCCCCTGGAGGACGGACGCCCAGGGCCCGAACCAAAGACAGCTCCAGTTAGACTCAGAATTATGCCCTGCGTTTTATGGATGACAGGGGCCGGTGTGATCTATGATATTATTTACACATTTTCAGGGCCGCGGATCATCGTTTTCGCCATAAATGCCGCACGCCATGGCTCCGCCCCGGGCAGCCGCAACCCGGGGCGCAGAGGTGCAGCTAAGCATGCTGTGCAATCGTTTACACGAATTGGGAAGATGGCACCTGGGCCGGGGCGCCAACCGAAGAGCCCTCGCGTACATGCTCATTGATGCTAGCTAGGCCAAAAGTGACATAAAACGACTGGCCGAACGAGCCGGGAGGAGTCCAGCGCGAGCCTAGGCTGACTAGGTAAGGGGCAGCCGTCAAACCAGGGGAGAGCACATGAAGGAATTCGCCTTATACGAACCGACCTCCTTGAAGGAGGCCTGCGCCCTGCTGGCCCAGCACGGGGACCAGGCCAAGGCCCTGGCCGGCGGGACCGACCTGCTGGTGGGTATGAAGGCGGGGTGGCTCAGGCCGGAGGTGGTGGTCAACCTCAAGAAGATCGACGGCCTGCGGGACATATCCTTTTCCGAGCGCAGGGGCCTGAGCATCGGCGCCCTGGTCACCTGGACCCAGATCCTGGAGCATCCCCAGGTGGCCGAGCACTACCCCGCGCTGCACCAGGCCGCGGCCAGCATGGGCTCCTATCAGGTGCGCAACCTGGGCACCCTGGCCGGCAACCTCTGCCACGCCTCGCCGGCGGCCAATGGACCAGTGCCCTTGTTGATCTACGAGGCGAGCTGCCTGATCCAGGGGCCGCGCTCCAAGCGCACCCTGGATTTGTCCGGGCTTTTCGCCGGCCCGCAGAAAAACGCCCTGGCCCCGGGCGAGTTGCTCAGCGAGATATTCCTGCCCGTCCCCCCGGCCGGCAGCAAGAGCCTCTACCTCAAGTTCGCCCAGCGCAAGGCCATGGAGCTGGCCACGGTGGCCGTGGGTAGCCTGGTGCAGGTCAAGAAGGACAAGTTCAAGCTGGTCCGCCTGGCCCTGGGGGCGGTGGGGCCGGTCCCCTTCCGGGCCCATAAGGCGGAGAAGGTCCTGTTGGACCAGGCGGCGTCCGAGGAGATCATGCGCCGGGCGGCTCAGGTGGCGATGGAAGAGTCCGCGCCCATCAGCGACCTGCGGGCCTCGGCCGAATACCGCCGGGGACTGCTGGAGGAGCTCACCTACCGCGCCCTGCGCGATTGCCTGGCCTAGAGGGGGTGCAAGATGAAAAAGATGATCAGCCTGAACATCAACGGCGAGAGCTACCAGGTGGCGGTGGAGAACCGGCGCACCTTGCTGGAGGTGCTGCGCGAGGACCTGAAGCTCACCGGCACCCGGGTGATGTGCAACCAGGGCGACTGCGGCTCCTGCACCGTGCTCCTGGACGGCGTGGCGGTCAACTCCTGCCTGGTGCTGGCCAGCGACGCGGTGGGCAAGCAGGTTGAGACCATCGAGGGCGTGGCCCAGGGCGGGGCGCTGCACCCCATCCAGGAGGAGTTCATCGCCAAGGGGGCCATCCAGTGCGGGTTCTGCACGCCGGCCATGGTCCTGACCACCAAGGCCCTGCTGGCGGCCAACCCCGACCCCACTGAAGAGGACATCAAGCAGACCGTCGCCGGCACGCTTTGCCGCTGCACAGGCTATGTGCGCATCATTGACGCCATCAAGGGCGCCGCGGCCCGCAGGAAGGAGTCATAGCCCATGGCGGAGCTAAGATACGTAGGCAAGGGCCTGCCCCGGGTGGACGCCTTGGAAAAGGTCACCGGCCAGGCCATGTACACCCTGGACCTTACCCTGCCCAACATGCTCTACGGCGGCCTGCTGCGCAGCCCCCTGCCCCACGCCCGCATCCTGAGCATAGACACCGGCAAGGCCGAGCGCCTGCTGGGCGTCAAGGCGGTGATCACCGGCAAGGACACGCCCTACACCTTCGGCGTCTCGCACATGGACCAGACCCCGCTGCAGACCGAGAAGGTGCGCTACGTGGGCGACGCGGTGGCCGCGGTGGCCGCGGTGGACCAGGACGTGCTGGCCGAGGCGCTGTCGCTGATCCAGGTGGAGTACCAGGAGCTGCCCGCGGTGTTCGACCCGCACGAGGCCATGCAGGAAGGCGCGCCCCTGGTGCACGAGGACAAGCCGGGCAACATCGCCTCCAACCCACGCTACGACATCGGCGACGTGGAAAAGGCCTTCCGCGAAGCGGACTACGTGTTCGAGGACCACTTCGAGACCCAGCGGGTGGCCCACGTCTGCCCAGAGCCCCACAACAACCTGGCAGTATGGGACGCCAGCGGCAAGCTGACCTTCTACTACTGCTCCCAGATGCCCAGCGTCACCCGGGTGCAACTGTCCAAGGCCTTCAACCTGCCCGAGAGCCGTATCCGGGTGGTCACCAACACCGTGGGCGGCGGCTTCGGCAGCCGGGCCACCAGCAAGTTCCCCATGGACTTCGCCGCCATCGTGCTGGCCAAAAAATCCGGCCGCCCGGTCAAGATCGCTTACAACCGAGCCGACGAGTTCATCCACTCCACCTTCCGCCACAAGTTCATCATGACCGTCAAGACCGGCATCAACAGGGACGGCACCATCACCGGCCGGCACGTGACCAACATCTGCGACAACGGCGCCTACAGCGACTACGGGCCGGTGGTCACCAACGTGGGCGGGGCCCTGCAGGGCACGCTGTACAAGTTCATGAACTACAAGTACGACGGCTACTGCGTGTACACCAACCTGCCCTACGGCGGGGCCATGCGCGGCATCGGCAACCCACAGGTGCACTACGCCTGCGAGGCCCAGTTGAGCATGATCGCCGAGCGCATCGGCCTGGACCCTCTGGAGTTGCGCCTGAAGAACGCGGTGGAAACCGGCGACGAGACCGCCTCCGGCGCGATTTTGCAGAGCTGCGGGCTCAAGGAGTGCCTGACTCAGGCGGCGGAGAAGATCGGTTGGAAGGAGAAAAAGGCCAACCCCGAGCCCAACCGCGGCCTGGGTATAGCCTGTGGCGTACACTTCACCGGCGTGCGCCTGTCCCCGGGCATCGACGCCGACTTCGCCGGGGCCACCATCACGGTCAACGACGACGGCAGCGTGAACCTGGCCACCTCCTGCGTGGAGATCGGCTCCGGCTCCTCCACGGTGCTCAGCCAGATCTGCGCCGAGGTGCTGGGCATCGGCCTGGACAAGATCAACATCATCTGCGGCGACACTGAGACCTGCCCCATGGGCTGGGGCTCCCGGGCCAGCCGCAATACCGCCGTGGGCGGCATGGCCGTGCAAAAGGCGGCCGAGGACGCCCGCACCCAGATACTGGCCCTGGCCAGCCAGAAGCTGGAGATACACCCGGACGACCTGGAGATAAAAGAAGGGGTGATCACGGCCAAGGGCGCGCCGGACCGCTCCCTGACCGTGGCTGAGGCGGTGCGCTTCGGCCGCTACCGCCAGGGCGGCACCGCGGTCATGGCCAAGGCCCACTGGGACGCCCCCAGCACCCTGGCCGACCCCAAGACCGGCCGGGGCAACTTCTCCATGGCCTTCTCCTTCGGGGCCAAGGCCCTGGAGGTGGAGGTGGACCCGGCCACCGGCCGCATCAATGTGCTGGGCGTGGCCGCCAGCCAGGACCTGGGCAAGGCCGTCAACCCCCTGGCGGTCAAGGGCCAAGTGGAGGGCGGGGTGCACATGGGCCTTGGTTTCGCCATGTACGAGCAGATCATGCTCGACGAGCAGGGGCGCATGAAGAACCCCTATCTGCTGGACTATCGCATCCCCACGGTCATGGACATGCCGCCGGTCATCCCCATCCTGGTGGAGTCTCAGGACCCCGTCGGCCCCTTCGGGGCCAAGGGCGTGGGCGAGATGGCCACCATCGGCATGCCCGAGGCCCTGATCGCCGCCGTGGCCGAGGCCACGGGCCTGTGGATCACGGACCTGCCCATCACCCCGGAGAAGGTCTTCCTGGGCCTGAAGGCCAAAAAAGCCGCCGAGTAGGCTGTCCCTCGGCCCGGCCTAAAACGCGAGGCAGCGGCCTCCGCTCGTGGCGGAGGCCGCTGCTTTTTCATACCCCCGGCCGTCCCCAGCCCAAGCCCAGGCCCAAAAGGTGGTCAAGTCTGGCCTGGATTGACAAAAAGTGCGCCCCCACCTGACGGTGTTGTCTTCTTGGCGCCATCTCTCGATTAGCGCCTGAGCCTCCTTGAGGGTGTAGAAGATTTCACTGCTTAAAAGCTCGTTAATACCGAAAGGCCTCAATCTTAATCATGGTGCAGATTCCGGAAAAGGGTCCCTAGCGTGACTAACCTAGTTGTGCCAACAAGGACTTTGCCTTGGGCGGCGCCTCACCAGCGTCTTCGCAGTACGCATCGGCGCCCATTTTCAGAGCCAGCGACTCGTTGACCGCAGCCCCGCCGGCCAGGATTTTCACTTGCTCCCGCAAGCCGCTTTCCTTTATGGCTTCAATAGTGCGTCGAATGTTCTCCACTACTGTGGTAAGTATGGCTGACATCCCCAGCAATTGAGCACCATCCTTTATGGCCTGGATGAATTTCTCCGGGGGGCAATCAATGCCCAGGTCGATCACCTCAAACCCCGCGCCCTGCATCATCGAGATAACAATGTTTTTGCCTATGTCATGCAAATCGTCCTTGACGGTGCCAATGGCAAATCGCCCGACATTGCTGGTGATGTCTCCCACCATCAGGGGCTTTAGCACGTCCAGGGACTTTTGCATCACCTTGGCTGAGACCATCATCTCGGGGATAAAGATGTCCCCTGCTGAGAACATGGCGCCCACCATCTCCATGGCCGGCACCAGGGCCTGATCCAGTATTTGCCGGGGCGTGGAACCATCCTCCAAGGCTTGGCGGGTCAACTGTTCGATCTCTTTGAACCTGCCCTTTGTCACCGCCTGCTTGAGAATATCCAGATCCATCACCCGCTCCTTTCTCTCAGACGCTACTCCAATGGCCGATTCAATTAGAGGACCTAGTACCTGCCGTACCTCGCGGTGGCCTCGATCATGGCCTCTATGTTCTGATCCGGAGTGCCTTCATCCATGTAGCCGCCAGGTGCTATGATCAAGCCTCCGCCCTTTGCCGCTTTCTTAATTATGTCCTTTACAGAGGCTTCCACATCCTGGCGCGTGCCGTTGCGCAGCACCTTCAGCGGCGGAACGTTGCCCATCAACGCCACCCTGCCCCTGAGCTTCTCCTTGGCAAAGGCCATGTCCACCTCATCACCCAGGTGGAAGCACTTTACGCCGGCCTCGGCAAGGCCCTCCAGAATATTGGTGGCATTGGCGTCGTTGTGATACCAGCGCTCACACTCAGGAAAAGCACCATAAAGTTCCTCGTAGACAGGGAGTATGAATTCCCTAAAATGGTCCAAGCTAACGAAAGACGACAGGTCGTCCCAGATAAGGATGCGCTTGAATGTGCCGGCTGGCACCGATTTCTCCATATTCCTGAGCCACATCAGCCCTAGGTCCGTAGTCTTGCGCAGCAGGGCTCTCACCAGCTCAGGATCCATGATTACATCGGCCATGAAATCGCTAGTTCCTCGCATCAAGGCTGCCACCCCCCAAGGGGAGTGGGTAGTGCCGAAGCTCACTGGTATATCCCCGCCTACTTGCTGGTACATGTAATGATAAGTTTCCAGGGATTTGGTCATGTAGCCGGCATTAGCAACATCTGGAATTTCTAGCCGCTCCACGTCCTCCATCGAGTGTATGCAGGGGATTACCCATGGGGTGCCATCTTTGGTCCAGGTAATCTCAGCCCCCATAGCCGACGGTTCTGGGGCAATGCTCATGTCCGGAAACACGCCGGTTAGGCCCCAGAAGCGCTCACGTACAGCCAATTGGGCTTTCAACATCAGCTCGGGGGAATGGTAGTAGTCGTATGGGCTGACGTTGTAATAGCTCGCAATGTATGGGCCGTTGACATTGAGAAAAACCGGCAGCTGGTCCGGCTCTTGGTATGAGACGGCCACCGCTACGCGCTCGAAGTTTTTCTGTGCAAATCCCTCGCGCATCATATTCTCCATCAATCTTCTAAGTTAACGCGCTTCTTTATACTCTTCTTGCGGTGATAGGCGACCTTGTCTCCCCACACTAAAAATTTCTTGAGAGGCTTCGGTCCATGAATAGCCAGCCAGCGTACCGTGTTGTGGAAAGGTACTCGGGGCTTGTTCCAAGGGCACACTGCTATGCAACGGCCGCCGCAGCTTAGCCACTTCTTTTTGTTCATGGCCCAAAAAGTCAGGCAGCGGTCTGCCCGCACCCACCACTTGCGAAACCCAGGGTTGTTGTGGATTGTAGGGGGCTTTTCAGTGGGCTCGCCAAAGGGAATCGCGTTTGTCGGGCAATAGATTGCGCAATGCTCGCAGGACATGCAGAAATCATGAGTCCCGAATGAAATAGGTTTGTCAGGCTCCAAAGGCAGGTCAGTTGTCACCGGCTTGGTCCGCATGTTTATGCCGAATTCGGGGGACAGCACCCTGCCGTTGCGGGCGAACTCACCAACCCCTGCGTCTATAGCCAGGGGCACCATGAGCACCTCAGGGTTCCAGCCCAACGTCTCTCGGTACATGGCTTCATACCCTAGGCCGCAGATGAAGTCGGCCAGTTGGGTTGTTATGAACTTGAGCCGGGAATAGGTGTCCACCGCTGAAAGCCAAGAGAGGTGGTCAGGTGCGGTGGCATTCATGCTGCGTGCATGTGAGACAACAACTACGATGGCGTACTTATGAGGAATATTTATGCCTTTATAAACCCAGCGTTGATCCAGCTCAGTGATCCGAACCAACTCTGCCCCAAAAAACATGGCCACTTTTTTGATGAGCCGGGAGTTCCACTTGGGATCTGAAAGTTCCACCTTGCCCTCCGGAGGCGTTACCGGCAGGGCCTTTGGGAAATATTCATTACACAGACGCCAGCCGGCGGCAGACAGACTTTGACCTATACGGTCCTCAGTATCCAGTTCTTTGTATGGGAGGGGATCGCGCCAGTGATCATGGCCGGTGCGAGCCTTGAAGCTCCGGCGGAACTCCTCCCCATATGGGTTGTCCGGGTTAAGGCACATAAAAGCATTGCGCTTTCGGTCGAAGCGCTCAATAGGCCCTGTGATGTAGCGGCAGTAGGTAGGCTGGTCTACCTCCTTGACCCCCAGCCTGCGCCGGAAGCGCTCCTGGGTGCGCAGCATCCTTTCTTGGGGCTGCAGTGCCTTCTCAATCTTCTTCATTTCCAACCGGCACAACCTTTCCTCGTCCCCCCGAATGACACAGTAGACTAAACCCCCAGATAGCGTTTGCTGATCTCAGGTTGACAGGCAACCTCCTGTGCGGTTCCTTCGTAACAAATGGAGCCTTTTTCCATGAAAAGAATTCTAGTAGAGACGCTAAACGCCAGCTTTGTTTCTTGAGTTACCAGCAGCATGGATACCTTCTGTCTTTGAAGCTGTTCAATCGTCTCGTGTATTCGCGCTACGATCACTGGCGCTAGGCCCTCGGTGGGCTCATCCAACATCAAAAGACGTGGGTTGCTTCCCATGGCCCGGGCAATGGCCAGCATCTGCTGCTCTCCCCCGCTTAGTTGATTGCCCTTGTTCTTTATTCGCTGTTCCAATCGAGGGAACATATCTAGGACATAGGCCAGATACTGCTCAAAAGACCTGTGGTCAATGTCGCCCTTTTTCTTTCCAATATAGCCCATCTTCAAGTTTTCCAACACCGTCAGCTTGGGGAAAATGTGCCGGCCTTCCGGTACGAGGCCTATACCCCTCTGGAGAACCTGATAAGCTGGCATGCCGGCTAGTTCCTCCCCCTGGAACTTTATCGAGCCCTGAATCTGGCGGTGCGCTCCCATGATGCTGAGCAGGGTGGTGGTCTTTCCGGCGCCGTTGCGGCCCAATAAGGCTAGGGTTTCGCCCTCCTCCAAAGCGAGGCAAACTCTGCGCAGCGCTTGGCTAGGGCCGTAAAAGGAGTCTAGGTTACTGACTGTCAGCACAAACAATCACTCCCTGAGATAACACCTTTGCACTTCCGGGTTGATCCTGATCTCGCTGGGGGGCTGGCAGGCGATAATCCTGCCTTCGTGCATACAGGTCACTTCATCAGAGATGTTCATAACCACCTCCATGTCGTGCTCCACCAAGATGATATCAACCCGTTCCGAGAGCTCCCGGATAAAATCCGCAGTCCGCCGGCTCTCCTCAGGGCTCATGCCTGCAGTGGGCTCGTCTAGCAAGAGCAAAGAGGGATCCCGGGCCAAAGCTATGCCTATCTCCAAATAGCGCTGATCTCCGTAAGCCAGCGTATTAGCAACAATATCGCGTTTGTCCGCTAGGCCTACATTTTCCAAAATGTGCAGGGTTTTTTCATTGATATCTTGGTAGGAACTAGCAGAGAACCAACAGCTAAAGGTTGTATGGCGGGCTTGGGACGCGACTCGGACATTCTCAAAGACACTCAGCTCCGGGAACAGATTGGTGAGTTGAAATGAGCGGCCCATACCCAAGCGCGTACGTTCAAAGTTGGGAAGCTTCTCAATCTCTCTGTCCTTAAAATAGATTTTGCCGTATGTGGGAGTCAGATGGCCCGAAAGCAGGTTGAAGAAAGTGGTTTTACCTGCCCCATTGGGGCCGATTATGGACATAAGTTGTCCTTTGCGCGCCCTAAAATCCACCGAGTCAACTGCGCGTAGTCCTCCAAAATCTTTGGTTATATTAAAAGTTTCTAGAATAACAGTCCCCGATTCATTAGCTGGTTTTTCTGTCATCGCTGCACCTGCTCTTCTGTAATGGATGTAGCCGGATCCGCTGCTGGTCTAGATGCCTTTGGCCTAAGCTTATCCATCAAAGAGCCCAGAATACCTTTTGGCAGGAAAAGGACAATCGCAACGAAAAAAAGCCCAGTAAACACTTCCCAGTGCTCGATGTAAAGGCTCAGGTTATCCCGCATCAAGGTGAACACAAGTGCCCCTACAAAAGGGCCCAGGAAAACTCGGGTGCCGCCGAACAGAGTGATGACCAGTACGGTGCCTGACATCAGCCAATACAGTATATAGACATCGCAAAACTCCAAAAACACCAAGAACAAGGCTCCCGCCACTCCTGAAAACAGGGCGGAAATCACAAACGACCACCACATAATCCAGTAAGTGTTGTAGCCGCAAGTTTGAGACCGCTGCTCATTTTCGCGCACAGCCACCATTGCTTTTCCAAATGGAGAGTTGACCAGTCGCCATAGCAAATAGATGCATATTAAAAATATTGCGAGTATGAAATAATACTTGTTGATCAGGTTATTAGTTAAGGTTACTCCCAATGTGAGCTTCAATGTGGGTATACCGGTCAATCCGTCGTGTCCGCCGGTCAAACTCACCCACACTTGGGAGATGTAATAAAACACCATGGACATGGCCAGTGTGATGATAAGGCGGTAGGCTCCGGTGGCCTGGAAGGCCAAGATAGCCACGAGCATGCCCGCCAGAACTGCTGCGGTCACTCCGGCCAACATGCTTACTTCCAGAGGCCAGCCGTATAACTTCAGGCAGATGCCAGTGGTGTAGGCCCCCACTCCGAAAAAGGCCGCATGTCCCAGCGACATAACACCCGTGTAACCCAAGGCGATGTTGAAGCCCATGGCGAAAAGACCAAATATGAGGATCTCGCACATCAAGGGCACCGATAGCGGGACCACGCGCGAAACCATGGGCCAGAACACGAGAAGGCCAACGCAGCCGGCAACAGCCGCCCGGAATTTCCAGTGCGCCGCTATTATGTTTAAAGAATCGAGTTGCACGAAGCCCCCTAATCCTGGCCAAACAAACCTTGGGGTCGGGTAAGAAGCACCATCGCCGCCAAAGCGAAAATGACCACGTCACCCAGTCTGCTGCAGTGGGGCAACAGGGGGAACAGTGTCAAAATCTGGCCTACCCCAAACCCGGCTACGACCGCACCCCAGAAGCTGCCTAGGCCACCTATGATGACCACAATGAAGCACTGGACCAGTATCTCCACGCCCATTATGGGTTGTACTGCCAGGATAGGTCCCACTAAGACACCAGCAAAGGAAGCTATAGCAACACCTATGGAAAAGGTCAGGGTCCATACCCGGCGTACGTCAATGCCCAGTATTTCCACCATGGGTGAGTCCGAAGTGCCGGCCCTAATGATCATGCCCAGATTAGTCTTCTGTAAAAGCCACCAGAAGCAAAAGCAAAGTGTCATAGCCACCACGATCAAAAAAAACCGATATTGGCTGAATGGAATATTCCCGATGGTGAACATCGGATCGGGGAGTGGTTTGACATAAGGGAGCCCTAAGTTGCCATAGATCCAGCGAACCAAGTCCGGAGCCGCCAGCCCCAATCCGAAAGTAATCAATATGCCTAGGAAATCGGCATCCTTTTTACGATAGGTTGGTGCCAGCAGGAACCGCTCTACCACGAGCCCCATCATCGCCCCCACCAGTGGGACCACTGCCATGGCCACCCAAAAGTTGCCGATCAATCTCAGCAGGGACCAGCCGACATAAGCGCCCAGCATATAGAATGCCCCGTGGGCGAAATTGGTGATCCCCAAAAGGCCAAAGATGATGGTCAGTCCCAGGGCCATTAAGACCAACACGGAGCCATTGACCAAACCTAGGTAGCTCTGCTGGAGCCAGATCAAACCCGGTATGGCCGCGACATCTCCAAACCATTGTACGAAGGCTTCTATCAATGCTAAACACCCTCCCTACCTACGGACTAGGGGATAGGATAGGGCATGGCCCCCGCCGAGATCCAGAGGCATCCCGGCGGGGGCACTTACTTTACTTCATTATCCCAGGCCTTTCAGAGCGCAGGATTCCAGAAGATCATCGCCACCTACAGATTGCTCGACGGTAAAGAAGTCGAACCTATTGCTCATATCCGTCTTTGACTTACCCTTCATGAAGTAACATTCTTGTACTGCTGCATGGTCACAAGGCCTGATGACCGTGGGACTCTTGAGGTACTGCACCTTACGCCCTTCCAGGGCCTTACGCAGCTTAGCTGGATCCATGCTCTTGACCTCGTTGGTTACCTCTGCCAGTAGCTTGGGCGTCTCGTAAGCGGTTTGCCCATATGCCGCGGCCATGCGCTTGGTTTTGGCAAAGAACTTTTTGTTGAATTCTTTTGATGCAGCGTACTTGTCCTCAAGCTTCCAGTACCAGGGCATTCCGGCGTACATTCCCTCAAATGACCCTGCTCCAGCAGCCATGGCCCAGGGGATGTCGCTTACTCCGAAGAGCACCTTAGTTTGCTTGGCCATGCCAAACTCGTGCATTTGCTTGATGAGGTTTATCTGTCCGGATCCCCAGGTTACGGTGAACAAAACATCTGGATTTTTGGCCCTGACCTGGGGGATGTAGGTGGAGTAGTCATTGGTGGGGAACGGAGCCCATGTGACTCCAGTAAAGTTCTTGTGGGCTACTTTGGCCCAGTGCTCATAGGCGGGAACCCACATCTTGGGCCAGGAATAATTATCGGCCAAGAGGTGCCAACGATCACCTTTAACATGGTTGGCCGCCCACTTTGCGCCGGCTGCCGCAGTCTGGAAGGGAGTTAAGTTGAGGCCAAAGCTGTACTTCCAGAAGTTCTTCTTGTTGTCCAACATGAACTGAGGGAGGTTGAAGTATAGAATTCCTCGCTTCTTAGCTAGATCGGCGAAGGTCATCTCCTCGAAGCCGCTGCAAGCCCCAGTAAAGTAGTTAATTTTGTCCCTCTCCAGTGCCTCAATCGCCTTTCGCCGGGCTACCGCTGCGTTGAACTCGGTGTCCCTGAGCACCAGTTCCACCGACCGGCCCAATATGCCGCCGCTCGCGTTGATTTCCTCAATGGCAATTTCGGTGGCTACTTTCTGGTCGGCAGCCAGTTCGGCTAAACCGCCGGTCAGGGGTATAAGAACCCCATACTTGATGGGAGACTCTGCCAGTCCGTGCCGCAGGAACCAAGGGCCGGTACTCACTGCCAAACCCGCGCCCGCCGCCAAGGCGGTCTTTAAAAAGGTCCTCCTTTTCATTCTGCCCTCCCTTTGCCCAATAATGGAAAACGCCTATCGATCACCCGCCGTTAGGCGGGGGTTGGGACATCTCTCTGCCCAGGACGGGGACGACAAAATCAGCTCTACAGCCATCCTAGCGCCTTTTTGATAGACGTATTCGCAGGTGTGGTTATCACTGATTGGGACGTACTTCTGGCGTATCTCCCGGCAGAGCTTGGTGCCGAACTTCTCTTCGAACCGGCGGTGCAGTTCGTTGGCCAACTCGTCCGGGCAGGTTAGATCGTCGGTGGGCTTCCTGCGCCCGAACAACAAACCTATACACATAACCCCCGAGGCCAGGGCGCCGCAGATGTGGCCGGTGACTTCCACCGGCCACTGATCCGGAGGCCGCCGCTCCCGCCCGGAGGCTACCTCCTCCAAGAACACGGTGAGGTCCACTTCCTTGTCCTTGCGCCGCGCCCCGCCGCCGCCGTGAAAGCCGGTGGCGATGCGCACCATCTCTGGATCGATGATGCCAAGCGTCTCATTTATGGCCGCGAACACCGATTCGCTACAATGGAAACCCTTGCTCCGGTTCTCCAGAGCTAGCCTTTCCGCCTTTTCTAATAGTTCCTGCATGTGAGGTTCCTTTGGTATGCTCCCGTATTCGTGTAATGCAATGGCCCGTTGTTGCCAGACCTCTGGATCTAAATCTCCATTTACCTGTCTCTCAAGGCGGAGAGCAATTTTTCGGCGGTGATAGGAAGGTCTGTGATCCACTGGCCGCAGGCGTCGAACACCGCACCTGCCACCGCGTCCGGAGTGCCTATCATCGCCATTTCGCCAACCCCCTTGGCCCCGAATGGCCCCACTGGGTCGTTGGACTCCACCAATATTGACTTGATGGGAGGCACATCCAGGGCGGTGGGGGCGCGGTAGTCAAGGAAGTTGGCGTTTTGCATGCGCCCCTGTTCGTCCAACAGGATTGCCTCACCCAAGGCCGCGCCCAGCCCCATGTAGACTCCCCCCTCTATCTGGCCTACGGCGCCCAGAGGATTTATGGCTTTGCCCAGATCATTGGCTGCAACTACCTCCAGCACCTTCACCCGCCCAGTGCCCGGATCCACCTCCAGCTCCACGGCCTTGGCCCCGAAACTAAAGGCGAAGGAGGTATTGCCGTGGCTGGGGGCGTCCCAGTGGCAACTGGTCATGATGGCCTGGCCATTGCTGCGGTAGCGGTGGAAGCGCACTATTTCGGCGATGTCGTGGCCCTCCTCAGGGCGGGACCTGAGATACACCCGCCCCCAGCCCGCTTCCAGCTCCCTGGGGTCGGTGTTCATCTTCTGGGCCGCGGCCTTCAGCAAGTGCTCCTTGGCCTCCAGGGCCGCATTCATCACAGCCTTGCCCCCTATGGCCGTGTTGCGGCTGGCCCTGGTGCCGAAGCCCATGGGGCAGTTTTCGGTGTCGCCGTAGACCACGTGTATGCACTCCAGGTCCACCCCCAGCACCTCGGCGGCAATCTGGCTGAGGACCGTAGAGGTGCCCGGGCCGATGTCCACGCAGGAGGTGGCTAGGTTCACCGAACCGTCGTCGTTAAAGCGGATTGCAGCCCCTGCGAAGTCGGCGTCCGGGGAGCCGGGGTAACGGATGCCGGTGAAGTGCACTCCGCAGCCCACCCCCAGGCCACGGTTGGGGCGGGGATCAGCCTTCTTTTCCTTCCACCCGATCTCGTGGGCGACCTTTTCCAGGCACTCTGCAAGGCCGCAGCTGTGCACCACCGCTCCTACCGCGGTCTTGTCCCCAGTGCGAGTGGCGTTGTGGATGCGAAGCTCCACCGGGTCCAGACCCAACTCTGCGGCAATCATGTTAAGCTGGGCCTCCCCGGCGAAATGTATCTGGGTGCTGCCCACGCTGCGCAGGGCCCCGCCGTAGGGTAGGTTGGTGTACACCGCGGTGCCTTCGTAGAGATAATTCTGGTAGCGATATAGCACGCCCTGCAGAGCACCATCCACCGATGTCACCGCCGGCACGTAGCTAGCGTAGCCCCCGCAGTCGCTTATCACCTGGAAGTGCCGGCCGGTTATAGTCCCGTCCCGCTTGACGCCGGTTTTCACATTGATCTCATAGGCGGGCTGGAAGGAGGAGTAAATAAACTCCTCGGCACGGGAATGGCCCATCTTAACGGGCCGGCCGGTCCTTTTAGCTAGGATGGGGGCCACGTAATCCATGGGGAAGCGGCTCAGGGTCTTACTGCCGAACCCTCCCCCCACATGGTTGGTGACCACGCGTACTTTGCTGGAGGGCAGGCCAAATGCCTGGGCCAGCATATTGCTGGCCAGTGAGGGCATTTGGGAACTCAGATATAAGGTCAGCCTATCCTGGTCCTCCCACACAGCCAGGCAGTTGTGCGGTTCAGGGCAGAGATGGGCCATCCTTTGGGTGTGGAAGGTGTGCTGGCACACATAGTCCGCCTCGGCAAAGGCCTGCTCTACTGAGCCGTTCTGGTAGCGGCAGCGTCCGGCCACGTTGTCTGGTGCATCTTGGTGGATCTGCGGCGCCCCAGGTGCTAAGGCCCGGCGGGGCTCGAAGACCGCCGGCAGCTCCTGGTAATCCACCTTGATGCGGCTGAGTGCCTCTCGGACCGTGTCCATGTCTACCGCAGCCACCGCAGCCACCGCGTCTCCTACATGACGAACCTTGTGTCGGGCCAGAGGCGTCTGGTCCTGCTTGGACACACCAAAAGACATTGGCGTGTCTTGGCCAGTGATAACTGCCTTTACTCCGGGCAGCTTCTGGGCCCGGGAGGTGTCGATGTTCAAGATGCGGGCATGAGGATGGGGGCTACGCAGCAAATCGGCCCAGAGCATGGTGGGGAAGCTCAAGTCGCTGGTGTAGCGCGCGGAGCCGGTGGCCTTCAACCGGCCGTCTACCTTGGGCACGCTTCGGCCCACGTACCGAAAATCAGGCATCTTCCTGCGCTCCACTCAGCCTTTGGGCCGAGGAGCGGATAGCCTCAACTATGCGCGCGTAGCCGGTGCAGCGGCAGAAGTTCCCCTCTATGGCCCCTCGGATCTGCTCCTCATCGGGAGAGGGGTGGCTGGCCAGAAAGGCCTTGGCGGTCATTATCATGCCCGAGGTGCAGTAACCGCACTGGATGGCCCCCTTGGCGATGAACTCCTGTTGAATGGGATGCAGCCGACCTTCTGGGGCCAAGCCCTCGATGGTCTCCACTTGGCGTCCGTTGACGTCTACGGCCAGCACCAGGCATGAGTTCACGGGTACACCGTCCAGGAGCACGGTGCAGGCCCCGCACTCCCCCTCCCCGCAGATTTCCCTGGTCCCCAGCAGATGCAGGTCCTCGCGCAGCACCTCCAGCAGGGTGCGTCGGCTTTCGGCGAATATCTCATGGCTCTCGCCGTTGACGGTTATGGTCAGCCTGTGTTTCACCAGGCACCTCCTCCAGTAAATCCTCTGCGGGGCCCAGCCCATGAATTATTCGAGGCCACAGCACTCCTTAAGGGCCCGGCCGGTCAACTCCTCCACCAGCCAACGCCGGTATTGCTGCGAGGCCCTGAGGTCAGAAATGGGGGTGCACCCGCGGGAGGCCATGTGGGCCGCTTCCTCGATGACCCCCCAGTTCACCGGTCTACCCTGCAACCAACTTTCGACCTTGCGGTCCCGGACGGGCACCGGCCCGACCGCGCCCATCGCCAGCCGCGTCCGCCGGAAGACCCCATCCTCCACCTTAACCAAGGCACCCACCCCCACTATGGCCAAGTCCATGGCCCGACGGTGAGTGAACTTGTAGTAGGTGCCCCGGCTTCCCGGCTCCGCCGGAGGGATGCTGATATGGGTCAGTATTTCTCCCCGGCCCAGGGCATTTTTCTGAACCCCCACGAAAAACGCCTCCACCGGTATCTTCCGGGAACCGTTCGGGCCATGCACATGGCAGACCGCCTGGTATAGCAAAAGGGGAATGGGACCGTTGGCCGCTGGGGAGGCATGACAGAGATTGCCGGCCAAGGTTGCCAGGTTGCGTATCTGGCCCGAGGCCATGGTGATCGCCGCCTGCCGCAGCACGGGGTAATACCGGGCCACCTCCTTCGATTCCAGCAGCCGCGACCAAGTGACCAGCGCCCCCACCTTGAGGCCATCCTGCTCGTTGAAGGCCAGAGTATCCAACCCTGGTATCTTCTTGAGATTAATCACCGCCGCCGGCTGCAGAACCCCGTACTTCATCAGGACCAGCAAATCGGTGCCCCCAGCCAGATAACGCACCTCGCCTGCCATGCCAAGAGCCAGCCGGGCGGCTTCATCCAGTGTGCTAGACTCGTGGTAGTCAAAGCCTTTCATTTTTTCTCAGGTCTCCGTTGGGGACCCAAGGCCGTGCTTGCCGGCATCCCTAACTTTCCGCCGGCCGCGGGGCAAAGCCCTTGCCGGTGCCGCCGGGGTGAATGGGGATAACGCAAATGAGTTTCAACACCCCTTGGCCCATGTTCTTGAGCTGGTGCTTCTCATCCGGCGGCACGTAAAGGGTGTCCCCGGGGCTCAGGAGGGTTTGCTTGCCCTGGCCGTCTACATAGGCCCCTTGCCCGTCCAGGAAAAGCCACTGATGATCCTCATAGTGCTCATGAAACGCCGTGCAGCCACCGGGCTCAATTTCATAAAGGCGCATGGCGCTTTTCAGATCGCCGTCGTCAGCGGTCCATAAAAACCTGATGGACACGCCCTGGTATCCGGGCGTTTCGTATTTTTCTGCGGGCACTTGTTGAGTTTTTTTAATAATCATGCTCCGACTCCTTGCCCAGCTTGCCGTGCTTTGATATCCCGGGCCGGCCAGATCCCAGTGTCCGGCCACCCTATTTGTCGATCAATAGCTTGCCGGCTATGGCGTACTGGTCCTTAGAGTGCTCGGCAAAAAAGATGCGCACCGCATCGGGGTCCACCTTGCCCACCTCGCTTATCACTTCGGTTACCCGTTTGGCGATTTCCCTTTTCTGTTCCAGGGAGCGGCCCTCTATCCAATTGATCGTCACAAAAGGCATGTCAGCCTCCTTGGTTGAGGTTGGCCGGCTGGACACTCCGCGGAGCCCGGCTGTCGGTTTTCGGCCTCAGGCGCCCCAAGCGCCCGCCTTCTGACCCCAGACGCTGTGCGGGTAACGCTCCTCCAGCTCCCGCCTAGTGACCCCCAGCACAGAGGCGTTGCCAAAGGCCCGGAAGCTGGAAACGCCCCGGAACCAGATCGCCTCCGGGGCCGCCGCGCTTTGGGGATGCTCCTTGCAAGCGATGTCGAACAGCTCCGAGGCCTTGGCGAAATCGCCTTGGTGATAGGCCATGCGGGCTAGTCCCAGCTTAATCTGGCCCAGGAACTGGTCAGGCACCAGTAGGCCCACGTCGTGGTGGTGCTCGGTGCCCCGCTCATCGATGATGGCCACCCAAGGTGTCCACTCCACCCGAAACCGGCTCACGAGATCGGTCTGTTTGAGATAATCTATGCGCCAAGGCACGAAGTTCTGGGTAAGAAAGGCTATGACTGCTGAATCTTGGTACGTCACGGCACCAAACTTCTTGCAGGAGCCTCACCCGTCCTTGAAAAAATCTACCATTACCGGCAGGCCGCGCTGGCTGGCCTGGCGCAGAGCTTCCCCCTCGTTCCTGACCCATTCAATATTAGGCCCCATATGAGCTCACCTCCCTTGACAAAGGGTTTGTTTGCCCTTCCCGGCCCAGCTTGTCACCGGCGGCTTCCCAAGGAGAGGAAGCCAGCTTTGACTCTATCAACCGCCTAACACTAACGGTGTGCTCCCCCATTAAGCGGGCGGAAGCTTCCGCGTCCCTTGACCGCAGAGCCTTGAATATCTCCTGGTGGGCTTGATAGAGCTCCCCCAAAAGCGGAGTGATGTCCACGGTCAGGGGCCGGGAGCGGGTCTTGACCAGGTTTAGCACCTCAATCAGCATCCAGTTGTCGCTGGCCCGGTATATCTCTTGGTGAAACTGGAAATCCGATTCCGAGTAGCGCAGAAGATTGCCCTGCTCCACCAATGGGCGCTGTTCCTCGAGGATTTTCTCCAAGCGCTCCAAAGTGTCCGACCCAATGAGGCTGGCCGCCAGCCGGCCGGCCTCGGTCTCCAGAATCTCCCGCACTTGGTAGAGCTGCACCGCCATGGGCAACGTCATCTCGGTCATGAGGTAGCCCCGGTTGGCCTCGTGTCGGACCAGGCCGTCCTTTTCCAGCCTTCTCAATGCCCTGATCACCGGCGTACGGCTTACCCCCAGGTCCTGACACAGCTTTTCCACGTTTATGTGGGCCCCAGGATTGAAACGGTGCGTGAAGACCATTTTCCTTATCGCTTGCTCAGCCTGGTCCTGCAGGGTGACCCGTGGTAATAGTTGCATCATTTCCTTTATCCCCCCATGAGCAATCAGCAGAAATACCTACTCACAAGGCGCTTGGTACTAAAAAACCCCATTTTTGCCAGCAGTTATGACCCAACGCCACCTTTTGCCTCTTTGTTTTTATATGCATCCTACGCCAAGCTGCGGGATAAAATCAACATAATTCCGACAATGTGTTGGTTTGGTGTAGGATAACAACATACATGACATAATATACTGTAATAATTATGTTTTAAATCATTTATGCCTTATGGTGGTATCCACCGCTTGGGCCGCGCCCCTGGCCTGAGGCCAACGCTTAATGGTGGTCTTGGTCCGGGTGTAAGTGCCCTACCTGCTTGCCGTAGGGTCCCAGATCTCTCTGCTTGGAGCCCTGGGAACCGGTACACCGGCACCGGAATGGGGAGGTTAATCCCCAACTGGCCTGCGTTGATCTTCTTTTTAAACTGGTACGCTGCCGCGTCGCTGGAAGTGAAAATGGCGGTGCCGTTGCCTTAGGTGTAGCGGAGGATGAAGACGATCGCTTCCCCAAGACCAGGTAGGCTTCCGCCTCGCAGTGTGGAATCTCATAAGAGCCGGACAGTATGACCATGGCTAGGCCCCCTGCTGGTCATAGATCACGCCCTGGAGGGCCACTAGGGTGCTGTCGCGCTTTGCTCCCACTTTGACTGTGCATGGCCATGGGATGGCGCTTGGCGGTCTACAGCGTCAACTCCTCGCGCTCCAGGGCCAGATACACCGGGCTGTCCGGCGGCCCGGTCAATTCTCATTTTGCCGTGAACAGCCCGGCCAGGGGCACCCTTTTTTGCCAGTGGTGGATGGGTATCTGGTCGCCGGGGCGCAACTGGTAAAAGAGCCGCAATTCCACGTCCACGGCCTCGATGCCCCCCGCCAGTCTGATCTCGAACTCCTCTCGCTTGGGCCTAAACGGCTGGAAGGTGCTGTCCCTGATGATGCCCAGCTTGCGGTCCGGCCCCAACACCATGACCGGCCCCAGGCTGTCGGTGCACTGGGTCATATAGATGCGCTGGGTTTTATAGAGTTCCCGGCCCTTGTCATCCTTGGCGGTCGCCTCCAGGACCACCTGGGCTCGGGAGGGTCAGCCGTCCGGTATGCGGTGTCCGGCCCGGTTGCGGATGGTGACCCCCACCACCACCATGGGCTGAAGCTTCTTGTGGTCGGGCTGGAAGGTGTAGGGAAGCACCTCCACCTCCAGGGGCAGGGCCGCGCGCAGCCGGACGGTGGTATCGGCCCGGTTGTTGAAGTTGGGCGGGAAGCTGTGGTTCTGGCCTGGCATGTGGCAGTCGTTGCAGGTGCGGGCGCCTCCGGTGGCCACATACCCGTGCAGATAGCTGCCGTAAAGGGTGGCGCACTGGATGGGCGGGGTGAACTCGAAGTTGGGGCCCAGGCCGTGGCATTGGCCGCAGAAGGCCGGCGTGTTCATGAAGGCGCTGCGCCGAATATTCTGGAAGGAGCCTTCATGATCCTCCCGGTCCTGGCGGCCGTAGATGAGGCCGCGCCCCGGCCGCTGATGCACCACGGCCTTACCCTGGTGGCACACCAGGCAGCCGATATTGAGCCGGCGCAGGGTCTGCTTGTCGTCGTTCCAAATGACCGCGGCCAGCTGCTTGGCGACTTGGTCGTTGGTGGCCAGCAGTTGGGGCAGGTGGCATTTGGCGCAGGAGAAGTTGGCCAGGGTGGCTTCCTCCGGACGCTTGACCGAGAGCGGCCCCTGCCTGAGGTATTTGGACATGAAGCTGAAGTCGTTTATGCCCATCAGGGACTCGGCGTGGTGGGAGCTTTGCCACTGGGCGTAAATCTCCGCGTGGCACTCCTGGCAGCGGGAAGAGTCGTAATGTTCGATGAGCTGGTTCAGGGTGGTTATTTTGCTCCCCGAATCCCCGGCCTGCACCAGGCCCGCCAGGGCCGCCATCGCCAGAACCACAAACAGAGCCGCCCACCGCACCCTGTGGCTTTCAGTGCTTTTCATACGCCTCTTCTGGAGTACTTTGGCGGCTGCGGCCCGCCACGGCCAGAAAATGAATACCACGCGGCATCTCAGCCCGCCTCCACCAAACCCAGCCGCCGGCCCCAGCGCCGCACCGCCTCCTCCTTGACCGCCTTGAGCGGCTCCCGGCCCATCTGCGGGTCCCGGGCCAGCCAGCCGGCGATGATCTCCCGGATGCGCGGCACCAGCTCCGCGTCCCGCTCCCAGCGGGCCACCCTAAAGGGCGGCAGGCCTGACTGGCGCTGCCCCAGGGCCTCGCCCGGGCCGCGCAGATGCAGGTCCGCCTCGGCGATGGTCATGCCGTCGCTGGTGCCGGCCAGCACGGCCAGACGCCGCGCGGCCAACTCGCCGGGCTCAGGCCCGGCCACCAGCAGGCAGCGGCCGGGCCGCTCCCCCCGCCCCACCCGGCCGCGGAGCTGGTGGAGCTGGCTCAGGCCGAAGCGCTCGGCGGCCAGCACGATCATCAGGGTGGCCGCGGGCACATCCACCCCCACCTCCACCACGGTGGTGGCCACCAGCACCCGGCTCTGACCGTTGCGGAAGGCTTCCAGGGCCTCCTGCTGGGCCTGGCCGTCCAGGCGGCCGTGCAGCAGGCCCATGGCCACCTGGGGGAAGTACTGGCTCAGGCGGCGGTGGGTCTGCACCACGTCCTGGGCCTCGATCTTGTCCGAGGCCTCCACCAGGGGGCAGATCACATAGGCCTGCTCCCCGCTCTGCACCGTGTGCGCCAGGGCCTCCACCGCCTGCCGCCGGTCGCTGAACTCCAGCACCCTGGTCTCCACCTGGGGCTGGCCGCCGGGCCGCTGGGGCAGGTCGCTGAGGTCCAGGTGGCCGGCCAGGGCCAGGGCCAGGGTGCGGGGTATGGGCGTGGCCGAAAGCACCAGCAGGTGCGGGCTGTCGCCCTTGGCCGACAGGGCCAGGCGCTGGTGCACGCCGAAGCGGTGCTGTTCGTCTATGATCACCAAGCCCAGGTCCTTAAAGGCCAGGCGCTGGGAGAACAGGGCGTGGGTGCCCACCAGCAGGTCCGCCTTGCCGGCGGCCGCGGCCGCGGCCTCCTGCCGCTGGGGGCCGTTCTGGGCGCCCAGGGCCAGGGCCACCCGCAGGCCCAGGGGCTCCAGATAGCGGGCCAGGGTGGCCGCGTGCTGCCGGGCCAGCACCTCGGTGGGGGCCATAAGCGCCGCCTGCACCCCGGCCTCCACGGCCAGGGCCGCGGCGCAGGCGGCCACTACGGTCTTGCCGGTGCCCACGTCTCCGCAGAGCAGCCGGCCCATGGGCGAGGGCCGGGCCAGGTCCTCACGGATGGCCTGCACGGCCTGCTCCTGGCCCTGGGTCAGGCGGAAGGGCAGGCCCTTCCAGAGGCGCTGGAGCAGCTTGCCCGGCGGCCGCAGGGGCCGGGCGGCCGCCGCCTCCCGCTGGCTGCGCTTCAGGGCCAGGCCCAGTTCGAAATAAACCAGTTCGTTCACGGCCAGGGCCCGGCGCCAGGGGGCCTGCTCCGGGTCCAGGTCCGCGGGCCCCGCCTCCGGGCCGGGCAAATGGGCCGCCTGCAGGGCCTGGCCCACGGACAGGGGGTAGAGATCGGCCGGCAGCAGGCCGGCCAGGGCGTCGGGTATCTCCGGGGCCACGCGCCGGATCAGTTCGGCCATGACCTTGCGCAGGCTGGCCGGCCGCACGCCCTCCACCTCTGGATACACCGGCGCCACCCGCCCCACCCCGTGGTGGCCGGGCCCCACCTCCTGCGCCCGGTACAGCTCCGGGTGCACCATCTGCAGGCCGCCGGCTTGACCCTCGCTCACCTCCCCCACCGCGTACAACTCCTGGCCTTTCGCAAACCCCTCCAGGTGGGCCCGCTTGAAGCGGAACCAAAGGCAGCTCAGGCGGCCGCTGGCGTCCTGCAACACCATGCGGAACAACTTGCCCTTGCGGCCCCAGAGCCCGGCCGAGGCCACCACGCCCCGCACCACGGCCAGGCGGCCGGGCTGCAACTCGTCAATAGGTGTAACCTGGCGGCGGTCCTCGTAGCGGGTGGGCAGAAAGAAAAGCGCGTCGCCCCAGGTAGTTAACCCCCGGGACCCCAGGGCGCGGGCGCTTACCGGGCCCACTCCGGGCAGCCGGGCCAGGGAGGCGGCCAGGGAGGGCAGATCAAAGGGGGTTACCTGGGCCAGCACGGCTTCTCCGGGTTAGGGGGCTAGGCCATTTGTGCCTGGCTGCACGCCGCCCCGTCAAGCCCCTTGGCTTGGCTTTATGCCCCGCGGGTTTTCTGCTAGAGTTAAATCCTGCCTAAATCGGGCGCAGGAGGAGGCCATGAGCCAGGACGACCGCTATCGCCAAGCGGGTGTGGACATAGAAAAAGGCGACCAGTTCGTCAAGAACATCCGGGAGTTGGTCAAGAGCACCCACACCTCGGCCGTGCTGAGCGACCTGGGCGGCTTCTCGGGCCTGGTGTCTCTGAACACCGAGCACCTGCAGCACCCGGTCCTGGTCAGCTCCACCGACGGGGTGGGCACCAAGCTCAAGATCGCCTTCATGATGAACAAACACGACACGGTGGGCATTGACCTGGTGGGCATGTGCGTCAATGACATCGTAGTCACCGGGGCCCGGCCCCTGTTCATGCTGGACTACCTGGCCACGGGCAAGCTGGAGTTGGGCGTGGCCCAGGACATCGTGGCCGGCATAGTGGCCGGCTGCCAGCAGGCCAAGTGCGCCCTGATAGGCGGGGAGACCGCGGAGATGCCCGGCATGTACCCGCCCGGCGAGTATGACCTGGCCGGCTTCACGGTGGGGGTGGTGGAACGGGACAAGATCATCGACGGCTCGGCCGTGCGGCGGGGGGCGGCGGTGATCGGCCTGGCCAGCAGCGGCCTGCACAGCAACGGCTATTCCCTGGTGCGCAAGATCGTCTTCGAGGAGCAGGGCCTGGGCGTGGGCGACCGGGTGCCCGGGCTGGACGGCACGGTGGGCGAGGTGCTGCTGACCCCCACCCGCATCTACGTGGAGGCGGTGCTCAACGTGCAGCGGGACTATGAGCTCATGGGCGCGGCCCACATCACCGGCGGCGGCATCCTGGAGAACCTGCCCCGGGTGCTGCCCAGCGGCGTACGGGCCGTGATCAACAAGGGCTCCTGGACTCAGCCGCCGGTGTTCGCCTGGCTGCAGGAGCGGGGCGGCTTGAGCGAGCGGGAGATGAACCGCACCTTCAACGCGGGCCTGGGCATGATCCTCCTGGTGCCCGGCAAGCAGGGGCAGGACGTGGTGGAGCGCCTGACCGCTCTGGGCGAGCAGGCCTTTATCGTGGGCGAGATACTGAGCCGCAAGCCGAACCAGCCGCCGGTGGAGATCGTGGCTTGATCCTGGTCTCGGCCTGCCTCCTGGGCCAGCGGGTGCGCTACGACGGCCGCCATTCTTATTCCGAGGTGGCCCTTGGCCTGGCCGGCGGGGAGCCGGTGCTGGCCCTGTGCCCGGAGGTGCTGGGCGGCCTGGGGGTGCCGCGGCCGCCGGCCCGTTTTGTGGGGGCCCGCTTCGGCCGCGAGGGCCAGGACCTGCTGGACGGCCGCGCCCGCCTGTTGGACGGCCAGGGCCGCGACCTGAGCCCGGCCTTTGTGGCCGGCGCCCGGGCCGTGCTGGCGCTGGCCCAGGAGCAGGGGGTGCGCCTGGCCCTCTTGAAGGACCGCTCGCCCTCCTGCGCCTGGGACCCCCAGGGCCTGAACCCGGACGGCGGCCCGGGCCTGGGCGTGCTGGCCGCCTTGCTCCAGGCGGCCGGGATCGAGCTGCGCGAGGTGCGGGCCGCGGCCCGCTAGCCCAGGCGCGGCCCCCAAGCCAGGAAAGGCGTTTAGATGCAAGACCACGCCCAGGCCCTGTACAACCTCTCCGCTGACCTAGGGCGGGTGCTCAGCCAGGCCCTGACCTCTGAGCTGCCCATCAGCGGCTCGGCCCTGGGCGCGGGCCAGGTGGGCCAGAACGCGCTCTGCGGCCAGTTTCAGTACGGCCTGCTCTATTGCGCCCTGGAGAAGATAGAGATCAACCAGGCCGCGGACCGGACATACTGGAAGGACCTGCACGCACAGTTAACCCGCATTATTGACCAGGAGGCCCGGGCCTCGGCGGACAAGGTGCTGGGGCCCCTGGGCCAGTGGGCCAGCCAGGACGAGGTGGTCCAGATCGGGAGAGCGGCCTATGACCCCCTGGCGCCTTTCGCCGGCACCAGCCTGCGCAACCTGGAGGCCGGCCTGAAAGAGACCCCGGTGGCGGTGCTGGCCAGCCGCATCATCAAGAGCTTCTACGCCGTGGCCGACCACAGCGCCGTGGCCGACCGGGTGATCAGCCTGGCCTTCGCGGGCATCAAGGAGTTGTTCAGCAAGGGGGGCCTGGCCTGATGATCTGCACCCGCCAGCAGACCCGGCGCATCCAGGTGGGCCGGGTGCCCATCGGCCGCGGCGCGCCGGTGGCGGTGCAGTCCATGACCAACACCGACACCCGCGACGCGGCGGCCACCCTGGCCCAGATACAGGGCTTGGCCCAGGCCGGCTGCGAGATCATCCGCTGCGCGGTGCCGGACCTGGCCGCGGCCCAGGCCCTGGGCGCCATCATTGCGGCCAGCCCCCTGCCGGTGATCGCCGACATCCACTTCGACGCCGGCCTGGCCGTGGCCGCCCTGGAGCAGGGGGCCGCGGGCCTGCGCATCAACCCGGGCAACATCGGCGGGCCGCGGGCCGTGGCCCGGGTGGTGGCCGCGGCCCGGGCCGCGGGCGCGCCCATCCGGGTGGGGGCCAACTCCGGCTCCCTGCCCCAGGATATAGTGGAACGCTGCGGCGGACCCACGCCCCAGGCCCTGGTGGAGGCGGCCCTGGGCCACGTGCGCCTGCTGGAGAGCCAGGGCTTTGACCAGATCAAGGTGAGCCTCAAGTCCTCCAACGTGCTGGACACCATCGCCGCCTGCCGCCTCTGGGCCCAGCAGAGCGACATTCCCCAGCACCTGGGCGTCACCGAGGCCGGCGGGCTCTTGCCCGGGGCCATCAAGTCCGCCCTGGGCATCGGCGTGCTCCTCCTGGAGGGCATCGGCGACACCCTGCGCATCAGCCTCACCGCCGATCCTGTGCGGGAGGTGGAGGCGGCCTGGCACCTGCTGCGGGCCTGCGGCCTGCGCTCCCGGGGGGTGGAGATCATCTCCTGCCCCTCCTGCGGCCGCACCGAGATCGAGCTGATCCCCCTGGTGGAGGCGGCCGCCAAGGAGTTGGCCGGCATAAAAGAGCCCCTGACCGTGGCCATCATGGGCTGCGTGGTCAACGGCCCGGGCGAGGCCGCCCACGCGGACCTGGGCGTGGCCGGCGGCCGCGGCCAGGGCGTGTTGTTTCAGGGCGGCCGGGTGGTCAAGAAGTTCCCTGAGTCCGAGCTGCTGCCCGAGCTGTTGCGGGCCGTGGCCTGGGTTTTGGACCAGCGCGGACAATCACAGCCCTAGAGCGGAAAGATATAGATGAAGTACAGCCAGAGCCTGATACCGACCCTCAAGGAGACCCCGGCCGAGGCCGAGGTGATCAGCCACCAGCTCATGCTGCGGGCGGGCATGATCCGCAAGCTGGCCTCGGGCATCTACACCTGGCTGCCCCTGGGCCTGCGCATCCTGCGCAAGGTGGAGCGCATCGTGCGCCAGGAGATGGACGCGGCCGGGGCCCTGGAGCTACTCATGCCCGGGGTGCAGCCGGCCGATCTCTGGCGGGAGTCGGGCCGCTGGGAGCACTACGGCGCCGAGCTGCTGCGCTTCCAGGACCGGCACCAACACGACTACTGCCTGGCCCCCACCCACGAGGAGGTGATCACCGACCTGGTGCGGCGCGAGGTGCGCTCCTACCGGGACCTGCCCCTGAACCTCTACCAGATCCAGACCAAGTTCCGCGACGAGATACGCCCCCGCTTCGGGGTTATGCGAGCCCGGGAATTCATCATGAAGGACGCCTACTCCTTTGACGCGACCGAGGAGTCTTCGGCGGCCTCCTACCGGGCCATGCACGACGCCTACAGCCGCATCTTTGAGCGCCTGGGGCTGCGGTTCTCGGTGGTGGAGGCGGACAGCGGGGCCATCGGCGGCTCCTTCAGCCACGAGTTCATGGTCCTGGCCGACACCGGCGAGGACGCCATCGCCTCCTGCACGGCCTGCGCCTGGGCGGCCAACCTGGAAAAGGCCGAGGTCAGGCTGCAGGGCGGCGTGCGGCCCGGCCCCGAGGCCGAGCCGGCCCAGGTGGCCACCCCCGGCGCGCACACCGTGGAGGAGGTGGCCGCCTTCCTCCAGGTGCCGCCCAGCCGGGTCGCCAAGACCCTCATCTACCTGGCCGATGGCAAGCCGGTCGCGGCCATGCTGCGCGGCGACCGCCAGCTCAACGAGGTGAAGCTCAAGAACGTGACCGGCGCGGCCGAGCTGGCGCTGGCCCCGGCCGCGGTGATCCAGGAGGTCAGCGGCGGGCCGGTCGGCTTCACCGGTCCCTTGGGCCTGAAGATACCCATCTACGTGGACCAGGAGCTGTACCACCAGCCCGCCCTGGTGGTGGGGGCCAACCAGGCCGACGCCCACCTGACCGGGTTGCACGCGGGCCGGGACGTGGCCCAGGGCAGGCAGGCGGACCTGCGCGTGATCGAGCCCGGCGACCTCTGTCCGCGCTGCGGCGGGGAGATCGGCTTCGCCCGGGGCATCGAGGTGGGGCACATATTCCGCCTGGGCACCAAGTACAGCCAGGCCTTGGGCGCCAGCTACCTGGACGCCCAGGGCGAGAGCCGGCCCATCATCATGGGCTGCTATGGCATCGGCGTGACCCGCATCGTGGCCGCGGCCATCGAGCAAGGCCACGACGAGGCCGGGGCCATCTTCCCCCTGGCCATCGCGCCCTTCAGCGTGGCCGTGCTGCCCCTGGCCCTGGAGGGCGAGGCCTGGGAGGTGGCGCAAAGGCTGCATGAGGATCTCTTGGCCCGGGGCCTGGACGTGCTCCTGGACGACCGCGACCTGCGGCCGGGGGTGAAGTTCAAGGACGCGGACCTGATGGGCATCCCCCTGCGGGTGGTGGTGGGTAATAAGGGCCTCAAGCAGGGCGCGGTGGAGCTCAAGGAGCGCGCCGGCGGCGAGGTCAGAATGCTGCCCGTTAGCCAGGCGGCCGAGGACCTGGCCCAGATGGTGCGGGCCGGCGGCGGCCAGCCGCTGTTGTGACGGTGCCGCGGTAAAGGACGAACGTGCCCGGCTACAGCCACATGGAGCTGACCGCCTATTGCGGGCTCTACTGCGGCGACTGCCTGCGCTTTAACAGCCGGGCGTTGCGGCTGGCCGGGGAGCTGGCCGCGGAGCTGGACCAGGGGGGCTGGGAGCCGTATGCCCGGGCCAAGGCCGCCGCGGACCCGGCGCAGGTGAAGGGCGCCGCCCAGTTCGCGGATTGGCAGCGCTTCCGGGGCCTGCTGGCCACCCTGGCCGGCCAGGCCTGCGCCCTGCCCTGCCGACTGGGCGGGGACGGCTGCGCCGGGCCCTGCCGGGTCAAGGCCTGTTGCCGGGAAAAGGGCCTGGCCGGCTGCTGGCAGTGCGCGGGGTTGGGCGGCTGCCCGGAGCTTAGTTTTTTGCTGCCCCTGCACGGGCAGAACCTGTTGGCCAACCTGGAGCTGCTCCGGAGCCTCGGCCCGGAGAAATGGGCCCCGCGGCGCCGGGGCTTTTACGCCTGGACCTAGGAGAGACGTCCGCCGGTGGCCTTGCAGCGCATCAACGAGATCATTGACGCGGTCAGGGAGTACCACCCTGGGGCCAACGTGGAGGCCATTCAGAAGGCCTACGTCTTTTCGGCCAAGGCGCACAAGGGCCAGGTGCGCCGGTCCGGCGAGCCCTATCTGAGCCACCCCCTGGCCGTGGCCGGCCTGCTGGCCGAGATGCACACGGACGTGGCCTGCATCTGCGCCGCCTTGCTGCACGACGCGGTGGAGGACACCGACACCACCGTGCCCGACATCGAGCGCCTGCTGGGCCACGAGGTGGCCGCCCTGGTGGACGGGGTGACCAAGATCACCCAGATATCCACCACCGCCACGGCCACCGCCCAACAGGCCGAGAACATGCGCAAGATGATCCTGGCCATGGCCAACGACATCCGCGTGCTCCTGATCAAGCTGGCCGACCGCCTGCACAACATGCGCACCTTGGGCTTCCTCTCTCCAGACCGGCAGCGCGACATCGCCCAGGAGACCCGCGACATCTACGCGCCCATGGCCCACCGCCTGGGCATCCGGCGCTGGCAGGCCGAACTGGAGGACTGGACCCTCTATTTCCTGGAGCCGCACATCTACCAGCGCATCAAGGATGGCGTGGCCACCCGCAAGAGCGAGCGCGAGCGCTTCATCGCCGAGGTGAAGCAGCAGATCGAGCGGAATATGGCCGAGCAGGGCATCTCCTGCCGCGTGGACGGGCGGCCCAAGCACTTCTACAGCATCTACCAGAAGATGCACCGCCGCAACGTGGACATAGACCAGCTCTACGATTTGATCGCCTTCCGGGTGGTGGTGGCCGAGCTCAAGGACTGCTACGAGGCCTTGGGGGTGATCCACAACGCCTGGAAGCCCATTCCCGGCCGCTTCCGGGACTACATCGGCATGCCCAAGCCCAACATGTACCAGTCCCTGCACACCTCGGTGGTGGGGCCCTTGGGCCAGCGCATGGAGGTGCAGATCCGCACCGAGCAGATGCACCGGGTTGCCGAGGAAGGCATCGCCGCCCATTGGCGCTACAAGGAAAAGGGGGCCGACGACCAGGCCGAGCAGGGGCGCTCCGCCTGGCTGCGGCGGCTGATGGAGTGGCAGCGGGACCTGGAGGACCCCACCGAGTTCATGCAGTCGCTGAAGATGAACCTCTACCCGGGGGAGATATTCGTCTTCACCCCCGGCGGCGAGGTCAAGGCCCTGCCCCGGGGCTCCACCCCAGTGGACTTCGCCTACGCCATCCACACCGAGGTGGGCCATCAGTGCGTGGGGGCCAAGGTCAACGGCCGCATGGTGCCCCTGAAGAGCGAACTGAAAACCGGCGACCAGGTGGAGATCATCACCCAGGCCAACCGCCGGCCCAGCAAGGACTGGCTCAACTTCGTGGTCAGCGGCCGGGCCCGCTCCAAGATACGGGCCTACATCCGCGAGTCGGAGCGGGAGCGCTCGGTGAGCCTGGGCAGCGAGATATTGGACAAGGAGCTGCGCAAACAAAAGCTGACCCTGGCCGCGGCGCTCAAGGAAGGCCGCCTGCAGCCGGTGGTGAAGGAGCTGTCCTTTGCCGACCCGGACCATTTGCTGGCCGCGGTGGCCTACGGCAAACTCTCCCCGCGCCACATCGTCAACAAGCTGCTGCCCCGGCCGGAGCAGGAGCCCCAGCCCAAGCCGGGGATCATCGAGCGCTCCCTGCGGCGGCTGCGGCGGCGGGCCACCAGCGGCATCAAGGTCAAGGGCGTGGACGACGTCCTGGTGCGCTTCGCCAAGTGCTGCAACCCCCTGCCAGGCGACGCGGTGGTGGGTTACATCACCCGCGGCCGGGGGGTCAGCGTGCACCGGGCCGACTGCGCGCACCTGGCCGGGGCGGACCCGGAGCGGCGGGTGGAGGTGGAGTGGGACCTGGCCGCCGACGAGGTGCGGCCGGTGCGCATCCAGGTGCTCAGCTCGGACCGGGCCGGGGTTCTGGCCGACCTGGCCGGAGTGATGAAGAAGCACGAGGTGAACATCTTGGAGGCGGAAATCAGGACCTCCGAAGACAACAAGGGCATCGCCACCTTTTTGATTCAGGTGCACGACGCCCGCCAGTTGGACCGGGTGGTCAAGGACATCACCCGCTTCAAGGACACTCTGTCCGTGCGCCGGCTGGACGCCTGAGGTTCTTGCGGGACAAAAGCAAGGGGAGGACCGCGCCGGCGGCCCTCCCTCTTTTAGGCTGGCGGAAGGCTAAGCAGGCTTGTGGATGAGCCCGGAGCGCAGGCAGCGGGTGCAGACCCGCACCCGGCGCACGCGGCCGTTTTCCACGGTGCGCACCCTCTGCAGATTGGGGTTGAAGCGCCGCTTGGTCTTATTGTGGGCGTGGCTCACGTTGTAGCCCACGCTGGGCTTTTTACCGCATAGTTCGCAGACCTGACTCATGGCCGAACCTCCTGGGGCTGCTTATCCGCCCGGGTCGGGCGGCGAACCCTTGAACTGGAATCGGAAATATACACGGGGCCATGGGGGTTGACAAGTTTTTTCGCGCCGGCCGCCGCCCACCGGGCCGCCGGAGGGCCGGCCTTGACGCAAACCAAGGCCCGTGGCATATTTGATCCGCCGCGCGGCTGCCGCGTAACTGGGCGTACGGCCGGGGCAAACCACGGGCCGGCCCTAGAAACGATACGTACAGAGGAGGTAGCTTGAGCCGAGACGATCTTATTCATTTGGAAGGTCAGGTGACCCGCACCCTGGGTGGGGGGCAGATGGAAGTGGTCACCGACCAGGGACACACCCTGCGCGCCGTGCTGAGCGGCAGGATGAAGCGATTCAAGATCAAGGTCCTGGTGGGGGACAAGGTGCGGGTGAGCGTATCGCCCTATGACCTCACCCACGGGCTGATCACCTACCGGCTCAAGTAAAGACCCGCCCCGGGGCCGCAATCCTACAGGCTAATCTTCCTGCGCCGCCGAGCGGGAGCCCACCAGGGGTTCTATCACCACCCGCCTGGCCAGCGTCCGGGCCGCCGCGCCCTGGTGCGTGGCCAGGATGTCGGTCAGCTCGGCCCGGGCCGCCTGGGCCCGCCGCCAGCCCAACAAGCGCGCCTGCTCGACACGGCCCCAGTCCCGGCTTTCGGCGAAATCCTCCACGGCGCGGGTGATCTCCGGAAACAGCAGGCGCAGAAACCCGGCCAGCCACACCGGGTACAGGCCCAGGGCCCCTTGGCGTTGCTCAGCGATGATGCGGCTCAACCGGCCCTGCGGCCCGCAGTCGGCCAGCAGGTCCTTGACCCCGCGCACGAAGTGCTCCAGTTCGCTGCCCGGGTGCCCCGCGGCGGCCCGGCGCAGCAACTCGGCGGCGGCGGCCCCGTCGCCGGCCTCGCCCAGCTCGTGCCAGAGCACCGCCTCCATCTCGCCCCGCAGCACCGGCCGCAGCACCTCCCAGGAGGGGGCGCGCAGCAGCTCGGTGTAGTCCAGGCCATAGCCGGCCAGGCCGAAGCGTTTGCAGCGGACCAAGCTGGGGCGCGGGTCGCTGAGCAGGTCCCAGAGCAGATAGGGGAACGGCGCGCTGCGCAAGTAGATGCAGCCGCCCTGGCGCAGACCGGGCAAAAACAGGATGTCCTTGGTCAGCTCCGGGCCCAGGTGGAATATGCGCATGCCGTCCTGTTGGCAGGCGGTCTCCAGGCGGCCCAGGAAGAACACCGGCAGCAGCCCGCCCACCCGCCCTGCGCCGTAGAGCAGGCCCAGGGGCGCCAGCACCTGGTTCAGGCCTTCGGCGTCAAAGGGGTCAAAGGCCTGTCCCGCCAGGGTCAGAGGCTGGGGCTGGGCCTCCAGCAGCCCCTCCCAGAGCTCCTCCCGCCGGCTGACCCACTCCAGGACCCGGGGCGTGTCCGGCTCCTGCCAGGGCGCCAGGCCCTGCTCCCACTTGTAGAGGTTGCGCAGGCGCAAGAGCAGGCCGCACAGGGAGAAGCGGCCGGCCACCGCGGCGTCGGCCAGGGAGCAGTTGGCCCGCACCTGGGGCAGCAGCTGTGCGACGGCCTCCTCTCCGGGCGTCATGCTCAGGCCTCCCGGGAGAAATCGTGCACCAGCGATGGGTCGGCGTGGCAGGCGGAAAGCCGGATGTAGCGCTCGATGGCCGCGCGGCGGTTGGCCAGCTCCTCGGGCGTCACCTGGCGGCGCACCTTGGCCGGCACGCCGGCCACCATGGTCAGGGGCGGCACCTGGGTGCCCGGGCTGACCACCGCGCCGGCGGCCACCAGGGCGCCCTCGCCCACCACCGCCCCATCCAGCACCACCGCGCCCATGCCGATCAGGGCCCGCGCGCCCACGGTGCAGGCGTGCAGGATCACCCGGTGGCCCACCATCACCTCCGCGCCCACCAGCACCCCG
Source organism: Desulfarculus sp. (assembly GCA_003605055.1). Lineage (GTDB taxonomy): Bacteria > Desulfobacterota > Desulfarculia > Desulfarculales > Desulfarculaceae > Desulfoferula. The sequence goes on from QZKP01000001.1 coordinate 80,849, forward strand.
TGGCCCCGGTGGTTGGCGTGCAGCACGGTCTGATCCTGCAGGTTGCTGCGCTCTCCCACCTGGATCAGGTTCACGTCCCCGCGCAGCACGCAGCCGTACCAGACGCTCGCCTGGGGGCCCAACTCCACGTCGCCCAAAACATAGGCCCCCGGGGCCACGAAGGCCGTGGGATGCACCCGGGGGGTCTTGCCGTTTACCATCGCGATCATGGCGCCTAGTTTACGGGTCCCGTACGGGTTGGGCAAGAAAAGAGACCGCCCCGTTGGCCCCGGCTTGACAGCCCCTGCCCCCTGCCCTAACCTTGGCTGAAGTTCAAAACCCGCCTGGGAGAAATACCCCTATGGCCAACCGCAGCCGCCTTCCCCTGATAATCCTGGTCCTGGTCCTGGCCGTCCTGGCGGCCGGGTTCTTCTATATCTGGCCCCGCCTGGAGGGCCAGGCGCCGGAGATCGCCCTGGACAAGCCGGTGACCCACCTGGGCCGCAGCCAGCGCGTCTACCTGCGCGTCAGCGACCAGGGCCGCGGCCTGGCCTGGGTGCGGGTGACCCTGGAGCAGCAGACCAAGCGGGGGATGATATTCAACCAGCAGTTCGACACCCCCGCCCCGCCCATCGCCTCCCTGAAGCTCATGATCAACCCCCTGGAGCACGGCATGAGCCAGGGCCCGGCCACGCTGGTGGTGGAGGCGGGCGACCGCAGTTGGCGCAACTGGATGAACGGCAACGTCGCCCGGCGGGAGTTCAAGGTGCAGGTGGACACCGCCCCGCCGCGCCTGGGCTCCCTGACCCAGGTGTTGCACCTGAACCGCGGCGGCACCGGCCTGGCCCTGTACACGGTCAACGAGGCCGACGCCCGGCACGGGGTGCAGGTGGGCCAAAAGGTGTTTCTGGGCTATGCGCCCTGGCCGGACAAACCCAACACCAAGCTGTGCTACTTCGCCTACGGCACGGGGCTGCCGGCCAATCAGAAGGTGGAGGTCTGGGCCATGGACCCGGCCGGCAACGCCGCCGTGCTGCCCCTGAACGTGCGCCTGCGCTGGAAGAACTACCGCCAGGACAAGATCACCCTCAGCGAGGACCTCATGCAGAAGGTGGCCATGCGTTTCCCGGATTTGATTCCGGCCGACCGCACCACGCCCCTGGCCCGCTTCATCTGGGTCAATGAGGACCTACGCACCAAAGACCATCAGCAGATCGAGGCCGCCGCCAACCACAGCCAGCAGTATCAGCTCTGGCGCAAGGCCTTTGAGCGGCCCCTGGGGGCGCCCAAGGCCGGCTTCGGCGACCAGCGCACCTATGCCTACCTGGGCCGGGAGGTGAGCAAGAGCGTGCACCTGGGCGCGGACCTGGCCCACACCGAGCGCAGCCCGGTGCAGGCCGCGGCGCGCGGCATCGTGCGCTACGCGGCCAACCTGGGCATCTACGGCAACTGCGTGATCCTCAGCCACGGCCAGGGCTTGGCCACCCTCTACGGCCACCTGTCCCAAATAGACGTGCAGCCCGGCGAGGAGGTCAAGCGGGGCCAGACCATCGGCCGCTCCGGGGCCACCGGCCTGGCCCTGGGCGACCATCTGCACTTCTCGGTGCTGGTGCAGGGGGTGTTCGTGAACCCGGCCGAGTGGTGGGACCCCCACTGGATTCAGGACAACGTGCTGCTGCGCTTCAAGGACGCCGGCCTGCCCCTGCCCCTGCCGCCCGGTGAGACCCAGTCTGGCTCCTGAGGCGGTGCCTGCGGCCGGCAAATTCCTTCTCCTGGCCTGCCTGGCCCTGGCCGCGGGCTGCGCGGCCCTGACCCCGGCCCCGCCGCCTGCACCGGCCCCCGGCGTGGTTCTGGCCCCGCCCGGGCAGGCGCCCTTGAACCAGGCCCAGATGGAGCGGCGCCTGGAGCAGACCCAGGTCCTGCTGGTGGGCGAAAGCCACGACGACCCCGGTCATCATGAGATTCAGCTGCGCCTGCTGCGCCTGATGTCCCGGGGCCGGCCCCTGGTGCTGGGCGTGGAGTGGCTGGACCACAGCGCCCAGCCGGCCTGCGACCAGCTCTCGGCCGGCCAGATCAGCGTGGAGGAGTTCGCCCGGCGCGCCAACTGGGAGGCGCAGTGGGGATTCCCCCTGAGGCTCTACGCCCCCATCCTGGAGGAGGTGCGCCGGCGGGGCCTTCGCCTGGTGGCGCTCAACGCTCCCCTGGCCGTGGTGCGCCAGGTGGCCCGCGGCGGACTTAAGTCACTCACCCGGGCCCAGCGGGCTGAGCTGGCCCCGGCCCTGGACCTGAGCGACCCGGCCTACCGGGCCTCGGTCTCCCGCCAGTTCGCGGACCACGGCGTGGGCAGCCCCCAGGCCCAGGAGAACTTCTTCGCGGCCCAGGTGGCCCGGGACGACACCATGGCTTTTCATTTGGCCCGGGCCCTGGAGCCCTGGCCAGACTCGGGCCAGAGGGCCGTGGTGCTGGTGGGCGGCGGCCACCTGAGCCACGGCCTGGGCCTGCCGCCGCGCATCGCCCGCCGCCTGCCCGGCGTCAGAATGCTCAGCGTGCTGCCGGTCAGCGGCCGGGCGGCCGCCTTCCTGGCCGGCCGGCCAGAGGGCTGGCCCGCGGACTTGGTGGTGGTCTCCGCTCCGGCCCCGCCCGGTCCGCCGCGCCTGGGCGTGCTGCTCAAGAAGGAGCCCGGCGGCCTGCGCGTGGTGCGGGTGCTGCCCGGCTCGCCGGCCCAAAAGGCCGGTCTGGGGGACGGCGACCTGCTGCTGGCCGTGGACGGCCGGCCGCTCACCTCGCCCAAGGGCATTCACGATGCCATCAAGGCCGCACCCTTCGCCCCCCACCGCTACCGCCTGCGGCGGGGCGCCCGCGAGCTGGAGCTGGTCATCCGCCTGGAGCGGCCCGAAACCGCCCCCTAGCCCCGACCGGCCGGCCCGACGCCCGGCGTCCTTATGAGCCTGACTGGCAGGTTTGCCTTCCAGCGCCCGTTTTGTTATATATAATTAACCACTTCGTAGAAATGCCCCTGGAGGCGTCCCTGAGGGTGGAACCGGAACGGAGTTCGCCATGGATATCAAAGTCATACCCGGCGACAAGCGCGCAAGCATCGTGTTGGCGGGCAGCGTGGACGAACGCGGGGCCGAGGAGCTAAAGCGGCGTTTATTGGACCTGGAGATCGATTCCCTGGAGGAAGTGGAGCTGGATTTCGGCGGCGTCACCTTCATCGGCAGCGCCGGCATCGGCAAGCTCCTGCTGCTGTACAAGAGCCTGGCCGCGCACGGCGGCAAGCTGAGTATCACCAACCTGTCCAAGGACATCTTCACCATGTTCAAGGTGATCAAGCTGGACCAGATTTTTCAGCTCAACTAGACCTCCTCTACTCCCTGGAAAATAATTTTTCTTTTCCCGTCCGCCTGTTAACATATTTATAGGATCGAGGACTTCTCCGGCCGGCCGTTGGCTGGCTGGTGTTTTCTGGATGACTGGCAACATGGAGCCACCCAAAACCTGCCTGGACCTGTCCGAGCCTTCCCAGGGGCCGTTTTGCCTGCTGGTGGCCGACGACGAGCCGACGATGCGGGAGTTGTTGCAGCGCTTCCTGGGCGACAAGGGCTACCAGGTGCTCACCGCCGCCCACGGCAGGGAGGCCCTGGAGGTGCTGGGCGGGCACACTTGCCACCTGGTCATCACCGACCTGCGCATGCCGCAGTTGGATGGCATGCAACTGCTCCTGGCCATAAAGGAGAGCAACCCGCGTCTGCCGGTGATCTTCATCAGCGGCTACGGCGACACCGAGACCGTGGTGGCCGCCCTTAAGGCCGGGGCCGAGAATTTCCTGCCCAAGCCCCTGGACCTGCGCAAGCTGCACCAGGCGGTGCAGCAGACCCTGGCCCTGTCCTGCATCCAGCCCCGGCCCCAGGCCATCACGCCCAACGTGCGCCAGGTCACCTACGTGGAGGCCCCCAGCCAACCAGAGCAGATACGCCATCTGCTCTATCAACTGGCCCTGTCGGCGGTGGCGGTGGGCTTCGCCCCCGTGGACTTGGAGGGCAGCCTGAAGGTGGCCCTGGCCGAGGCCCTGACCAACGCCATGGAGCACGGCAATAGCTGGGACCAGGACAAAAGAGTGATTTTGGAGGCGGAGGTAAGCTGCCAGGAGATGAGGGTGACGGTGAGGGACCAGGGGCCGGGATTCGACTACCGCGCCCTGGGCGACCCCACCCAAGGCGACCGGCTGCTGGCGGAGCGGGGCCGCGGGGTGTTCATCATGCACGCGGTCATGGACGAGGTGCAATTCAACGAATCAGGCAACCAGGTGACCCTCATCAAACGCCGCTCTGCGGACCAAGCGGACTGACCTCCATGAGCGTTCCCCTTCCTCCCCGTTTTTGCTCGATGTGCGGCGGCGTTCTGCTGCCCGCGGCGCCCCACATGGACAAGCGGGCGCCCTTCTACTGCTCGGGCTGCGGTCAGCCGGTGTACCAGGACCCCAAGGTGGCGGTGGCGGTGGCGGTGCGCCAGGGCCAGGGCATCGTCCTGTTGCGCCGCTCCCAGCGCGACCAGGCCCACGGCAAGTGGATACTGCCCGGCGGCCACGTGGACCGCGGCGAGGAGGCCACCGCCGCCGCCCTGCGCGAGGTGCGCGAGGAGACCGGCCTGGAGGCCGCCATCACCGGCCTGGTGGGGGTCTACTCCTACGTGGACAACCCCTGGCTGCTGGTGGTGTACCAGGCCCAGGCCCAAGGCGGCGCCCTGCGGGCCGGCGAGGAGGCCCTGGAGGTGGCCGTGTTCCCGCCCGGGGAGCTGCCTTGGGACGAGATGGGCTACCAGTCCACGTCCGAGGCCCTGCGGGATCTGCTGGCCCGCTGGGGCTGAGCTGCGGCGGCCCGGGAGGCCCTTTTTCCAGCGAACGCCTTGCCAAGCCACCGGGGCGCTGGTATTTTCTCAGGGCTGAATTTTCTAATCCGAGGACCGAGTCATGAAGCTCTCCGTCGAAAAGATCGCCGGCCTCAGCCCTGAGCGCCGCCGGAACATCCTGCGCCGCTCCATGCAGGACGTGTCGGATATCTACGAATACACCAAGGACATCCTGGAGGACATCCGCCAGCGGGGCGACGCGGTGGCCGTGGAGCACTACGCCAAGTACAAGCCCGGCCTGAATGCGGCCGACTTCAAGGTCGTGCCCCAGGAGATACAAGACGCCTATAAGGTGGTGCCGGCCGAGGTGGTGGAACACCTGCACAAGGCCACGGCCAACATTCGCACCTTCCACGCCGCCCAACTGGACCGGCCCCAATGGCAGATGGAGGTGTCTCCGGGCGTCCTGGCCGGCCGCAAGAACACCCCCCTGGACTCGGCCGGCTGCTACGTGCCCGGCCGCCGGGCGGCCTACCCCTCCTCGGTGCTGATGACCATCCTGCCCGCGGTGGTGGCCGGGGTGCGGCGGGTGGTGGTGACTACCCCGCCCGACGAGGGCCTGCTGGCCAATCCCCACACCCTGGTGGCCTGCGACATCGCCGGGGTGCAGGAGATATACAAGCTGGGCGGCCCCTGGGCCGTGGGCTCCCTGGCCTACGGCACCCAGAGCCTGCCCAAGGTGGCCAAGATCGTGGGCCCGGGCAACAAGTACGTGCTGGCGGCCAAGATGCTGGTCTACGGCCAGGTGGACATCGACTCCCCGGCCGGGCCCTCCGAGGCCCTGATCCTGGCCGACGCCACGTCCGACCCCCGGCTGCTGGCCCTGGACTTCCTCTCCCAGGTGGAGCACGACCCGGACGCGGCCGCGGTGCTGGTCACCGACGACCCGGCCCTGGCCGGGGCGGTCTGCGAAGAGGTTGAGCGCATCTACCCCAGCCTGCCCCGCCAGGACCTGATGGACCAGGCCGCGCGCTACTGCGCGGTGCTCCTGGCCGCGGACATGGAGGAAGCCGTCGCCTTCACCAATGAGTACGCGGCCGAGCATTTGCAGATCGTCACCGCCGAGCCCTTCCTGACCCTGCAAAAGATCCGCCACGCCGGCTCCATCTTCCTGGGCCCCTGGGCCCCGGTGCCGGTGGGCGACTACGCCAGCGGCACCAACCACGTGCTGCCCACCGGCCAGGCGGCCCTGAGCTTCTCGGGCCTGAGCGTGGACGACTTCATCAAAAAGCCCACCTTCCAGTACCTGACCCGCGAGGGCCTGGCCTCCCTGGGCCAGACGGTCATCACCCTGGCCGAGGCCGAGGGCCTGCCCATCCACGCCATGTGCGTGCGCGAGAGGCTTAAGGATTAGGTCCGGGTCCGAGGCGAAATCCCAGGCGGCCGTCCAGCGGGCGGCCGCTTTTTTTATGGACGGGGGCCCGAGCCGCGCCGGGGGCGGGAACAAAGGCACTGCATGCAAGAATAAGGCCTTTACCCCGCTGTGCAGGCTGGCTATACTTGGGGCGCGGAGTCACCCAGAATCGGCAAGGCAAGCCGCGGTGTTGCGAATGCTGCCCCAACGGCCCGCATCCTTGGGACGCCGGCAGCGGCCAGAGGTCAATAGTTGAAACGCCTGAGGTGGATAATCCTGGCCATCATGGCGGCGATCCTGGCCGGCGCCGGCTTGGCCGCTCTGTTGCACCAACCAGCCCGCCTGCCCTCTCTGGACTCCGGGGCCGAGGCCCCCTTGGACGCCGACGGCCGCCCTCGCATGCGCGGCCTGACCTACACCCACGTGGAGCAGGGGGCGCGCAAGTGGAGCCTGAAGGCCAACGGCGCCCGCTACGAAGAGGACACGGGCAAGGTCTACCTGACCGAGGTGCACATTGAATTCTACCGCAGCGACGGCAACACCATAAAGCTGCGCGGGGACCAGGGCGTCTACAACCAGAAGACCCAGGTGGTGACCCTGCAGGGCCATGTGGACGGGCGCACCGCCGACGGCAACCGGCTGCTGACCGACTGGATCACCTACCGCGAAAAGGACAAGGTGGCCGAGACCGACGCCGAGGTGACCGTCCAGGGCTCCCAGTACAAGGTCCAGGGCAAGGGCATGCTGGTCCTGGTGGAAAAGAACAAGGTTATTTTGAAAAGCAAGGTGCGCTCCACCTTCATCCCCCAGGGAACGGGCCCTCCGCCCGGGGCGACCAAGGATTGAGCGCCCGCGGCAATCACCAAAGGGGAGGAATATTCATGAGGCGACTGCCGATAGCCGTCCTTATTCTGCTGGCTGGTCTGTGCCTGGCCGCTTACGCGGGCGCCGCCGAGATGCCCCTGGGCTCCAGCGACCAACCAGTGCATGTGGTGGCCGACAAGCTGGAGGTGGACAACAAGGCCCAGGTGGCCCACTTCGTGGGCAAGGTCAAGGCCGTGCAGGGCGACGTGACCATCACCTGCGACACCCTGTCGGTCTATTACGATCAGGCGGGCCAGAACCAGGCCAAGGGCAAGGCTGCCAAGTCCAAGGCCAAGGCCGCTGCTGCCAAGGCCAAGGCCCCGGGCGAGGGGCTCATGGACGGGGGCGGCCAGGTGCGCATGGTGGTGGCCCGGGGCCACGTGAAGGTGGTGCAGAAGGACCGCATCGCCGTGGGCCGCAAGGCCACCTACTGGGCCGGCGGCCGCAAGATGCTCCTGGAGGGCAAGGCCACCGTCTGGCGGGGCAAGAACCAGGTCTCGGGCGAGCAGATCACCGTGTTCCTGGACCAGGACCGCGCGGTGGTGCACGGCAAGCCCGGCAAGCGGGTCACGGTCACCATCGTCCCCCAACAGCTCAAGAAGGACCAGTAGAGCCACCTTATGCCGCGCCTGCTCCTGGAAAACCTGGTTAAGAGCTACGGCGGCCGCCGGGTGGTGGACAACGTATCCCTGCACGTGCGCGACCGCGAGATCGTGGGGCTCCTGGGCCCCAACGGCGCGGGCAAGACCACTTCCTTTTACATGACGGTGGGCCTGATCCGCCCCAACGAGGGGCGCATCATGCTGGACGCGCGGGACATCACCAACCTGCCCATGTACCAGCGAGCCCGGTTGGGAATCAGCTACCTGCCCCAGGAGCCCAGCATCTTCCGCAAGCTGACCGTGGAAGAGAACATCCGGGGCATCCTGGAAACCATGGACCTGAGCGAGCGGGAGCAGGACGCACGCCTGGAGCGCCTGCTGGGGGAGCTGGGCGTGGGTCACCTGCGCCGCAACCGCGCCTACTCCCTCTCCGGCGGGGAGCGGCGCCGGGTGGAGATCACCCGCCTGCTGGTCACCGACCCGGTCTTCATCCTCCTGGACGAGCCCTTCGCGGGCATAGACCCCCTGGCCGTGGCCGACCTGCAGAACATCATCCGCCAGCTCAAGGAGCGCGGCATCGGCATCCTGATCAGCGACCACAACGTGCGCGAAACGCTCACGGTCTGCGACCGCGCCTACATCCTCAACGAGGGCGCCCTGCTGGAAGAGGGAGACCCCGCCACCATCGCCGCCAGTGAGGTGGCCCGCCGCATCTACCTGGGAGAGCAGTTCCACCTGTAGGGAACCATGGCTCTGGAGATCAAACAGACTCTCAAGCTCAGCCAGCAACTGGTGATGACCCCCCAGTTGCAGCAGGCCATCAAGCTGCTGCAACTCTCCCGCCTGGAGCTGGCCGAGACCATCAACCAGGAGCTGTTGGAAAACCCCCTGCTGGAGACCAACGAGGAGACGGCCCAGGAGACCGAGCAGATGGAGCGGGAGGCCGGGGTGGAGCCCGAGGCCGGCCAGGCCGTGGCCGGCAGCAGCGAGGCCGGGGACATGGAGCCGGCGGGTCCGGAGGCCGAGGTGCAGGTGGCCGACCAGGTCAAGGAGGACTTTGACTGGGAGAACTACCTGGGAGATTACACCTCCTCGGGCTCGGGCTACGAGTCCGTGGTGCGCGAGGACAAGGAGGCCCCAGCCTACGAGACCCTGATCAGCCGGCCGGTCTCGCTCAAGGATCACCTGCTGTGGCAGCTCTCCCTGGGCGGGCTTTCCGATGCCGACCTGAGGGTGGGCGAGGTGATCATCGAGGCGCTCAACCCCGACGGCTACCTGCCCCAGAGCCTGGAGGACCTCGCCCATACCGCCGGGGTGGAGCCGGAGCGGGTGGAGCGGGTGCTCCAGAGTGTGCAGCAGTTGGACCCCCTGGGCGTGGGCGCCCGGGATGTCCGGGAGTGCCTGCTCATCCAGGCCAACGAGCTTTACCCGGCCCACGATCTGCTGCACGAGATCATCGAGAACCACCTGGGCGATCTGGAAAAGCGCCGCTATCAGGTTATCGCCAAGAAGCTGGGCGTGGGGCTGGAGGAGGTCGGCGAGGCCCTGGACCTGATCCGCAGCCTGGAGCCCAAGCCGGGCCGCAGCATCAACGACGAGGCGCCGCAGTACATAACGCCGGACATCTACGTATATAAAATAGACGGCGAGTACGTGATCCAGCTCAACGAGGACGGCCTGCCCAAGCTGAGGGTGAACAACTTTTACAAGGAGGCCCTGGCCAGCGGCGGCGACGCCCAGGCCAAGGAATACGTGCAGGGCAAGCTTAGAAGCGCCCTGTGGCTGATCCGCTCCATCCACCAGCGCCAGCGCACCATCTACAAGGTCACCGAGTCCATCGTCAAGTTCCAGCGGGAGTTCTTTGACAAGGGCATCGCCTACCTTAAGCCCCTGGTGCTCAGGGACGTGGCCGAGGACGTGGGCATGCACGAGTCCACCATCAGCCGGGTGACTACCAACAAGTACGTACACACCCCCCAGGGCGTATTCGAGCTGAAGTACTTCTTCAACAGCGGCATAAACCGCTTTGAGGGCCAGGCCATGGCCTCCGAGGCGGTCAAGGATCGCATACGCCAGATCATCGGCGAGGAAAATCCGGCCCGGCCTTTGTCCGATCAGGCCATCGCGGATATACTAAAAAAAGAGGACATTGACATCGCCCGCCGCACGGTGGCGAAGTACAGGGAGATGCTGAGCATACTGCCGTCCAGCCGCCGGCGCCAATCCTTGCGGGCCTTTGGCAAAGCTTCTAACAAAAAGGCCGTTGACAAGTCACCTTTAGAGGGGTAAGCCACTATCTCACCCCACGCACCTAGCGGTAAACAAAGGAGTATCTCCATATGCAGATCCAGGTGACCTTCCGCCATGTGGAGCCTTCCGAGGCGGTGAAGGAATACGCCCGGGATAAGGTCAGCAAGATTCAGAAGTACCTGGATGGACCCATCGAGGCCAACGTCACCCTGGGGGTGGAGAAGCACCGCCACGAGGCGGACGTCAACATCGTGGCCGGCGGCCTGAAGATACACGGCCGCGAGACCACCGGCGATCTCTTCTCGGCCATTGATCTTGTCATGGACAAGCTGGACAAGCAGGTCAAGCGCTACCGGGAAAAACTCAAGGACGTAAACCGCCGCAACCGCGACAAGGCCTCCGAACAGCCATTCACGGTGGGCGTGCTGGAGGCCGAGAGCCTGGTGGATGAGACGCCGCGGGTGATTATGAGCAAGCGCCTGACCGCCAAGCCCATGGACGCCGACGAGGCGGCCATGCAACTGGATCTGTCCGAGGAGAACTTTCTGGTATTCACCAACGCCCGCACCGGGGCTCTGAACGTCATCTACCGCAGGGCCGACGGAAACTTCGGCCTGATCGAGCCCCAGTAAGCCGTGGACTTTGGCGCCATGAAGCTCACCGACATCCTGGGCCAGGAGCAGGTAATCGCCGACCTGCAGGGCCGGGGCAAACGCGCCGTGATGGAAGAGCTGTGCCGGCCCCTGCTGCAGGCCCACCCGGAGCTGGACCCGGCCAAGCTCATGGAGGTGCTCGTAGAGCGCGAGCGCCTGGGCTCCACCGGCATTGGCGACGGCATCGCCATACCCCACGGCAAACTGGGCGGCCTGTCGGAGCTCTTGCTCACCTTCGGCCGCTCGGTGGCCGGGGTGGACTTCGATTCCCTGGACGGCAAGCCCGCCCACCTTTTCTTCCTGGTGGTGGCCCCGGACAACAGCGCCGGCGTGCACCTCAAGGCCCTGGCCCGCATCTCCCGCCTGCTCAAGAGCAACACCCTGCGCCAGCAGCTCATGGCCGCCGGCGACGCCCACGACCTCTACGAAATCATCCAGTCCCAAGACGAGGAGTTCTGATCAGGCGCCGCTATGGTGCAATGCACACCAGGCCCCCAGGCCCGCTTCGTGGTGATCACCGGGCTGTCGGGCTCGGGCAAGTCCACCGCGCTCAAGGCCCTGGAGGACCTGGGCTACTACGCGGTGGACAACCTGCCGGTCAAGCTGCTGCCCGCCTTCATCAAGCTGCCGGTGGGCCACTTGGATCATGCCTTCCGGGCGGCCCTGGTCATAGACGTGCGCTCGCCCAGCTTCGTGGAGACCTTCCCGGAGTTGTTTCTGCAGATGGTCAACCAGGGCTACTCCCTGGAGCTCTTGTTCCTGGAGGCCAGCGACGAGGCCCTGATCCGCCGCTTTTCCCAGACCCGGCGCCAGCCGCCGCTGTCGGCCGAGGGCGAGTCCCTGCGCGAAACCCTGGACCGGGAGCGGCGCCTGTTGGAGCCGGTGCGGGCCCTGGCCCAGCAGGTCATAGACACCAGCCGCTTCACGGTGCATGAGCTCAGGCAGGAGATAACCTGCCTGTTCTCCGCCGGCGCCCAGCGGGCCGGCATGCAGTTGAACCTGGTCTCCTTTGGCTACAAACACGGCCTGCCCCAAGAGGCGGACCTGGTCATGGACGTGCGCTTTTTGCGCAATCCCTACTTTGTGGACGAGTTGCGCGACCTTGACGGCCGCGACCCCCGGGTGGTAGATTACGTCTTCAAGGAAGGTGCGGAAGATTTTCTTAATGGTTTCAGACAGTTGGTTGAAAGCCTTTTGCCCCGCTACCAAAAAGAGGGCAAGAGTCAGCTCACCTTGGCCCTGGGTTGCACCGGGGGCCGCCACCGCTCGGTGGTGGTGGCCGAGTGGTTGGCCAAGCATCTGCAGACCTCGGACGTGCGCGTGACCCTGCGTCACCGCGACATAACCACGGAATAAATCATTTGATTGGACTGGTGCTCATAACCCACGCCCGTTTGGCCCTGGAACTGGTCAACGCGGCCGAGTTCATCCTGGGCCGGATCGAGCAGGTGGCCACGGTGGCCGTGGACGCCAACCCAGAGGCCGAGCATCTGCGCGGCAAGCTGGAGGCGGCCCTGGCCCAGGTGGACCAGGGTCAGGGCGCCCTCATCCTCACGGACATGTTCGGCGGTTCGCCCAACAACATCGCCCTGGCCTTCCTGGAGGAGGGCAAGGCCGAGGTGGTCACCGGCGTGAACCTGCCCATGCTCATCAAGGCCGCCACCAGCCGCCAAAACACGGACTTGGCCGCCCTGGCCCGCACCGTGTGCGAGGCCGGCCGGGAGAGCATCTCCGTTGCCGGCGAGCTGCTCTCCGCCTGATCCCCCCTTTCCCCCCGGGCTGGAGCTGAGTCTGGCCCCCCTGGCCCTTGCGCACCTGGAGCAGGTGCTGGCCATTGAACGGGCCTCCTTTAAGATCCCCTGGTCCCGCCGCCTGTTCCTGGCGGAGCTGAGCATGCCCCTGGCCAGGGACGGGGTGGCCCTCCAGCAGCCATCGGGCATGGTGCTGGGTTACATCTGCCTGTGGCTGGTGGCTGACGAGGCCCAGGTGCACAACCTGGCCGTGCACCCGGCCTTCCGGGGCCGGGGCGTGGGCCGCTGGCTGCTGGTGAGCGCCCTGCGTGAGGTCCAGGCGGCCGGAGCCCGGCAGGTCACCCTGGAGGTGCGCGCCGGCAACCTGGCCGCCCAGCGCCTGTACAGCTCCCTGGGCTTCGTGCAGCAGGGGGTGCGGCCGGGTTATTATAGAAAAGAGGGAGAGGACGCCCTGCTCCTGGGCCGCGCCCTGGCCGGGCTGCCCGCCGCGGTCCGGGAAAAACCTTGACCTCACCGTGGCCTAAGTTTAACTTAAAGCTACCGGACCGAGCGGGCGGCGGCATGGTTGGCCATGGCGGCAACCTGTCTGCAACACATCGTAATTAATAGTTTTTTAGTCGGGTCTTTACAGGACCCGTCAACGCTTTTCCCTTGGTCGCGGCCACAACCTACCAAAACGTCAAGGGGCGGCTGGATCGGTACAAGGAGGTGTGGGCATGGCAGTAAAGATCGGCATTAATGGATTCGGGCGCATCGGCCGCCTGGCCGCCCGCATGCTGGGCAAAGGCCACCCGGAGCTGGAGCTGGTGGCCATCAACGCCCGGGCGGACACCGCCCAACTGGCCCACCTGCTCAAATACGACTCGGTGCACCGCACCTATGACGGCCAGGTCACCCACCAGGACGATGCCCTGACCATCAACGGCCGCCAGGTGGCCATCACCCGCCAGGGTACGCCCGCCGAGTGCCTCTGGGGCCAAAAAGGGGCGGCCCTGGTGCTGGAAACCACCGGCAAGTTCAAAAAGCGCAAGGAATGCCAGGGCCACCTCAGCGCCGGGACCAAGAAGGTGATCATGAGCGCGCCGGGCAAGGACCCGGAGCTCACCATCGTCATGGGGGTCAACGACGACCAGTACGACCCGACCCGGCACAACATCATCTCCAACGCCTCCTGCACCACCAACTGCCTGGCCCCGGTGGCCAAGGTGCTCCAGGACTCTTTTGGCATCGAGCACGGCCTGATGACCACCATACACGCCTACACCATGAGCCAGCGCATCCTGGACGGCTCCTCCAAGGACATCCGGCGCGCCCGGGCCGCGGCCATGTCCCTGATCCCCACCACCACCGGCGCGGCCCAGGCCGTGTCCTTGGTGATACCGGAGCTCAAGGGCAAGCTGGAGGGCTTCTCCATCCGGGTGCCCACCCCGGACGTGTCCCTGGTGGACCTGACCTGCCGCCTGGCCAAGGACGTGAGCGTCCAGACGGTCAACGACGCCCTGCGGGCCGCGGCCGCGGGGCCCTTAAAGAACTATCTATTGGTCACTGACGAGCCCCTGGTGTCGGTGGACTACACTAGCTGCGCCTACTCGGCGGTGGTGGACGCGCCCCTGACCCAGGTCATCGGCCAGCGCATGGTCAAGGTGCTGGCCTGGTATGACAACGAGATGGGCTACGCCGCCCGTCTGCTGGACCTGGCGGCGCTGGTGGCGCGCTCCATGTAGCAGGCGCCGGCGCGGGGCCTGGGTGTAATGAAAGAGATGAAGGCGGCCCGCAACCTGCCGGGGTGCGGCCGCCAGTTTTAGCCCGTGGGAGAGGGGGTGAGCCGTGAAATTCATCAATCAGGTTGAGCTGAGCAACCGGCGCGTGTTCATCCGGGTGGACTTCAACGTGCCCCTGGACGAAGAAGGCAACATCGCCGACGACAACCGCATCCGGGCCGCCCTGCCCACCATCAACTACGCCCTGGACGAGAGCGCAAAGGTCATCGTGGCCTCGCACATGGGCCGGCCCAAGGGCAAGCGGGTGGACAAGCTGTCCATGGCCCCGGTGGCCCGCCGCCTGGGTCGGCTGCTCAAGAAGGAAGTGGCCCTGGCCCCGGACTGCGTAGGCCCGGAGGTCGAGAAAATGGTGGCGGCCATGGAGCCGGGCCAGGTGATCATGCTGGAGAACCTGCGCTTCCAAAAGGGCGAGACCGACAACGACCCTGAGTTCGGCAAGGCCCTGGCCTCCCTGTGCGACGTGTACGTGGACGACGCCTTCGCCGTGGCCCACCGCGAGAACGCCTCGGTGGTGGCCATCGCCGAATACGCCCCGGAATCCGTGGCCGGCTTCACCATGAAAAAGGAGCTGTCCTACTTCCGCCGCTCCATGATAGACCCGGCCCGCCCCCTGGCCGCGGTGCTGGGCGGGGCCAAGGCCATGACCAAGCTGCCGGCCCTGGAGAACCTGCTCAACCACGCGGACAAGATCATCATCGGCGGGGCCATGGCCAACACCTTCCTCAAGAGCGTGGACATCAATGTGGGCGCCAGCCTCTACGAGGAGGAGCTGGTGCCGGTGGCCAACGTGCTCTTAAAAAACGCCAAAAAGGCCAAGGTCAAGGTGTTCCTGCCCGTGGACTGCGTGGTGGCCGACCGCTTTGACTCCAAGGCCCAGACCAAGCTGGTCACGGTCTTGGACGTGCCCCTGGACTGGATGATCATGGACATCGGGCCGGCCACCAGCCTGCTCTACCGCGAGGCCCTGCGCGACTGCAAGACCATCATCTGGAACGGCCCCATGGGCGCCTTTGAGATGGACGCCTTCTCCCGCGGCACCTACAACATGGTCAGCACCGTGGCCCAGACCTACGCCCTGACCATCATCGGCGGCGGCGACACGGACGTGGCCGTAAGCCGGGCCGGCGAGAGCGAGAACATCTCCTACATCTCCACCGGCGGCGGGGCCTTCCTGGCCCTGCTCACCGGCGAGGTGCTGCCCGCGGTGGAGGCCCTGGGCGGCAACACCGGCCTGGAGAACGGCGGCCAACTCTAGCCACCCCGCACGCCCCGGAGGAGAACATGCCCCGCAAGATCATGGTGGCCGGCAACTGGAAGATGCGCAACACGGTGGAGGAGTCCGTGGCCCTGGCCAGCCAGATCGCCCAGGGCCTGACCCGCCGCGACCTGGAGGTGCTCCTCTGCCCCGGCTTCCTGGCCCTGGAGCCGGTGGCGCTCAGCCTGTCCAACGGCCCGGTCCTGGTGGGCGGCCAGAACCTGTACTGGCAGGACCAGGGCGCCTACACCGGCGAGGTGAGCGGCCCCCAGCTAAAGGCGGCCGGGGCCAGCCACGTGCTGGTGGCCCACTCCGAGCGGCGCCAGCACTTCGGCGAGAGCGAAAAAACCGCGGCCCTGCGGGTGCAGGCCGCCCTGCGCGCCGGGCTGAGGCCCCTCCTGTGCGTGGGCGAGACCCAGGCCGAGCGCCAGGCGGACCAGACCCAAGGGGTGCTGGAGAGCCAGCTCAGCGGGGCCCTGGCCGGCCTGGCGGCCTCGGCCTGCGACCGCCTGATCTTGGCCTACGAGCCGGTCTGGGCCATCGGCACCGGCCTGACCGCCACCGACCAGCAGGCCAACGACGCGCACGCCTTCATTCGGGCCTGGCTGGCCGGCCGCTTCGACAAAGCGGTTGCGAATTCAGTAAGAATCCTGTATGGAGGTAGTGTCAAACCGGCCAACGCGGCCGGTATTTTGAATCAACCCGAGGTGGACGGGGTCCTGGTGGGTGGAGCATCACTCTCCGCCCAGAGCTTTTTGGCTATCATCCAGGCCGCCTGATCCGGAGCCTTTTATATGACCACGGTGACCCTGATTATTCACCTGCTGGCCAGCATCACCCTGGTGCTGGTGGTGCTCCTGCAAACCGGCAAGGGCGCCTCCATGGGCGCGGCCTTTGGCGGCGCCTCCCAGACCGTTTTCGGCAGCGCCGGGGCAGCCACCTTCCTGAGCAAGCTGACCACGGTGGTGGCCATCGTGTTCATGCTCACCTCCCTGGGCCTGGCCATGTTCGGCCAGACCGGCGCGCCTACTTCGGTGATGCAGGGCGCCACTCAGCAAAGGCCGGCCAAGCAGGCCCCAGCCCCGGCCAAGCAGGCCCCGGCTCCGGCTCCGGCCAAACCTGCCCCGCCTGCGCCTGCCCAGGGCAAGTAGGCGGGACGGCAGACAGATAAAGCGCTCCCGTGCCGTCGTGGTGGAATAGGTAGACACGCCGTCTTGAGGGGGCGGTGGGGAGACCCGTGCCGGTTCAAATCCGGCCGACGGCACCAAAAATAGCCAACCGGCTGCCAAGCGGCAGCCGGTTTGTTTGTGGGGTGCCCCTTAAGGACTCTGGCTCCAAGGGTGGCCCAGGCAGCTCCGCTGCCTGGATGCCATAGGCACAAGAGGTCTGAATCAGCCGCCCGCCCTACCCGAACCCGCCGTTAAACCCAACCCGCCTCGCCCAACCTCTTGTTGCTCCGCTTCGCTATGCAACCTGGACAGCGTACCTGTCCAGGCCACCCCAAAATGCTAATTATTGATAATTTAATTTTAATTATTAAATTGTTATCTATTTTTCTTAATAATTAAACGTAATTTTCTGCCTATCACCAGCATATAATTATCTATTTCAAAACATTTCTCCCTTTCCCGCTCCCCGCCCTTCCCCCTGCCCTTCGCCCGTGCTACAACACACTCACCTCATCTTCGGAGGCCCGCCATGAACGTATCCCAGGCCATAACCACCCGCCGCTCGTGCCGGGCCTTCTTGGACCAGCCCGTGCCCCGGGAGACCCTGGAGCGTCTCCTGCTGCTGGCCTGCGCCGCGCCCAGCGCCATCAACCTGCAACCCTGGCAGTTCACGGTGGTGCAGGGCCTGGAGGTGGCCCGCCTGGCCAAGAGGCTCCTGCAGGCCCACGCCGAGCGGGGCGTGTCCTGCGGCCCGGACAACGTGGCTCCCTTGCCCTCTGTGTACCTGGAGCGGCAAAAAGAGTTGAGCCGGCGCATGGGGCCCTTCCTGGCCGAGGCCGGGGCGGGCCGGGACTTCATTGACCAGGGATCGCTGCGCTTTTATGGCGCGCCGGCCGTGGTGGTGGCCACCCTGGACGCCGTGTTCCCGGCCGAGCGCTCCCTGGACCTGGGCCTGGCCCTGGGCTGGCTGCTCTTGGCCGCAATGGAGCTGGGCCT
Organism: Desulfarculus sp.; assembly: GCA_003605055.1. Taxonomy (GTDB): domain Bacteria; phylum Desulfobacterota; class Desulfarculia; order Desulfarculales; family Desulfarculaceae; genus Desulfoferula. The sequence goes on from QZKP01000001.1 coordinate 98,411, forward strand.
GGACACCTGCCCCATCGGCCTGGTCTGCGCCTATGAAGGCATTATCAAGGATTTCCTTAACATAGACCCCGGCCGCCGGATGCTGCTCTGCGTGGCCGTGGGCCGCGCAGACCCAGACTCGCCCTTGAACCGCATGCGCGCGCCCCGGGCGGAGTTGAGCGAGGTGGTGCGCTGGTATTAGGCCCGGCCCCGCCCATGGCCCAAAAGAAACCCCCGCCCTCGGGCGGGGGTTGTGGTTGCTCGGAGCGGCGGCGATCAGCGGATCATGCCGGTCACCACTTGGTTGACCACGTTGTATATCTCCTCGTCCGTGCCGTACACGTCCACCACCGAGCGGTGGTTGATGAGCCGTTCGATGATAAAGGCGGTCACGTACAGGCTGATGCGGTTGGCCTGGGGCACCAGATTGCGGAAGTTGGCGATGGCGTACTGGATGTCAAAGTCCTCGGCGCGCAGCAGGTCGCCCAGGGCGCCGGCCAACTGCTCCTCCACGTCCCGCTGGCTGGTGGTCTCGATGCGCTCGCTGTCCACCAGCTTCATGGCCAGCTTCTGGGCCAGTTCGTCAGCGCAATCGCCCAGTTGCATCAGTTGCCGGGTCCAGGCGGACTGACGGGAGCTCTCCAGTCGTGAGATGAGGTTCTCCTCACGGTAGTTGGTATGGAAATCACCGCCCATGCGCGTCCTTCCTGTTGGGCCCCTCCGAGGGGGCGTGGGGCGATTGGTCAGCCGGAGGCCGCGGGCAGGCTTGCTTGGGCCGGCTTCAGACCGTATATACTTGTGCTTTATTAACACTCGCGCCCTGGCTTGGCAATGACTAGTTGCACGCCGCCCCTAAAAAAATGATTGCCACTCCTTACGAAATCGCTCCTCCCGCCTGGCTGGAGGACGAGCTGTTGATGGTGGAAACCGCCGGCGAGATGCCCGAGGTGGCCCTGGCCGAGAGCCTGCACCACCTGGGCCATGGGGTGACTGGCCCGGAGCTGGACTGCCTGCGCGCGGCGGCGGTGCGCGCCTACCTGAAAATCATCGAGCGCGACCTGGACCCGGCCAATCTGGGTCTGTCCCTTTTTCGGGGACTGGAGCGGGCCGCGGACAACCTGGAGCGCCTGGCCGGCTTCCTGCGTCGGCTGGGTTGGCCGCCGCCCGCAGAGCGCTGGCAGTCCTTGGTGCCGCGCTTGGAGCGCTACCTGGCCGCGGAGCAGGCCGCCCTGGAGGCGGGCCGGCCCTATGCCAGCGCCAGCCCGGGCCAGGTGCGGGACGTGGCCGCGGCCCTGGGCCTGGACCTGGCGCCCTGGGCCGGGCTTTTGCAAAGGCTGGCCCAGGCGCCGGCCCTGGACTTCATGGCCCTGCGGGCCATGGCCCGGCTGCAGGCCGCCGGCGGTGCGGCCAAACGGCGGCAAGAGGCGGCGGGCTGGCTGGCCATTGAGGTGCTGGACGCCCAGGGCCGGCCGCGGGCCCGGACCGAGCTGGGCCTGTTGGGCGCCGACGAGCGCGAGGACCCGGCCAGCCGGGCCCGGGCCGAGCAGGTATGGGACTTGCTGGATCTGCCCGCGACCTGAGCCGCGCGCCCAGTCCGGGCTGGGTCTGAGGCCGGCCCCTGGCCCGGGGCTGGCTGTCTAGCTCTGGGCTGCCCCCCTTACTTGCGGTGGGGCGCCAGCTTGGCCAGCAGGGACTTGGGCACCGGATAGCCCAGCTTCAGGGCCGTGTCCGCGGCCTGTATGGCCTCGGGCCATTTCTCCATGAGGACGTAGGCGCCGGCCATGTTGTTGTGGGCCGCGGCAAAGTCCGGGTCTATGGCCAGAGCCTTGGCGTATTCGTCTATGGCCAGGTTGTACTGCTTCTGCTGCACGTAAAGGTTGCCCAGGTTGACGTGGGCGTCCGGGTAGGAGGGGTTGAGCTCCGCGGCCGTCTTATATTCCTTGGCCGCCTCGGCCGGGCGGCCCAGGAAGAAATACACCAGCCCCAGGTTGTTGTGCCCCTCTTCGCTGTAGGGGTCCAGGACGATGGTCTGCTTGAACTCCCGCTCGGCGGTCTTCAGGTCGTCGCTGTACAGGGCCACCATGCCCAACTGATAGTGGGCCTGGGCGAACTCTGGATTGGCCTCAATGGCCTTCTCAAAGTAGCGGCGGGCCTCCTGGGGATTGTGGCGGTCGGCGGCCAACAGGCCCAAGGACACGTAAGTGTGGGCCGACTTGGGGTTGCGCTTGAGAATCCCGTGAAGCAGCTTTTCGGCCTCGGCCTTTTGGCCGGCGCCGGCCATCAAGTTGGCCGCGAACAGCTCGCCCTGCCAGAAATTGGGGTCGGCATCCTTGCACTGGAGGAAATACTTGAGCGCCGAGGGCCCGTCGCCGTTGGTCACGGCCAGGAAGCCTTGGGCGAACAGCAGGGCGGCCTGCTTTTTGATCTTGCCGGCCGCCGCCTCGCGGCTGATGTCCTGCAGGAAATAGGCGCTGTCCTCGCGGGGGTTGTCGCCCAGGGCGGCGGAGAAGTGGCTCTGGGCCTTCTTGAACTCGCCCTGCACCATGACCTCCAGGCCGGCCAAGACCTCGCGGCGGGCCTTGAGCTGCGGGGCTTCGGCCAGGGGCGAGGGCCGCACGAACTGCGGCGTGCTGCCGGCCCTGGTCTGCGGCGCCGGGACCGGGGCCGGGGCCGGCGCGGGCCGGGCCGCGGCCGCCTTGGGCTGCTCCCCGGGCTGATCAAAGCGCATGAGGATGGTGTAGCCCTCCTCGGTGGGGATCACCTGGCTGGGCTTGTTGGGGGCCAGCCGCTGCAGGGCCTGACGGTACTCGCTGCGCAGGCGCTGAAATGGCACCTTGCCCAGCCGTCCGCCCCGGAAAGCCGCGGGGCCCACCGAGTTCTGCTTGGCCAGGGTCTCGAAGCTCTCGCCCTTGATCAGGCGCTGGTGCAGCTTCTGAGCCAAGTCCTTATTTTTTACAGTGATGATGCCCAGGTCGACCCTATCCTCGCCGGCCTGCGCCAGGGCTGGCCAGGACCAGAACAGGAGCGCCCCGATCAAGAACATTGCCAGTGCCACGCGCTGTAACATTTAGCTATCCTTCCCTGAATCCCCACCGGCCTGCGGGTGGTGTGCTGTTTTTTATCCGGCTTTGAGCGGGGTGTCAATGGCTTTCCCTGCGCATGCCCAGGGGGGCCGCGCTTGATAACCAGGCCATAACCTATCATAATGCAGGGGGCGCGGCCGGGAGGCCCACCTGGCTTGACTGAACTTAGGTCGGCGGCTATATCTACTGAACAGAGTTCACTCTTTGATACCTAGCTCCGGAGGTAGGCATGAGCGTTATGGTGGAGAAGTTCAAAGAGGGCTACGGGGTCTTGTTCGACCGCAACTGGCCCCTGTGGGTGGGGGCGATTGTCTTGGCCCTCTTGGGCGCCATCTGCATGGCCGCGGGCCGTCCCTGGGGCGTGGCCGGCGGCCTGCGGGTCTGGGGCGACTGGATATTCTACAGCATCGGCCTTTACAAACAGGCCCCGGGCAACGCCCTGTGGCTTTCCAACCCCGCCATCCTCACCTGGGGGCTTCTGTTCGGCGCCTTTGGCTCGGCGCTGCTCTCGCGCCAGTTCGCCTTCCGGCCTGCGCCGCCCCTGGAGCTGCTCAAGGGCCTGGTGGGCGGCGTGTTCATGGGCGTGGGCTCGGTCATGGCCGGAGGCTGCAACGTGGGCGGCTTCTACACCGCCATCGCCGCGGGCTCGGTGAGCGGCTTCGCCATGATGGTGGGCCTGTTGGTGGGCGCCCTGATCGGCCTTAAATACCTGATGTGGGAGATCGAGCACCTGCCCAGCAAGCCGCCCAAGCAGCGGACCGCCAAGGAGGGCGGCCGCGACTGGAAGAAGGTGCAGCCCTGGCTGGGGTTGATCTTCTTCGTCTTCTTGGTGGGCTGGGCCTATGGCCTGTCGTACCGGGCCTACACCCAACCGGCGGTGCTGATGCTGGCCGCGGTAGGGATCGGCGTGGTCATCCAACGCTGCCGCTTCTGCTTCGTGCGCTCCTTCCGCGACCCCTTCATGACCGGCGAGGCCGTGGCCACCCGGGCCGTGGCCCTGAGCGTGATCCTCTCCGTGCTGATCTTCTTCACTATCAAGTGGTTCAGGGCCGACTGGCAGATGATCTACATCTACCACCACTGGATCGGCGGCCTGGTGGGCGGCATCATCTTCGGCATCGGCATGCTCTTGGCCGGCGGCTGCGGCTCGGGCTCGGTGTGGCGGGCCGGCGAGGGCCAGTGGAAGCTGATCATAGCCGTTTTAACCTTCGCCCTGAGCAACAGCCTGTTCAAAAACTACGTCTGGACCAGCAAGTTCGCCGCGGCCTGGGGCAAGCCCTACTTCCTGCCCGATTTGACCGGCGGCTATTTCTGGGCCATCGTCATCACCGCGGTGGTTATGCTCCTCTGGTGGGCGGTGATGGCCTGGAACGAGGAAACCGACCGCCTTACCATGGTGTAAGGCCGTTCAATTTTATCAGAGGCAAACCAGAGTAAAGGAGAGACCAAATGGCCCAATGGACCCCTGACGAGGTTTTGGACTGCCGCGGCCTGAGCTGCCCCATGCCCATACTCAAGACCAAGAAGGCCTTGAAGAACCTTAAGCCCGGCCAGATCCTGGAAATCCAGGGCACCGACCCCGGCACCCGCAACGACCTGCCCGCCTTTACTCAGCGTTCGGGCGACGAGCTCCTGGGCGAGGAGCAGGGCGACGGCTACATTAGCTTTTTCGTGAAGAAGGGCTAGCTGCGTCGGCCAATAGAAGCAGCCGTAAAAGCCAGGGCCGGCCCCGCGGGGCCGGCCCTGGCTTTTGGCGTGCTAGCCGTAGAGATTCAGGTGAGTCAAGGCCGGCGTGAGGAAAAAGGCCGACTGCTTGACCTTGTCCGCCCGCTGGCTGAAGCTGATCACGATTTTGTGCTCGCACTCCACCCAGCCCAAGGACTTGAGCTTGGGCAGCTCCACCAGGGGGTCCACCGCAAAGGCGACCTTGACCGCGGGCAGCTCGCCCGAGTCATCCACGCCCACCAGGTCTATGCTGTCGCGGGTGGACCTGGGCGGCTTCCAGGACGCCAGGGGCTTGAGCCCCATGCCTTTAACCGCCTGATACAGCAGGCAGACCAGGGCCGCCCGGATCACCGCCTCCTGCCGCATGGTTTTAGGTATGGCCTCTATCTCCTGGCGCATGGCCGCCGCCAGCCCGGCGAACTCATCCTGCATGGCCGCCTCCCTACATTAGCCCCTGGCTGTGCTAGGCTAACCCATGGCCGCTGGCAAGTCAAAATTCCCTGACTCGCGCCTGTTCTGGGCCGGCGGCTACGCCCTGGCCGCCCTGGCCCTCTTTGCCGCCCTGGCCCTGGCCTGGTGGCAGGAGGGCCGCCGCCCCTGGCAGGAGGAGGTGCGGGCCGTGAACCAGGCCCGGTCCGCCCGCCTGCAACAAGAGCTGCTGGCCGCGGGCCTGGCCCCGGAGCGGGCCCGGGCTCGGGCCGCGGCCGTGGCCGCCGAGCCCCCGCGGGTCATCGAAATCACGCCCAGCGCCTTTGGCCGGCCCGAGCGCTGCCTCACCTGCCACCAGGGCCTCGAGCAGATCAGCCCCTCGCACCCGGTGGAGGCCGTGGGCTGCCTGGCCTGCCACGGCGGCCAGGGCCTGGGGCTGACCAAGGCCCAGGCGCACCGGGGGCTATTGGGCCGCAACCCCAGCGCCCTGGCCACGGCCCGGGCCTCCTGCGGCGGCGGCCCGGGCGCGGCGGCCCGCTGCCACGCCGGCCGCCAGGAGCAGGCCGCGGACATGGTCTACCGCGTGGAGCGCACCATCATGGCCACCATGACCGGCGTGCTCACCAGCCTGCGCCTGGCCTGGGGCGCCCAGGCCGGGTTCACCGCCCGCTACGGCACCGCCGAGGTCAGCGATCCCCGCCGGCCCCTGCCGGCCCCGCCGCACAGTCTGGCCGGGCTGCTGCGGGTGCCCGGCGGGCCGCCGACGGGGCCGGGCCCGGCCCAGACCGCGGACGAGCACTGGCGCAAGTTCTGCGCCCGCTGCCATTTGCGCGCCGAGCGCGAGGCGGGCCCAAGCGTGCACGGCCAGGGCTGCGCGGCCTGCCACGGCGCGCGGGTGGAGTCAGGCTGCTACCTGGGCCTGGACGCGGCCATCGCCCGCGACCAGCCCGGACACGCGGCCTATCACCGCCTGCAGCAGACCCCGCCCGAGGACAACTGCCGCCGCTGCCACAACCGCTCGGGCCGCCTGGCCCTGAACTTTCGCGGCCAGGTGGAGGACGAGAACGGCCGGGTGCCCTGGCCCCAGGGCCGGCCCAGCCACGCCCTGAGCGGCGGCCGGGGGGTGCACCAGCTCCTGCCCGACGTGCACGCCGAAAAGGGCCTGAGCTGCGTGGACTGCCACTGTGGCCGGGAGATCATGGGCGACGGCCGCCTCTACGGCCGCATGCGCTTCCAGACCGAGATCACCTGCGCCACTTGCCACGGCGGTCCCCAGGGGCCGCCCCAGAGCGGCCCGCCGGACGACACCGCCCGCTACGAGGCTCAGTACGGGCCGCTGAAAAACCGCCCGCCTTTGCGAGAGGACACCCGCCTGCTGCTCAGCGCCAAGGGCCGGCCCCTGTCCAACCTGCGCCTGGGTCAGGACGGGCCGGTGCTGCTCTCCCGCTCCCAGCCGGGCAAGGCGCACCGCCTGGCCCTGGTCGGCCGCGACCCGCGGCACCGGCAGCCCGGGCACCAGCGCCTGAGCTGCCAGGCCTGCCACTCCCGCTGGACGCCCCAGTGCTACGGCTGCCACGACTACCGCCGGGCCGGGGGCGACATGTGGGACTTCGTCGTGGGCGGGCCCACGCCCGGCTCCTGGCAGGAGACCCGCGACCAGTACCGCTTCACGGACCCGGTGCTGGGGATTGATTCGCGGGGCGAGATACGGCCCTTTGTGCCCGGCTGCCAGGTGGTCTACACCGCCCTGGACGCGGCCGGCCGGCCTCTGCCCGGCCAGGCGCTCAGCGTGGTGCGGCCGCCGGCCGCGGGCAGCGGCCTGATCTCCACGCCCTTTGCGCCCCACACCACCCGCCGGGAGGTGCGGCCCTGCGAGGCCTGCCACCTGAACCCCAAGGCCCTGGGCCTGGGCCCCGGGCCGCGGCCCCTGGGCCGCATGGCGGCCCGGCCCTTGGCTGACCTGAAGGCCATCGGATTCGCCGCGGACTGGGAGGCCCTGGTGGACGAGCAGGGCCGGCCCATCCAGGGCCAGACCCACCAGGGCGCCCGTCCCCTGAACCGGGCGGAGGTCGGCCGCGCCCTGGCCTTCGGCCGCTGCCTGCCCTGCCACCGCGAGCCCCAGGACCCGGTGCTGGCCGACCCGGCCCGGGCCTGGCGCCGCATCGGCCCAGGCGGCGAACTTGAAACCAAGCACCGGGCCGCCGTGGAAAAGGCCCTGCGATGAAGCGCGCGCTGTACATCACTCTGCTGGCCGCGATTCTCTCAGCCGCGCCGGCCCTGGCCGCAGGTCCGGACGCGGGCTGCCGCCGGTGCCACCCGGACATGGCCGCACCCATGCCGCCGGCCGGCCAGGGCCACGCCATCGCCTGCACCCGCTGCCACTTGGGCCAAGGCCAGGCCGCCACGGCCCAGGCCGGCCACGCGGGCCTGGCCGCCAACCCCGCGGCCCTGGACCAGGCCGGGCGCGCCTGCGGGCCCTGCCACCCGGGCTGGCCGCAGAAGGTGCGGCGCTCGCCCATGGCCACGGCCGTGGGCCTGATTAACCAGACCCGCTATCTCTGGGGCGCTCAGCCCGACGCATTGCCGCGCTACGGCGTACGTGCCGAGGGGCCCCTGGCCGCCCTGTCCGCGCCGGCCCAAAGCGGCCGGCCCGTGGACGATCTCTTGCGGCGGCGCTGCCTGCGCTGCCATCTGTGGACCGCCGGCGCGGACGCCGACGGCGCGCGGCGCTCGGCCGGCTGCGCGGCCTGCCACCGGCCCCGCGACGCCCAGGGACGCAGGCCCCAAGGCCACGGCCTGACCAAAAAGATACCCGTGCGCCAGTGCCTGACCTGCCACGCCGGCTGCGGGGTGGGCGCGGAGTATGCGGGCCGCACGCCGCGGGACGCCCTGGCCGGGGCCCGCTTCCTAGACCCGGACCCGGAGCGGCCTGCGCTCTGGCAGGCCCGCTCCTGGCGGCCCATGCAGCCGGACCTGCACTATAAGGCCGGCCTGGCCTGCCTGGACTGCCACCCGCGCTCCGAGGTCATGGGCGACAATGTGATCCGGCCGGCCGGGCTGCTGGCCGTGGGCCTGCGCTGCCACACCTGCCACGGCCGGCCCGGCGCGCCTCCTCACGAGGCCGTGACCAGCCTGGGCGTAAGGCTGAATAACGTTTCGCGCCAGGGCGCCGGCCTGATGCTCCGGGGCAAGCTGGACGGACGGCTGCACCGGGTGCCGGCCCTGACAACCGGCCCCAAGTCGTCCGTAGCCCACCAGGTGCCCCAGCACGTCAAGGTGGCCTGCCACGCCTGCCACGCGGCCTATGCCCCAGCCGCCTGGGGCCTGCAGGTGCAACTGGAGACCCGGACCGCTTACGGCCTCTGGCAGCCCATCGCGGCCCAGGGCGACCCCCAGGTGCTAGAGCTAATAGAGCGTCAGATGCGCCTGCCGCCGGGCCAGCGCAGCTTGCCCATGACCCGCGACTACCTTAGCGGCCAGGCGCGGCCGGGCGTGTGGATTCTCTCGCCCTTTTTCCGGCGCCAGGAGTGGCGGGTCTATGGCTTGGGGCCGGACGGCCGCGCCTATTTGCTCTCGCCGCGCTTCCAGTACGTGGTCACATTGCTGGACGATAAAGGCCGCCTGGTGCAGGGCGCGGCCATCCCCGCGCCCGGCCTGGGACTGACGCCCTATAACCCGCACACCACGGCCCGGGCCACAATGGGTTGCGCGGCCTGCCACGGCGCGGCCCGGGCCCTGGGCCTGGGCCTGACCTTTGTGCAGGAGGGCCGGGACAAAAACGGCGGGCCTAGGCTGGCGCCGGGTCTGTGGCAGCCCAAGGCCGAAGGCCTGAACCTGGCCGGGGACTGGACGCGGGTGGTGGACCTGAGCGGCCGGCCGCAGCAGGCGCTGCTGGTGCCGGGCGCGCGGCCCTACAATCGTTCAGAATTGCTGAGGTTGCTAAAACCGGGCAAGGAGTACACCCGCTGGCTGCTCAAGGCCCTGGCGCAGGAGTGGCCGCCTAGCACAGAAGCCCCCAGGCGGTGAGCCCGGCCCAGACGGCCAGCACCAGCCAGGCGGCCAGGGCCAGGGCCGAGGGACGGCCATAGGCGGGCACGGCCGGGCCCGGCCGGCCCTCCAGCCAGGGCAGCGCGGCCAGCAGGGCCAGGGCCAACCCGGGCAGGAGCAGGCCGCCCAGCCAGGCGGGCAGCCAGCGCAGGAGCTGCTGGAAGCCCAGGAACACCCAGGGCGCGCTGGCCTGGCCGGAGGGCTGGCCCCCGCCCACCGGGGCCAGGGGATACAGCGCCGCGGACAGGCCTAAGAGGGCCAGGCAGGCCAGGGCGCAGAGCCCCTCCTTGCGCACTAGGCTCTGGCGGGGGGTGGGTGGCGCGTCCATGGCTTCAGTCTAGCCAAGGGGCCGGCAACCGGCAAGCCCGCTTGCGGCTAGGCCTCAGCGGCCGGTAGAGTTAGGACCATGAACCAGAGCGTGCAGATGGACGCCAGCCGCCGCTGGCTGCTCAAGGCCCTGGCCGCCTTCACCTGGGCCGGGCTGGTGGGCGCCCTGGGCCTGGGCCTGGGCGCGGTGCTGCGCCTGATCAGCGCCGACAGCGGCCCGGCCGCGCCCGGTCCAACGGAGCTGGGCCCGCCCGCGGGTCTGGCCTTGGGCCAGGTGCGCACCGTGCAGCAGGTGGCCCTGGGCCGCGACGCCGGCGGCCTCTTTGCCCTGCGCCTGGTCTGCCCCCACCTGGGCTGCCGGCCGGCCTGGAACGCCGATCAGCGCCGCTTCCTCTGCCCCTGCCACGGCTCCATCTTCGCGCCCGACGGCAGCCGTCTGTCCGGCCCGGCACCCGGGGGCCTGGCCCACATCGCCCTGGAGAAGAGCGCCCAGGGCGGACTCATCGCCTATCCCGGCCGGCCCGCGCCGGCCGCCGCCCGGCTCAAGGTCTGATATGGCCGCGCCCGGCTTCCTGGAGCACCTGCACCCGCCCCGCTTGCCCGAGGAGCGGGTGCGCCTGCGGCACACCTTCTGCCTGGGCGGGATCAGCTTTCTGCTGTTCCTGGTGCTGGGAGCCAGCGGCCTGGTGCTGATGTTCTCCTACGTGCCCACGGCCGCGGGCGCGGCCGGCTTCTTCGCCCAGGAGGCCGGCGACCTGCCCTTTGCCTGGTTCCTGCGCCGCCTGCACTTCCTGGCCGGCCAGGCCATGGTCATCACCCTGATCCTGCACATGCTGCGGGTGCTGGCCAGCAAGGCCTATCTGCCGCCGCGGGCCCTGAACTGGGTGGTGGGGCTGCTGTTGCTGGCCCTGACCCTGGCCCTGGACCTGTCGGGCTATGTGCTGCGCTGGGACCCGGCCACCCAGGCCGCGGCCACGGTGGTGGCCGGGGTGCTGGGCCAGGCGCCGCTCATCGGGCCGCTGTTGCAGCGTTTGGTCTTGGGCGGAACCGAGCTGGGCGAGCCCAGCCTGCTCAGGTTCTACGTGCTGCACTGCCTGGCCCTGCCGGCCCTGGCCCTGGTGGCGGCCATGTACCATTTCTGGCGCATCCGCCGCGACGGCCGCCAGACCTCGGGGCTGTAGGGGTTAGCTTTCCCATTTGACAGCCTTTTTAGACTCTTATAAGTTACTTACAAATACCAAGGACTAGGCCAATTAAAATGCCTCCAGTTTTTAGCCCTTCTGTAATAAGAGCGCTTTCTCTTTTCAGGTGCCATATGCAAAATGGCAAAGGGGCTTTTTTATTAGGGGCTGGTTCTGATTCACAACTCTTTGGATCAATATATAACTGGACCACATTAGTTAAAGAGCTTTTTCATGATTATTTCAAAGAAACCGGGTACGACCAAAAGAACCTATACAATATTAGGGCACCAGAATTACTCTCTTTTCTTAATTGGACGCTCGGGAACCAAACGCTTTCCAAACATATATTGAATAAAGTAAATTATAGCGGCAAACCACCATTATTAAAAATAAAAGAAACAAAAGACGATTATAAATCTATTTTTTTCTCTTTCTTGCGAATGACTAATCTAATTGTAACAACTAATTATTCTACAATGTTTGACAATGATTTTAGGTTGTATCTTTCTAAACAAAATCCACCTGTTGAATTAATTATTATTGACCGAGAAGACTTACCTTCGTTTTCATTTCCTCGCGTTGAAATTCAGCCACAAAATATTAATTTAATTCATTTACACGGCCGTTGTTCGCCAGCTAGCAAACCGATAGTAGATTGTTGGCAATATAATGAGTTACTTTATGACGAAAAAAATTACTTTAATTTCTTGATTAAATTATTTTCTGAAAGATGCGTAATTACTGTGGGGGTTTCATGGTACGATCCACCCATAATAAATACAGCTTCCTTTGTTCGGAGAAATTTTTCATATATACCAGTGTCACATATAAATTTACCTTTTTCGACAAAAGGGAGAATCTCCAATTCTCTACAACGATATCTTTCCGGCGCTATGAGAGCGCTCTATGGAGTAACTAATATACCGTTAATATATAAACAACAGCGAGTCTTCTGGGAGAATCAACGGGAATTGCTCAGGGAAGATTATGAATTACAAATGCCAGATGAGTTTCCCGATGCATCAATAGGAACATTTGCCAGTCTTTTAGATTCATTTGGCGATTACGAGGTAGCGCACCAACACAATTTTCTTTTTAGGTATTTAAAATTGAGCAAAGATGAAAATATAGACGCTATCCAAAAAAAATTGGTTTTCTTTGCCAATTCACTAATTAGTTCAGCAGATAACGCTAGAATTGAGTGGCAATCTTTAGCAAAGATAGAGAGGCATCTACGGCACTATCTTTATTTATATCGAGGCAGAAATGCCGATCACGAAGTTAGAAATGCGTTATGGTTAAAGCTGTACACGCAAAGACCGGAGGGCGCCGAATGGGATAAAATAAACGAGAGGCTGAAATTTGACTTTTTATTAGGAGCATTTGAAACGAACGCAAAACTACCTGGTTCCGAACTGTGCTCAATACCGATGCTCGTCTCTGACCCTTTATTTTCTCGAAGACTCAAGCTTGCTAATCAAATTTGGGATGAAATCACGGAAAATGAGCAAATAGTCGGCAGAGGTAAGCTCGCGGAAGAATTGTTACGTACTGGGTGGGAGTCTATATGTGCAAAAGTCTTGAGTGACATATTGTTATTTATGGCAAAACAAAATGCAAAAAAGGGTGACAACGAATACACCTATTCAAAAATGGTGGAACTGGGAATGCAGGTTGAAGGACTATCAAGGTCTGTTGATTGTATTAGTAGGCGTGTTAAAGTCGATACTATAATGGCTATTTGGAATAATAATCCACGGGAGGCACGCTTAAAATTACTGTCGATCCTTAATAATGTTTCAAACGTCGCCGGTATATATCCAATAAATAAGCAATCACTTGGTTTAGGTTTAATGGTAAGTTATATTAAGGCATTAATGTTACAATCGAACAATCCAGATATTCTCCTATTTGATATAAAAAAGCTGTTTGTTGAAGCGGGCTTAAAAGAGAAGCATTTAGTTGACTTTTTTGTGGAATCAGTCTTTTGGAATTACTGGTATCCTTTGATCCCTCTTAATGTGAAAAGCCACATCGAATCTTTAAAAAAACAAATATCCGAAAATCGTGATCAGAAAAAATTTTAGCTATTAACGCCTGTATTTTCCCATCCACGCCTCCAGCACCTCATGGGCCTTTTTCACGTCCCGGCCGATCTGGGCGGCCAGGGGCTCGGGCCCCGCGAAGCGCTTCTCCTCGCGCAGGTGCTCCACGAAGTGCAGGGTGATCTCCCGGCCGTAGAGGTCGCCCTTGAAGTCCAGCAAATGCGTCTCTACGTTCAGGCCGCCGTCGGCAAAGGTGGGGTTGGAGCCGATGTTGGTCACGCCCTTGATCAGCCGGCCGTGGTTCAGCTCCACCAGCACCGCGTACACCCCGGCGCCGGGCACCAGCTCGTCGGTGACGCGCAGGTTGGCCGTGGGGAAGCCCAGCAGCCTTCCGCCGCGGCCATGGCCGGCCACCACCCGGCCGCAGACCCGGTAGTGCCGGCCCAGCAGTTGCCGGGCCGCCTCCATGTTGCCGCTACCCACCTCCTGGCGCACCCGGGTGGAGCTCACCGGCCGGCCCTCCACCAGCACCGGCCCCACCTCGTGCACTGCAAAGCCCAGGCTCTCGCCTTTGCCCTTGAGCAGCTCCAGGTCGCCCAAGCCCTGGTGGCCGAAAACAAAGTCATAGCCCACCACCACCTCGGCCACGTGCAGGCGGGCGGCCAGCAGCTTGTCCACGAAGTCGTCGGCCGAGAGGCGGGCGAAGTCCTGATCAAAGCGCAGGCACAGGGCCACGTCCAGGCCGTGCTCGGCGATCAGCTTGAGCTTCTGCTCCAGGGGGGTGATCAGGGGCAGGTTCACCGCCGGCCGCAGCACCCGCATGGGGTGGGGCTCAAAGGTCATGGCCAGGGAGGTGCCGCCTATGGCCCGGGCCCGCTCCAAGGTTTTGGCGAACAGGGCCTGGTGCCCCAGGTGCACCCCGTCGAAGTTGCCGATGGTCGCCACCGGCTTGGGGTGCCGCACCCTCAGCTCTTCCAGGCCCCAAACGACGATCATCAGCGCGGCGCTCCTTACCTTAACTCTGTGTCGCTACAGGCATAAACACCCGCGACGCAACCCCCTTGACAAGCATGGGTTGTGATTATAGACTTCGCCCTGTTCTTTGACAAGCCCGCGGGCTTTACGGCATAATCGCGGGCGGGTGCCCTGCCGAAGTGGCGGAATTGGTAGACGCGCTAGGTTCAGGGTCTAGTGCCCGTACGGGCGTGGGAGTTCGAGTCTCCCCTTCGGCACCATAAAATTTGCTTAAACAGCGGCGGTTAGGGACTGATCCCAACCGCTGCTGTTTTTTTCACTACATGCCGAAAATGAGGCTCAAGCCCTGCAATCACAAAAATAAGCTGTTTTTTAGTTAACTCAACACTTGTTGGTTATTGTAAGCTGGTTTCGGCTGCGCCTCAAAAGTATCCATGCAACCTCACAAGTAGTTACTTCTTGAAGGAGCGAGAGTAATGAGAAGGCGGGGGGGACAGTTTGTTTCATTTTTATTCCTGCTTATAATCCTAGCTTGCGGTGGTGGCGGCGGTGGCGGCGGCGGTGACAGCATCACCTCCGCGGACTATGCTTACCTCTACGACCACAACGCCAGCGCGCTGGGGGGCTACACGGTCAGGTGGGGCTCCTCCACGGTCTCGGTCAGCGCGAATGACTTCCCCGAGGCCCAGGCGGCCATCAACCGCTGGAACTCTGCCTCCAGCGGGAGCCTGGGTTTCACCTTCACTGGCGGCTCCGCCAACATCACCGTGCGTTGGGCCAACCTCTCCGGCGTCTGCGGGGTCACCTACTGGTGGTACACCTCGGCCGGCTACATCGTCAGGGCCGAGGTCTACATCAACCGGGACCAGAGCGGCTGCCTTAGCGGCCTGGCCGCCACCCTGACCCACGAGGCCGCCCACGGCAGCGGGTACTTTGGGCACGACAGCGAGGGCATCATGGGTCCCACCAGCAACGGGGCCACCAACATCACCGGCCGCCAGGGGAGGTTTTTCAGGCTCCTGTACTCCATGCCTCCGGGGACCGACATCCGCGGCTACTTGAAACTGAAGAAAGAGGCCAAACCCTCCAAGTACGACCCCTCCGGGAGCAGGATTTACAAGGAGGTCAGCTACCGGTGGGCCAGGCGCGCAAGGTAGCCCCGGGCCCCCAGCCACGGGCCTGATCCAGAGGGCCGTGCAGGTGCGCAGGCCGCGACTACCCGGTTTAATATAACGTTTTCATTGGTTATTACCAATATGAGGTCGCCGCGGGCCAGGAATGCGCCGCCGGTCGGGGCCCTGCCCCTGCACGCGTCTTGCGCTCTATCCCCCCAATCGGCTTATAGAATAAGGGCCTAGACTAGTTGAGGGGTTTCTGCCTGATTAGTTTGAGTAGGATAGCATACAGGTTTTGCCCTCGGTAATTGAACCTGAATTCAGACTCCTT
>QZKP01000011.1 GCA_003605055.1 Desulfarculus sp.
AGGGCCCGGGCCTTGACCAGGGCCGCGGCTTCGGCCGCCGGCCCGTCTCCGCGGGCGGCGATGCTGGCCGCGCCCAGGCTCAGGCGGCCGGACCAGGGCTGACCGCCGGCCTCCTCGGGCTCCAGCTCCGCGGCCGCCGCGCTGAGCGCCGCGGCCGCCTGCGAGGCCGCCTCCTCCCGGCCGGGCAGGAGCAGGAAAAAGACCTCGCCGGCCCGGGCCGCCAGCAGAGCCTCTGGCGCGGCCGCCTGGGCCAGGCCGGCCAGCCTTCGGCGCAGGGCCTCGGCTGGCCGGCGGCCGTGGCGCTCCTGCCAGGCGGCCAGGCCCTGCGGCTCCAAGGCCAGCAGGCACAGGCCCTGGCCGTCGCCCTCGGCGTCCAGGGCCAGGCGCCCCCGCGGACGCGCAGGGGCCAGGCGGGAAATGGCGGTGGTGAGGGCCTCGTCCAGGGCCTGCTCGTTGGCCAGGCCGGTGACCGGGTCGGTTTCTGCGGCCAGGCGCAGGCGCACCATATCCAGGGCCGCCTCCACCAGGGAGGCCAGGAAGGGATGCACCGCGGCTGGAAGCTGCCCGGCGCTCACCCCGTGCACCGACAAAAGGCCCAGGGGACGGCCCTTGTTTATCAGGGGGATGATCAGGCGGCCGCCGGCGGTGTCAAACAGAGCGCTGCCCTTGGCCAGGGCCTCCTGCAGAGGCTTCTGGCGGGGGTCGCCGGGGTCGGGCAGGGGCAACAGGTCCACCCGGCCGCTGTTCAGGGCCCGGCGGAAGGGGGGCTTGAGGATTTCCGCAAAGCGGCCGAGCACCGCGAAGCTCAGCGCGCCGGGGGGGCTGGCCGGGGACAAGGACACCTCCGCCTAAAGGAATTGGCTCAGCCGGCCAGGCCGGCCAAGGCCTTGATTACAACCGCAGCGTCGTCGCCAATCAGGGTGCGCACGTCCATGAGCAGGCGCTGGTCCTCCAGCCGGCAGATGATGGGCGTCTGACCGGCTCTGAGCGCCGCCTCCAGCTTGCTGGTGCTCAGGCCCTCCACCGCCACCTCCAACAAGCGGGTGCGCGGCGCGGCCAAGGGCAGGGCCCCGCCGCCCACCCGGCTCACCCCGTCGGTGGTGGCCACCCGCAGCCGGGGCAGGCCCAGAGCCTTCAGGCGCGCGGCCAGGCGGCCGGCCCGCTTGCGCAGGCTCTCGTAGCCGGCGCTGATCATGGCCAGAGTGGGTATTTGGGCGATGGCCTTTTCCGGCTCGCGGTACAGCTCCAGGGTGGCCTCCAGGGCGGCCAGGGTCAGCTTGTCCACGCGCAGGGCCCGGTTGGTGGGGTTCTTGCGGCAGCGTTCCACATACTCGGCCCGGCCCAGGATGATTCCGGCCTGGGGTCCGCCCAGCAGCTTGTCGCCGGAGAAGGTCACCAGGTCCGCGCCCTCGGCCAGCACCTCGGGCACCGTGGGCTCCTTGGGCAGGCCGAAGCGGGTGAAGTCCAGCAGGGTGCCCGAGCCCAGGTCCTCCATCACCGGCAGGTGGTAGCGGTCGCCCAACTGGCGCAACTCGGCCAGGGGCACCTCCTGGTGGAAGCCCACCACCGCGAAGTTGCTGGTGTGCACCTTGAGCAGCAGGGCGGTCCGGGAGCTGACGGCGCCCTCGTAATCGTGCAGATGGGTCTTGTTGGTAGCCCCTACTTCCTTGAGCACGGCCCCGGAGCGGGCCATGACATCGGGGATGCGGAAGGAGCCGCCGATCTCCACCAGCTGCCCCCGGCTGACGATCACCTCGCGGCCGGCGGCCAGGGTCTGCAGGCAGAGCAGCACCGCGGCCGCGTTGTTGTTCACCACCAGGGAGGCCTCGGCGCCGGTGAGTTCGCAGAGGATGTCGTTGACGTGCGTGTAGCGGCTGCCCCGGACCCCAGCGGCCAGGTCGTATTCCAGGTTGGTGTAGGTGCGGTTCAGCTCCAGCAGGCGGGCGAGCGCGGCCTCGGCCAGCAAAGAACGGCCCAGGTTGGTGTGCACCACCACGCCGGTGGCGTTGATCACCCGCCGCAGGCTGGGCGCGGCCAGATGGCGGGCCAGGGCCGCGGCCTGGCCGGCCGCCGCCTCCAGGCTCAGCTCGGCCGCGGGCACCGCCTCGCCGGCCAGCAGGCGCTGGCGGAGATGGTCCACCGCCTGCCGGGCGGCCCTGAGCACCAGGGAGCGGGGCAGCTCGTCGCCGGCCAGGACCAGGGCCGGAGCGGCCAGAAGCTGATCCACCTTGGGCAGCCTGGCCAGCAGGCTCTGATCCTTCATGGCCCTCCTCCCTAACAGTGCCTACCTACTATAACAAAATAGGTCCGGGAGCAAGGCTTATGCCCGGCCGCGCAGCCAGAAAAAGGCCAGAGCCGCGATGACGATGCAGTGGTCAATCTGGCCGCCGGCCACCAGCCCGGGCAGCTCCTCCTGGGCCGCGCTGAGCACCTCTATTTCTTCGCAGTCATCCAGCCGGGGCGGGCCGTTGGGCTCGCAGTCCACCCCCAGGAAGGTGTGACAGGTGTTGTCAAACAGGGCCGGGTTGGGGTTGACCTTGCCCAGGTACTCCAGCCGGCGGGCCCGGTAGCCGGTTTCCTCGGCCAGCTCCCGGGCCGCGGCCTGCTCCAGCTCCTCGCCCGGGTCCACCAGGCCGCCGGGTATCTCCAGGGCCCAGTCCTGACTGCCCTGGCGCCATTGGCGGATGAGCACCACCCGGCCCTCGGGCGTCAAGGGGATCACGTTAACCCAGTCCGGGCTGTGCAACACCACGAATTCGCCGTGCCGGGGCCCTTTGCGCCGTTGGCAGCGCTCCACCTTGAGCACCGGGTGATCCAGCACCGTCTGGGAGTCCAAGGTGTTCCATTTGTCCATGCGCCTACTCTTTCGCAGAAATCACGCGCCGACACCCCGCCCCGGCGGCTGCCTTGCTCTAGCGGAGCACCACGGTCTGACCTAGGATCATGCTGATCAGGCCGCCGATGACTACGTTTTGCAGGAAGAGGATAGCCAGGATCACCAGCAGGGGCGAGAGGTCAACGCCTCCAAAATTGGTGGGAATTACGCGTCGGATGCGCCAGAGCACTGGCTCGGTGACGGCGTAGAGGAAGCGCACGATAGGGTTGGCCGGGTCGGGCCGCACCCAGCTTATCACCGCCGAGGCTATGAGAATCCACATGTAAGCGCCCAGCAGCCAATTGATGAACTGAAGGAAATTTGCAATAAACACAGTCAAATGTCACCTCACGCTCTGTCGGGGCCGTTGCAGCACACCCTAATACTTTATGGCCAACTTTGTTGGTGTCAAGCGCCTACCAACCCAGAGGCCGGGCCGGCCCGGGCCGCCAGGCCAGAGAAATGCAACGGTTTGTTGAGTTTGTGATTCTGTCTTGTTATACTCTATCACCGTAAGCAGAGTGACACGACCCCATCCTGGCCCGATCAGGCCTGCGGGCGATATTCCGCCTGGCAACCATAAGGAGCAAGCAACAATGAAACACAAACGTCTAGCGGTAGTGCTGGGGATCGTGCTGGCCCTGGCCTTGGGAATGGCCCTGGCCGTTCCGGCTCAAGAAAAGAAGCCCGCTGTTTGCTTTGACAAGAAACTCTGCGCCGAGCAGTTGCGCTTTGGCCGCGAGGCATTTGCCCGGGGGGCTTTTGGCGAGGCCAAAACCTTCTTCCGCCAGGCCGTGCAGGCCGACCCCCTTTCGGCCACGGCCTGGGCCTACTATGACCTTAGCGTTATGTATGACGTGGCCGACCAGGTCAAGAAGGCCGGCCAGGTGAAGGTCTCCGGGGCGCCGCTGCCCAGCAGCGTGCCGCCGGCCCCGGCCAAGGCCCCGGCCGCGGCCCCGGCCCCTGCGCCCAAGGAGGCTCCGCCGGCGGCTATTCCAACCATCAAGCCGGATGAGGGGTGTTGAGAGGCTAAAAATCATTTTCGTTCTACATAGGGTTAAACGAGGCGATACGGTTGCCAGGCCGCGGTGCCTCGCTCTTTCACAGACAACTGTAAAACGGAGGTAGACGAGATGAAGAAGTTTGCCGTGATATTTCTCGCCTTGGCGGTCGTGGCTGCCATGAGCACCGCCGCCTTAGCAAAAGGCAATCCCCTTAAAGACAATGAGAAAAAGGTCAACAAGGAGTTTGCCAGTTTGGTTCCCAAAGACAAGATCAAAAACGTTGATGACCTTTTCAAGAAGTGGCAGGAGGTCCTCGCGGGCAAATCCGCCGCCTACCTGCTGGACGTGCGCAGTGTGCCGGAGTTTCAAGCTTTCCACATCGAAGGCTCCAGCCACATCCACGACGGCCACATGTACACCATTCCCGGCAAAATCAAAGACCCCAACGCCGAGATTTGGGTCTACTGCCGCACGCAGGCCCGCTCCGCCTATATTGCCGGTTTTCTCTACAAGTACGGTTACAAGAACGTCTATTGGGTGGGCAAAGCACCTGACGGAACCAGCGGAGGCGTGGTCGGCTGGGTAAAGCGGGGATATCCCGTTGTTAACTACTTCTTTGGATATGCCGATAAGAAGGGTATTCACTACGCCAAGCCGCCCCTCAAAGAGCGTCGGGGCAAGAGCTTTGTTCGTGAGTTTGACGGCCAGCGTGGAGAGTACGCTGGTAAGTAGGCTATAGCGGCTAAAATTCTGCCTTTACAAGGGGAGCCGCCGGCAAGGGGCTCCCTTCGTTTTTCTTGAGACCACCCCAAGTCAGCACGCTTGTGGTAGCCTGGCGATAAAATTCTCCTGGAGAGAACCGCCTCATGCCTTCCCCTCGGATCAGACAGGCCGCCCGCAGCATCATTGACGCCGCCCTCAAGGCGGTGGACCCCGTCCGGGCCGTGCAGGAGGCCCTGCACCTCTCCGGCGACACCCTGCGCGTAGGTGGGCAGGAAATAGACTTGGGCGCCTTTCGCCGCATCGTGGCCGTGGGCGCGGGCAAGGCCGGCGCGCCCATGGCCCGGGCCCTGGAAAAGGTGCTGGGCGGCCGCCTGAGCGCCGGCCGGGTGGTGGTCAAGGACGGCCACGCCGCCCCCACCGACGTCATCGCCATCGAGCAGGCCGGCCATCCCGTGCCGGACCAGCGGGGGCTGGCGGCCGGGGAGCGCATCACCGAGCTGGTGCGGGAAAACGCGGCCGAGGACACCCTCTTCTTCTGCCTGATCTCCGGCGGGGGCAGCGCCCTGTTGGTGGCGCCGGCCGAGGGCGTCAGCCTGGCCGACAAGCAGCAGACCACGCGCTTGCTCTTGTCCTGCGGCGCGGACATCGGCGAGATCAACGCCATCCGCAAGCACCTGAGCCGGCTCAAGGGCGGCTGCCTGGCCCGCCTGGCCGCGCCTGGGCGCATGATCAGCCTGATCATCAGCGACGTGGTGGGCGACCGCCTGGACGTGATCGCCTCGGGCCCCACGGTGCCCGACGCCTCCACCTGGCAGGACTGTCGGGAGATACTGGAGCGCTACGGCATCTGGCCGCAGACTCCGGAGCCGGTGCGCCGGCGCATCAAGGCCGGCCTGGCCGGCCGCCTGCCCGAGACCCCCAAGCCCGGCGACCCGGAGCTGGCCGGGGTGCAGAACCTGATCGTGGCCAACAACCGCCGGGCCGTGGAGCGGGCGGCTCTCCAGGCCCGGGAGCTGGGCTTCCGGCCCCTGGTGCTCTCCACCACCATCGAGGGCGAGACCGCGGACATCGCCCGCATGCACGCGGCCCTGGTCCGGGAGGTGCTGGCCAGCGGCCAGCCCCTGCCCCCGCCCTGCTGCCTGATCAGCGGCGGGGAGACCACCGTGACCCTGGGAAGCTCGCCGGGCCTGGGCGGCCGCAACCAGGAATTCGCCCTGGCCGCGGCCCTGGACTTGCAGGGGCTGGAGGGCGTGCTAGCCGTGTCCCTGGGCACCGACGGCACCGACGGCCCCACCGACGCGGCCGGGGCCTGGGCCGACGGCCGCACCGTGGCGCGGGCCCGCACCCTGGGCCTCAAGGCCCAGGACTTTCTGGCCCGGCACGACGCCTACAACTTCTTTGGCCCCCTGCAGGACCTGATCATCACCGGCCCCACGCGCACCAACGTCATGGACCTGCGGCTGATGCTGGTGGAGGCGGCTTGACCGGCCCCGGACGGCCGGACTAGAGTGAAGGCCGGCCCTGATTGGCGCGAGGTAAACGTGGTTCAGCCCCTGCTGGAAATACAGGACCTGGTCACGGTCTTTGACACGGACGACGGCGTCCTGGCCGCAGTGGACGGCCTGGACCTGTTCGTGGAGGCCGGCGAGATACTGGGCCTGGTGGGCGAGAGCGGCTGCGGCAAGAGTCTCACCGCCCTCAGCATCATGGGCCTGCTGCCCCCGCCGGGACGGGTGGCCGCCGGCCGCGTTCTCTTTGAAGGCCGCGACCTGCTCCAGGCGACGGCCTCGGAGATGCGCGACCTCAGGGGCCAGGCCATCTCCATGATCTTCCAAGAGCCCATGACCTCTCTGAACCCGGTGTTCACCGTGGGCCGCCAGGTGGCCGAAGAGATCACCGCCCACCTGCAGACCACCAACCGGGAGGCCTGGCAGCGGGCGGTGGAGATGCTTGAGCGGGTGGGCATCCCGGACCCCAAGGGCCGGGCCAACTCCTACCCGCACCAACTCAGCGGCGGCATGCGCCAGCGGGTCATGATCGCCATGGCCCTGGCCCTGAACCCCCAGTTGCTCATCGCCGACGAGCCCACCACGGCCCTGGACGTGACCATCCAGGCCCAGATACTGGGTCTGATGCGCAGGCTCAAGGAGGAGACCGACACCGCCATCCTGTTGATCACCCACAACCTGGCGGTGGTGGCCCAGATGTGCCGCCGGGTGGCGGTGATGTACACCGGCCGTTTGGTGGAAAGCGCCACGGTGGAGGAGCTGTTCGACCACCCCCTGCACCCCTACACCCAGGGGCTCTTGTCCTGCCTGCCATCGCGCTCCCCCCGTCCTGGCCAGAGGCTTCCCACCATCGGCGGCATCGTGCCGCCCCTGGGCGCCCTGCCGCCGGGCTGCGCCTTCAGCGACCGCTGCCCTCGGCGCTTCGCACCCTGCGGCCAGGCCGAGCCGGCCCTGGTGGAGGTGGCGCCCGGCCATTGGGTGCGCTGCTATTTGCACCACGACCAGGCCCGCGAACGGCCGAGGATGGCGGCATGAGCCAGGGCGCGCCAGAGGGGCTCCTGAACCTGGAGGGCCTGACCAAGCACTTCCGGGTGGGCACCGGCTTTTTGGGAGCCAGCCGCCAGGTGGTGCATGCCGTGGACGAGGTGTATCTGAGCGTGGCCGAGCACGAGGTGCTGGGCCTGGTGGGCGAGAGCGGCTGCGGCAAGTCCACCGTGGGCCGCCTGGCCCTGGGCCTGTTGCGCCCCACCGCCGGCCGGATAATTTTCGCGGGCCAGGACATCAGCCGCCTGGATAGGGCCGGGCTCAAGGCCCTGCGCCGGCAGATGCAGATTGTGTTCCAGGACCCGGTGACCTCGCTCAATCCGCGGCTGAACGTGGGCTCCATCCTGGCCGAGCCCCTGGTCATACACGGCCTGGCCGGACGGGCGGAGATCAAGCAGCGGGTGGCGGGGCTGCTGGCCGAGGTGGGACTCAGGCCCGAGCACGCCCGGCGCTACCCGCACCAGTTCAGCGGCGGCCAGCGCCAGCGCATCGGCATCGCCCGGGCCCTGGCCCTGCGGCCCCGGCTGGTGGTGGCCGACGAGCCGGTAAGCGCCCTGGACGTGTCCATCCAGGCCCAGGTCTTGAATCTGCTCATGGAGCTCAAGGAGCGCTTCGGCCTGACCTACGTCTTCGTGGCCCACGACCTGTCCGTGGTGCGCCACGTGTCCCAGCGCATTGCGGTGATGTATCTGGGCAAGATCGTGGAGGTGGCCGGCGGCGAGAGCTTCGGCCGGCCGCCCATGCACCCCTACACCGAGGCCCTTTTGGCCGCCGCACCAATGGCCGACCCCCGCCGCCCTCTGCGGCCGCCGCCGGTGCGGGGCGACGTGGCCAGCCCCATCAACCCGCCCTCAGGCTGCCGCTTCCGCACCCGCTGCCCAGAGGCCCAGGACATCTGCGCCCAAGAGGAGCCACCGCTCCGGGCCATCGCGCCGGCGCACCTCTGCGCCTGCCACTTCCGCTAGCCGGCCAGGTAGTCCGCCTCCAGGGCCTGCACCAACTTGGCCAGGGTGGCGTTGACAGGTGTGGGGATGCCTAATTCCGCGCCGGAGCGCACCACCGCGCCGTTGATGTAGGCCACCTCGGTGTGCCGCTTGGCGCGCACGTCCTGCAGCATGGAGCTTACATTGGCCCCGGTGCGCCGGGCCACCTCCTCCACCGCGGCCAGCATGTCCTCATGCAGGAAGTCCACCCCCCGGGCCCGGCCCACGGTCAGGGCCTCCCCTACGGCCTGGGCCACGATTTCCCGGGCCGGGGGCAGCTCCAGCAGGCGGCCGTTGCGCACGCCCAGCAGGGCGGTGAGGGCGTTGATGCCCACGTTGACCACCAGCTTGGTCCAGATCAGGTTCTGCACGCCCTCGCTGGCGCTGGCCTCAAAGCCGGCGGCCTGCAGCAGCCCCAGCACCCGCCGGGTGAAACCGTCCACCGGGCCCTGGGCTGGGCCGATGTGGGTCTGGCCTTGGCCGGCGTGGCGCACTCGGCCGATCGCCAGCAGGGTGGCGCCCTCGCTGGTGATGCCCCCCAGCACCCGGCCGGCGCCCAAGGCCGCCACCATGGCCTCCACGTTGCCGGCCCCGTTCTGCAGGGTCAGGGCCCGGGCCTCTGGCGCCAAGTGCAGCCCCAGGATGCGGGCCACCTCAGGCGTGTGGTAGGCCTTGGTGCAGACGATGGCCAGCTCCACCTCTCCCAAAAGAGTTGGTTCGGCCTTGGCGGGGATGGCTTGGGTGTGGCTTCCTGACTCGTGCTCCAGGATCACGCCCTGGCCCTGGATGTGAGCCGCCCGCTCCGGCCGGTAGTCCAGGAGGCGCACCTCGGCCCCGGCCCGCTGCAGGCGCGCGGCCAACAGCAGGCCCATGGCCCCAGGCCCCACGACGGCGATCTTCATGGCCGGCCCCCTATAGCTTGAGCTGCGCCAACACCGCCGGGTCCATGGCAAAGCCGTGCTCCGGCGCGGGGAAGGCCCCGGAGGTCACCTCCTTGACGTAGGTCGAGACCGCCTCGTTGAGTACGGGGAAGATGTTGGCGTACTGACGGGCCATCTTGGGCGGCTTGCGCTCGGCCAGGCCCACCAGGTCGTGGATCACCAGCACCTGGCCGTCGCAGCCCGCGCCGCCGCCGATGCCGATGGTGACCATGGGCGTGGCCTTGGTGATGGCCTCGGCCAGGGGCGCGGGGATGCATTCGAACACCACCAGGCTGGCGCCGGCCTCGGCCAGGGCCCCGGCCGCCTCGATGAGCTTCTGGGCGCCGGCCAGGTCCTTGCCCTGCACCTTGTAGCCGCCCAACTGGGCCACGCTCTGGGGGGTCAGGCCGATGTGGGCGCAGACCGGTATGCCGGCCTGCACGATGGCCTTGACCGTGGGCGCCACCTCGGCGCCGCCCTCCAGCTTCACGCAGTCGCAGCCGCCCTCTTTCATCATGCGGCCGGCGTTGGCGATAGCCTGCTCCTTGCTCACCTGGTAGGACATGAAAGGCATGTCGCCGATGAGCAGGGGATAAGTCAGGCCGCGGCGCACGGCCTTTATGTGGTGCAGCATCTCATCCATGGTCACCGGAACCGTGGAATCGTAGCCCAGCACCACCATGCCCAGGCTGTCGCCCACCAGCACCGCGTCCACCCCGGCCTGGTCCATGACCCGGGCCGTGGGGTAGTCGTAGGCCGTGAGCATGGTGACTTTCTGGCCCTGGGCCTTCTTTTGCATCAGATCGGGAATGGTGATCTTCTTGCGATCCATAGTCCTCTCCTCGCCTGCGGTAGAAGCCGTGGATTTTGGGGCCGGCCCGTTCGGGGCGCTGGCGGCCGTCTGTGTCCCCTGGTTGGGATCCCAGCGGCCTGGCCGCGAACCGGGCCGTAGCGATTGTGCCTCATTGGTAACGGTGATTCATGTTTATGTCAAGCCCTATGACCGGCTAGAAAAATATTGACAGTGCATCCCCGCTGTGTTGTGTTTGGTGGCGCCGGCCGCGCGGCGGCGGGCATCCCGAAAAGATGAGAAACATTAACCGCCTAAGCGGCGAGATTTCACAGGAAAGGAGTGGGCTATGGCAGCTGAGTTGATCAAAGGCTTGCCCATCGCCAATGCAATCCGCGAGGAGATCAAGGCCGACGTGGCCAAACTCAAGGCCAAGGGCGTGTCGCCCAAGCTGGCCGTGCTGCTGGTGGGCAGCGACCCGGGCAGCGTGTGGTACGCCAAGTCCAAGGTGGGCGTGGGCGAGAAGCTGGGCATCGAGGTGGACCTGCACACCATGGCCGCCGACACCAGCCAGGACACGGTGCTGGAGCAGATCCAGGGCTGGAACATGGACACCACGGTGCATGGCATCCTGGTGGAGCTGCCCCTGCCCAAGAGCCTGAGCAAAGAAAAGGTCATGGAGTCCATCAACCCCAGGAAGGACGTGGACGGGGTGCACCCGGTCAACCGCGGCTATTTGCTGGGCGGCCAGGAGCACCTGGCCCTGGTGCCGGCCACGCCCCTGTCCTGCATCGCCCTGGCCGAGCGGGCGGGCATAAACTTCCGCGGCAAGCGGGTCACCCTGGTGGGCCGCGGCGACACCGTGGGCCGGCCCCTGGCCAGCCTGCTGATCAAGCGCGACGCCACCATCACCGTCTGCCACACCAAGACCGTGGACCTGGCCGCCGAGTGCCGCCGGGGCGAGATCGTGGTGGCGGCGGCGGGCTTCGCCGGCCTGGTCAAGAAGGACATGATCAGCCCGGGCACGGTGGTGATAGACGCCGGCGTCAACGAAATCAAGGACGCAAAGGGCGAGAGCCAGTACGTGGGCGACTGCGCGCCGGACGTTGCCGAGGTGGCCAAGGCCCTGAGCCCGGTGCCCGGCGGCGTGGGCAGCCTGACCACCACCATCATCATGCAGAACCTGCTCAAGGCCGTGGGCCTGCAGGGCCAGGGCTAGGCGGGAGGAGGGTTAGCGATGGCCCAACAAGTCTATGACATGAAGGTCAGCGACTTCATCGAGATCGCGGCCTCCAAGAGCCACACCCCCGGCGGCGGCAACGTCTCGGCGGTGGTGGCCACCCTGGGCGCGTCCATGGTGGCCATGGTGGGCAACCTCACTCTGAGCAACAAGAAGTACGAGGAGGTCAAGGACCGGGCCCAGGCCAGCGTGGACCGGGTGATGGACATGATCGCCAAGCTCAAGGAACTGACCATCAAGGACATAGAGGCCTTTGACGCCTACATGGCCGTGTTCCGCATGCCCAAGGACACCGAGGAGCAGAAGAAGGCCCGCGCCCAGGCCATGCAGGACGCGGCCAAGGCCGCCACCCTGGTGCCTCTGGAGATCTGCCAGACCTGTCTGGCTGTGGTGCAGGAAGCCGAGGACCTGTCCAAGTACGGCAACCTGATGGCCATCAGCGACGTGGGTGTGGGGGCCATGGTGGCCGAGGCCGCCCTGCGCTCCTGCATGCTCAGCGTGGACATCAACCTGCCCTCCATCAAGGATCAGGCCTTCGTGGACAAGGTGCAGGGCGAGAAGGCCCGCCTGTTCACCCGGGCCGAAAAGATGCGCACCCTGGCCATGGCCCGGGTCATCGAGAAGATGGGCTAGCGCCCGCTGCAACGCGCACCCCGGCGGGGGCCCGGAGGGCCCCCGCCTTTTTTGCGCGCCGCTCGGCGGTTGCGGGGCGCTCAGGCCTGTGATAGCTTTTGAGCATGCGCATGGGGTTATTATTGCGTTGGGTGGTCAACGCCCTGGGCCTGCTCTTTGTGAGTTGGCTCTTTGACGGCATCCGCGTGGATGGCGTGGGCTGGGCCTTCATCGCCGCCCTGTTCCTGGGCATCTTCAACGCCCTGGTGCGCCCGGTGCTCATTCTGCTGACCCTGCCCATCACCGTGCTGACCATGGGACTGTTCATCCTGGTGATAAACGCCTTGATGCTCTGGTTGACCGGCGCCCTGCTCGCCGGTTTTCACGTTCAGGGCTTCTGGACCGCAGTGGGCGGGGCCCTGGTGCTGAGCATCATCAGCCTGGCGGCCAACGCCCTGGTGGGCGAGCGGGGCCGCATCGAGGTGATCGAGATGCGCCGGGACTCCGGCGACAGCGGGCATTGGAGGACCTGAGCCATGGATCTGGACCAGCGCAGCCTGAGGATGCGGGTGGACTCCTGCCAGCGGGTGATCCAGGACGTGAGCCAGCGCCTGTCCCAGGAGGCGGTGCATCCCAGCATCGTGGATCAACTGCAGCGTCTCACCGATATGCTGGCCCTAATCGACCACCGGCTGGTTAACGAGAAGGACCTGGACCGCATCGAGGGCTCCACCAACCAGCTCCTGCACGAGTTGGGCGTTCTGTTCAGCAACAAGGGCTTCGGCTCCTTGTACGACACTTCCTTGCAATAAATCCCTTGATCATTTACCTGAGCGCGGCTGGCCGCGGACCGGCTATTCTTTGACCCCGCCCCAGCGCCTTGCCCAGGCCGCGCCGCGGCCCTTGGCGTCTGCTATAATCGAAGCGGGTTGCATCATAGCCCCTGCTGCGAGATGAAGGCATGACCACCCCCTTCCAAGGCATCCGCCGGCTGCACCTGATCATGGGGCTGCAGTGCAACGCCCGCTGCGTCATGTGCTACCAGACCGATTTCTCGGCCAAGCGCAACATGCCTCCGGAGATATACCGGGAGCACCTGCTGCCGCTGTACCCGCACATCCAGAGCGTGAAGATTCAGGGCGGGGAGCCCACCATCATGTCCAACTGCCGGGACCTGGCCGGGTTCCTGCGCCAGTTCGACAACATCCTCTACAGTCTGACCACCAACGGCATCCACCTGGATGATTTCTGGCTGGAGTCCATCACGACTCAGGGCGGCTTCATAAACTTTTCCATCAACGCCGCCCGGCCCCAGTCCTACGCCCAGATCGTCAAGTACGGCGACTTTGACAAGGTGCGGGACAGCCTGAAGCGGGTCATCGCCCGCCGCCAGGGCCGTCAGCCCCGGGTAGCCATCTCCATGGTGGTGCTCACCCACAACATCTTGGAGGTGGCCGAGTTTATCCAGATGGGCCACGATCTGGGCGTGGACTTGGTCTCCTTTGGCGTGGACCCCATCCTGAGCTTCGCCAACCTGCCGCCCCGGGCCGAGATACAGGCCCAACTGGAGCGGGCCGACGAGCTGGCCCAGCACTTGGGCATGGAGACCGAGGCCCTGGACGTACTGCTCAGAGACTTCGGCCTGCGCGAAAAGACCGAGCTGCCCCAGGTCACGCCCGCGGCCTGCGCCCTGCCCTTCAATAATCTGGTGGTGGATGAGCGTGGCGAGGTGCGCGTGTGCTGCAACACCTGGAAGGTGCTGGGCAACACCTACCGCGACTCCCTGGAAGACATCGTGCAGGGCCGGGCCATGCAGGCCTTCCGCCGCAAGATGGACCAGGGCGACTACACCTGGTGCGACCCCTACTGCGGCAACAACCCCCGCCCCACCCGCCAGGCCCTATTCAACAAGTACCTGTACCTAGCCCGCCGCGATCCCAAGGACACCTACGCCAAGTTCAAAAAGAAGCTCCAGCGCCGCCGACTGTTGAGCGCCTGACTTTGGCTTAGGTCAGGCTGCGGCACAGGCCGCCGTCAATGGCGTAGCTGGCGCCGGTGATATAGGCCGCCTGCTCCGAGGCCAGAAACACCACCAGGGCCGCAAACTCCTCGGGCCGGCCCATGCGGCCCAGGGGGATGCCGGCCACCACCGCGGCCAGGGCCTGCTCCCGGCTCACGCCCTGGCTGCGCGCCCGGTGGGCCAGGAGCTCCTCCACCCGCTCGGTGAGCATCCAGCCCGGGCATACGTTGTTCACCGTGACCTGGTTCGCAGCCACCTCGTCGGCCAGGGTCTTGGCCCAGCCCACCACCGCCGCCCGGATGCTGTTGCTGAGTATCAGCCCCGGCAGCGGCTGCTTGATGGACACGCTGGTCATGTTTATCACCCGGCCCCAGCGGCGCTCCCGCATGCCCGGCAGCACGCCTCGCGTCAGGGTTTGGGCCGAAAACAGGGTCAGGTCCACCGCCCGCTGCCAGGCCGCCTGGTCCAGTTCCGCGAAGCTGCCGGCCGGCGGGCCGCCGGCGTTGTTAACCAGGATGTCCACCCGGCCCAGGCGCTCCTGGGCCTCCTGGGCAAAGGCGGCCGCGGCCCGGCCGTCGGCCAGGTCCACGGCCTGGGCGAAAACCCGCACCTTGAACTCGGTGCCCAACTCCTGGGCCGCCGCGTCCAAGGCCCCCTGGCTGCGGGCGCACAGGGCCAGATCGCAACCCTCGGCGGCCAGACCCCGGGCCACGGCCCGACCCAGGCCCTTGCTGGCCCCGGCCACCAGGGCCACGCAACCCTTAATTCCCATCCGCATGGCGTGCCTCCTCCCCGTTTCTGAGCCTCTGCAGGCGCACAAGGCGGGCGTAGAGCCCGCCGGCGGCCATGAGCTGTTCGTGCGAGCCCTCTTCCACGATGCGGCCGCGGGCCATCACCAGTATGCGCTGGGCCCGGCGCACGGTGGACAGGCGGTGGGCCACCACCAGACTGGTGCGGCCGGCCATCACCCGGGGCAGGGCCTGCTGGATCAGGCGCTCGGAGGCCGGGTCCACGCTGCTGGTGGCCTCGTCCAGGACCAGCACCCGCGGCTCGCCGGCCACGGCCCGGGCCAGGGCCAAGAGCTGGCGCTGGCCGGCGCTGAGCCGCCGGGCGCCCTCGCCCAGCACCGTGTCCAACCCCTGGGGCAGCCGGCGGACGAAATGCACCGCACCGCTGACCTCCAGGGCCCGCTGCAGGTGGCGCTCATCCACCTCGGGCCGGCCCAGGCTGATGTTCTGGCGCACGCTGCCGGCGAGCAAGAATACGTCTTGGGAGACCAGGGCCACCCGCTGGGCCAGGATCGTGGGGTCCAGCTCCCGCAGGTCCACCCCGTCCAGCAGCACCCGGCCCTGCTGGGGGTCGTAGAAACGCACCAAGAGATTCACCAGGCTGGTCTTGCCCGCCCCAGTGGGGCCCACCACGGCCCAGGTCTCGCCAGGGGGGATGGCAAAGCTCATCTGTTGCAGCACCAGCGAGGCCGGGTCATAGCCGAAGCTCACGCCCTGGAACTCCACCCGCCCCGGCCCGGCCTCCGGCCGCAAGGGCACCGCCGGCGCAGGCAGGGTCTGCTGATTGTCCAGCAGATGAAAGATGCGCTCGCCCGAGGCCATGGCCGCCTGCATAATGTTGTACTTCTCCGCCAGATCCCGCACCGGCCTGAAGAACATCTGCATGTAGGCCAGGAAGGCCACCAGGGTGCCCAGACTGAGCTGGTCCTGCACCACCCGGCCGCCGCCGTAGTACAGGATCAGGGCCATGGCCAGGCCGGAAAGCAGCTCGGTGAGCGGCATAAAAACGGCGAAGACCTTGACCTGGCGCATGCCGGCCCGGAAGTACCCCTGGTTCAGGCGCGCAAATTCGCGGCGGCCGGCCGCCTCGGCCCGGAAAAGCTTGACCACGCTCAGACCGTCCAAGGTCTCGCTGAGCCAGGAGTTGATGCGCCCCAGGTGTCCCTGCAACTGCCGGAAGGCGTCCCGGGCCAGGCGGGAGAATACCCAGGCCAGCGCCGCCACCACCGGGGCCAGGGCCAGGCAGACCAGGGCCAGCTTCAGGTCCAGCAGCAGAAGCACCACCACGATGCCGGCGATGACGAACAAATCCTGAAACAGCGAGGCCATGACGCTGGAGAACATCTCGTTGACGTTGCCAACGTCGTTGGTCAGGCGGGTGACCAGCTTGCCCACCGGGTTCTTGCCGAAGAAAAACAGGTCGCGGCCCAGCAGGTGGCGATACAGATGCTGGCGGATGCTCAACATCATCTCCTGCCCGGCCCGCTCCAAGAGAACCGTCTGCACGTAGCCCAGGGATACCACCAGACCCGCGGCCAGCAGGAACACCAGGGCCAAGCCGCCCAGACCCCAGGCGTCCGGCGACCGCAGCGCCATCAGATCGTCTTGGGGCAGGCGGCCCAGGTCCGCGGTGGAGATGACCCACCTCTGGCCGGCCGGGCGGAAAAGCTCCGGGTGATGCCGGGCCAGCTTGACCGTCTCAGGCGTATCGGGCGCCAGATAGAAAGGCTGCTTTGCCACCGCGCCCGCCTGGCGCAGGGCCAAGATCAGGCGCGGGTCCAACTTGCGCCACAGTTCCTCGGGAATGAACACCGTGCCTTGCCGGCCGGGCAGGAAGCCGGCCTGGACCCCGGCCCGCACCTGCCCGGCCAGGCCCGCCGGGGCCCGGTCCAGGTCCAGCTCCAGGGCCTGGCGCACCATGTAGCGGTCAATGGCCAGGCGGGTGAGGTTGGGCAGCAGGAGATCCAGGCAGGTGCCCAGCAGGGTCAGGAGCGCGGCCAGGAGTATTATGCGCAGGTGGGGCCGGGCGTAGGAGGCCAGGCGGGTCAGCAGGCGCAGGTCATAGGGCTTGCCCAGCTGGTCGCCTTCCATGTAGCCGTAGTCCCAGGTGAAGGACACGCCCTATCCCTCCAGCTCGGCCAGAAGCGCCTGCTCGGCGAACAGGTCGTGATACAGGCCGGCGGCGGCCATGAGCTGGGCGTGGCTGCCCTGCTCCACGATGCGCCCCTGGTCCAGCACGTAGATGGTATCAGCGAAGGCCACGCTGGCCAGGCGGTGGCTGACCACGATGGTGGTGCGCTGGGCCCGCAGCCGGGCCAGGTTTGCCAGAATGCGCGCTTCGGTCTCGGTGTCCACCGCCGACAGAGGATCGTCCAGGGCCAGAATCGGCGGGTCCAAGAGCAGGGCCCGGGCCAGGCACAGACGCTGGCGCTGGCCGCCGCTGAGGGTGCGGGCCTTCTCGCCCAGTTCGGTGTCCAGGCCCTGGGGCAGGGCCCGCACCTCCGCTGCCAGATCGGCCGCCTCCAGGGCCGCCCACATCTGGGCCTCACTGGCCGCGGGCCGGCCCAGGGCCAGGTTCTGGGCCAGGCTGGTGGAGAACAAAAAGGCCTCCTGGGGCACCTGCACCAGATGGGCCCGCAGCACCGCCTGTCGCAGCGCCAGCACGTCCACGCCCTCCACGAACAGGGCGCCCGATGGCGGCTCGTACAAGCGCCCCAGCAGGTTCAAGAGGGTGCTCTTGCCGCTGCCGATGCGGCCCACCAGGGCGGTGAGCCGGCTGGCCGGGGCCCGGAGGCTGACGTCTTGCAGAGCCGGCGCCGCCGCGCCGGGGTATCGGAAGCTTAGGTGCCGGGCCTCCACCCCCAGGCCGGCCCCGGCCGGCAGGCTGGCGGGCTGGGGCGGGTCCTGCACCGCCGGCGGGGCCTCCAGCACCTGGCTGACCCGCTCCAGGGAGGTGCGGGCCCGCTGGATCAGGCTGACCACCCAGCCCAGAGCCATCATGGGCCAGGTGAGCATGCCCAGATAGGCGGTGAAGGCCACGAAGTCGCCGGCGGTGATGCGCCCGAACACGGTCAGCGGTCCACCGAAGCCCAGCACCACGGCCAGGGACAGGTTGGTGAAGAACACCATCAGGGGAAAAAACAGGGCCATGACCCGGGCCAGGCCCAGGTTGTGCTGCAACAGGCCCCGGGCGCTCTGGGACAGGCGGCGCTCCTCCTGTTCGGCCAGGGCATAGGCCTTGACCAGGCGCACCCCGGCCATGACCTCGCGTACCTGCTCGGTCATGGCCGAAAATGCCTGTTGCACGGCCATAAAGCGGCGGTGAAAAATCCGGCTCTGGCGGCGGGTGAGGATCACGATGGCCGGCATGGGCGCAATGGCCAGCAGGGCCAGCAGGGGGTTGATGTAGAGCATGAAGCCCACCGCGGCCATGGCCATGATGGTGCCGTCCACCGCCGCCACCATGCCGATGCCAGTGGCCATGCGTATGTTGTTCAGGTCGTTGGTGGCCCGGGCCATGAGCTCCCCGGGGGGCATGTCGCTCAGGTAGCCCACGTGCATGACCTGCAGGTGGTCGAAGAATTGCTCGCGCAGCTCGGTCTCCACCACCCGCGAAAAGCCCATCAAGAGAGGCCGCCAGAGCAGGCGCAGCAGGGCCATGCTCAGGGCCAGGGCCAGCACCGCGCCGGAGATGGTCAAGAGCCGCTGGGCGTCGGCCCGGCCGTAAGTGAGGTCATCCACCGCGTACTTGATCAGGCGGGGCAGATAGAGCTGGCACACGTCCACCAGGATCAGGGCCGTCAGGCCCACGGCCAGGCCGCCGGCCCTTTGGCGGGCCAGTTGGAGCAGTATCCTGAGCCCGCTCCACACGGCGCCTTGGCTATTCTTTAGGAAAAGGCTCACTGACTCCGGGCGGCCAACTGGCAGGGGCGGCCCAGCATGAACTCCTGGCTGCGGGCCACCACGTTTTTCTGGGGGCCGATGAGCACCGTCAACCAGCCGCGCAAGCGGCCCCCCGAGGGCAGTTGGGGTAACTGGTCGCAGCGTATGAACAGGATGTAGTCGTCCAGGATGGTGCTGTCCACCTTGCGCACCAGTTGCAAGGCCTCGCCAGTGGGCGAAACGCCCTTGCCCTGCTGGTCCTCGGGCCAGAGGTTCAGGGACAGCCAGAGGCCATCATCGGTGGGCAGACCGCCCAGGTCGGCGTTGATGTTCACCAGGATGCCCGGTTGACCCTCGTAGGACTGGTTCTCCCGCACCTGCAACTGCCGGATGCGGCCCTGCCCCACCCGCAGGACCTTGCCCTGCAGGGGCTCTACTTGCTTTTCGGCGGTCGGCGAAGCCGGCGGGACGAAGCGCTGGAGAGGGGAGGCGGCTGGCCATTCGCCCCCGCCCGGGGTGCAGGTGCCGGCCAACAAGAACGGTTTGCTGTCCTCTAGCATTTTGTGTTCGTGGGTCAGGATGGACACCCAGGCCCGGAAGGCCCGAGACCCCTTCAGGGAAGGCATCTGGTCGCAGCGCACGAACATGATGAAGTACTCCAGGGAAACGTCTTCGATGCGCTGATACAGACGGCTGACCTTGCCGCCGGCCTCGGGTTGCAGATTGAGCACCAGCCACAGCCCCCGCTCGGGCTGCTGGTCAGCCACGTCGGCCACCACGTGCACGGATACGCCGACCTGGCCGCCCACCCGCTCCCGATCAGTCACCCACAGGTCGCGGTAGCGGGACTCGCCCGGCAGACGGCGCTTGACCTTGGACACGCCGGGGGCCGGGGCCTTGGCCAGCCGGAAGTAGGGCTGCACCGCGGCCAGCAGGTGCAGGCGGCTGACCACCCCTTCGAAGCGTTTGACCACCCGCCCCTGGGGGTCAATGATCAGGGTGGTGGGCAGGACCCGCACCTGCCCCAGCTTCTCGGCCTCTTTCGTGGTGCCCAGCACCACCGGGAAGTCCAGCCCCAGGCGGGTCACGAAGGGCTTGACTAGCTGCCGTCCGCCCTTGTCCACGCTGTAGGCGATGGCGCTCACGCCCTGGTCGGCGAACTGCTTGGCAAAATCGTTCAGCTTGGGCAGGGCCTGCTTGCAGGGTCCGCACCAGGTGGCGAAAAAATCGATGATCACCACCCGGCCGCGAAAGGCGGAAAGCTTCAGCCGCGCGCCGTCCAAGGTGGGCAGGTCAAAATCCACTGGGTCGGAGGCAGCCGCTCGAGCCAGGGTCGCGGTAAAAACCAGCAGCAGACTCAGAAGCAGGCAGGGCACGGCTTTCATCATGGGCCTCTCCTCGCGCTTCGACTTACTGATAATACCATT
Organism: Desulfarculus sp.; assembly: GCA_003605055.1. Taxonomy (GTDB): domain Bacteria; phylum Desulfobacterota; class Desulfarculia; order Desulfarculales; family Desulfarculaceae; genus Desulfoferula. Next base: position 19,817 of record QZKP01000011.1, read on the forward strand.
TGGCGTGCCCGGGGCAAGTTGACACCTCCCAGGGGCCTGGGTACACTGGTGGCCCATCCATTGCCGCAAAAGCGATTTGCCCATGCACGATCCCGTCGGCCATCTAGTGGAGTTCATTGAAAAGGGCAAGGTGGCCATGGGACTGGTGCAGGCGGCCAAAAAGGGCCGGCTCAACCTGCTCACCGCCGGTGGACGCCAGGCGGCTCTCTCGCAGGGGCGGGTGCTGCTGATGACCCCGGCGGCCATGGGCCCGGACAGCCCCCGGAATGCGCTCTTGGAGTACATGCATGCCAGTGAGGCCCGCCGGGAGGAGTTGGCCGACCGAGTGAACGTGGCTGAGCTCTGGGATCTGGTGCATGAAGAGACTGAGCCCTTGCCCCTCAAGGACCTGGCCGAGCTGTGCTTCGGCCGCGGGGCCGGGGATGATCAACTTTCGGCGACCTTGCGAGCTTTGTTCAACGAAGGCATGCACTTCCGCCTGGCCGGCGGTCAGTTCCTGCCTCTTTCCCAGGACCAGTTGGAGGCTAAGCGGCTGCAACAGGAGCGCGAGGACGAGCGGCGCGGCCAGGTGGAAGCCGGCGTGGCCTTCCTCAGGGGGCTGCCGCCAGAGGGGCCGGCGCCCGAGCCCCCGCCGGAGTTGGCTGCGATATTGGCGAACCTGCTGGTGCTGGAGGACGAAGCGCCCCAAGCCAAGCTCGCCAAGGATATCCTGAGCCAGGCCGAGCTGGGCGGCCGCCGCAGGCTGTTTGAGCTCCTGGTGCGCCTGGGGGTGTTCCGGCCCCACGAGAACCTGCAGCTCAGACGGGAGGGCCTGGCCAAGGAATTCACCCCTCAGGTGTTGGAGCTGGCCGCCATCCTGGACCCGGCCGCGGCCCTGGACAATCGCCGCCAGGACCTCACCGGCCTGTACACCTTCACCATAGACGGCAGCTTCACCACCGACTTCGACGACGCCCTGAGCTTTGAGCCTGCGCCCGACGGCGGCGGCACCATCGGGGTGCACATAACCGATGCCGGCGCCCTGCTCACCTCGGGCGATCCGCTGGACCAGGAGGCCATGTCCCGGGGCAGCTCCATCTACCTGCCCGACGACCGCATTCCCATGCTGCCCCCGGCGCTCAGCGAGGACCGGCTCTCTCTCAAGCAAGGGGCCCTGCGGCCGGCCCTGTCCTGCCTGGCCTGCCTGGACAGCGAAGGCCGCCTGCTGGATTATTCTCTGCAGCGCAGCCTGCTCCGGGTGGACCGGCGCCTCACCTACGACGAGACAGATGGGTTGTTGGAGGTGGACCCGCGCCTGGCCGGCCTGCACCGCCTTTGCCAGGCCTTCAAGGCCCAGCGGGGTCAAGCCGGGGCCTATTTCCTGCCCCTGCCCGAGGTGCTGGTGGGCGTGGATCCGGCCAGCGGCCAGGTATGGGTGCGGCGGGTGGACAAGGACGGTCCCAGCCGGGAGATGGTGGCCGAGACCGCCATCCTGGCCAACTGGCTCTTCGCCCGCTATCTGGCCGAGCAGGGCGTGCCCGCCCTGTACCGCACCCAGGCCCAACCCAGCGAGCCCATCGAAGAAGGCGACCCGGGCGACATCTACCTGCACTTCAAACAACGCCGCCTGCTCAACCGGGTGGAGATCACCACCACGCCCGGTCTGCACTCCAGCCTAGGCGTGCAGCCCTACACCCACGCCACCAGTCCCATCCGCCGCTACCTGGACCTGGTGATGCAACGCCAACTGGCCCGGGTGCTGGCCGGCCAGCCGCCGCTCTACTCCGCTGCGCAGTTGGACGAGCTGGCCATGCAGGTGGGGCCGGTGGTGCGCCAGGGGGGCAAGGTGCGCCAGGCCCGCCAGCGCTACTGGCTGCTGAAGTGGCTGGAGGAGCGCACGGGCCAGACCCTGCCCGGCGTGGTCATGGAGCGCCAGATGCGCCGCTGGCAGTTGCTCTTGACCGACATCATGCTGCTTTGCACGGTGCCGTCCCAGGGCGCGCCCAGCCTGGCCCCAGGTCAGGAAGTGGGGATCCTCATCGAGCGGGTGGACGCTTTTGAGGACGTGCTGCGGGTGCGTCTGGCCTGATCCCCGCCTTAGCCGCCACCGGCCGAAGCCGGCAAACAAAGCCGATCCACCACCGCCTGCCAGGGCTTGGCCTGGCACTGCCAGGTGAATGCTTCCACCAGGGGCCGGTGATTCCCCGCCCGCGCCTGCGCGGGGTCTGCCGCCAGCGGGGCCAGGGCCGCGGCCAGGCCGCCCGGCGGGTAGCGGTACTGGGCGGGGTAAATCTCGGGGTACACCAGGGCGTCGGGCAGCAGGGGCCGGCAGCCGGCCCAGACCGCCTCGGCTACGGCCAGGCCGAAGTACTCCTGCCGGGCGGTGGAAGCCACCAGGTCAGCCCAGAAGAGCCAGCCCCAATAATCGCGCCGGTCAGCGGCGAATCCCCATTGCCGCACCCGCCCGCCCAGGGCCTGCCGGGCTGCGTGGAATATCGCCGGCGGCCGGGCCGGGACCGGGCCCAGCACGGCCAGCGCGAACTCCTGTCCGGCTTCGGCTAATTCCTTGAGCGCCCCAAAAAACTGCTCCGGGTCCTTGTCCTGGCTCCAGCGGTGGTTCCACAGGATGCGCAGGGGGCCGGAGCGGGGCTCCCGGATCAGGTCCGCGGCCGGGCCGGGGTCCAGGGGCATGGCCAGCACCCGGCTCTTGGCCGCGATGGCCTCCATCAGGCCCGCGGGCCGCATGTCTGGCAGCCGCCCCAGGATTGTGGCCGCCGCCTCTAGAAACTGACGCCGGTGAAACTCCGAGTTGAACACCACCAGCTTGGCGGCCTGGGCGCTGGTCAGGTTGCTCAGGGCCAGATACAGGTCCCGCCCCTGTTGCTGGGCGTCGGCGCGGCCCGGCGCGGGATAGGCTAACTGGTTTTCGTGGAACACTACCAGGGCCGGCACCTGGGCCAGCCCTGGCGCCAGGCCCTTTAGCTCGGCCAGGCCCAGCATATCCGAGCAGACCAGACCGTCCCAGAGCTGATCTAGGATATCGGCCGCGGCCTGGGCCAGAAACGAGGCCGCTCCGCGCATGCGCCAGCGCCAGTGCCGGCCCGGCAGGCCCAGGGCGGTCCAGTGGGCCGGCACCTGCTCCATGAGGCCGTGCATAAAGGCCTGGTGGGAGGCTGTGAGGTAGGGCTCCACAAATAAAAGGCGCGGGCCCTGGCCGCCCGCGCGCTCGATGATCAGGTCCCTGGCCACTGCTAGCGGATGATGCTCCGGGCCTTGTGATAGCCCGCCGGCACGCTGACGCAGGGCGCCACCAGGCAGCCCTTGCCCAGCACGGTACCGGGGTTGGTGACGCTGTTGCAGCCGGTCTCGCAGCCGTCGCCCATGATGGCCCCGAACTTGCGGCGGTTCACGTTATAGATTTTATCCTCCACCTTGATGCGGTAGGACCGGTCTATGATCTTGAGGTTGGCCAGCTTGGTGCCCGCCCCCAGGTTCACCCCCCGGCCCAGCACTGAATCGCCCAGATAGGCAAAGTGGCCGGCCTTGGCCCCGTCGAGCATGATGGTGTTTTTCATCTCGGTGGTGTGGCCCACCACGCAGCCGGCGCCCACCAGGCAAGAACCGCGCAGATAGGCACCCTGGCGCACCTCGCTGCCCGGCCCGATGTAAGTGGGGCCTTTGAACAGGGTCCCCGGCTCCACCACCGCGCCCGGCGCGATGTGCACCGTGTCGTCCAGGAACACCGCGCCGGCGTACACCACCGCCGCGTCGCTGACCTCCTGGCCGTTGAGGCTGACCAGCATCTGGCCCTTGGTGGGGTCGCCGCCCAGAAGCTGGAAGTCGCTGTCGAACACCCGGCCATGATGCAGCACCACCGTGCGGGGCATCACCTCGCCGCCGCCGCGCAACAGGGCCCCAGTGCGGCCGGCGCCCAGGACCATTTCCGTGGTGAAGTCCTTGATGCGATCCAGCGCCTCCCAGGCCGTCTCCAGCCCCGCGAAGACCCCGGCCAGGCTCAGGCCCTGCAACTCGAACAGATCAGCCGGCGCTATCATGCCGCCCTCCCTTACCAGTACCGGCGCACCTTGATGCCGCGCCCGGCCAGATAGTCCTTGATCTGGGTCACGCTGTAATGGCCGTAGTGGGTCATGGAGGCGATCAGGGCGGCATCGGCCTTGCCCTTGGTGAGCACCGCGGCCAGATGCTCTGGCGTGCCGGCCCCGCCCGAGGCGATCACCGGGATGGAAACGTGGCTGCTGATCAGCTCGGTGAGGGTCATCTCATAGCCCTCCTGGGTGCCGTCGGCGTCAATGCTGTTGAGGCATATCTCGCCGGCTCCCAGGCGCTCGGCCTCCTGGGCCCACCACAGGGCGTCCAGGCCCATGTGCTTGCGGCCGCCGTGGATGACCATCTCGTAGCCGCTGGGTATCTTCTGGCTCACCGGCACCTTGAGCACGTCCATGCCCAGCACCACGCACTGGCTGCCAAAGGCCCGGGCCCCCTCGGCGATGATCTGGGGGTTGTTCACCGCCGCCGAGTTCACGCTGACCTTCTCCGCCCCGGCCAGGAGCACCGCCCGCATATCTTCCACGCTGCGCAGCCCGCCGCCCACCGAGAAGGGGATGAAGATGCGCTCGGCCACCCGCCGCACCACCTCCAGCATGATGTTGCGGGCCTCGTGGCTGGCGGTGATATCGTAGAACACCAGCTCGTCGGCGCCCTCCTGGTAATAGAACTCGGCCATGGTCACCGGGTCGCCGATGTCCACGTTGCCCTTGAACTTGATGCCCTTGGTGAGCTGGCCGTCGCGCACGTCCAGGCAGGGGATGATGCGCTTAGAGAGCACCGCCGCCCTCCTTGCCGTCCCAGTCCAGGAAGTTCTGCAGCAGCCGCAGCCCCGGACGGCCCGATTTCTCGGGGTGGAACTGCACGGCCACCAGCGAGCCCCGGGCCACGGCCGAGGCAAAGGGCAATCCGTAGTCGGTGGCGCCCACCACGAAGCTCTCCTGGGCCGGCAGGGGATAGTAGGAGTGCACGAAGTAGAACTCCGCCTCGGCGGGCAGACCGGACAACACCGGGTGCGGCCGCTTGAGCTGCATGCCGTTCCAGCCCATGTGCGGCACCTTGAGCGGCTGGCCGTCGGCGTCCCTGTGCTCCAGGGGGAAACGCACCACCTTGCCCGGCATCAGGCCCAGGCAGTCGGTGAAGTCCTCCTCGCTGTAGTCGAAGATGATCTGGGTGCCGAAGCAGATGCCCAGCAAGGGCTTGCCCGCGGCCACGGTGTCGGCCAGGACCTTATCCAGACCCAGGCGCCGCAGGCTGGCCATGCCCGTGCCGGCCCGGCCCACGCCGGGCAGGATCACCCGCTCGGCCGCGCTTATGAACCCCGCGTCGCGGCTGATGGCGCACTCGGCCCCCAGGGAGCGAAGGGCGCGCTCCACGCTGGTCAGGTTGCCGGCATCGTAGTCAATGATGGCGATCAAGGCCGCTCTCCTAAATTACACAAGGGCCGCCGAGGACCGGCTCCGGACCCAGTGTACCATTTAATCAAACGCTCCCTGGGTCCAGTCCCAGTAGTAGCGCAGCGAGGCCGCCGCGCCCAGAGCCACCGCGGTCCAGACCAGCCACTGCCCGGCCCACACCAGGACTGGCAGTCCTAAAATGGCGCCCAGCACGATGATCCCCAGGGAGGAGGCCAGGCCGAAGGTCTTGTACTTGCCCCAGCGGTTGGGCCGCACCCTGGGCGCCGGCCATATGGGCTGACGCCGCAGGAGCTGCCGGGCGATGTGCAGCAGGGGCACCAGCAGCGCGTGGGCGTCCACGGCCAGGATGGCGATTAGGGCCACCGGGGCCAGGAAGCCGCGCAGCATCAGCACCACGGCCACAGCGATAGCCAGGAGTTTGTCGCCCAGCGGGTCCAGAAAGGCCCCCAAGGGCGTGATCTGTCCCCGCTGGCGGGCCACCATGCCGTCCAACAGGTCGCTCATGCCGGCCACGAAGCCCAACACGAACATCCAGGCCAGGTGCCCACCCACCAGCTGCACCACCACGATGCCCGCAGTGCAGGCCAGGCGGAACAGGGTGATGTGGTTGGGCGACACCGATGGCGGCACCATTTCCACCAGGCGGGCCTTGAAGCTGCCCGGAGGATACACGCCCGCCTGCGATGTCTGGCTCTGGCTCACAAAACACTCCGCCCGGCCCCGGCCGGGGTACGCCCCCCTGGAGCCCAAGGCTATAAGCCGCCTGAAACCCTATGCTTGCAACGGCAGGAATATAACGCAGGGCCCGCAACGGGGCAAGGTCTAATCAACCGCGGCCGGCCGGCCGGCCCGGGCGCGGGCGTGCAGATGCAGGCTCAGCACGGCCAAGGCCGCCGGGGTCACCCCGCTGATGCGCGCGGCCTGGCCCAGGCTGGCCGGCCGCACCCGGGAGAGCTTCTCCCGCGCCTCGTGGCTCAGGCCGGGCAGGTCCTGGTAGTCCATATCCGGCGGGATGGCCACCTGCTCCCGGGAGCGGAAGCGCTCCACCTGCTCCCGTTCGCGCTCCTCATAGCCGGCGTAGGCCGCCCGGATGGCCACCTGCTCGGCGGCCTGGGGCTCCAACCGGGCCAGGCCCGCCAGGGCCGGGTGCAGGCTGGCCAGGTCGGCCAGGCCCATTTCCGGCCGCCGCAGCAGCTCCTCGGCGCGCAGGGGCCGGCGCAGGGGTGCGCTGTTCAGGGCGGCCAGGCGGTCGTTGAGCGCGGCGCTGGGGTTCAGCCGCACCTGCTGCAGCAGCTCCCAGGCCTGGTCTATCTGGCCCCGCTTGGCGCAGAAGACCGCCCAGCGCGCATCCTCCACCAGGCCCAACTCGCGGCCCAGGGGGGTCAGGCGCAGGTCCGCGTTGTCCTCGCGCAGGGTCAGGCGGAACTCGGCCCGGGAGGTGAACATGCGGTAGGGCTCCTGGGTGCCCCGGGTGACCAGGTCGTCTATGAGCACCCCCAGGTAGGCCTGGGAGCGGTCCAGGACCACCGGCTCCTGGCCGCGCACCCGCCGCACCGCGTTGATCCCGGCCCAGAGCCCCTGGGCCGCGGCCTCCTCGTAACCGCTGGTGCCGTTGATCTGGCCGGCCAGGAACAGCCCGGCCAGCAGCTTGCTCTCCAGCCAGGGCCAGAGATCCCGCGGGTCGGAGTAGTCGTACTCAATGGCGTATCCCGGCCGCACGATGAAGGCGTTTTGGCAGCCCGGCAGGGTGCGCACCATCCGGCGCTGCACGTCCAGGGGCAGGCTGGTGGGTATGCCGTTGGGGTAGATCAGACCCGAGTCCAGGCCCTGGGGCTCCAGGAATATCTGGTGCGAGTCCTTGTGCGCGAAGCGCACCACCTTGTCCTCGATGGAGGGACAATAGCGGGCCCCCACGCCGGTGATGCGGCCGGCGTACATGGGCGCCTGGTCCAGGTTCTCCCGGATGATCTGGTGGGTGGCCTCGGTGGTGTGGCTCAGCCAGCAGACCCGCTGGGGCAGGGCCGGCGCCCGGCTCAGGAAGCTGAACAGGCGGGGCTGGTCGTCGCCGGGCTGCTCGGGCAGGGAGTCCAGGTCCAGGCTGCGGGCGTCCAGGCGCGGGGTGGTGCCGGTCTTGAGCCGGCCCAGGCGCAGGCTCAGCTCGCCGAGCTGCACCGGGAGCGAGTCGGCCGGCGGGTCGCCCAGGCGGCCGCCGGGCGTCTGGGTGAGCCCCACGTGGATCACCCCGCGCAGGAAGGTGCCGGTGGTGAGCACCACGCTGCGGGCCGCTATCTCCCCCCCTCGCGCGGGCAGGATGCCCGCCACCCGGCCCTGGTGCACCACCAAACCGCGCACCTCGGACTCCAGCAGCCACAGGTTGGGCTGGGCCAGGCAGACCCCGCGCATGCGGCGGGGGTAGCGATCGATGTCCACCTGAGCCCGGCTGGACCACACGGCCGGGCCCTTGCCCCGGTTGAGCAGGCGGAATTGGATGCCGGTGGCGTCGGTGTTGCGGCCCATCTCGCCGCCCAGGGCGTCCAGCTCGCGCACCAGGTGACCCTTGGCCAGGCCGCCCACGGCCGGGTTGCAGCTCAGGGTTGCGATGTGGTCGCTGTTGATGGTCACCAGCAGGCAGGAGGCCCCCAGGCGTGCCGCGGCCAGGGCCGCCTCGCAGCCGGCGTGGCCAGCCCCCACTACCACCACCTCGAAGATATCAGGGGGACGCGCGCTCAACTCAACCCCAGATAGGCGTGGCCCACCTCAGCCGTGGAAAAGGCCGGGCCGCCGCCCCGCCAGACCGCGCCCTCCACCGGGCCGGCCAGGAGCAGATGGTCGCCGGGCCGCCGGACCTCCTGCACCCGGCAGCACAGGGCCCCCAGGGCGTCCGAAAGCAGCGGCAAGCCGAGAGGCCCTTCCTCCAGGGCCAGGCCCGCGAAGCGACGGGCCGCCGGACGGCCCAAGGCCGCCACCAACTCCCGGTTGCCGGCCGGCAGCAGGTTCAGGGCAAAGGCCCCCTGCCCTTGCAGGGCCGGCAGTACAGAGCGATTGTGGCGCACGGCGGCCAGGAGCCAGGGCGGCCGGCCGCTCACCTGGCTCACCCAGGAGACCAACAGGCCCTGGGGCTCAGTCAGGCGGCCGGTGCTCAGGAAGTACAGGCCATAGTGCAGGTGGCTCAGGGCAGCCACCACCTCTGGGCTTAAGTCGTGCAATTGGTTCTCTAGCATCCGCCTCATCCTCCCGCGGCGGGCGCGGGACCAGCGCCGCGCGAGGCCGGAGCCGCACCCACCAAGCCCTTGAGCCAGAGCCAGGCCAGCCCCAGGTACTCGTAGATGGCGGTTTCGCTGGCCTTGAGCCCGCCCAACTGGGGCAGGAAGGCGTACAGATTCAGCCGGCGGCCCTTGGTGTAGAAGTCGGCCGGCGCGGGCAAAGGCTTCAGGCCGTAGGCCCGGAAGGTGGCCAGGGACCGCGGCAGGTGCGAGGCGGAGGTGACCAGGGCGAAGGGCCGCTGTCCCAGCAGGGCGGCCAGGCGTTGGGCCTGTTCGTCGGTGTCCCAGGAGGCGTCCTCCAGCACTATGGCCGCCGCGGGCACCCCCAGCTCCCGGGCCAGAGCCGCCATGGCCCGGCCCGCGGTCTCCTCCTGGAAAAAGGAGCCGCCCGAGAGCACCAGCTTAGCGCCGGGCAGGCCCCGCCACAGGCGCACCCCCTCCATCAGCCGCAGCAGGGAGGTGCTGCCCAGACGGTCGGCCTTACTCAGCTCGCCGTCGCGCAGGCTGCCGCTGAGCACCACGATGAAACTCACGCCGCGGCCTTGCAGTTTGGCAGGATCGGCATAGCGCCAGTTACGCGCCTCCAGGCTGTGCAGCAGCAGGCCGCCGGTCACGGGCATGGAGTACAGCAACAATAACAGCCCGGCCGCCAGCAGCAAGACCGGACCCAGACGCCTCTGCGGACGCCGCAGCCAGATCACCGCCCCCACCAGCCACAGCACCAGCACCTGTCCCACCGGGAACAGCAGCCGGCTGAGAATCTTCTTGATCACGAACCAGACCGCGGCCATGATTGCTCCGTTTGGGCAGGTCCGGAGTCGTCCGGACCAAGGATAATCCTATTATGACAGCCGGCGGGCGGCGGGCAAACTTCCTATTGGCCCGCAATCAACACCGCCGGCTTGGAGGCCCAAGCGGCAGCCGGGCGAGGCTTTTTTTATTTTTCGACCTCGGCCGTGCGCGCCAGTGTAAAAATCCTTGACTGGGGCAACCCTTTATTGCTTTCTTAGCACTTGGTGCGGGCATCCTGGCATGCCCGGGTTGGACTTTATGATTAGTTGGAGATGGGTGGTGGAGATGAAACTGCTGCGCCTGCTGCTGGTGAATTTATTCTTGCAGGCCCTGTTGGGGGCTTTTGCCGTCTCGGCCGCTGCGGCCGGACCCGCCGCGCCGATCGAAAAGGTTCAGCTCCTGGCCAAGACTGGCGGCGGCCCCCAGGCTCAACCGGTGCGGAATCAGACCATCTCCGCCTGGTCCCTGGTCTTGTTCGCCGGCGCCCTCAGCGAGAACAAGCTGGGCTTCAGCCTGCTTCCGCCGGACAGGTTTCGTAATGACTTTCTCTCCGGCCTGGGCCTGAACTGGCAGTTTTACCGCCACGGCGATACCTGGGACCTGGAGCTAGAGCCCATGTTCGTGCAGCACTTCGGCAGCGCCGACTTTGGCGAACTGGCCGCGGTGGTCATGGCCCGCTGGCGCAAGTTCCCCTGGAACGAGTGCCTGCCCACCACGGTCGCCGTGGGCGAAGGACTGTCCTACGTGGACCAGATACCGGAGATAGAGACCCGCGGACCAGGCGTGGGGCCCATCAATCACCTCAACAATCTGCTGATCTTCGAGGCCACCTTCGCCCTGGCCAGTCAGCCTCGCACCGCGGTGGTGCTGCGCCTGCACCACCGCAGCGTGGCCTTCAACCTCTTCGGCGAAAACAACGAGTCCAACTTTTTCTGCCTGGGCCTGCGTTATAATTTCTAGAGTCGTTGCCCCCTGCCCAGCCCTGGAGGCTCAGATGGACAAGCCCGAACTTTTGAAGAACATCGAGTTCGCCAAGGCCCTGGATTTGGCCGGCTTGGTGGAGTATCAGCCGGGTCAGGTGGTAAGCCGCACCTTTGCCCAGAACCCCTTCCTGAGCCTGACCCTGTTCGCCTTTGACCAGGGCGAGGGCATCAGCGCCCACACCGTGCCCGCCGACGCCCTGGTGCTGATCCTGGACGGCGAGGCCCGCATCACCATCGCCGGCGAGCAAATCTACGCCCGAACCGGGCCGGTGGTGGCTATGCCCGCGGGCAAGCCCCACGCCCTGGACGCCGAGCAGCGCTTCAAGATGCTGCTGGTGGTGGTGCGCCCACCTCAGAAGATGAGCCTGTAGGCCGGCGGCCGGGTCTAGGCGCGCGGTTTGTCCAGGGCGGCGGCCGCGGCCTCGGCCATGTGCAGGACCTGGATGGGCGAGCGCCGCTGATCCAAGCCGCCGCGCAGTTGCAGCACGCAGCCCGGGCAGTCGGTGACCAGCAGCTCCGCGCCGGTGGCGGCCACCTGATCCAGCTTGCTCTCTAGAATGGCCGCCGACAGCTCCGGGAACTCCAGGGAGTAGGAGCCGCCGAAGCCGCAGCACACCTCCTCCTCGGCATAGGGCAGGTACTGGTAGCCGGCGGCCCGGAGCAGCTCCCGCGGCGCCCGCTGCACGCCCAGACCCCGGCAGAGATGGCAGGGCGCGTGGTAGGCGGCCTGGGCTCCGCTGCCCCCGAGCGCCGGCTCCACGCCCAGCACGTCCACCATGAACGAACTGAAGTCAATGACCTTGCCCGCCAGTTGCCGGGCCTGGACGGCCAGGCCGGCCGCACCCTCCAGGAGCCTGGGCAGGTTCTCCTTGAGGTGCGAACCGCAGGAGGCGCACAGGGTCAGCACGTAGTCATGCTCGGCCGGGTCCAGGGCGCGCAGGTTCTGCACGGCCACCTCCCGGGCCGTTTCCTCCTCACTCATCATCAGCGCCGGCAGGCCGCAGCAGGTCTGCTCCAGGGGGTAGTCCAGGCGCACCCCGCGGCCGCGCAGCAGCCGCAGCAAGGCCTCGGCCTGCTCGGGGTAGACGAAATCCACCAGGCAGCCGCCGAACAGGGCCACGCGCAGGTGGGGTTTTGCTTCGGGCCGCGCCAGCTCCGGCCAGCGGTCGCGCAGGGGGCGGCGGGCCACCACCGGCAGGCTGCGGAAGCCCTGCTCGCGGCCGAAGAAGAAAGGCAAGTGTCGGATGAGCCTCTCGCCGCGGGCCAGGGGCTTCTGGGTCAGGTAGGCCCGCCGCAGCAGGAAGTGGAATAGGCGCCGGTTCTTGAGCACCGCGGCCAGCAGCCGGTTCTTGGCCGGCCGCCGCGGCTCCTGGGCCAGCACTAGGCCGGCCGTCTTCTTGATCAGCCGCGGCAGATCAATGCCCGCCGGGCAGGCCGCCTTGCAGGCCTGGCAGTTGAGGCAGTTCTTGACCAGGGCCCGCGCGTTTTCCCGGCCGTGGTAAAAGTAGGTCAGGATCAGCCCGATGGCTCCGATGTACACGTGGCCGTAGTTGTGCCCGCCCACCTTGGCGTAGATCGGGCAGACGTTGGCGCAGCTCCCGCAGCGGATGCAGCGCAGGGCCTCCTTGAACACCGGGTCCTGGGACAGGGCTAGGCGGCCGTTGTCCAGAAAAACCACGTGCATCTCTTTGCGGCCGTCCGCTCCGGTGGCGCAAGGCACGGCGCCGCTGATCCAGGTCACGTAGCCGCTGATGGGCTGGCCCATCCCGGTGTTGCGCACCAGCAGGCTCAGGATGGTCAGCGCCGAGCCCAGGTCCGGCACCAGCTTCTCCAGACCCACCAGAGCCACGTGCACCCGCGGCAGGGTGGTCACCAAGCGGGCGTTGCCCTCGTTGGTGACGATGCCTATGGCGCCGCTGTCGGCCAGGCAGAAGTTGCCCCCGCTGATGCCCATGTCCGCGGACAAAAAGGCCTGGCGCAGCTCTTGGCGGGCCACCTCCACCAGGCCTTCCACGTTCTGCGGGTCCAACTCCCGGCCGGTGACCCGGCTGAAAAGCTGGGCCACCTCCTGCCGGGACAGGTGGATGGCCGGGGCGATCATGTGCGAGGGCCCCTCCCCCCGCAATTGGATGATCCATTCGCCCAGGTCCGTCTCGGTCACGGTGAGGCCCTGGGCCTCAAGGTAATCGTTGAGGAATATCTCCTCGCTGGTCATGGACTTGGACTTGACCAGGCGCTGGCAGCCGGCCTTTTTGGCGATGTCGGCGATGATGCGGTTGGCCTCGGCCGCGTCCGCGGCCAGGTGAACCTGGGCGCCTCCGGCCTCCGCCGCTTGTTTGAACTGCTGGTACAGCTCCGGCAGCCGGGACAGGCTGTCGTCCTTGATGCGGGCCACCTCTTGGGCCAGGGCCGCGAAGTCCAGGCCCGCAAAGGTCTCGGCCCGTTGCTGACGGTTGCGCGCGGCGAAGCCGGCCAGGGTCTGGCGCAGGAACTGGTTGTCCAGGGCCCGGCGCAACTGGGCGCGATATTGCCTGCTGTCCGCTGGCGTGGACCTCACGCGGCCGCCTCCAATATCAACACGTGCACCTGCCGAGGTCCGTGCGCGCCCATGGTCAGGATCAACTCAATGTCCCCAGTGCGGCTGGGGCCAGTGATCATGGCCAGGTAGGCCTGGGGCCGCTGCAATATGCCCCCAAGCTCATCTTGCAACGAAGGTAGGTCCGGCCGCAGGCGGGCCGCGGGCAGCACGGCCACGTGCACCTCGGAGAGCATGGTGGCCAGGCGCAGATCCTCGTTGAGCGAGTCGATGACCAGGGTGCCGGTCTGGGCCACGCCCCAGTCCGCGGGCGTGAAGCCGCAGAAGATGTTCTTGGCCTGGGCGCGCAGGCCCTGGCTGAACACCTCCAGGCCGGCCTGCTGGCCCACGGCCTGGATGCGCTCCAGCTCCGCCTGGCCCCAGCCCGGCGCGGCCAGGGTGCGGCCGCCCAACTCCTGGGTGAGGCGCACGACGTAGCCCAAAGCCGCCTCCAGGTCCGGCACGGTCTGGGCCCGCCCGCCCACTACGGCGATCCTTTGCTGAAACTGGTCCTGCAAAGACTCAAGCCTCATGCGCCCTCCCCGCGTGCAAGGCCTTGTATCTTAGCAGAAGGCGCGGCGTTTATCTAACAAACAAGAACCGTTTCCAAAACAGGGGCCTTGCATTAATATTAAAAAGCCGTTCACTGCCGGGCAAGCCCAACGGGAGAGGCCATGCGCGACCAGGCCCTGATCAAAAAGTTCGCCGACATCCTGGGCGTGGAAAGCGTCTTTACGCAGGAGTCAGACCTGCTCACCTACTCCTACGACGCGGCCGGCCTGCCCGGCCAGGCTCCCTGGCTGGCCCTGCGGCCCCAGACTCTGGAGCACCTGGGCCGGGCCGTCAAGGTGTGCCACGAAGAAGGCCTGCCCCTGACCGTGCGCGGGGCCGGCACCAACCTCAGCGGCGGGGCCATCCCCCGGCCGGACGGCGTGGTGCTGCTCACCAGCGCCCTGAAGCGCATCATCGAGATCAACCAGGCGGACATGTACGCAGTGGTGGAGCCGGGGGTGGTCACGGCCCAGCTCTTCGCCGCGACCCTGGCCCACGGCCTGTTCTACCCGCCCGATCCGGGCAGTCAGGCGGTCTCCACCCTGGGCGGCAACGTGGCCGAGAACTCCGGCGGCCTGCGCGGCCTCAAGTATGGCGTCACCCGGGACTACGTGATGGGCCTGAGCTTTTTCGACAGCGAAGGCAACCTGGTGCACACCGGCGCGCGCACCGTAAAGTGCGTCACCGGCTACAACCTGGCCGGGCTCATGGTGGGTTCCGAGGGCACCCTGGGCGTATTCGGCCGCATCATCTTAAAGCTCATCCCCCCGCCGGCCGCGGCCAAGGCTATGGTGGCGGTGTATGAGCGCATGCAAGACGCCTCCGAGACCGTGGCAGCGATCATTGCGGCCCGCATCCTGCCGGCCACCCTGGAGTTCATGGACAACTTCACCATCCGCACCGTGGAGGACTACAGCCGGGCGGGCCTGCCCCGGGAGGCGGCCGCCCTGCTGTTGATCGAGGTGGACGGGCACCCGGCCCAGGTGGAGGAGGAGGCGGCCCGGGTGCAGGAGATATGCCGGCAGCACGGGGCCAGGGTGCAAATGGCCCAGGACGCAGCCCAGCGGGACAAGATCTGGGAAGCGCGGCGGGCGGCCATCCCGGCCTTGGCCCGGCTCAAGCCCTCCATCTGGCTGGAGGACGCCACCGTGCCCCGCAGCCAGATTCCGGCCATGATCGCGGCCCTGACCGAGATCGCAGCCAAATGCCAATTGACCATCGGCACCTTTGGCCACGCCGGCGACGGCAACCTGCACCCCACCATCGTTTATGACAAGCGCGACCCGGACCAGCGCCAGCGGGTGGCCGCGGCCGTGGAGGCCATCTTCGAGCGGGCCCTGACCCTGGGCGGCACCCTCTCGGGCGAGCACGGCCTGGGGTTGACCAAGGTGCGCTTCCTGGCCGACGAGGTGGGGCCGGCCACCATCGCCTGGTCCCGCCGCCTCAAGGCCGCCCTGGACCCCAAGGGAATCCTCAACCCCGGCAAGGCCATCGGGGGCTGAGGTTGGCCTCCCCGCGCCGCCTGGCCGCGCTGTTGGCCGAGCTGGAAGACCAGCTCATCACCTGCATGCGCTGCGGCTTCTGCCAGGCCGTGTGCCCGCTCTACGGCCAGACCGGCCGCGAGGCGGACGTGGCCCGGGGCAAGCTGGCCCTGCTGGACGGCCTGGCCCAGGAGATGTTGCGCGACGCGGCCGGCGTGCAGGAGCGCCTGCAGCGCTGCCTGCTCTGCGGGGCCTGCGCGGCCCACTGCCCCAGCGGGGTCAAGGTGCTGGACATATTTCTGAAGGCCCGGGCCCTGCTCACTGGCTACCTGGGCCTGAGTCCGCTCCAGAAGCTGGTGTTCCGGGGGCTCCTGTCCCGGCCGGCCCGGTTCAACCGCCTGCTGGCCCTGGCCTCGCCCTGGCAGGCCATCCTGGCCCGGCCCGCGGACGAGCTGTTGGGCACCTCCTGCTCCCGCCTGGTATCGCCCTTTGGCCCGCGCCACTTCCGTTGCCTGGCCCCGGAACCCCTGCACCGCCAGACGCCGGAGCTGCACACCGCGCCCGGCGCCTCGGGCCTGCGGGTAGGCTTTTTCGTGGGCTGCCTGATCGACAAGCTCTACCCCGCGGTGGGCCAGGCCGCGCTCAAGGTCCTGGCGCACCACGGCGTGGGCGTGGAGCTGCCGGCCTTGCAGGCCTGCTGCGGCATCCCAGCCCTTTCCGCGGGCGAGAGCCTGACCTTCCACCGGCTGCTGGCCCACAACCTGGCGCGCTTCCGGCCCGAGCGATTCGATTACCTGCTCACCGCTTGCGCCACCTGCGCGGCCACCATCCGGCGCATGTGGCCCCTCATGGGCCGAGACCTGACCGCGGCCCAGCAGGCCCAGGTGCGGGCCCTGGCCGCCAAGACCCGGGACGTGAGCCAGTTCCTGGTGGAGACCGGCCTGGTGGCCGGAGGGCTCGCCGCGGCCGACGGCGGACGGCCGCTGACCTACCACGACCCCTGTCATCTGCACAACTCCCTGGACGTGACCAGCCAGCCGCGCCAGGTGCTGGCCGCCAGCCCCGGCTGGCGGCTAAAGGAGATGGCGGCGCCGGACTCCTGCTGCGGCATGGGCGGCAGCTTCAGCCTGCACCACTACGAGCTGTCCGCGGCTATGGGCCGGCGCAAGCTGGCCAACATCAAGGCCAGCGGTTGCCAGACCGTGGCCACCTCCTGCCCGGCCTGCATGCTTCACATCAGCGACATGCTCTCCCAGGCCGGGGAGCGGGTGGCGGTGCGACACGTGCTGGAGATTTACGCGGAAGGATTGGACTGAGTACCCAAACAAGAAATGAAAACGTGGCGGCGAACTTGGTACGGCAGGGATTGGACCTATTCGAGAAGGGCATCGAGCAGGCGAGCGACTTGCCTGAGCTTCTTTTCGTCGGCAGAGGCCAGGGTTTCGGCAACATGCGCCTTAAGCCCGCTTAGGGTGGGGATCTCATGCTCAAGGACAAAAAGATCTCTCAGCCTCACACCCAGCCCGCTGGCAATACGGGCCAAGTTTTCTAGGCTGGGATTTCTCTCCCCGCGCTCTATCCCGCCTAGATACTTGTAATTTATATTGGCTAACTCGCCTAACTCCTCCTGGGTCATCCCTCGGCTGGTCCGCAGGTCGCGAACGCGGCGGCCGAGCATCTTTCTCATCTCTGTGGGGCTATATTCCATGGGGTGAACGCGTCTCCGTCCCCCCAGGACGCATGACGTTTGATTGCAGTCCTAATATCCTGGTTTCAATCCTAATATCCCCCAAGTTGCATTTTGTTATTAGTTTACCGAAGCTGAGCCATCGGTAAAAACCTTCTATATAAAGTTTTTTATTGACTTTTACTACTTTTAAGTAGTACTTTGTGGCCCAGGGATACTTAAACTATCCTTTTAGGCAATTTTGACTACTTATAAACATCATGAGATATGGTCTGCATTGTATGACGCCTGGTGACAGAGGACTCCTCGGGTAAAGGGGGTGACTTTATGAATCGTATTTTTTGCTTGGCCTTAATCCTGACCATGCTGTTTCTGGGTCTGGGCTGTTCCGGCGGCGGAGGGGGCTCGTCCGACAGTGGTTCTTCCTCGGGTAACTCTCTTGTAGGTACCTGGCAGAGAACCAGCGCGACAAATTCGCCCTCCTCAGCAACAAGAATCACCTTTAGCGGCAATAGCAGCGGGGGCACCGTACAGGCGACACAGTTAAATGGTGTGATAGTTACTGGGCAATGGAGCCTGTCGGGCTCGACGCTCGTAATAACCCCCAATGGAGGCGGAGCCTCCTCCTCTTCGACAGTTCAATTCGTGGACGCCAACAACCTTCGGCTGATCGATTCCGACGGCACCTCAACCTGGAGGCGCAGCTAAACCAGCCACCAAATAACTGGGGGCAGCGCCTACACGACGCTGCCCCCAACTGGTCTTTTCAGCTTCCAGGCCTTAGCTCTTCAGCTCCTTCAGGTCCGCGTACAGGTCCAGGGCCTGGGGGTTGCCCAGGGCGTCCTTGTTCAGCACCGGCCGGCCGTGGATCACGTTGCGCACCGCCAGCTCCACCTTCTTGCCGCTGATGGTGTAGGGGATGTCGGCGATGGCGATGACCTTGGCCGGCACGTGGCGCGGGGTGCAGTTGGTGCGGATGGTGGTCTTGATCTTCTTGACCAGGGCCTCGTCCAGGATCACGCCCGGGTTGAGCTTCACGAACAGGAGCACCCGCACGTCATTATCCCAGTCCTGGCCGATCACCAGGCTGTCGGCGATCTCGGGCATGCTCTCCACCTGGCGGTAGATCTCGGCGGTGCCGATGCGCACGCCGCCCGGATTGAGAGTGGCGTCGGAGCGGCCGTACATGATCACTCCGCCCTCGGGCGTCACCTCGCAGAAGTCGCCGTGGAACCAGACGTTGGGCCAGACCTCGAAGTAGGCCCCGCGGTACTTGCTGCCGTCCGGGTCGTTCCAGAACATGATGGGCATGGAGGGCCAGGGATGCACGCAGACCAGCTCGGCCTTTTCGCCCACCACCGGCTTGCCCTGGGCGTCCCAGGCCTCCATGGCCATGCCCAGGCCGCGGGCCTGCAACTGGCCGGCATACACCGGGCCGATGGGATTGCCCAGGGCGAAGCAGCCCACCAAGTCGCTGCCCCCGGAGATGGAGGACAGGCACAGGTCCTTTTTGATGTCACGGTACACGTAGCGGAAGCTCTCGATGGACAGCGGCGAGCCGGTGGAGAGCACTGCCTTAAGCTGGGACAGGTCGAACTTTTCCCTGGGCTTGAGGCCCTCGTTTTCGATGGCCGCCAGATAGCGGGCGCTGGTGCCGAATATGGTCATGCCCTCGTCCTGGGCGAATTGCCAGAGCACCTCCGGGCCGGGGCAGAACGGCGAGCCGTCGAACAAGAGGATGGTGGCCCCCAGGGCCAGCGAACTGACCAGCCAGTTCCACATCATCCAGCCGCAGGTGGTGAAGTAGAAGATTTTGTCCTGCCGCTTGACGTCGCTTTGCAGAGCCAGCTCCTTGAGGTGCTGCACCAGGGTGTTGCCCGCGCCATGCACCATGCACTTGGGCACCCCGGTGGTGCCCGAGGAATATAGGATGTACAGGGGATGGTCAAAGGGCATCTGGGCGAAGGTAAGCACCGGGGCGGGGCCCGAGCCCAGCAGATCGCCGAACAGCACCGCGCCGGGCACCCCGCCCAGGTCCGGGGTGTCCCGGGTGAAGGGCGTCACAACCACCTTCTCGATGCTCTTGATCTCGGCCTTGACCCGCGCCACCCGTTCCAGGGAGTCGAAGGTCTTGCCGCCATAGAAGTAGCCGTCGGCCGCGAACAGCACCTTGGGCTGGATCTGGCCAAAGCGGTCCATCACTCCCTGGAAGCCGAAGTCCGGGCTGCAGGAGGACCAGATGGCCCCCAGGCTCACCGCGGCCAGCATGGCCACCACCGTCTCGGGCATATTGGGCATGAAGCCCACCACCCGGTCGCCGGGGCCCACGCCCATGGTCTCCAGGGCCGCGGACAGGCGGGCCACCTGGTCGTAAAGCTCGGCATAGGTCAGGCTGCGCCGGCCGCCCGGCTCGGAGCGGAAGACTATGGCCGGCTGCTGGTCCCGGTAGCGCAGCAGGTTCTGGGCGAAGTTGAGCCTGGCGCCGGGGAACCACGTGGCGCCGGGCATCTTGTCCAGGCCGCTGACCACCTGCTTGTAGGGCTGGGAGTGGATGACCTGGAAGAATTCCCATATGGCGCCCTGGAAGGCCGGGATGTCAGCAATGGACCAGTCGTAAAGGTCAAAGTAGTCCTTTAAGCACTGGCCGTACTTTTGGTTCACGAAGCCGATGAAGCGGGTCAGATTGGCGTCCGCGATTCGCTCCGCAGAGGGTTTCCACAATAGCTCGGCCATAGATCAGGCTCCCTTTTCTTAACGCGCCGGGCCAACTACGGCCCGTCCCTCCTCCCAGAGGGCTGCACTGGGTCTAAAAACTCAACTCAGTGGTCTTGAGTTGATTGTCCACTGACTCCACCCCGGGATACCCGCGGGCGATTCTCTCGGCGGTCTGCTTGGCCGCCTTGTCCTGCACCACGCCGGTGAGCAGCAGCCGCCCCCTCTGGACGCTGTCCACCACCAGGTCGCGGTAGGGGGTGGTGGGCAGCTTCTTCTTGATGGCCGCCTCCACCTTTTTGGCCAAGGCCAGGCAGGCGAACTGCTCTTTCTGCTCCGGGCTGGTGGGACCCAGGCCCTTGGCCGCCGCGCAGATCAGGGTGGCGGCCACTTCCGGGGTCAACACGGCGGTGTTGATCACCAGGTCGTAAAGGGACCAGTCGGCCAGGTCCTTGTGGAAGACGCTCTCTATAACAGAGCGGCGCTGCTTGTCCACCCGGCTGATGAACTCCGCCGCCTCCTCGCCGCTGGTGCCGAAGCGCTGCTGCACCCGCTGGACCCTGGTCCTGGTGGGCGCCACCACCCGCACCCGGACCACCGCCGGTTGACCGCCCAGCACGATCTGGGCCCCCCGGCCCAAGATCACCAGGTCGCCGCCGGCGGCCAACTCATAGACCAGGGCCGCGAACATGGCGGTGTTGGCCGGCTCCCGGAAGAACAGGCGCTCCAGGAATCCGCCGCCGGCCTCGGACTCAAAGGCCTGGCAGGCCTTCTTGAACTCCGGGTCGCATTCGGTCTGCAAATGGTGCATTTCCTGATAGCCCACCAGGCGCAGGCCCAACTCCGCGGCCACTTGCTTGGCGATCTCCTCTCCAAAGCTGCCCACCTGACGTGATATGGTCACTATAGCCATGTCTCGACCTCTCTGTGCCCAAATCCAAGTGCGCCCGGCCCAAGATGAGGACCAGGCCGACCATAGCACAAACTCATACTTTTCGGGTCTCCGGGCAAGACCGGCCCCGCCAAGGCAGCCACATGGTACTACGCGCCTTTGGCCGCGGACAACGTTGTTTTGGCCCTCCCGGGCAGCCCCAGGCAGGTTTTGGCAGCGGGCCCGGAATATGGTAGTTTGCTTCCAGGAAGCTGATCCAGCTTGAGCGGCGTTTGCTAATGGGAGTGAAAAGCATGGAGTTCAATGAGACCCTCAAGTCCCGCCGGAGCATACGAAAATTCCAGGACAAACCAGTCTCGGCCCAGGACCTGAACCAGGTCCTGGAGGCGGTGCGCTGGTCCCCATCCTGGGCCAACACCCAGTGCTGGGAGGTGGTGGTGGTCAAGAACCCGGCCATCCGGGAGCAGTTGCAGGCCAGCCTGGCCAAGGGCAACCCGGCCACCAAGGCCTTGGTGGCCGCGCCGGTGCTGTTGGTGATGTGCGCCAAGCTGCAGGCCAGCGGCTATTACCACGGCCAGGTCACCACCAAGTTCGGCGACTGGTTCATGTTCGACCTGGGCATCGCCACCCAGAGCCTGTGCCTGGCCGCCCGGGACCTGGGCCTGGGCACGGTGGTAGTGGGCTTGTTCGACCACGAGGCCTGCCGGCGCGCCCTGAGCGTGCCCGAGGGCTGCGAAGTAGTGGCCATGATCCCCATGGGCTATCCGGACCAGGAGGTCAAGGCGCCGCCCCGGCGCGAGGTGGCCGAGTTCACCCATACGGACAAGTTCTAGGCTAGCGTTTAATCGCCAGGAGGACAAACCATGGCCGACGCAGAAGGAATCCTGGAGGACCGGGGTCCCGGCCAGATGGCCGCGGCCCAGGCCCCCACAGGGGGCAAGGCCATCAAGGGCTGCGACCACCTGGACTGGGGCATGCGCAACCGGCTGTCCCGGCTCATAGGCCCGGACGGCCGCTGCCAGTTCCTGCCCATTGACCACGGCTACTTCCAGGGGCCCACCCGCTGCCTGGAGAGGCCCGGGGAGACCATCCAGGAGCTGCTGCCCTTTGCCGACGGCCTGTTCGTCACCCGCGGGGCGCTGCGGGCCTGCGTGGACCCGGACCTGGACACCCCGGTGATCCTGCGGGTCTCGGGCGGCACCAGCGTGGTGGGCGAAGACTTGGCCAACGAGATCCTCACCACCTCGGTGGAGGACATGCTGCGCCTGAACGTGGCCGCGGTGGGGGTGAGCGTGTTCATCGGCACGCCGTACGAGAAGCAGACCCTGGCCAACCTCACGGAGCTGGTGGACGCCTGCGAGGACTACGGCATCCCGGTGATGGCCGTGACCGCGGTGGGCAAGGAGCTGGCCAAGCGCACCAGCCGCTACCTGGCCCTTAGCTGCCGCATCTGCGCGGAGCTGGGGGCCAAGGTGGTCAAGACCTACTACGCGGCGGAGGACTTCGACAAGGTCACCAACGGCTGCCCGGTGCCGGTGGTCATGGCCGGCGGGCCCAAGTGCGAGACCGAGCTGGAGGTGTTCGAGTTCGTCTATGACGGCCTGGACAAGGGCGCCATCGGCGTGAACCTGGGGCGCAACGTCTGGCAGCACCCCCACCCCCGGGCCATGATGCAGGCCCTCAACCAGATCATCCACGGCGGTCTCAAGCCCAAACAGGCCCTGGATCTGTTCAAGCAGGAGAGCCGCAGCTAGGACGAGGCAGGGTCATGCAGGTGTGCATGTACTACAGCAACCGGGACGTGCGGCTGGAGCAGATGGAGGCGCCCCGGCCTGGGCCGGGCGAGCTGCTCTTGAAGGTGCGGGCCAGCGGCATCTGCGGCAGCGACGTCATGGAGTGGTACCGCCGGGACAAGGTGCCCCTGGTGCTGGGCCACGAGGTAGCCGGCGAGGTGGTGGAGCTGGGACCGGGCACCACTCGCTTCAAGATCGGTGAGCGTCTGGCGGCCACCCACCACGTGCCCTGCAACACCTGCCACTACTGCCTCAAGGGCGCGCACACCATGTGCGCGATGCTCTTGCAGGGAACCCACTTTGACCCCGGCGGCTTTGCCGAATACATCCGGGTGCCGGCCATCAATGTGGACCGCGGCTGCTTTGTCATCCCTCCGCACCTGTCCTATGCCGAGGCCTCGTTCATGGAGCCCCTGGCCTGCGTGCTGCGCGGCCAGCGCCGGGCCGGCCTGCGGCCGGGCCAGACCGTGCTGGTGCTGGGGGCGGGCATCTCCGGCTTGCTGCACATAGGTCTGGCCCGGGCCCTGGGCGCCGGGCTGGTGGTGGCTGCGGACACCATCCCATTCCGCCTGGCCAAGGCGCGGGAGATGGGCGCCCGGCAGGCCCTGACCGCGGAAGAAGACCTGCCCCAGCGGCTGCGGGAGATGAACCAGGGCTATCTGGCCGACCTGGTGATCATCTGCTTCGAGGGCTTCATCCCCTTGGCCCTGAAGTGCGTGGAGAGGGGCGGCACGGTTCTGATGTTCTCGGGCGCGGCCGAGGGGGCGGCCCTGCCCGCGGCCATCAACGACATCTTCTGGCGAACCGAGGTGAACCTCACCAGCACCTACGCCGGCGCGCCCTATGACTGCGACCAGGCCCTCAGGCTCATCGCCGCGGGCAGCGTGCCGGTGGGCCGGCTCATCACCCACCGCTTGAGCCTGGAGCAGGTGCAGGAGGGTTTCGCCGCGGTGTGCGCGCCCACGGAGCATGAATGCGTCAAAGTTATAATAGAACCGCACGGCTCAGCCAGCGACGGTCTTTGATCGCTTCTTAACCCCCGAGACGGAAAGGAGGGGTGTATGTCCGCCAGCTATGCCGACGACTTTGCCCGCGCCCTGCAGGTGGGCCGGCCGCCCAACATACGCAAGCTCTTCCCCAACTCCCGAGGCCTGATCGTCAGCGGCAAGGTGATTGACCGGGCCCTGCTGGCCAAGGGGAAGGCCATGACCATCGCCGCCAACGGCCGCAACCACTTCGTGATACGCGGGGCGCTGGCGGCGGCCCAGCGGGCCAACGCGGCCGTCATCCTGGAGATTGCCAAGAGCGAAGGCGGCGCCAGCGCCTACTGCGCCCCCAACTACTGGAACCTGGCCCGCCAGGCCGACGCGGTGATGAACGAGTTGGGCATCACCGTGCCGGTGGCCATTCACGCCGACCACTACGGCATCAAGGGCCCGGCCGACGTAGAGTCGGCCAAGCTGGAGATACCCTCCATGTTCGAGGCCGGCATCACCTCCATCGCCATAGACGCCTCGCACCTGCCCGACGACGAGAACCTCCTGGCCAGCATCGCGCTGAACCCGTACGTACCCCGCTGGGCCGGCCTGGAGACCGAGTCCGGGGAGATCAAGGGCAAGGAGGGGCTCTCCACCAAGGAGGAGGCCCTGTTCCTTATCCAGGGCCTGAACGCGCACGGCATCTTCCCGGACTGGATCGCCCTGAACAACGGCACCGCCCACGGCATCCAGACCGCCGACCAGGGCATCCAGGTGGAGCTCACCGCCCGGATTCACAAGACCCTGGAGAAATACCAGGTCTCCGGCGCCCAGCACGGCACCAGCGGCAACACCAGCGAGCGCCTGCGCCGCATCGCCCAGGAGACCCGCACTACCAAGGCCAACGTGGCCACGGCCTTGCAGATGCTCACCTGGGGGGTGAAGGTCAACGAATACGGCAATGCCGAACTGGACGCGGACGGCCAGTTCATCAAGCTGGCCGAGGCGGGCGTGACCGGGGCCATGTGGCAGGCCATGCAAGGCTACGCCGTCAAGCAGGGCTGGAAGGCCGGCGACTACAAGAAGCTCAACCTGCCCTTTGAGAACAAGCTGCTGGGCCTGCCGGCCTCGGTGCGCATGCGCATGGCGGCTGCGGTGGAGGAGTTCGTCTACGACCTGCTGGTAAACGTGTTCAACGCGGCCGACACCGCGCCCCTGGCCATTGCCGCCGTCCTAAAGGCCGGCGGCTACGACCTGGGGCCCAAGGCCTCGCGCATAGAGGACCCGGCCCAATGGACGCCGGAAAAGATAAAGGAGAAGGCAGCCCAACTCACCAGCGACAAGGGCCCCCAGGGCAACTTCGAGGACTAGCGCTGGCCTTTCGCCGTGGCCCGGGCTCGGGTTGACAGGGCCTGGGGCCGGGGCCATAATAGCAAGTCCGGTCGCGATGGGCCCATAGCTCAGTTGGTAGAGCCTCCGGCTCATAACCGGATAGTCCCTGGTTCGAGGCCAGGTGGGCCCACCAAAACATGACAGGAGAACGCCTGATGGGAGCGCGCATAAAAGCCTGGCCCCCCGGTGAGGCGGAAAAACGCTCTCCTGCTTAAGGCTTCTTGACGGGCGCCCCTGCGAGGGTGCCCGCTTCTTTGGTGCATGAGCGAAACACAAGCCACAGCCCGCGTTAGCGACCTGATCCAGATCATGGAAGACTGGGCCCCGGCCTGGACTGCGCAAGACTGGGACCGGGTGGGGCTCCTGCTGGGCGAGCCCGGGGCCCCGGCGGCCAAGGTCTGGACGGCCTTGGAGCTGGGGCCGGGGATTTTGGGCCAGGCCTTGGCCCAGGGCGTGCAGATGCTCCTGCTGCACCACCCGCCCCTATTCAGCTCCCTGGAGCGGCTGCGCACGGATGACCCGGCCACGGCCCGGCTGTTGCGCGCGGCCCAGGCCGGCCTGGCCCTGTTCGCGGCCCACACCAATCTGGATGCGGCCCCGGGCGGGGTCAACGACGCCCTGGCGGCCCGGCTGGGCCTGGTGCAGACCAGGCCTTTTGCCCCGGCCGGGGCGGGCGGCCAGGTCAAGCTGGTGGTGTTCGCGCCCCCCGAGGCCATGGAGCCGGTCAGCCGGGCCCTGTTTGGCGCGGGTGGCGGCCGCATCGGCGACTACCGCGACTGCTCTTTCGTGGGACAGGGACTGGGCGCCTACCTGGCCCCGCCGGACGGCAGGCCCTATCTGGGCAGCCCCGGCCGGCACCAGCAGGTGGAGGAGCTGCGCCTGGAGGTGATCCTACCCCGGGGCCGCCTAGCGCCGGCCCTGGCCGCCCTGCGTGAGGTCCATCCCTACCAGGAGCCGGCTTTTGACGTGTACCCCCTGGCCCAGCCGCCGGCCGGCTTTGGCCTGGGCCGGGTGGGCCGCTTGGCCGCGCCCCAGGACGGCCGGGCCTTTGCCGCCCGGGCCGCGGCTGAGTTGGGCGCCGGCTGGGCGCATGTGGCCGGCGCGCTGCCGCCCAAGCTGGAACGGGTGGCGGTGGTGGCCGGCTCGGGCGGCGACCTATTACCCCAGGCGGCCCAGGCCGGCGCCCAGGTGCTGGTCACCGGCGAAGCGCGGCACCATGCGGCCCAGCAGGCCGCGGACCTGGGCCTGGGCCTGATCTGCCTGGGCCATTACCAGACCGAGGCGGTGATCGTGGAGCCCTGGGCCCAGCGCCTGGCCCAGGCTACAGCCGCCCGCGGCCTGCACTGCACAGTGACACCCTGGACCGCCGGGGAGGATCCCTGGCGGCCGGTCTCCTAAAGGAGGGACTAAACCTTGCTCGAACAGATACACCTTTTGATCCGCCTGCAAATCCTGGACAAGACCCTGTTCGACCTGGGCCAGGAAAAAGAAACCATCCCCGGCCGTTTGGCCGCGCTCAGCCAGGCCGAGGCGGCTTGCAAGGCCGAGTTGGACCGGAACCAGGACGAGTTGGATGAGCTGCTCAGACGGCGCCGGGACCTGGAGGAGATCACCGACAACATCCGCGCCCGCCTGCGCCGCACCGAGAACCGCTTGATGGGGGCCAAGACCCAGCGGGAGTACCAGGCGGCCAACGCCGAGATAGACGACAACAAAGACGCCCTCAAGGACAACGATGACCAGCTGCTGGAGGTGATGGAGCGCCAGGAAAAGCTGGAGGCCACGGTGGCCGCGCTCAAGGAAAGATTCGCCCAGGCCAGCGCCGAAGCCAATGAGCAGCGGGCGGTGCTGGACAAGCGCTATCTGGACCTGGAGGCGGAAACGGGCCGCCTGCAGGCCAAGCGGGGCGAGATCGTGGGCCAGGTGGAGGCCCCCCTGCTCAAGGAATACGACTTCATACGCCAGGCCCGCGACGGCGTGGCCCTGTCGCCGGTGAGCCAGGGCATCTGCACCGTCTGCCACATGGGCATCCCGCCCCAGCAGTACAACGAGCTGCAGCGCATGGACAAGATCATGACCTGCCCCTCCTGCCGCCGGCTCATCTACTGGGCCGACGCCGAGGAGTTCGCGGGCCAGCCGTGAGCGCCTCCGCCGCCTCAAGCCTGATCTTGTTCGCCGACGGCGGCTCCCGGGGCAACCCCGGCCCGGCCGGCGCCGGCGCGGTGCTCTACGACGCGGAAGGCCGCGAGGTGGCCGCCCTATGCCGCTACCTGGGCCGGGCCACCAACAACATGGCCGAGTACACGGCCCTTAACCTGGGTCTGGCCGAGGCCCAGCGCCTGGGGGCACAGGAGCTGACCATTAAGATGGACAGCGAGCTGGTGGTGCGCCAGCTCCAGGGCACCTACAAGGTCAAGGCCCCGGGGCTCAGGCCCCTGTACGCCGAGGCCTGCCGGCGGTTGCAGGGCTTCCGGCGGGTGAGCATCATGCACGTGCCCCGGGAGGCCAACCGCCGGGCCGACGAGCTGGCCAATCAGGCCATGGACCGGCGCTGAGAGCCGGAAGTGGTTATAATAAAGGTGCCGGGACGGAGCCGGCCGGATGGCCGCGGGCCCCTTCGGGGGCCGGAGGAAAGTCCGAACACCACAGGGCAGGGTGCTGGCTAACGGCCAGGGGGGGCGACCCCACGGAAAGTGCCACAGAAAACAAACCGCCTCCGCGCCTGGCGCGGCGGTAAGGGTGAAACGGTGAGGTAAGAGCTCACCAGCTGGGGCGGCGACGCCCCAGGCTAGGCAAACCCCACCCGGTGCAAGACCAAATAGAGGGGCGTTCGAGGATGGCCCGTCCAAGCCCCTGGGTAGGTCGCTTGAGGCGCCGGGCAACCGGCGTCCCAGATGAATGGCCATCCTCCGGCTTATTGGGCCGGAGACAGAATTCGGCTTACAGACCGACTCCGTCCCGGCTTCCTCATGCCCCAGCGCGAGCAAGCATTGCCCCAGCCCCTGGTCGCCATCGGCGCCCGCCTGCGGCGCTTCCCCCAGTTCATCACCCTGGGGCTGCGGCCCAACCTGGCCGACTACCCGCCCGCGCACCGGGAGCTGATCCGCCGGGCGCCGGTGATCTACTACCCCACCGACGCCTTTGCCGCCCAAATGGCGGTCCTGGGCAAGCGCATCTTCCCCTCCCTGGAGTGCCACCTTTTCGAGGGCGACAAGATAAAGCAGACCGCCCTGTTCAACCTGCTGGGCCTGCCCCACCCCCGCACCCGGGTCTTTTATGGCCGCCAGCGGGAGCAGATAGGCGATCACTTCCGCTTCCCCTTCATCGCCAAGACGCCGCGGGCCTCGTCCTTGGGACGGGGCGTATTCTTGATCCGCGGCCAGGACGACCTAGAGGCCTATCTGGCCCGGCACCCGGTGGCCTATGTGCAGGAGTTGCTGCCCATAGAGCGCGACCTGCGGGCGGTGGTGATCGGCTTTGAGCCGATCTGCGCCTATTGGCGGCTGCCGGCCCCGGGCGATTTCCGCAGCAATCTGGGCCAGGGCGGGCGGGTGGATTTCCGGGACGTGCCGCCCGCGGCCGTGGAGCTGGCCGTGGAGACGGCCCGGGCCGCCAATCTGGACGAGGTGGGCCTGGACCTGGCCGTAGTGGAGAACCAGCCCCTATTGCTGGAATTCAACGTAAAGTACGGCCGGCAGGGCCCCCGCCAGGCCGGCATAGACGTGGTGGAGCTGGTGGCCCGGAAGATACTGGCTGGCCAGCTCCCCCCGGACAGGAGGCGGGCATGAGCCGCTGGCAGCAGATTAGGGTGCGCGTAGAGGGCGTGTACAAGAAGGGCTGGGACAAAGACTTCCCCAACCTGTACCGGGCGCTCACGGGCCTGGACAACACCCTGCTGAGCCAGGACCCGCCCCTGTATGACCTGGTGCCCTATCTGGTGCGCCTGAGCCAGGAAAAGGACCTGGCGCCGGGCACGGCCCAGGCCCTGCAGGAGCACGGCCCCGGGATCATTGACCTGCACCGCCAGATCAGCGAGGCCATCGGCGGATGGAAGCTGGGCCAGGCGGAAAAGCTCTTGTATGAGCTGGAGGATAAATTTGTGGAGCTAGAAAAACAAATTGCATAGCTTATTTAATTTAATATATTAAAAAACATAACTATCTAATTGTTTTTATAACACTCCGCTGCCACTGCCTTGCAGCCATGCGCCAAAACAAGGCAGCCCGCCGCGGCCGATATCAGTGGCCGTGGCGGGCTGCGCAATTTTATGATCGTTCTGGCAAAAGGGAGGTCCGGGCCCCTCCCCTGCCCCAGTCCTCAGAAGGCGATGGCAAAGCCTATCTGAAGCTGGCTGCTGGTCACGCCGTGGTTGCGGTCGTCCAGGCCGGCGTTACTGATATGGCGCAGACGGTAGCCGAACTCCAGGCTGGTCTTGTCGCCCAGGGGCAGGCGCAGCCCTACCCCGCCGTAGGACAGGAAGTTGAAGCCAATGCCCAACTCCTGGATATCCAGACTGTTGTAGGTGGGGCCGATGCCGGCTTCCAGATAGGGCTGCACTTTCACCTTGCCCACGTACAAGCGCAGGCCGGGGATCACGCCCACCTCCACGCCGCTGCCATAGTCCCAGAAGGTGCCCAGCAGGCCCTCCAGGCGGAAGTCCACCCGGATGTCCTTGTTGTCCACCAGGGGCGCGGCCACGTGGAACAGGAGGCCGGCCTCGTTCAAGTTGCCGTTGTCAATGTCCATGGACTGGTTGCCGAAGGCGGCCAGGCCCCACTCCTGGAAGAACTTGGCCTGGGCAGCGCCGGGCCCGGCCAGCATGAGCGCCGCCACCGCGGCCACCAACACCAAATAACGTAAACGTCTAGTCACGGCTACCTCCTTGGAAATTCGGAAGTTGGGGGGTCAATTGGGCGGCGCTGGGCAGGCCGGCCAGGGGCTCGGCCGAACGCACCGCGTCGTAGATGGCCAGGCGCAGCAGGCGGGAGGCCATGATGCCCAGGCCGTTGAGGTCGGCCTCCACTTGGCCCGTGGCCAACACGCAGACCAAGTCGCCGTCAAAGGTGGTGTGACAAGGCCGCACGGTGCGCACCAGGCCGTGGTGGGCCATGGCCGCCACCTTGCAAGCCTGGCTCTTGTCCAGACGGGCGTTGGTGGTCACCACGGCCAGGGTCGTGTTGTGGCTGGCCTGGCCCGGTTGGCGGAGGTTGCCGGCCAGAAACCAGGCCGTGGTGTCCGCGAACTGGTGCGCCTCCGGGGCCGTGCGCGCGCCGGCCATGATGCGCCCCTCCTCGTCCAGCACGTCGCCAAAGGCATTGACCACGGCCATGACACCCACCCGGAGCCGGCCCACGCTCAGCGAGGCCCCGCCCAGGCCGCCTTTGGTGGCCTGGGCCAGGCCGAAAAGCTTGCCGATGGTGGCCCCGCAGCCGGCTCCCACGTTGCCCCGGGACATGGGGCCGCGGGCGGCCGCCTGGCAGGCGGCGCGGCCCATGCCCGGTCCGGGACGGATTTTACCCCCGGTGATGGGCAGGTCGAAGATCACCGCCGTGGGCAGGATGGGAATCTTGATGGGCCCCATGCTTAGGCCCACGCCCTGCTCCTCCAGCCAGGCCGAGGCGCCGTCGGCCGCGGCCAGGCCAAAGGAGGAGCCGCCCGTGAACAGCACCCCGTGCACCAGAGGCACCAGATGCCAGGGCTGCAAGCCGTCCATCTGGCGGGTGCCGGTGGCCGAGCCGGCCATGTGCACCCCGCCCACCGCGCCCTGGGGGCAGAGCACCAGGGAGCAGCCGGTGGGGCCGGCCGGGTCTTGGGCGTGGCCCACCAAGAAGCCCTCCACCTCGGACGGTGAACCCTGCTGGTTTATTATCATCTCGCTGCTCATGGGCCGCCTTTTAATCAGACCCGATACTGCCTGCCTGGGCGCGCATGTGTCAAGTGTGTGATTTGTCAGAGATGGTTTGACTTTGCCTGGATAATAGCGTATCAGTTATGCCAAATTTATGTTATGACCTCCGGTGAGTTGGACATTCAGACAGGAGACCTCATGCCTGAGGTGCGCCTCGAGGAGAACCCCAGCAACATAACCCAGGCCGATATGGTGGTGGCCATCCCGTCCTACCGGGAAGCCGAACTCATCGCCCACCCCACCACGCAGGCCGCGCGGGGGCTCCGCCGCTACTTCAGCGATAAAAACGCCGTCATCATCAACTGCGACAACGACTCTGACGACGGCACCAAGGAGGCCTTCTTCAGCGCCGAGACCGAGGGCGTGCCGCAGATATACATTTCCACGCCGCCCGAGGTGCGGGGCAAGGGCAACAACTTCCACAACCTGTTCCGCAAGGTGGTGGAGCTGGGGGCCAAAGCGGTGGTGGTGGTGGACGCGGACCTCAAGTCCATCACCCCCCAATGGATCAAGCACCTGGGCGAGCCCCTGTTCAACGAGTTCGGCTACGTGGCGCCCCTGTACGTGCGCCACAAGTACGACGGCACCATAACCAACTCCATCGCCTACCCTTTGACCAGGGCCCTGTACGGCCGCCGAGTGCGCCAGCCCATCGGCGGCGACTTCGGATTCTCCGGCGAACTGGCCCGCGTCTACCTGGCCAGCCCCACCTGGACCGATGCGGTCAGACACTTCGGCATAGACGTCTGGATGACCACCCTGGCCGTGAACCACAATGTGCCCATCTGCCAGGCCTTCATGGGCCGGCCCAAGATACACAAGGCCAAGGACCCCGGCGCGGACCTGGGGCCCATGTTCAGCCAGGTGGTGGGCACCATCTTTGACCTGATGGCGCACAGCGCCGGCTACTGGATGCGGGTCAAGTGGTCCAAGCCCACCTCCATCTACGGCTTCGGCCTGGGCGAAGTGGAGATGCCGCCGCCGGTCAAGATGAACCTGGGCGTGCTGGCGGAAAAGTTCCACCGCGGCTTTGACCAGTACCACGAGGTTTGGCGGGCGGTGCTGACCCCGGCCATCATGAACAAGGTGGAGGAGGTGGCCGGCCTGCCCGATGAGAATTTCGACTTCCCCACCCAGACCTGGGCCAAGCTGCTGTTTGACTTCGCGGTGGCTTATAATAAAAAGGTAATCGACGCCGAGGAGCTCTTGGCCTCGTTGATCCCGCTCTACTTCGGCAAGACCCTGTCCTACGCGCGCAAGACCGAGCGTATGAGCGTCCAGCAGGCCGAGGAGTTCATCGAAAACGAATGCATGGTCTTTGAGGAAACCAAACCCTACCTCATTGAGCACTGGATAACCTAGAAGCCTCCCGCGAGGAGAGATCATGGCTAAGATCCTTATAGTAGACGACGAAGAGCACATCAGGTTTCTATATTCCGAGGAGTTGGCCGACGAGGGCTACGAGGTCATAACCGCTGACAGCGGCTATCAGCTCCTGGAGCGCATTGCAAAGGAAAAGCCGGATCTGGTGGTGCTGGACATCAAGATGGTGGACTATAACGGGCTGGACCTGTTGCAGGACATCCGCAACAAATTTTACGACCTGCCGGTGATCCTGTGCACGGCCTACGACACCTTCAAGGAGGACATGAAGTCCATCGCGGCCGACTTCTATGTGATCAAGTCCTTTGATCTGACCGAGCTTAAAAACAAGATCAAAATGGCCCTGGAAACCAAGCTGCCCCAGGAAGAAAAATAGCCTTCCGCAGAGCCCAACAGGCCCTTGCCCGCCGGAGACCCCGGCGGGCTTTTTTGTGGACAGGCTAGGTGATTAAAGCCTTGGGGATAGCCCTCGCAAGGACTGAATCAAGTAAGCGACGCCTGCTTGGTTCACGAGATACAGCGGCTGGCAAGGGTCTGGGCGGGGGTTGCTCTCCCGACGCCCCTACTGCCGCAGGTTGGTGAACAGGGCCAGGCCCGTCAGGCCGAAAAAGACGTTGGGCAGCCAGGCGGCGATGATCGGCGGCAGGGCGCCGGAGTAGCCGAAGACGGAGCGGCTGTAGCTGAAGCCCACCCAGTACAGCAGGGACAGACCCAGCCCTAGGACCACCGCCAAAGGCAGACCCTGGCCCCGCTCTTTATACAGGGCCAGGGGGATGCCCAGCATGGCCATGATCAGGCACACGAAGGGAAAGGCAAGCTTGGCTTGCAAATCCACCCGCTGGTGCAAGGGGTCCAGGCCCTTGGCCTGCACCTTGCTCACGTAACGGGCCAACTCGCCCAGATCCATCTCCTCGCTGGGCTTGGACATCCGGGTGAAGTCCTGCGGCCGCTCGAGCAGGTTCAGGGAGAGCTTCTTGAAAATCTTGGCGTTGTAGCCGCCTCCGGGCAGGCGCTGCTGATACAAGCCGTCATAGAACACCCAGCGCCCGTTCTGGTAGCTGGCCCGCCGGGCGTCCAGGCGCTCGATCAGGGTAAAGTCCTTGTCGAAGCGGTAGCAGGTCACGTCGGCCATGCTCTGGCTCTCAGGCTGGTAGAAGCCCACCTGATAGATGGCGTTCTGGCCCTTGTACCAGAACTTCTCCCGCTGGAACAGCCGGCCCGGCTGCTTCTCCACCTGCACGTTCCAGATGTAGTTGGTGCGGGCCTTGGTTATGGGTAGCACGGTCTCGTTGATCAGGGCCACGGCCATGGCCAGGGCCACCGAGAACAGCAGGATGGGCAGGGTGAAGCGGAAGATGCTTATGCCCGAAGACTTGACCGCCACGATCTCATTCTTCTTGGCCATCAGCCCCAGGGAGATAATCGTGGCCATGAGCACCGCCATGGGGATCATCAAGGCGGTGACCTCGGGCACCTGCAGCAGGAAAAAGGAAAGCAAGGTGGAGGTGGCCACCTTGGCCTCCATGAAGTTGTCCACCTTCTCGATGAAGTCGAACAGGTTGAAGATGCCCACGAAGCTCACCACCAAGAAGCCGAACAGCTTGAGAAACTCGCGGGCCACGTATAGGGAGAGAATGCGCATCGGCTATATCCCGCTGGCCGCCCCGCCCCGCCAGGAGCGCAGCCGGGCGATCAAGCGCGGCAAGGCCTCCAGGGTGTCCAGCAGCGGCGTGGGCGCCTCCTTGAGCTCGCGCCGGAACATGGTCATCCCCAGACCGGCGAAGACGACGTTGGGCACCCACATGCCCAACATGGGCGGGTAGTAGCCACTGGTGCCGAAAGACCAGGCGGCCGACAAGAGCAGATAGTAGGACATGAACACCCCCAGGGCCACGGCCACGCCCCAGGAGCGTCCGCTCTTGGAGTGTATGCCCAGGGGCAGGCCGATCAGGGCCATCACCAGGGAGGCGAAGGGCAGGCTGAACTTTTTGAGTAGCTCCATGTCCACCAGATAGCGTTTCTTGCTGTCCGGCGGCAGCTTGGCCCGCAGCGCCAGCAGCTCGCTCAGGTACATCTCCTTTTCGTGCTTGTCCGAACGCTTTTGGGCCACAAAGGCCCCGGCGTCCATGGTCACGTCGTAGGTGTCAAATCCGGCGGTCTGGGCCGACTTGAGGTCTTCGCCCACCGCGTGGATGGAGCCCTCGTACAAGCGCAGGGTGAGCTTGCCGGTCTTGCCGGGAAAGAACTTGCCCTGCCTGGCCACGATAGTGTGCTGCTTTTTGGGATCGCGCTGGTCCACGATGAACACGTCCTTGAGCACGCCCCCGCCGGGCAGCTTTTGAATATAGATCACCAGGCCGGGGAAGGTGTCCAGGAAGGTCTGCTCCTTCAGGGCCAGGTCGGCCTGGCTTTGGGCCACCTTGTAGACCATGTCTTCGAATTTGCTGTTGCCCCAGGGCAGGGCCCAGAAGGCGAGGGCGCTGGAGGCAAACCAGGAGAACAGGGCCAGGGCCGCCACCGACGGCAGCAGCCGAACCAGGCTCACCCCGGCTGCCTTGAGGGCCGTTATCTCGTTGTCCGTGGATAGGCGCAGAAAGGCGATGAGCACCGCCAGCAGAGTGCCCATGGGGATGGTGAAGACCAGGAAATAGGGCATGGTGTACAACAGCAGCCGGCCCACCACCGACAGGCCCACACCGCGGGTGACCACCAGGTCGGTCAGCTCCATGATCTTGGCCATCAGGAGCACGAAGGTGAACACGCCCAGGCTTACGAAAAAGGGCGTGAGCATCTCCAATAATAGATAACGGTGGATTATCCTTGCCTTGAACATGCTTGGGAGTCTAATTGTTGGGTGAGGATTTGTAAAGGAGGAGCGGAATGACCCTGCGCCAGGAGATGGAGCGGCGCGAGGAGCAGATGTTCAGCCCCTTTGCGGCGCGCTCGGCGGCCAGCCGGGGCCGGCAGAGGCCAGAACAGGAGTGCAGCCTGCGCCCGGCTTTTCAGCACGATCGAGACCGTATCCTCTACAGCAAGGCCTTCCGCCGGCTCAAGCACAAGACCCAGGTGTTCCTGGCCCCCACCGGGGACCACTACCGCACCCGCCTGACCCACACCTTGGAGGTGGCCCAGATCGCCCGCACCGTGGCCCGTGCGCTCAGGCTCAACGAGGACCTCACCGAGGCCATCGCCCTGGGCCACGACCTGGGGCACACTCCCTTCGGCCACGCCGGCGAAAGCATGCTCAACGAGCTCCTGCCCGGCGGCTTCCGCCACCACGAGCAGAGCCTGCGCGTGGTAGAAACCTTGGAAAAGGAGGGCCGGGGCCTGAACCTCACCTTCGAGGTGCGCCAGGGCATCGCCGCCCACGCCAAGGGCCGCGGTCCCTTCCTGCCCCGTCGGGGCCAGGAGGCCAACTTGACCCTGGAGGCCCAACTGGTGCGGGTGGCGGACGTGATCGCCTACATCGCCCACGACACCGAGGACGCCATCCGCGGCGGGGTGATCAAGCGCCGGGAGCTGCCCGAGCAGGTGGTCAAGGTGCTGGGCGCCCGCCTGAGCCGCCAGATAGACACCATGGTCAAGGACCTGATCAACCAGACCCTGCAGGCCGGCGGCGGGGTGCTGGCCATGCGCCCGGAGGTGGCCGAGGCCATGACTCGGCTGCGGGATTTCCTCTACACCCAGGTCTACGAGAACATGGAGGTGCACCAGGACTTCATCAAGGCCTCCAAGATGGTGCGCGAGCTGTTCGCGGTGCTCACCGACCCCCGCCAGGACGCGTTGTTCAGCCAATACGTGGGCGCTGACCCGCCCGCGGGCAAGAGCCAGCGCCAGCGGGCCGCGGCCGATTACATCGCGGGCATGACCGACCGCTACGCCCTGAAGATGTACGAAGACGTGTTCCTGCCCCGGCCCTGGGGACGGATTTAAGGATCATAAATAAACGGATTGAGCTGGCCCCAGCGCCAGCCCAAGAAAGGTGCAGCGCATGGACCCCTGGAGCGTTTTCCAGCACTTCAACCCCGGCAAGATCGTCTGCGGGCCCGACTCCATCAAAATGCTGCCCGAGCTGCTGCCCATAAAGGACAAGGCCCTGCTGGTCACCGACGCCGGCGTGAAGGCCGCGGGCATCGTGGCCAAGGTGGAGGAGGCGCTGCAAAAGGCGTCCATCGCCTACGCCATCTACGACCGGGTGCAGCCCGATGCGCCCATACCCCTGATCCAAGAGGCGGCCGCCCTGTACCAGCAAGAGGGCTGCCGGCCCCTCATCGCCGTGGGCGGCGGCAGCCCCATGGACGCGGCCAAGGCCGTGGGCGTGGCGGTCAGCCAGCCCGGCGCGCTGCTGGAGTACGCCAGCGGCCGCGCCCTGGATGGTCCCATACCATTCCTGGCCGCCATCCCCACTACCGCGGGCACCGGCTCGGAGGTGACTTTTGCGGCGGTGATCGCCGACACGGCGGGCACCAGAAAACGCATCATCCGCAACCCGGCGCTGGCGCCCAAGCTGGCGCTGCTGGACCCCCTGCTGCTGGCCGGCCTGCCCCCGGACATCGCCGCCGAGACCGGGGCCGACGCCCTGTCCCACGCCCTGGAGGGGTTGGCCACCCGCGGGGCCCAGCCGATCTCCGACGCCCTGGTCCTGCACGCCATCCAACTCATCTTCAAATACCTGCGGCCCATGGTGGGCGACCCCAGCAACCTGGAGGCGGCCAGCAACATGCTCGTTGCCTCCGCCCTGGCCTCCCTGGGCTGGACCAACGCGGGGCTGGGCCTGGTGCACTCCCTGGCCCACCCCCTGGGCGCCCACTTCCATGTGAGCCACGGCAAGGCCTGCGCCCTGTACCTGCCCTACGTCATGCAGTTCAACGTCCTGGCCGCCGCGCCCAAGTATCGCCTGGCCGCCATGGCCATGGGCGAGGACGTGAGCGGACTGAATGATTTCGAGGCGGCCGAAACCGCGGCAGGGGCCGTCGGACAGCTCTTGGACGACGTGGGCCTGGCCCAGACCTATGAAGAACTGGGCATCGAGTTCAGCATCCGGCCGGGGGTGGTGGAGGAGATTCTCTCGGTGCCCACGCGGCTGGCCAACCCCCGGGTCTCCACCCAGGAGCAGATTGAAGAGTTGCTCAACGCTCCCTGCTAGGGGCCGTTAGCCGAAGCGATCAGCCTAAAGCGCAAGTTGGGGTGAGGACCGCAGTCCTCACCCCAACTGTTTCACGCGGATTGCGAAGCTACTTTTTGGCGTTCTTGAGACAGGTCTGGTAGGCCGCTCTGGCCTGGGCCCGCTTGCTGGCCCGCTCCTTGCTCATGGTGTTGTACTTGGCCTGGTAGGTATTGATCTTGGCCTGCAGGTTCTGGCGTTTTTTGACCTGGATGGTCGGGACCTTTTTGCGTTCCGCGGTGTATTTTTGGACAAGGCCCAGGGCGTACTTCATGCGCGGGCCCAGCTCCTTGTCAATGGAGGCCAGGTTGGAGTTATAGACCTTCTTGCAGCCGGCCTTGGTCTGCGCAGCCACCGCCGGGAACGCTGCCAGCACCCAGGTCAAAAGCGCGACGATCAAAACCGCTTGGCTCACGAACCTGAGCCCCTTCACCTTGGTTCCCATACATCCTCCTGTGCGAACCGATTTCCGTGCCAAGGGCGTTGTCTCTGACCCGGCATTGACGCCCCATATCATTCCAAGAATTCCATTTTTCCAACCATAAAGCAATGAGAACTATTGCCGCATTCCACATAGCGTAAAATTTTGAAAAACCAGTTGGTTAACCTGGGCGCCTGCCGCTGGGACAAGGCGCCGGGCTGACGGTCACGCCTCCCCCAACAACTCCAATAGAGTCCCCGCGCTGATCATCTCCCGCTCGCCGCTGGTGAGCGGCAGGTCCTCGAACCACTTCCGGAAGGCCACCGGCTCCCGCCAGGGCGCGTCGCTGCCGTAGATGATCCGCTCCGGCCCCTTGCGCCGGATGATGCCCATCAGCGCCTCCGTCGCGATCAGCCCGTTCAGGTAGGCTAGGTCAAAGTACACGTTGTCCAGGGCCATGAGCGGGTCCAGCTCCTGCCAGCCATAGAGGCTGCCCCCGTGGGCCGCGATGACCTTCAGCCCGGGGTGGGCCCGGGCCAGGGCAGCCACCTGCTCGGGCAAGGTGCCGGAAAAGCCCAGGAACTCCAGCACCTGGGCCATGTGGGGCTTGGCCTGGGCCAGGCCGCGGGGGTGGATGGTGTCCAGCAGCACGGGCAGGCCGGCCGCCTCCACCTGGCTGAGCAGCTCCTCCACCTCCGGGTCGGCCAGGGAGAAGCGCTGTATGAATGGATGCAGCTTCACGCCCCTGAGGCTTAAATCAAGGAGCAGGGCCAGGTCCGCAGTCACCTGGCCCTTGGGGTGCAGGGTGCCGAAGGGGATCAGCCCCGGATGCTCGGCCGCGGCCTGGGCCGCCCAGCGGTTGAGCTGGCCCACCCGCTCCCGGCTGCTGGCCACGGGCAGCAGCACGAAGCGCTGGGCCCCGGCCCGGGCCATGGACTCGGCCACCGCCTCCAGGCTGCCCTGGCCGAACAACCGCCACTTGTGCGGGTCGTCGTCGTGCAGGTGGGCGTCCAGCAGGGCCATGCGCTGGGCCAGGGTCTCCAGGTCCGCAGGCAGAAAGGCGTGGGTGTGGGCGTCTATGAGCAACGAATCTCCTCCCGCGGGCGCGGCAACTCTCTGCTTAGGCCATGAAGCGGCCTCAGTCAAGCGCTATAGGCCTGGCGAGGGGCCGCAGCGGTTTACAGGTGCCTGTCACTGTGGTAAAAACGCGAAAGCCCCGGCCGCGGCATTGCGCGGCCCCTTGATGATCTCAGGCCCCGCGGGGCCGCATTGGCAGTGGACAGGCGAGAGCCCCAGCCATGAACGACAGCCCACAACGCTATGATCCGGCGACCGTGGAGGCCGCCTGGCAGAAACGCTGGGAGGCGGACCGGGTCTTTGAAGTCACGGAAGACCCGGCCAGGCAAAAGTACTATCTGCTGGAGATGTTCCCCTACCCCAGCGGCCGCATCCACATGGGCCACGTGCGCAACTACTCCATCGGCGACGTGGTGGCCCGGATCAAGCGCATGCAGGGCCTCAACGTCCTGCACCCCATGGGCTGGGACGCCTTCGGCATGCCGGCGGAAAACGCGGCCATCGCCAACAAGACCCACCCCGCCCAGTGGACCTACGACAACATTGACTACATGCGCACCCAGCTCAAGCGCCTGGGCTTCTCCTACGACTGGACCCGGGAGCTGGCCACCTGCCACCCCAGCTATTACCGCTGGGAGCAACTCATCTTCCTGAAGATGTGGGAGCAAGGCCTGGTCTACCGCAAGCGCTCCCTGGTCAACTGGTGCGAGTCCTGCCAGACGGTGCTGGCTAACGAGCAGGTGGTGGCCGGCCTGTGCTGGCGCTGCAACAACGAGCCCGTGCAGAAGCGCCTGTTCGGCTACTTCTTCAAGATCACCGATTACGCCGAGGAGCTGCTGGAGTGGATCGACAAGCTGCCGGGCTGGCCCGAGCGCGTGTTGACCATGCAGCGCAACTGGATCGGCAAGTCCTACGGCGCCCTGATCCGCTTCCCCCTCCTAGAGCGCGAGGGCGCCATCGAGGTCTTCACCACCCGGGCCGACACTCTGTTCGGGGCCACCTTCATGAGCCTGGCCCCGGAGCATCCCCTGGCCCTGGAACTGTCGGCGGGCACCCCACAGGAGCGTGCGGTGCAGGATTTCATAGACCGGGTGCGGCGCCAGAGTCTGGCCGACCGGGCCGACGAGAAGCTCAAAGAGGGCGTGTTCACCGGGGCCTATTGCAGCAACCCCATGACCGGCAGCCAAATGCCGGTGTACGTGGCCAACTTCGTGTTGATGGACTACGGCACCGGCGCGGTCATGGCCGTGCCCACCCACGACCAGCGCGACTTCGAGTTCGCCCGTGAGTACAACCTGCCCCTGATCGAGGTGATCGCCGGGCCGCAGGGGGCGCAGGGCGCCCAGAGCATGAACGCCGCCTTCACCGACTATGGGACGCTAATCAACTCCGGGCCCTTTGACGGCCTGGGCAGCAAGGAGGCCATGCGGGCCATCGCCGAGGAGTTGGGCAAGCGCGGCCTGGGCCAGGAGACGGTGAACTACCGCCTGCGGGACTGGGGCATCTCCCGCCAGCGCTACTGGGGCGCGCCCATCCCCATGGTGCACTGCGAAAAGTGCGGATTGGTGCCGGTCAAGGAAGAGGACCTGCCCGTGGAGCTGCCCCTGGACGCCCAAATCAGCCCCACCGGCGGCTCGCCCCTGCCGGGCCTGGACTCCTGGCGCAACACCGCCTGCCCGGCCTGCGGCGGGCCGGCCCAGCGCGAGACCGACACCATGGACACCTTCGTGGAGTCCTCCTGGTATTACGACCGCTACGCCTGCCCGGACTATGACCAGGGCCCCCTGGACCCCAAGCGCACCCTTTACTGGGCGCCGGTGGACCAGTACATCGGCGGCATCGAGCACGCGGTGCTGCACCTGCTGTACTCCCGCTTCTACACCAAGGTGCTGCGGGACCTGGGCTTTCTCAAAGTGGACGAGCCCTTCGTCAACCTGCTCACCCAGGGCATGGTGATCAAGGACGGGGCCAAGATGAGCAAGTCCAAGGGCAACGTGGTGGACCCCAACGACATGGTGCAGCGCTATGGGGCCGACACGGTGCGCCTGTTCGTGCTCTTCGCCTCCCCCCCGGAGAAGGACCTGGAGTGGTCCGACCAGGGCGTGGAGGGGGCCAACCGCTTCCTGCAGCGGCTCTGGCGCCTGGGCCTGGCCGTGGCCGAGGAGGCAGGCGGCGTGGCGCCTTACGCCGGCGGCGGCTCGCTCGGCGGGCCCCTGGCCGAGCTGCGCGTCAAGACCCACGACACCATCAAGCGGGTCACCCAGGACGCGGTGCAGGCCATGCAGTACAACACCGCCATCGCCCGGGTGATGGAGCTGGTCAACGCCATCAGCCTGGTGCAGCAGGACGAGGCGTTAAAGGGCCAGCCCCAGCGCGAAGCGGTGCTGCGGGAGGCCATCGAAGCGGCGGTGATTCTCATCAGCCCCATGGCCCCGCACATCGCCGACGAGCTTTGGCGCCGCCTGGGGCATGAGGGCTATTTGATCAACCAGCCCTGGCCCGCCTTTGACCAGGCGGTGCTGGTGCAGGAAGAGAAGTTGGTGGTGGTGCAGGTCAGCGGCAAGGTGCGCGCCAAGCTCACCCTGCCGGCCGACGCCGACGATGCGGCCCTGCAGGCCGCGGCCCTGGCCGAGGAAAAAGTGCAGAAATTTATCGCCGGCCAGGCGGTAAAGAAGGTTATAGTAGTCCAGGGTAAGCTGGTGAACATTGTGGTGTAGCAAGGGAGGGGCGCTGGTGAGAAAAACCTACCTGCTAGGCATACTTATTCTGGCCCTGGCCGTGTCGGCCTGCGGCTATCAGTTCCGCGGAAAGCAGAACAACCTGCCCAGCGATGTGCGCAGCATCGCCGTGCCGGTGTTCAAAAACAACACCAACGAGGTGCGCATCGAGAACATCTTCACTGACGCGGTGATCTTCCAGTTCACCCGCAGCCAGATGGTGCGCGTGGTTTCCGAGGGCCAGGCCGACGCCGTGCTCACCGGCACCGTGACCAAGGTGGACATCGTTGACGTGGCCCTGACCAGCGGCCAGACCAGTGCCCAGCGCCGGGTGACCATCACCGTGGCGGCCAAGCTCATCCGGGTGCGCGACGGCAACGCGCTGTGGATGGACAACAACCTCTGGCAGAACCGGACCTATGCCGTGGGTAGTTCGCCCTCGGTGACCGACGCCAACAAGCGCACGGCCATCACCGAGTTGGCCCAGCAGTTGGCCCAGACCCTGCACGACCGCGTCTTCGAAAACTTCTAAGTCCCACGGGCGGTCAGTGGTCAATGACCCCCCCTGCCAAGCAGCCAGCCGGTCGGGACCTCGGCCTCCCCTGGCCTGAGCTGGCCACAGAGCAGGCGGGGCCGCTGTACGGGGTGTTTGGCGAGGAGGATTTCCTGGTCAGCCAGGCCTTGGAGGCCTTCCTGAACAGCCCGGCCTTCGCCCAGAACCCTTCCTTGAACGTGGAGCGATTCCTGGCCGCCGAAGCCAGCCCCGTGCGGGTGCTGGAGAGCGCCCGCACCCTGCCCTTTTTGGGCAGCCGCCGGCTGGTCTTGGTGAGCGAGGCCCATCTGTACAACGCCGAGCAGGCGGCCAAGTTCCTGCCCTATCTGTCCGACCCCACGCCCAGCACCTGCCTGGTCTTCGCCGGCAGCAAGCTGGACGCGCGCACCAAGTTCGCCAAGACCCTGGCTCAGGCGGGCCAGGTGCACACCTTCGGCAAGATGTACGCCCGCCAGCTCATCCCCTGGCTCAAGCAGCGGGCCTCCCTGCGGGGCAAGAGCCTGACCAATGAGGCGGCGGCCTACCTGGCTGAGCTGGCCGGCCTGGGCCTGGGGGCCCTGGACTCGGAGCTGGAAAAGCTGGCCCTGTATGTGGGGGCGGCCCGCAGCATAGAGCTAAGACAGGTGCAGGATCTCATGGGCGGATCGCGCCTGTACTCCATCTTCGACTTCACCGACGCGGTGGCCGCCCGGCGGCTGGACCGGGCCCTGAGCGCCTATCATCAGTTGGATTCCCTGGGGGAGCCTGCGGTGAGGGTATTGGCCATGCTCAGCCGCCTGTTCCGGCAACTGCTGGAGACACGGCGGGTCCTGGACAACGGCGGCGGCCCGCCCCAGGTGCAGCGGGCCCTGCGAACCCCGCCCCAGGCCACGGCCACCCTGGTGGAGCGGGCCCGGCGCGAAAGCGCCGCCCGCCTGGCTGCGCCGCTGAAACTGGTCCTGGCCGCGGACCTGGCGCTCAAGTCTTCGCCCGGTTCGGACCGGGTGATCATGGAGCGCCTGGTCATGGACTTGTGCGCCTGAGCCGGCGGGCGGCCCAGGCGCGGGGAAGCTTGCGGGGAATAGTGCTAGGCGCCCAGGGTGTGCACCTGGCGGGCGAGGCGGGAGATCTTGCGCGAGGCGTTTTTCTTGTGCAGAACGCCCTTGCCCGCGGCCTCGTCTATCACCGGCACGGCCTGCTGCAGGGCCGCCTGGGCGGCCTGGGCGTCCTTGGTCTCCAGGGCCTGGCGCACGGATTTGATCGCCGTGCGCACCCGGGTGCGAAAGGCCCGGTTGCGGGTGCGGCGTTTATCGTTTTGTTTGGCCCTCTTGAGGGCGGAAGCATGGTTGGCC
This sequence comes from Desulfarculus sp., assembly GCA_003605055.1. GTDB lineage: Bacteria > Desulfobacterota > Desulfarculia > Desulfarculales > Desulfarculaceae > Desulfoferula. The sequence goes on from QZKP01000011.1 coordinate 62,932, forward strand.
AATTTAGGGTCCTCCCGGGTTTCACTAACCGGCGCCGGCCTTATCCGGCTGCTGAGCCGCCAGGGCCCGGCTCCGGCTGCCATTGCCTTGATAGACCACAACATTTAACGGGCCGCCGGCCGGCTGTCAAGGGATATTAATGCCCGAGATGAGCGAGCAGCACAAAGTCACCCGGGCGGCGGGGGTGGTGGGCCTGGCCACCCTGTGCAGCCGCGTGGCCGGCTTTGTGCGCGACCTGGTCATCGCCTATTTCTTCGGCGCCGGCCCGGCGGCCGACGCCTTTTTCGTGGCCTTCCGCATACCCAACCTGCTGCGGCGCCTGTTCGCCGAGGGCACCTTGACCATCGCCTTCATCCCGGTGTTCACCGAGGTGCTCAAGAAAAAGGGTCGCCAGGAGGCCTTCCTGCTGGCCCGCTCCACGGCCAGCCTGTTGGCCCTGGCCCTGCTCCTGGTCTGTGCGGCCGGGGTGTTTTTCGCGCCCCAGGTGGTGCGGGTGATGGCTCCGGGTTTCGCCCCGGGCGGGGAGACCTTCGGCCTGGCCGTATCCCTGACCCGCTGGTGCCTGCCCTTCATCTTCTTCATCAGCCTGGTGGCCCTGGCCGGAGGGGTGCTCAACTCCCTGGGCCATTTCTTCGCTCCGGCCGCGGCGCCGGCCCTGTTCAACCTGTGCATCATCGCCGCGGCCACGGCCCTGGCGCCCCAGGTGCACCCGCCGGTGCTCAGCCTGGCCCTGGGGGTGCTCATCGGCGGGGTGGCCCAGCTCATCATGCAACTGCCCTACCTGCGCGCCCGCGGGGTGAGCCTGTTGCCGGCCTGGCGGATCAAGGACCCGGCCCTGTCGCGCATCCTGCGCCTGATGGGCCCGGCCGCCTTTGGCGCGGCGGTGTATCAGATCACGGTGTTGATCAACACCATGCTGGCCTCGCTGCTGTCCAGCGGCAGCATCAGCTACCTCTACTACGCCGACCGCCTGATCCAGTTCCCCCTGGGCATCTTCGCTATCGCCATCAGCACCGCCATCCTGCCCAGCTTATCGCGCCAGGCGGCCGACGAGGACCGGGCCGGCTTGGTGGGCACCATGGGCTACGGCCTGCGCCTGATCATCTTCATCACCGTGCCGGCCATGGTGGGGCTCATGGTCCTGGCCCAGCCCCTGGTGGTGCTGCTGTTCATGCGCGGGGAGTTCACCCTGGCCACGGCCCGGGAGACCACCGGCGCGGTGCTGGGCTACGCGGTGGGACTGTGGGGCTACGCCGGCGTGCGGGCGGTGGTGCAGGCCTTCTACGCCCTCAAGGACACCAAGACCCCGGTGGCCGTGGCCGCGGTCTGCCTGTTGATCAACCTGGGCTGCTCCCTGGCCCTGATGGGCCCCCTGCAACAGGCCGGCCTGGCCCTGGCCACCTCCATCTCCGGCGTGGCCAACCTGCTGCTCTTGCTTTGGCTGCTGCGCCGGCGCCTGGGGCCCCTGGGCGGCCGGCGGCTGCTGCGCTCAGGGCTGGGCACCTGCCTGGCCGCGGCCATCATGGGCCTGCTGGTGGCCCTGGTGGCTTACGGGCCCGACTGGGGCCCGCCCAGCCGGGCCCTGGGGCGCTGGCTGCGGCCCCTGGCGGCCCTGCTCACCGGCGGTGGTGTCTACTTCCTGGCCGCCTGGCTGCTGCGCCTGCCCGAGCTGAGGGAGTTGGGCGAGGTCATGCGGCGGCGGCGGGATTAGGGCCGCTTAGTGCTTCGCCCCGCCGGCGATGCGCTGTAAAACCTTGCCCTGGGCGTCCACCAGATACACCGCGAAGCCCTCAGCCTGGGCCTGGTCGGTGATCTGCTGCTTGTGCACGGCCTCCACGCTGCGCTGGGCGCCTTGGTCCGCGGGCAGGCGGCCCAGCAGGATCAGGGCCTGGTCCTTCTCGGCGGTCACGGGAATGAACTGCCCGCCGTCCTGGTCGGCCAGGCCCAGAAAGTTCTCTTCCGCGGCGCGGCGCTCCACGATAACCCACACGTAGTTGCTCTGATCCACCTTGGCTTCCATGCTCGTCTCCTCCCAGACCGAACGCCGGTATTAAATCCAAACTAGGTTCCAGACGGACCATCGTCAAGGCCGGCCTTGCCTCCAAGCGGCCCGGCAGGGCATTATGGGTCCATGTGCATCTGCCGCGAGTACAAGGAACACTATCGCCGGGCCAGTCCGGCCGGGTGCTGCCGCCGCTGCCTGCTGCTGGCCGGGGCCGGCGGCGGGCGGCTGGGCCGGACCGAGCCGCGGCGCAGGACCGGCCCTCCGGCGCCGATCTCGGCGTCCGACGGGTCACGGGGCGTCTTACCAAACTGAGGGGGTAAGCATGGCGCGCTTCATCGGGGTGTTGATTTTGTCGCTGATTCTCTCCCTGGCCTTTGTGCTGGGCTACACCTACAGCACAAGCGGGGAGATGGGCCAGGTGGAGGTGGGCGCCCGCTGGCTGGTGCTGGTGGCCAAGGACGCGCCGGCGGCCTATGTGCCCAAGCAGATCTGGGGCAACAACCCGCCCCTGTGGGCCCAGCGCCTGGCCGTGCTCTGGGACAAGGCCGACGTGCCGCGCTGGTGGTGGCTGCCCCTGGCTCTGATCGTGGTGATCTACATATTCATGGCCATCGGCGGGCGGCGGCGCGCCTAGCCGCGGCGGGCCCCTATCGCAGCGGCGTGGGCCTGGGCCGCGCGCTCCAGGCAATAGGCCACCAGGGCCGGGTCCTCGCCGTCCAGGTCAAAACAGTAGCCGGTCTCCTGGAACAGCCCCTGGGGTATGGCGTTGCCCAGCTCCTGGGGGTCGCTCACCTCGTCTTCGTAGAAGCACACCGACAGCATCAGCTCCTCCTGGCCCAGAGACACCACGTCCGCCAGGGCGAACAGGGGCCGCTGACGCCCGGCCGGCCGCGGGTCCAGGTCCCAGCGCAGGCTGTAGGACACCCCCGGCCGGGCCAGTAAGCCCTCCTTCACCCCGGGCAGCGCCAGCACCCCCTCGCGGTAGGCCAGCAGGCTGCGCCGGAGCCCGGCCTGGCCGGCCGGCCACTGCTCCAGAAGCTGCTGCAACTGAGTTTGCGCCGGGCTGGCGGGCACGGGCCGTTTCTCCCTTTTAGCAATCGCTAAGTTATTTCGACTGGGGCATAGCACAAAAAACCGGGTGGTAAAGCCCAGCAGCCTCCCGAGGGCGCGGAGCAGTCTCAAAAAAAGGAGGCGGTGGTCTTGTGGCCGGCGGCTTCTTGTTCCAGGGAGTTGAGCAGGCTGCTCTGCTGCCGAAGCCGGAACAGGGCGGATTCGGTGCGGTGCAGGCGGATCAGGCTGCGCAGGACCATGTGCACGCCCATGCCCAGCAGGCCCGCGCACAGCGCCAGCAGGGGTATCAGATAACCCAGGTTGTTCTGAAAGTGGTAGAAGCGGCTGGTGGCCACCAGGAAGGTGATGATGCTCATGGGCAGGGCCAGCATGGCCAGGCCGGTGCGCACCGCGGCCAGGTGGGTGCGCTTCTGGGCCAGGAGGAACTGGGCCTCGTTGATTATCAGGGGCCCTGTTTTCAGGTCGGAGTCGTCCACGCCTCCTCCTGGTTAGGGCCAAGAAATGGTGGAGCTGATGGGACTCGAACCCACGACTTCCACGTTGCGAACGTGGCGCTCTCCCAACTGAGCTACAGCCCCACACGCCGGCGGCCAGGGCCACTGGTGCTGGGAATATACCGGCGGTCTCGGGCAAAGTCAACCAACCGCGGCCGCCCTGCTCTACGGCCTCGACAGGGACGCCCCGGCATGCTAGCATCCATGGGAAAGGGCCTGAGCCCTTTGTATCTATTGACTTTTGCCGGGCCGGCCGCCTGGCGGCGAGGTGTACATGGGCCGACGGGCCGAGGTGGAGCGCAAAACCAAGGAGACCCAGATCAAGCTGGCCCTGGAGCTGGACGGCCGGGGCCGGGCCCAGGTGTCCACGGGGGTGGGGTTTTTCGACCACATGCTCACCCACATCGCCTTCCATGGTTTTTTCGACCTGGAGATCAGCGCCCGGGGCGATCTGGAGGTGGACCCCCACCACACGGTGGAGGACGTGGGCATCTGCCTGGGGCAGGCCCTGAACCAGTGCCTGGGGGAGCGCAAGGGCCTGGTGCGCTATGGCTCTGCCTTCGTGCCCATGGACGAGTCCCTGGCCCAGGTGGTGGTGGACCTGAGCAACCGCCCCCTGTTCAAGGGCCACTACGAGCGCCGGCCCGGGGTGGTGGGCGGCTTCGACGGCCAGCTGGCCGAGGAGTTCTGGCGGGCCCTGGCCCTGCACGGCGGCCTGACCCTGCACGTGCGCCTGCTCTATGGCGATAACGACCACCACCTGCTGGAGGCCGCCTTCAAGGCCCTGGGACGGGCCCTGGACCAGGCCACGGCCCTGGAGAGCCGATCCCAGGGGGTGTCTTCAACCAAGGGGGTGCTATGAAAACCCGGTATCGGACCACAACGGCGGCGGCCGCGCTCATTCTGAGCGCCCTGTTGCTGGCCGCGGCCTGCCAGACGCCCCCCAAGGGCGCGACCATTTCCCGGGAGAAGGCCTGGACGCCCGCCAAGCTGGCGGTGCTGCCGTTCGAAAAGGTGCAGACCGCCCCCGGGGGGCGCGCTCCGGCCTGGAGCCCCCTGACTCGGGCGGCCCACATCGGCGGGTCCATCATCCCCGGGGCTGAGCAGAGCATGGACAACGCCCTGGCCAGCATGCTGCCCCGCATCAGCAACATACCCCTGGTGCCCGCTGCTCAGGCCAGCCTGGTCTTCCAGCGCCTGTCCGGCCGCGATCTGGAGGACACCCTGCGCGACGAGATAGTGGCCACAGGGCGCCAACTGGGGGCCGACGCAGTGCTGGTGGGCTTCATCTACCGCTTCAGTCAGCGGGTGGGAGGCCCCTATGCCGCCACCCAGCCGGCCGCGGTTTCTTTTGATCTGTCGGTGGTACGCACCCGAGACGGGGCCATTATCTGGCGCGACACCTTCGAGGAGCGGCAGCAGTCCCTGTCCCAAAACTTCCTGGCCCTGGAGCAGTACATGCGCTACGGAATGCGCTGGTACACTGCCCAGGAGATGGGCGCCATCGGGCTGGAGCAGGTTCTCTCCCGCTTCCCGTGGAGAAAGACCTCGAACAAAAAAGAGTAGCGCCTTGGAGGTCATCCCTGCCCTAGACTTGAAGGGCGGCCGCTGCGTGCGCCTGCGCCAGGGCCGCCTGGACGACGAAACGGTCTTCAGCGACGACCCGGTGGCCATGGCCCTGCGCTGGCAGGCGGTGGGCGCCGGGCGTTTGCATGTGGTGGACCTGGACGGCGCCGTGGGCGGCCGGCCGGCCAACGCCGAGGTCATCGCCGCGGTCTGCGCCGCCCTCACCATCCCGGTGCAACTGGGCGGCGGGGTGCGCGACGCGGCCGGCCTGGAACTGGCCCTGGGCCTGGGGGTGGACCGGGTGATCCTGGGCACCCTGGCCGCCCAGGATCCAGAGGCGGTGCTGACCCTGGCCCAGCGGTTTCCGGGCCGGGTGGTGGTGGGCATAGACGCCCGCGATGGTCTGGTGGCCACCGCCGGCTGGACCCAGACCAGCCGCATCCATTTCTTGGAATTGGCCCGGCGCTACGACCGGCCGGAGGTGGCGGCCATCATCTTCACCGACATCGCCCGCGACGGCATGCACAGCGGACCCAACTTGGAGTCCACCCGCCGCCTGTGCCAGGAGGTCTCCGCGCCGGTGATCGCCGCCGGCGGGGTGCACGACCTGCGCGATGTGCGGCGCCTGCTGGATCTGGCGCCTCTGGGCTTAGCCGGCTTCATCACCGGCCGGGCCATATACGAGGGCACCCTAGACCTGGGCCAAGCCCTGGCCCTGGTCAAGGGAGGCTGAGCACGCCGGCCGGACGTCAACTTTTACTCCGCCAACGCGTCCCTGCAGGGCCCTCCGTTCCCGGCCGGTTGCGGATGGCGAAGGCAACATGTTTTATCACCATGGCCACGTGGTCAGGGAGCAAGCGTGAGCCCAGAGAGCACATCTCAACTCACCGCCGATCCACCGCCGACGGCGCCCAGGCGCAATAGCCAACTCACGCTCTGGCTGAGCATCGCGGGGCTGGTCCTGCTGGCGGCGGCCACGTGGTACTTCTGGGAGCCGCTGTGGCACTACACCCAGCGTATCTGGGTCCTGCTGCAGAACAAGGAGGCCTTCCGCCAGCGCATCGAATCCTATGGCGTTTGGGCGCCGCTGGTCTTCATCATCTTTCAGATATTCCAGGTGCTCGTCTCGCCCATCCCCGGCGAGCTGGTGGGCGCGGCCGGCGGCTATGTCTTCGGCTGGCTGCCCTCCCTCGTCTATTCCACCATCGGCCTGTCCGCGGGGTCCTGGATCAACTTTTTCCTGGCCCGCCTACTGGGCCAGGGTCTGGTGGCTCGGCTGATCCCGCCCCAGTATCTGTCCAAGATCTCCTTTCTCATGGAACGCCAGGGGGTGATCGCCAGCTTCATCTTCTTCGTGGTCCCCGGCTTCCCCAAGGACTACCTGTGTTACGTGCTGGGCCTGGCGCCCATGAGCTGGCGCATCTTCCTGGTGGTCAGTTCGGTGGGGCGCATCCCGGGCACCTTGATGCTCAGCCTGCAAGGCGCCATGATCTACCAGGAGAACTATTGGAGCTTTGTGCTGCTGGGGATCATCAGCGTGGCCTTCATCCTGCCGGTATATTTCTGGCGGGACCGCATCTACGGCTGGCTGTACCGGCTGGAGGGCAACCGGGGGCCCCTGGAGAAAAAAGAGGATTGACCCTTATTGGGCCGGCCTAAGGCTTTGGGTGGGACATGAACCGCGAGGTAAAAAAACCGGGCCTGCGCACGCGGGCCGTCCACGCCGGCGAGGAGCCGGACCCCTGCACCGGGGCCTCGGCCCCCAACCTGGTGATGTCCACCACCTTTGTGGCCGACCCCGGGGCCTCTTTTTCCATCGAGGGGTTCGAGGAGGGGGCAGGCTACATTTACTCCCGTTGGGCCAACCCCACCGTGGCCCAACTGGAGCGCAAGCTGGCCGAGTTGGAGGGCGCGCCGGCCTGCCTGGCCTTTGCCAGCGGCATGGCCGCCATCAGCGCCTTGTTCCTGCACCTGCTGCGGCCGGGCGACCGGCTGCTGATCAGCGACGTGTCCTACGCCGGCGCCGCTGAGCTGGCCAAGGGGCTCCTCACGGAGTTGGGGGTGGAGGTGGACCGGGTGGACATGTCCGACCTGGCGGCGGTGGCCCGGGCGCTGTCCCGGCCCGCCCGCCTGGTTTACATCGAGACCCCCTGCAACCCCATCCTGCGCCTGACCGACATCGCGTCCGTGGCCGGGCTGGCCCACGCCCAGGGCGCGGTCCTGGCCGCGGACTCCACCTTTGCCACGCCCGTGGCCACCCGGCCCCTGGAGCTGGGCGCGGACTACGTGCTGCACTCCCTGACCAAGTACCTCTGCGGCCACGGCGACGCGGTGGGCGGGGCTCTGCTGGGCCCGCGGGAAGAGATGGCCCGGGTGCGCAAAGAGATGCTGGTGCACGTGGGCGGGGTGCTCAGCCCCTTCAATGCGTGGCTGATCCTGCGCGGCGCGGCCACCCTGCCCCTGCGCATGCAGGCCCATGAGCAGGCGGCCCTGGTCCTGGCCCGCTTCCTGGAGGGCCACCCCCAGGTCAGGCGGGTGATCTACCCCGGCCTGGACTCCCACCCCCAGCACGCCCTGGCCGCCCGTCAGATGGCCAACTTTTCGGGCATACTCACCTTTCAGGTGGCTGACGGCCCGGCGGCGGCGCGGGTCCTGGCCGAGCGGCTGCGGGTGATCCACTACGCCGTATCCCTGGGCCACCACCGCAGCCTGATCTTTTATATGCACACCGACGACCTGCTGGCCTCCTCCTTCCCGCTCATCCCAGAGCAGGAGGCGGCCTACCGCGCCTTTGCCGGCGAGGGCCTCTTCCGCCTGTCCGTGGGCCTGGAAGACCCCGAGGACCTCATGACCGACCTGGACCAGGCCCTGCAAGGGCTGTAAAAAGGAGCGAGGACATGGCCCGCCTGGAGAACCTGCCGCCGGCCCTGGCCAGCCACCTGGCCCAACTGCCCTGCCCGGAGTTCGCCACCACCCCCTGGGCCCAGGCGCCGCCCCTGCAGCAGGCCCGGGTGGCCATCGTCTCCACCGCCGGGTTGCACCGCCGGGAGGACGCGCCCTTCACCGGCTTCAGCGGCGAGTACCGGGTGATCCCCGGCGACGCGCAGGCCGCGGACCTGGTGATGAGCCACATCTCCACCAACTTCGACCGCAGCGGATTCCAGCGGGACTGGAATCTGGTATTCCCCCTGGATCGCCTGCGCGAGCTGGCCGCCGAAGGGACGATCGCCTCCCTGGCCGATTTCCATTACTCCTTCATGGGCGCCACGGACCCAGCCCAGATGGAGGGACCGGCCGCCGAGGTCGCGGGGCTCTTGCAAAAGGACCGGGTGAACGCGGTCTTGCTGGTCCCGGTGTGACCCAACTGCACGCGCGCCGTGGGCGGGCTCAGCCACTACCTGGAGCGGTCCGGACTCCCCACCACCCAGATCAGCCTCATCCGCCTGCACACCGAGAAGATCAGGCCGCCCCGGGCCCTGTGGGTGCCCTTTGAGCTGGGCCGGCCCCTGGGCGCGCCGGGCGACCCGGCCCTGCAAAGGCGGGTGCTGCTGGCCGCCCTGGCCCTGCTGGCGGCCCCGGCCGGGCCGGTGCTGAAGGATTTCCCCGAGGAGGCGCCCACGGCCGCAGCGGAGCCAGGGGTCTGGGCCTGCCCCATCTCCCTGCCCCAAGCCGAAGAGGACCTGGACCAGGCCGGCCGCCTGCGCCAGGCCTTTGTGCGCGAGGTGGCCCAGATGTCCACCTGGTACCAGGAGGCCCTGCAGCAGCGGGGCCGCACCACCTACGGGGTCAGCGGGCTGGGCCCCCTGGCCGTTGCTGATTTCCTGGCCAGCCTTTTGGAGGGCCGGGCGCCGGACAACCCGCGGCCCGGGCTGAGCCTGCCCGGCCTGGCCAAGCTGGCCAGCGAGGACCTCAAGGCCTTTTACCTGGAGGCGGTCACGGCCCAGCCGGGCGGGGAGACTGACAGCGCCCGTCTGACGGATTGGTTTTTCGGCCAGACCGTGGCCGGTCGGGTGCTGCTGCGCCTGCGCGGCGTATTGGCGGCCAGCGATGACCCCGAGGCCCGGATGGTGGGCAAGCTGCTCATGGTGCCAGTCTCCCAGGCCGCGCGCAAGGCCCGAGGCTAGACTCCACCGCCGCCCGGCACGGTTCACGTCCCGCCCGCCGGCCTACCTGCTTGAGATCTGTCAGATGCAGTTGGCCTTGCCGGTCATGGACTCTATGTCCAGGCGCAGCACGCAGGCTCGGGCCAGGGCCTCGGCGGTCATCTCCGGCGCCCCGGGGCCGGCGAAGCGCCCCACCAGGGCCGCCAGCCCCTCTTGCCGCTCGGCCTCTTCTTGCACCACCGAGACCCGGCCGAAGCCGATCACGCTGCGGTAGCGGTAGTCCCACTTGCAGGGCAGCGGGGCCGGCACGGCGGCGGCGTCCACGGTCACCTCGAAACAGGCCCGGGGGTTGGCCGCCAGGAACCAGTGCTTGTAGCCCTCATGGCCGGTGTGCATGTAGATGCGCCCCGCGTGATACACGTAGTTCAGGGGCACCAGGTAGGGTTGATCCTCCCGGCAGAGGGCCAGGCGCAGCACCTCGCCCCGCTGCAGGATGTCCTCCAGCTCCGCGGGCTGCTGGAGTTGCTTTTGCGGTTTGCGCATCTGAATCATAGTGGACCGATCCTGCCACAGCCGGAGCAGCCTTACAACTATTTCCCCACAGCGGTTTAGGGGTAGATGCCGCGCAGCTTCAGGGCCCGCGCCACCCGGCTCACGCCCAGGGTCAGGGCAGCGGTGCGCATGTCCACCTTCTTGTCCTGGGCGATGGCCAGCACCTCGGCGAAGGCCTTTTGCAAAATGCCCTCCAGGCGCTGGCCGATCTCTTCCTCGCTCCACAGCAGGTTCTGCAGGTTCTGCACCCACTCGAAGTAGGAGACCGTCACCCCGCCGGCGTTGGCCAGGATGTCGGGTAGCATGAACACCCCGGCCTGGTGCAGCATCTGGTCCGCGGCCGGGGTGGTGGGGCCGTTGGCGCCCTCGGCGATGATGCGGGCCTTGATCTTGGCCGCGTTGGCGGTGGTGATGACCCCGCCCAGGGCGCAGGGGGCCAGCACCTCGCACTCCAGCTCCAGCAGCTCGGCGTTGGTTATCTCCTCGGCCTTCACCTTGGGTCCCATGACGCAGGCGTACTGGTCCTTGCAGGCCAGCACGTGCTCCACGTCCAGGCCCTGGGGGTTGTACACCGCGGCCTTGGAGTCGCTGAGGGCGATCACCTTGCAGCCGGCCCGGCTGAAAAAACGGGCCGCCACCCCGCCCACGTTGCCGCAGCCCTGGATGGCCACCCGCATGCCCCTCACCGGAATGCCCAGGTGGGCGGCCGCGGCCCGGGTGGTGATGAACACGCCCTTGCCCGTGGCCTCGAAGCGGCCCAGGCTGCCGCCCAGCTCCAGGGGCTTGCCGGTGACCACGCCGGGCACGGTCTGGCCCTTGAGGATGCTGTAGGTATCCATGATCCAGGCCATGACCTGGGGGTTGGTGTACACGTCCGGGGCCGGGATGTCCCGCTCCGGGCCGATCACCGGCGATATCTCCCAGGTGAAGCGCCGGGTCATGGCCTCCAGCTCCCGGGCGGACATCTCCTTGGGGTTGCACTGCACCCCGCCCTTGGCCCCGCCAAAGGGGATGTTCACCACCGCCGACTTCCAGGTCATGAGCATGGCCAGGGCCCGCACCTCCTCCAGGTCCGCCTCCGGATGGTAGCGGATGCCGCCCTTGTAGGGGCCGCGTACGTCGTTGTGCTGCACCCGGTAGGCGGTGAAGATGCGTAGCCCGCCGTCGTCCATCTTCACCGGCACGTGCACGGTCACCTCCTTGTTGGTGACCAGCAGCCGCTCCACCAGCCAGGGCTCCAGGTCCATGTATGCGGCGGCCACCTCCACCTGCCGGCGGCAGGCCTCGGCCGGGCTCAGGCCATCGGCCATAACCTTGGCGTCCATGCGTCTGCTCCCCTTTGGGTTGCGGATAAACCGTTATCCCCCGTCTGTCTTGCCAGCAGCCCCAGCGCCCGTGATAACCTGGGAGACCACTGGCCCTGAACAACACCATTCTAATGCAGGAGGCGGACATGAGCATAGTGCGGGCCGCGGTGGTGCAGGACGCGCCCATCGTCTTCGACCGCGAGGCCACCTTGGCCAAGGTGGCGGTCCTGGCCGGCCAGGCCGCGGGTCAGGGAGCGGAGCTAGTGCTGTTCCCCGAGGCCTTTGTCTCGGCCTACCCCAAGGGCCTGGACTTTGGGGCCCGCATGGGCATGCGCAGCGCCCAGGGTCGCGAGGACTTCCGGCGCTACTTTGACAGTGCGGTGCGGGTGCCCGGCCCGGCCAGCGAGACCCTGGGCGCCGCGGCCCGCGAGCACGGCCTGCACCTGGTGATCGGGGTGATCGAGCAAGAGGGGGGCACCCTGTACTGCACGGCGCTGTTCTTCGGCCCGGACGGCAGCCTGCTGGGCAAGCACCGCAAGCTGATGCCCACGGCCCTGGAGCGCCTGGTCTGGGGATTTGGCGACGGCTCCACCCTGCCGGTGCTGGACACGCCTCTGGGCCGCCTGGGCGCGGTGATCTGCTGGGAAAACTACATGCCCCTGCTGCGCATGTACATGTACGCCCAGGGGGTGCAGCTCTACTGCGCGCCCACGGCCGACGACCGCGACACCTGGCTGGCCTCCATGCAGCACATCGCCAAGGAGGGCCGCTGCTTTGTCTTGAGCTGCTGCCAGTACCTGACCCGCGGCGACTGCCCGCCGGAGTACGCCGCCATCCAGGGCGACGACCCGGCCACGGTGCTCATGCGCGGGGGAAGCTGCATCGTGGGGCCGCTGGGCCAGGTGCTGGCCGGGCCCGACTTTGCGGGGCCCTGCATCCTGTGCGCGGACCTGGACCTGGACGAGATCATCCGGGGCAAGTATGACTTTGACGTGGCCGGCCACTACGCCCGGCCGGACGTGTTCCGCCTGCTGGTGGACACCGCGCCGGCGCAGCCGGTGAAGACCACAACCGGGCCCGAGGCCTTCCAGCCCAAGGGCGGCCGCGGCTAGCCGGCCGGGCCGCCTATTCCAGCCGGCCTACATAGGTGCCGGCCTTCTGGAGGGCCTGCACCATGCGCTCGATGGTTATGCGCTGGGGATCGTAGTACACGATGTTGATCTCGCGGGAGCCGGACCAGCCCCGCTCCACCTTGACCACGCCGGACAGCCCCTCCAGGGCCGCCTTGCCCACGTCGTATCACTGGACTTGGAACACCGCCTTGGCCTCGGCCGCCCCCGCGGGCGCGGCCAGGGCCAGCCCCAGAGCCAACACCAGGCCCAGCGCCGCCATTCGCGCCGGCCGGCTCACCTTGCGCATGTCTTCCTCCCGGCCGCCGCCTAGGCGGACACGGCCTTTACGCTGTACACGTACTTTACCCAGTCGTCGCCATAGTGGTCGCCGGCCACCACCCGCAGGGGAAAGCCGTGCTTGATGGGCAGGGGTGCGCCATTGACCTGGTAGGCCAGGAACACCTGGTCCGAGAGCACCTCGCGCAGAGGGAACTTCTCGAACTTCTCTACGCCCGAGCCCCGCGGTCCGCGCACCTCGATGTGGGTCGCCTTCTTATCCAGGCCGGCCTCCTTGAGCAGGGCGGCCAGGGACAGACCCTGCCAGCAGGCGTAATAGGAAAAAACTCCCGGGCAGATGAGAAGCACCTTGCGCTCCAGGACCGGCCGGGACTGGAGCTGGGCCAGGTCCAGGCGGAGCGTTTTTTGCACCAGGCCGTCGATCTCCAGGCGCCAGGTTTTGACATCCACCTTGAAGTCGCTGGTGCCCATGGTGCCGAACTTCTCGACGGGGGTAATCTCCAGGTTGCGCGGGTCCAAGCTGTTCGGGTGGTAGCCGGCCAGGTCCGTGGCCTTGACCTGCGCGGCCAGGACCCGGCGCTTGGTGGCGGCCCAAAGCAGGCGGGCCGAGCCGCCCGCGGCACCAAGCAAAAGGCCAGCGCCCCCCACCAACTTGAGGGCCCTGGCCAGAAAGCTCCTGCGGCTGTGCATTATGCTGGGTTGTCCTTGTCCACCCCGCTTGGTACGGGCGTCCATTCCTCCCTGCCGGACGCCGGCCGTCAACTAAAATTTTACCCGCTTGTGGCTAGGGTTTCCAGGGCCGCCTGGGCCGCGCCCCACAGACCGCTCTCCTGGTTGCGGTTGAGGAACACCGGCGTGCGCTCCAGCAGGCGGGAGAGGCCGCCTCCCTGCCGGAACTCCCGGCCGAACTCGGGATGAGTCACCAGGGCCGGGGCGCGGGCCGCCAGACCGCCGGCCACGTAGACCCCGCCCAGGGCGAGCACGGCCAGGGCCCATTGCCGGCAGGCCCGGCCATAGAAGCCCGCCATCCAGCGCAGGGTCTCGCTGTCCTGGCCCAGCCCGGCCGCCACCACGGCCGGCTCCAGGTCCTGGCCGGTGAGGAACCAGTGCAGATGGCGCAGGCCCCGGCCCGAGACCACGGCGTCGCCGCTGGGCGCAGTATCGCCGGTCTTGCCGGCCAGGAAGCGCTGGTACTCCGCTTCGCGGCCGCCGGCGAAGGCAAAGGCCGCGTGGCCGTACTCCGAGGCCAGGGCCCGGTGCCCTCCCCGGCCGTCGGGCAGCAGGGCGGCGTGGCCCAGGTTGGAGCCGGCCCCGATCACGGCCAGGGCCGCGCTGTAGTCCACCTCGCCCGGCAGCACCGGCTGGGCCTGAGCCATGATGGGCGAGCGGCAGGCATAGGCCTGGGCCGCAAAATCGTTGAGCAGGAGCACCGGACCCGGCCCCAGGAGTCCGCGGTCGCGGGCCAGGTCCACGTCCCAGGCGATGTACGGCGGCTGGCAGTACACGCCGCCCAGCACCGGGCCGGGCAGGCCCAGGGCAATGGCCGCGGCCTGCGCAGGCTCAAGGGCAAGGCCGCTGCCCTTTAGCTGGGCCAGCAACTCGGCAAAAGAGGAGGCGGCCTGGGTCGGCAGCCACACGCTCTGCACCAGGCCCAATTCTTGGCCCCGAACCTCAAAGTGGGCGAAGCGGCTGTTGGTGGCCCCAATGTCCGCGGTCAGGATATCGCTCATGCCTGGAAATTCCTTTTTCCGCCTGGGCGGATCAGGGCACATCTGTCGCAGACCCCGCTGCCCTGGCCTTGTCCCCGGCCTAGGGCTTCTCCTGGCCGCAGGCCCGGCCCTTGGTGTGGAAAAAGAACTTCAGCCCATTTTTGACCGTGTCGGAGAACAGCTTGGGCGCCATCACGTCCCCGGCCACCCGCTTGTTGATCTCCCCCAGGGTGGGATAGGGATGCACCGCCCCGGCTAAGGTAGAGAGCTTTACCCGGCCGCCGGCCACGGCCACCCACTCGCCCAACAGCTCGCCGGCGCGCGGGCCCAGTATCTGCACGCCCAGGGGTCGCTCGTCCTTGTCCAGCAGCAGCTTGATGCAGCCCAGGCCCTCGCCCTCGGCCAGGGCCCGGTCATTGGCCGCGAACTCCTCGCTCCACAGGCTGTACTTCACCCCGGCCTTTTGCGCGGCCTTTTCGTTCAGGCCCAGGGAGGCCAGCTCCGGGTCGCAGAAGGTGCACCAGGGTAGGAAGGTGTAATCAACCTTGCGCGGCAGGCGAAACACCGCGTTGGCCAAGGCCACCCCGGCCTCGTAGCCCGCGGCGTGGGTGAACTGATAGGCCCCGGTCACGTCGCCGGCGCCGTAGATGTGCTTCTGGCTAGTGCGCAGCCGGCTGTCCAGGACCAGGCCCCGGGGCGAGTACTCCACCCCGGCCGCCTCCAGATTCAGGCCCTCCAGGTTGGCCCGCCGGCCCAGGGCCACCAGCAGTTGCTCGGCGCTGAGCGTGTTCTCCTGTCCCTGGGCGTTCTGAATGGTGAGCTGCGGCCGGCCGGCCTTTTCGGACGCGGATAGCACTTTGCTGTTCAGGTGGAACTCGACCCCCTCCTCTTGCAGCCGCTGCATCACCAAGTCCGCCAGGTCCTGGTCCTCCTTGCTCAGTATCTGCCCGCTGCGCTGCACCACGCTCACCCGGCTGCCCAGGCGGCGGAAGGCCTGGGCCATTTCAATGGCGATGGGCCCGGCCCCCAGGACCAGCAGGGACTCGGGCAGGCTGGGCAGGGAGAACATCTCGCGGTTGGTGAGGTAGGGAACGCCCTCCAGGCCGGGCACCGGCGGGACCTCCGGCGAGGAGCCGGTGGCGATGAGCCATTTGCCGGCTGCGATGCGCCGGCCCTCCAGCTCCACCCTGTGCTCATCTAGGAAGCGGGCCGAGCCGAAGACCACCTCCGCGCCCAGCCGGCAAAAGCGCTCCACCGAGTCGTGCCTCTGTATGGCGGCAATCACGCCGGCGATGCGCGCGGACAGCCGGCTGAACTCCACCGGCGGCGGGGGCACCGCGGGCAGGCCGTAGCGGGCGGCGTTTTTCATCTGGTGATACACACGCGCCGAGCGGATCAAGGTCTTGCTGGGCACGCAGCCATAATGCAGGCAGTCCCCGCCCAGGGCCGGCTCCTTCTCGATGAGGATGGTCTTGACGCCCAGTTGAGCCGCGCCGGCGGTCATGGTCAGGCCCGCGGCCCCGCCGCCCAGCACCCCCAGGTCATAATCAAAGCCGGCCATTGCGCCTCCTCAGGCCTGGCTGATCTCCCCGCGGCCGCTGCGGCGGCGGTACCAGGCCAAGAGCCTCTTCACCACCAGGGGGAACAGGCCCAGGATCACAAAGGAGATGATCAGCCCGGGCGAGAGGATGCCGCCCAGGGAATTGATCTGGCCCAGCTCCCGGCCGGCGTTCACGTACACCGCGGTGCCGGCCAGCATGCCGATCTGGCTCACCCAGTAGTAGGTCCACAGGGGCATCTTGGTCAGGCCCATGAGCAGGTTGATCACGAAGAAGGGGAAGATGGGCACCAGGCGCAGGGTGAAGAGGTAAAAAGCCCCTTCCCGCTCCACTCCGCGGTTGATCAGCTCCAGCTTGTCGCCGAAACGGGCCTGCACCCAGTTGCCCAACACGAAGCGGGCGAAGAAGCAGGCCAGGGTGGCGCCGATGCTGCTGGCAAAGGATACCACCAAGAGGGTCCACCAGAAGCCGAACAGGGCCCCGCCCAACAGGGTCATCACCGCCGCCCCAGGCAGGGAAAAGGCGGTCACCAGCACGTAGACCACGAAGTAGCCGCCCAGCATCAGGGCTGGGTGCTGGGCGTAATAGGCCTGAAAACGGACTTGGGAGGACTTGATGTAGATGAGGGAGAAATATTGGTGCAGGTCCAGGACCCAGAAGGCCAGGGCCGCGGCCAGCACCAGGGCCACCACCGCCAGTCTTTTCCAGAGCCGTTTGCTCATGGCCACTCCCCTGTGTCCGTCCGCCCCAGATCTCCGCGGCGCCGAAACCAGCCCCGCCTCCAGGGCGGACACACTGCCCGGCAGCCAGCCGCCCCCTCTGGCGGCGGCCGGTACTTAATTATAGCCTACGCAGAAGGGCCTATTGGGCAAAACAGAACTTTGCAGGCCCGGCCCGGGCCTAAGGCTTGGTGGGCGTGGCCGGCCAGAACAGGGGCTGGCCGCCCGCGCGGAAGTCAGCGATGATGCGCTGGCCCTGCGGCCCGGTGAGGAAGTCCAGAAGGGCCCGCGCCTGCTTGATCTTGACCTTGGGGCAGCGGGCCGGGTTGACCATCATCACCGAGTAGGGGTTCTTCAGAAGGTCCTGGTTGCTGACCAGCTCTGCCAGCCCGATCTTGCCCACGCTCTTGTACTTGCGATAGGTGCCGATGTCGCTCAGGGTGTAGGCCTTGAGTTCGTCGGCCATGGTCAGGATGGCGCCCATGCCCCGGCCCCCTTCCTTGTAGCCCGGCCAGTCGGTCTTCACGCCGGCCGCCTTCCACAGGGCCCGCTCCTTGATGTAGGTGCCGGAGTTATCGCCGCGGGAGAGGAAGGGCGCCTTGGCCTGGGCCAGGCGCCGCAGGGCCTCGGCCACGGCCAGGCCCTTGATCTTGGCCGGGTCGGACGGCGGGCCCAAGAGCACAAAATAATTATGCGCCAGGGGCCGGCGGTCCACGCCAAAGCCCTGGGCCACGAAGCGTTTCTCCCGGTCCGGGGCGTGCACCAGCACCACGTCCGCGTCGCAGGCCCTGGCGATGGCCAGGGCCTTGCCCGTGCCCACCGGCATGTAGTGCACGGTCACGCCGCTGGCCTTGCTGAAGGCAGGGATCAGCACGTCCAGCAAGCCGCTGTTGGCGGTGCTGGTGGTGGTAGCCAGCACCAGGCGTTCGGCGGCCAGAGCCGGCGCGGCCAGCCAAGAGGCAGCCAACAACAGGACAATAAGGCGAGGGCGCATGGCAACAACCTCCTTTGCGGCGGGGCTGTCTATGTCATTTTTGACTTATTTCTTTTACATCTTAGCAGGCCCCCGGGAAACCGGGAAGCCTAATTTGCGGCAGGGTCCGACTAGGCCGCCAGGCGTCCGTTCTCCAGGACCACCACCCGCTGGGCCAGGCGGCGGGCCTGTTCGCGGGCGTGGCTGACCAGGATGACGGTGCAGCCCTCAGCGGGCAGGCCCGCGATGACCCTCTCGAACACGGCCGCGCTCTCCGTGTCCAGGTTGGCGAAGGGCTCGTCCAAGAGCAGGACGCGGGGTTTTAGCGCCAAGGCCCGGGCCAGGGCCACCCGCTGCATCTCCCCGCCGGACAGCCGCCGCGCCCGCCGAGGCCCGAAACCGGCCAACCCCACCTGGGCCAGGGCGGCCGCAGCCCGCTGGGCCCTCTCCTCGCGCCTCATCCCCCGCAGGCGCAGGCCATAGGCCACGTTTCTTTGCACGCTGGCGTCAAAGAGATAAGCCTGCTGGGCCACCAGGGTTATCTCCCGCCGCCGGGCGGTTAGCTGGGCCCCGGCGTGCGGCAGTTCCTGGCCGCCATAGAGCAGCCGCCCCTGGTCCGGGGCCAGCAGCAGGGCCAGGATCTGCAGCAGGGTGGTCTTGCCCGCGCCGTTGGGTCCCTCCACGGCGGTGATCTGGCCGGCGGCGAAATCCAGGCGCGCGATGTTCAGGGCCTCTTGCCCCTGAAAGCGCTTGACCACCCCCCGCAGGCTGAACAGCGGCTCCGGCACGGCCATCTCCTAACGCCAGCGCATCTGCAAATGATGGGTGGCCAGGTTCACGGCCAGGGCCAGCACCAGCAGGAAGATGCCCAGGGCCATGCCTTGGGCGAAGTCGCCTTTGCTGGTCTCCAGGGCGATGGCCGTGGTGAAGGTGCGGGTGTAATGGCGTATGTTGCCGCCCACCATGATGGCCGCGCCCACCTCGGTGATCACCCGCCCGAAGCCGGCGGCCAGGGCGGCCAGCACCGCGAAACGGGCCTCGGCCAGCACCGCCCAGGCGGCCTGGGCCCGGGTGGCGCCTAGGGTCAGGGCGGTGTGGGCCACCCGGCTGTCCAGGGTGGTCACCGCGGCCAGCACCAGGGCGGTGATAAGGGGAAAGGCCAGCACGGCCTGGGCCAGGATCATCGCCGCCGGGGTGTAGAGCAGCTCCAGACCGCCCAGGGGGCCGCGATGGGAAAGCAGGCCGTAGATCACCAGCCCCACCACCACCGTGGGCAGGGCCAGCAGGGTGTTGAAGACCACCACCAGCAGGCGCTTGCCGGGGAACTCGTTCTGGCCGATCAGCAGGCCCAGGGGCACGGCGGCCAGGGCGGCCAGGATCACCGCGGACAGCGACACCCTCAATGACAGCCAGGCGATGCCGTAGACCTCGGGATCCAAGCTCGCCAGCAGGCGCAGACCCCGCGCCACGCCGCCCACGAAAAAATCCAAGCGCCACCTCGCCCGGCCTCAAGGCCGCTCGATGATTATCTCCAAGCGCCGCGGCTCCTCCACGCCTTTGAGCTCCTTGAGCAGCCCCTGCATGGTGCTGGCCACAATCTGCTGCACGAAAGGTTTAGCCTTGAGCTCCTGACCATCGGCCAGGATGCGGACGCGGGCCTGGCTCTCCCGCTTCTGGTTGGGCATGGATACTCCAGTCGGGCGGGGTTCACTTGCGCAGCCCGGCCAGTTCCCGGGCCAAGTCCTTGCGCGCCTTCTGCACGAACCGCTGAGCCTGATTCTCCAGGTCCTGATAGCGCTCCATGAGCCTCTGGGCCTTGGCCGTGAGACGGACCGCCCGCCGCCCCTCGGGAGTGCGCTCCACCAGGGGGAAGCCCAGGCGCTCCTCCGAGGCCTTTATGCGGCCCCAGGCGGCGCGGTAACTCATGTTCATGTGCCGGGCCGCGGCGGCCAGGGAGCCGCTCTGGGCCACCGCCCGCAGAAGCGCCTGCCGGCCTTCGCCGAACAGCACCTGGCCGTTCTCCTCGATCCACAGCTTCAGGTGAATGCCCACTTCGCTCCACCTCCCACGCCCCGCGAAATAAACAGCGGGCCGAAAAAGGTATGTCTGCGTTTGCCTTCAGCCCTTTGTTAAGTCATTATTGACATGACAAACCCTAAAGAGCAATATCCTAGACGCGTTTTTCCGTCAAGGTTGCGCCGGGACGAGAGGTGGCATGAAACCGTTTTTCCAGGTGCAGGACGTGGAGCAGGTGCACGCCTACGCCCGGGCCCTGTCCCCCCTGCCCGCCGAAGAGGCGCCCCTGGCCCAGTGCCTGGGCCGCAGCTTGGCCCGGGACCTCCGCGCGCCTCACGACCTGCCTGGCTTCCACCGGGCCACCATGGACGGCTTCGCCGTGCGGGCGGCCGACACCTTCGGCGCCGGCGAGTCCAACCCCGGCTACCTGCAACTGGTCGGCGAGGTGCACATGGGCCAGGCCCCGGCCTTCAGCCTGGCACCCGGCCAATGCGCCCGCATCGGCACCGGCGGCATGCTGCCCCAGGGCGCGGACGCGGTGGTGATGCTGGAGCACACCCGCCTGCTGGACCAGGACAGCGTGGAGGTGGCCAGTTCCCTGGCGCCCGGGGCGAACACCCTGGGCCCGGCCGACGACGCGGCCCTGGGCCAGGTGCTCTTGCCCGCCGGACACTGGCTGCGGCCCCAGGACCTGGGGCTCCTGGCCGCCCTGGGCCAGGAGACGGTAGCCGTGCGGCGCCGCCCAATAGTGGGCATCGTCTCCACCGGCGACGAGGTGGTGCCGACCTCAGCCCGGCCCGGCCCGGGCCAGGTGCGCGACGTGAACACCTACACCCTGGCCGCCCAGGTGCGCCAGGCCGGCGGCGAGCCCCAGGTTTTGGGCCTGGTGCCGGATCAGGCCCCGGCCATCAAAGCCGCCGCCGCCCGCTCAATGCAATCCTGCGATCTGACCCTGCTCTCAGGCGGCTCTTCGGTGGGCGCGCGCGACTTCACCCGCGAGGTGTTCCTCTCCTTCCCCGGCGCGGAGCTGCTGGTGCACGGCGTGGCCGTGAGCCCGGGCAAGCCCTTCCTGTGGGTGCGGGCCGGGGAGCGACACCTGCTGGGCCTGCCCGGCCAGGTGGCCTCCTGCCTGGTGGCCTTTTATCTTTTGGTGGAGCCCGTTCTGGAGCGGCTGCAGGGCCGTCCGGCCCTGCCCTTCGCCCGCTTCCCCCGGCTGCCGGCCGTGCTCAGGCGCAACCTGCCCTCCGCCCCCGGCCGCGAGGAATACGTGCGCGTGGCCCTGCGACGGGAGGGTCGGCTCTGGCGGGCCGAGCCCCTGTTCGGCAAGTCCGGTCTGCTCACCACCCTGATCCAGGGCCAGGGCCTGGTGCGAGTGCCCAAGGACAGCGAGGGCCTGTACGCCGGCGACGAGGTGGATGTGCTCCTGTTTCCCTGAAGGTAGGGCATGAAGCGAAACGTTTATCTGAAAATGATGCCCCTGGCCGCGGCCCGGGAGAAGTTTCTCACCGCCTTTGACTGGCCGGCCCTGGCCGGGGTGGAGGAGATCCCCACCGCCGAGGCCCTGAGACGGGTCACCTCCCAGGCGGTTTTCGCCCGATACTCCTCGCCGGCCTACCACGCCGCGGCCATGGACGGGGTGGCGGTGCAGGCCAGCGACACCTACGGCGCCAGCGAGGAGCACCCCCTGCGCCTGGCCCTGGGCCCCCAGGCCGGCTTCATCAACACCGGACAGCCCCTGCCCCCGGACAGCAACGCGGTGGTGATGATCGAGCAGGTGCACCAGCCCAGCCAGGGCGAGATAGAGCTGCGGGCCGCGGTCTTTCCCTGGCAAAACGTGCGCAAAGTGGGCGAGGACATGGTGGCCCAGGAGCTGATGTTTCCGCACCACCATCGCCTGGGCGCCGCCGACGTAGCCGCCCTGCTCACCGCCGGCGTGTTCCGGCTGCGGGTGCTGCGCCGGCCCCTGGTGGCCATCATCCCCACCGGCCTGGAGCTGGTGGACTGGCAGCAGGCCCAGGACGGCCAGCCGCCGGCCGGGGCCATCATCGAGACCAACTCCCTGCTCCTGGCCGGCCTGGTGCGCGAGGCCGGCGGCGAGCCTTTGGTGCTGCCCCGAGTCGGTGATGAGTTCGAGCTGATCAAGGCCGCGGTGGCCCAGGCCTTGGCCTCCCAGGCCCAGATGGTGGTGCTCAACGCCGGCGCCTCGGCGGGCAGCAAGGACTTCAGCGCACACGTGATAGGCGCGCTGGGCGAGGTCCTGGTGCACGGAATCACGGTGATGCCCGGCAAGCCCAGCATCCTGGGCGCGGCCCAGGGCAAGCCGGTGGTGGGCAGCCCGGGCTACCCGGTCTCGGCCTGGGTCTGCTTTGACCAGTTCATCGCCCCGGCCCTGGCGGCCATGGCCGGCCAGCCGGCTCCGGAGCGCGAGCGCCTGGAGGTGGTGCCGGCCCGCCGTCTGGCCTCCAAGCTGGGCCGCGAGGAGTTCCTGCGGGTGCACCTGGGCCGGGTGGGCTCGCGGGTGGTGGCCACGCCGCTCAAGCGCGGGGCGGGCGCCATCACCTCCCTGACCCGGGCCGACGGCCTGCTGCGCATCCCGGCCGACAGTGAGGGCCTGGAGGAAGGCCAGCCGGCCGTGGCCGAGCTGCTGGGCCCCCGGCAACGGGTGGAGAACACCCTGGTGGTGGTGGGCAGCCACGACGTAACCCTGGACCTGCTGGGCGACCACCTCAAGCGCCTCAACCCGGAGTTGCACCTGTCCTCATCGCACCTGGGCTCCCTGGCCGGGCTCATGGCCATCCGGGACGGCCGCTGCCACCTGGGCGGCACCCACCTGCTGGACCCGGCCACCGGCGATTACAACCTCAGCTACATCAAGCGCCATCTCAAGGGCCTGCCCGTGCGCCTGCTGACCCTGGCCTGGCGGCAGCAGGGCCTGATGGTCAAGCCGGGCAACCCCAAGGGCATCACCAGCTTCTCGGACCTTACCCGGCCCGAGGTGACCATGATCAACCGCCAGGCAGGCAGCGGCACCCGGGTGCTGTTGGATTACCAGTTGCAGAAGTTAGGCCTGGACCCGGCCGTCATCAAGGGCTACGACCAGGAGGAGTACACCCACACGGCCGTAGCCGTGCAGGTGCTGGCCGGCGGGGCGGACGTAGGCCTGGGCATCCTGGCCGCGGCCCGGGCCCTGGGCCTGGAGTTTCTGCCCCTGATGCCGGAACGCTACGATCTGTGCATTCCCCAGGCCTTCTGGGATGACCCGCGGGTGCAGGCCCTGCGCCGGGTGCTGGGCTCCGAAGCCTTCCGGCGGGAGGTGGAGGCCCTGGGCGGCTACGACGCCCGGTCCATGGGCAGCATCGCCTGGGAAGGATAGGGGCTAGAGGTCGTAGTAGGCCTGGCCGGCGCAGGCCGGGCAGAGGGTGCCTTGGCGCTGGGGATGGTATTCGCCGCAGGCCGGGCAGGCCGTGGTGGGCACCTTGTCCTGGTCCTTGAGGCCGGCGCGCATCCTCACCGGCCGCACCCGAACCAGACCGTGGCCGCCGGCCAGGATGGCGCGGACCACTTCGTCTTTTTCCACGGCTTGGTTCTCGGGCCGGCGCAGGTACCAGTTGGCCACCAGGGGATAATCCTCCAGGCGGGACACGTCCAGCCAGGCCCGCGCGCCCTGCAGGCTCTTGCGGTCGTAGAGGGTCAGGGCGAACTTGCCCCAGTCCAGCACCTGCAAAAAGCCGTTGCCCAGGGTGCAGGGGGTGAGCATCTGCACTGCATCGGGCAGGCAGACCACCGTCTCCACGGCCGCGTTGAGGTAAGGTGCGTCTCCCAACTGGCGCCAGGCCGCATCCACCATGAAGCCGCCCATGGTCACCCCGGGCGAGGCGTGGCCGTGGAACTCCTCCATGCGCACCAAAAAATCATCCAGGGAGAGTCCGCAGATCTGGGTGGGAGCGGCCCCGGCCGGGGTCATGGTATCCTCCACTGTAGGCTCAGGTTGAGGCCAAAGCATAACAGATAACCCATCCCCCCTCACCCCCGGGGTGCATAGGCCATGCAGGAATTCATCTCTCTTTCCCAGGCCCAGGAGCTGGTGGCCGGCCATGTGCCCCGCCTGCCGCCAAAGCCTTTTCCCCTCGCCCGCCTGGCCGGCCTGGTGGCCGCCCAGGAACTGACGGCGCAGGTGGCCGCGCCCTCGGTCACCGCCTCCCAAATGGACGGCTACGCGGTGCGGGCCGCGGACCTGGCCCAGGCCAGTGAACAACACCCGGTGCGCCTGGAGGTCAAGGGCATGGTGGGGGCCGGCGAGGCCCCCCCGGCCGCGGTGGGGCCGGGCCACGCCCTGCGCGTCACGACCGGCGCGCCCCTGCCGCCCGGCGCGGACGCGGTGCTGCCCAACGAGTACACTCGCGCCGAGCCGGGCGCGGTGCTCTGCCTGGCTTCCACGCAGCCCGGGCGCAACCTGCTGGCGGCGGGCGCGGACGTGGCGTCTGGCCAGGTGGTGCTGCGGCCGGGCCAGAGGCTCTGGCCCGGCCGGGTGGGGCTGTTGGCCGCGGCCGGGCTGAGCGAAGCCCTGGCCTATCCCCGGCCTAGGGTGGCCCTGTTGGCCACGGGCCGGGAGGTGAAGGCGCCGGGCCAGCCCCTGCCCCCGGGCGCGGTCTATGCCAGCAACCTGGTGAGCCTGGCCGCCTGGCTCAGCATGCACGGCCTGGAGCATGAGAGCCGGACGGCCGACGATGTGGCCGACCAGATCGCCGCTGCGGCCGGTGAGATGTTGGCCGGCTGCGATGCCCTGCTCACCAGCGGCGGGGCCTGGACCAGCGAGCGCGACCTGGTGGTCAACGCCCTGCGAGGTCTGGGCCTGGATCTGATCTTCCGCCGGGTGCGCCTGGGCCCGGGCAAGGGCGTGTCCTTTGGCCTGCTCTCGGGCAAGCCGGTGTTCTGCCTGCCCGGCGGGCCGCCCTCCAACGAGGCCGCCTTCCTGCTCCTGGCCCTGCCCGGACTTTTACGCTTGGCCGGCCATCCCCGTCCCGGCCTGCCCCTGGTCCCGGCCTGCCTGGGCCAGGCTGTGCAGGGCCGGGTGGACTGGACCCAGGTCCTGCACGGCCGCCTGGAGCCGGGCCGTGATCTGCCCACCTTCCAGCCCCTGTCCTATCAGGGGCGTCTGCAGAGCATGGCCCGCAGCCAGGGCCTGCTGCTCCTGCCCGAGGGCCTGCGCTTTTTGGAAGCCGGTGCGCGGGTGATGGTTCTGAAGCTGGGCCTGGCCTTCGGCGAGGATTAAGGGCCGGGACTCAGGGCCGCGCAGACAGGGGGACCCCATCCAGCAGCACCCGGTGGGGATGACAGTAGACGGTGGCCCGCTCCTGGCGGGCGAAGGCCACCAGGGTGACGCCCAAGTCGGCGCACAGGCTCCGGCCCAGGGTGGTGGCCGCCGATACCGATGCGATCAGGGGCAGGCCGGAGCGGGCCGCCTTGAGGGCCATCTCAAAGCTGATGCGGCCCGAGACCGCGGCCAGGCAGCCGCCCAGGTCCTGGCCCGCGGCCAGGGCCGCGCCCAGGGCCTTATCCAAGGCGTTGTGCCGGCCAACGTCCTCGGCCAGGCTCACCAGCCCGTCCCGGGGGGTGCCCAAGGCCGCGGCGTGGGCGGCGCCGGTGCGGGGGAAGACCTCCTGGCCGCGCTCCATGAGCTGAAACAACCCCTGCACCACGGACAGATCCACGGTCAAGGCCGAGCTCACAGGCCGTATCTCCCGGCCCAGGTCCTGGAAGGACTCCAGGCCACAGAGCCCGCAGGAGGTGGCCGCCGGCGCCACCCGCCGGGAGCGGGCCCGGCGGGCCAGCTCCCTGGGCAACTCCACGTCGGCCCAGTAGGCCGGACCCAGGCCGGGCAGCTCGGCCCGGCCCAGGGTGACGCCCAGCACCTCCTCCGGCCGGCTGGTCAGGCCCTCGCTGAGACAGTGGCCCCGGGCCAGGTCCTCCAGGCCCTGAGGGCTGACCATCAACAGCACCTGAGAGCGACCGTTGATGCGCAGCTCAAAAGGCGCTTCCACGGCCAGATCGTCCCGCATCGCGCGCACGCCGCGGCCGCTGATCCGTAGGCCCGCGCCGGGCTCGATCAAAGCCGGTTGCTCTGATTCCTTCACGAAAAAGAGGCCTCCCTCAGGCCGGCGCGGCCAAAAACCACCGCACGAGTTGCGGGAATACTATCACACCCCAGGCCCCAGCGGCGCTTTTCTAAGGCAGAACAGTCCCCTACTTCAACTCTTTGGGCATTTGGAACTTTTTTCGTGTAAAGGCCCTTGACGGCTAACCCCCTCTATCCAGTAAGCTATATAACAACATAGGGTGGCTACTGGATCTTCCCCCGGGACTCTCGCGAACTAGCACGCGGCTGCACGCATAGTTAACGGTCCTTATCCTCCGGAAGCTGACCTCATTCTCCTCCTCACGCCCCTCAGGCCCCAGGCCTGGCCCTTGAGGGGCAAGCCATATCCAAGCCAGCAACTCGATCACCACGGACCGCGTCCTGTTATGCCTGAGCACTTGCTTGTTGATTACCTGTTCGTGCTGGCGTTCCTGGCAGTTGGGTTTGTTTTTGCCGCCATCCCCATCTTCCTGGCCTTTTTCATCACCCCCCGCAGCATGGGCCTGAAAAAGCTCGTTTCCTACGAGTCGGGCATGATCCCCATTGGCGGGGCCTGGATCAAGTTCGGGGTGGCCTACTATTTGTTCGCCCTGATCTTCCTGGCCTTTGACGTGGACGTTCTCTACCTGTTCCCAGTGCTCTTGGCCTACGGCTCCTTCCCTTGGCGGGACCTGGTGGAGATAGTCATCTTCTTGGCCGTCATCAGCCTGGCCATCGTCTATGCCTGGTGCAAGGGGGTATTCGAATGGTAAACCACTCCTTGTTGCGGCCCGAGCTCAGGCCTCCGGTCCAAATGGCCCTGCTGGACGACATCCTGGGCATCGTGCGGGCCAACTCCCTGTGGCCCATGACCTTCGGCATCGCCTGCTGCTCCATCGAGATGATGGCCGCCGGCGCCAGCCGCTTCGACCTGGACCGCTTCGGGGCCGGCGTGTTCCGCCCCTCCCCCCGCCAGTCGGACGTGATGATCGTGGCCGGCACCATCTCCAAAAAGATGGCTCCCACCGTGCTCACGCTCTATGAGCAGATGCCCGCGCCCAAGTGGGTGATCGCCATGGGAAACTGCGCCATCAGCGGCGGCCCCTTTGTCTACGACAAACAGTACGCCATCGTCAACGGCACGGACGTGATCCTGCCGGTGGACGTGTACGTGCCCGGCTGCCCTCCCCGGCCCGAGGCCCTGATCCAGGGCTTTTTGGAGCTGCAGGACAAGCTGACCAAAGGCGGCAAGACCAATTTCATCCGCCACTTCAAGCGCTGGCCACGGAAGGAGCAGCCGTAGCGAAGCATGAGCTTCCTGGAGGACATAACGCCGGTCCTGGCCCAACGCTTCGGGGTGGAGAACCTAACCGCCCAGGATCGCGCCCGACACGGCTACGACCTGCGCCTGGCCCTGGACCAAGAGCGTCTCACCGAGTTGGTCGGGCTGCTCAAGGAGGCCGGCTGCTATCTGGAGTACATCACCGCCGTGGACCAGGGGCAGGTGCTGGAGTTGCTCTACTTCTTCGGCCGCTATGATCAGCCGCCCTTCCGGTTGCAGGTGAAGGTGGCCATGCCCAAGGGCGTGGCCGTGCCCAGCCTGGCCGGGATCATAAGGGCGGCGGACTGGCAGGAGCGCGAGGTGTTCGACATGTTCGGCCAGCGCTTCGCCGGCCACCCGGACCTGCGGCGCATCCTGCTGTCTGAGGATGCGGACTTCCACCCGCTGCTCAAGGACTTCAAGCCGGGGCCTGAGCACGGCGGCGAGGTCGTGAACCTGGAAAGAAAGTAGATGCTGCGCAAGACGCTCACCGAAGACAGCTTTTATCTGAACCTGGGGCCGCAGCACCCCAGCACCCACGGCGTATTGCACCTGCTGCTCAAGCTGGACGGCGAGCGCATCCTGGAGTGCAAGCCCCTGGTGGGCTACAGCCACCGGGCCCACGAACACATGGGTCAGAACCGCACCTACCTGCAGTTCCTGCCCAACACCAGCCGCATGGATTACCTGGGCGGGCTCTGCTACAACCACGCCTACTGCCTGGCCGTGGAAAAGGCCTGCGGCATAGAGGTGCCCGAGCGGGCCCGCTACATCCGCACCGTCTGCGCGGAGCTGAACCGCATCTCCAGCCACCTGCTGTGGTTCGGCGCCTACCTGATGGACCTGGGCGCCTTCACCCCCTTCCTGTACGCCTTCGACGACCGCGAGGACATCCTGGCCATCCTGGGCGAGGTCACCGGCAGCCGCCTCACCTACAGCTATTGCCGCTTCGGGGGCGTGAACCGAGACCTGAACCAGAACTTCCTGGACGGGACAAAGGCCTTCATCCCCAAGCTGCGCAAGCGCCTGAAGGATTACCGCACCCTGGTGACCAAGAACATCATCTTCCTCAACCGCACCAAAGGAATCGGGACGGTCAGCGCCGAGCTGGCCCGGGACTGGGCCCTCACCGGCCCCAACCTGCGGGCCTGCGGCGTGGCCTACGACCTCCGCCGGGCCGAACCCTACAGCATCTACCCGGAGCTGGAGTTCGAGATACCCACGGCCACTGCCGGCGACTGCTACGACCGCTACTGGGTGCGCATGGCCGAGATGGAGCAGAGCCTGCGCATCGTGGAGCAGGCCCTGGGGCGGCTGCCCGAGGGGCCGGTGAAGGCAGCGGGGGTGCCCCAGTGGATCCAGCCGCCGGCGGGCGACTACCACTTCAGCTATGAGAGTCCGCGGGGCCACCTGGGCATCTACTTCGTCTCCGACGGCGGGCGGGTGCCCCTGCGCATGAAGTGGCGCACGCCCTCCTTCAGCAACCTGAGCATTCTTTCGGAGATACTGCCCGGGACCCTGGTGGCCGACACCATCGCCATCCTGGGCAGCATCGACGTGGTGATTCCGGAGATAGACCGGTGAGCGACGGCATACTAGTTGACCTGCGCGTGATCTGGGAGGCGCTGGTGCGCTTCTTCGGCCTGGAGGCGCTGGTCCTGGTCATCGGTCTGGTGGTGATCCTGGCCTGGGTGCAGGTAAACGCCCTGTTCCTGGTGTGGCTGGAGCGCAAGGTGGCCGGGCACATCCAACTGCGCATCGGGCCCAAGGAGGTGGGCCCCTTCGGCGTGTTGCAGACCATCGTGGACGGCATCAAGCTCTTGGGCAAGGAGCTGATCACCCCCCAGCCGGTGAGCTGGCTTTTGTTCATCCTCAGCCCCATCATGGTTTTCACGCCGGTGCTGGTGGCCTTCGTGGTGCTGCCCTTCGGCCCCCACCTGATCATCCGCGACATCAACGTGGGCCTAATGTTGATCTTCGCCTTCGGGGGCATCAACGTGCTCTCCATCCTCATGGGCGGCTGGGCCAGCAACAACAAGTATGCCCTCCTGGGGGCCATCCGCTCGGTGGCCCAGAACGTGGCCTACGAAATACCTCTGTTGCTCTCGGCCATGAGCGTGGTGGTTATGTCCGGCACCCTGAGCATGCAGGGCATCGTGGAGGCCCAGGAGGGGGTGTGGTTCATCTTCTACCAGCCGGTAGCCGGCCTGCTCTACCTGATCGGGGCCACCGCCGAGACCAACCGGGCCCCCTTTGACATCCCCGAGGCCGAGAGCGAATTGGTGGCCGGCTTCCACACCGAGTACTCTGGCATGCGCTTCGGCCTGTTCTTCCTGGCCGAGTACACCAATATGTTCATCGTGGCCGCGGTGGCCACCACCTTGTTCTTCGGCGGCTGGCGGGGGCCTTTCCTGCCGGGCCCCTGGTGGTTCTTGATCAAGGTCTACATCCTGATCTTCGGGGTGATGTGGGTGCGCTGGACCTTCCCCCGCCTGCGCTTCGACCAACTGATGAACTTCGCCTGGAAGTACATGATCCCCATCGCCTTGCTGAACCTTCTGGTCACCGCCCTGGTGATGAAACTGGTGCGCTGAGTCGGGCATGAACGCGGTGGTGCGATACTTAAGGGATGTGTTCAGCGGGGCCTGGAGCCTGGCCATGGGCATGAGCGTGACCCTGCGCTACATGTTCAAGCCGGTGTCCACGGTGCAGTACCCCCGCGAAGCCATGCCCCTGCCCGAGGTCTATCGCGGGCACATCGAGCTCAGGCGCTTCGCCGAAACCGGCAGCCACGGCTGCGTGGCCTGCGGCGAGTGCTTCCGCATCTGCCCCAGCGGAGTGATCAAGGTGCAGGGGCTAAAGGAGGAGGCCGACCGGCCCAACCGGGCCGTCTTCTATTTCATAGACTTCTCCCGCTGTTCTCTGTGCGGGCTGTGCGTGGAGGTCTGCCCCGAGAGCGCCCTGGCCTTCTCCAAGGTGTACGAGGAGGTGGGGGTGAGCCGCTACAGCACGGTGGTAGATCTGATAGCGCGCCTGGAGAGTCAAGGAGCCTGATATGCAGCCGGTGATAGCCCAATACATACGCCCCGAGGTGGTGGCCTACGCCGTCTTCTTCTTCGTGCTGCTCTTGACCCTGGGCGGGGCCTTGATCGCGGTGATACCCAAGAGCATCATCCACAACGTCTTCGGCCTGGCCACCAGCCTGGTGGGGGTAGCCGGCCTGTTCATCTACCTGGGCAGCGAGTTCCTGGCCATGATGGAGATCCTCATCTACGTGGGGGCCATCTGCATCGCCATCGTCTTCGCCATCATGCTCTCCCAACCCATGCACCTGCAGATTCCGCCCCGCCTGCGGCCCAAGGTGTTCTTCTCCTTCGTGGTGAGCCTGGTGGTGTTCATCAGCTTCACGGTGATGGTGGTGCGCACTCCCTGGGAGCAGGCGGTGCGCACCAGCAACGACTGGGGAGTCAAGCGCCTGGGCACCCTGCTCCTGACCCGCTACGAGCTCTTGTTCGAGCTGATCTCCCTGGTGCTGTTGATGTCCATCATCGGCGCGGTCATCACCGCGGCCACCGCTAGCAGCGAGAAGGCTCCCGGCTCCCGGGACGGCGAGGAGGACGGTGTATGAACAGCCTGACCGTCTACCTGTTCGTGGCCCTCTTATTGTTCTGCATCGGCATGTTCGGCCTGCTCCAGCGCCGCTCGTTGATCGGCATGATCATCAGCATCGAGCTTATGCTCAACGCGGCCGGGATCAATTTCATGGCCTTCAACCGCTTCCTGGGCCCAGACCCGGCCGTGGGCCAGATCATGGTGTTGTTCATCATGGGCATCGCCGCCGCCGAGGCGGCCATCGCCCTGAGCTTGACACTGGCCTTGTTCCGCAAGCTGCGCTCGATCAACATCGAGCATGCCCGGGACCTGAGGGGATAGGCATGAACCCGGTGGCGCCCAGCGATTTCGTGCTCTGGCTGACCCTGGCCGCCATGTGGCTGCCCTTCATCTCCTTTTTGACCATCTTTTTCATCACCCGGACCCAACTGGCCCTCTCCCTGGCCGTGAGCGTCTCCTGCGCGGCGGTCTCGCTGCTGGCGGCCTGGTACCTACTGCTGGGCCTGCCCGCCGCGCAGCCGCCGGTGGAGTTCAAGATGTTGTGGATGGCGGGGGCCGAGGCGCGCATCTCCTACGGCTTTTTGCTGGACCCCTTGAGCCGTCTGATGCTGTGCATCGTGGCCAGCATCAGTTTCCTGGTGCAGGTCTACTCCCTGGGCTACATGGCCGGCGACGACGGCATGGCCAAGTACTACAGCTTCCTGTCCCTGTTCGCCTGGTCCATGATCAGCCTGGTGGTGGCGCCGGGACTGCTGCAGCTCTATGTTTTTTGGGAGCTGGTGGGGCTCTCCTCCTACCTGCTCATCGGCTTCTGGCACCACAAGTTCAGCGCCTCCGAGGCCGGCAAGAAGGCCTTCGTCATGACCCGCCTGGGGGACCTGGGCTTCTTCCTGGGCATCATCGTGCTGCTGCTGCACCTGGGCGACCTGTCCATCCTCAAGCTGAACGCCCAGGCCGCGGCCAAGCTGAGCGCGGGCCTGGTCACGGCCAGCGCGGTGCTGATCTTCATGGGAGTGGTGGGCAAGAGCGCCCAGTTCCCGCTCCTGACCTGGCTGCCCGACGCCATGGAGGGCCCCACGCCGGTGAGCGCCCTACTGCACTCGGCCACCATGGTGGCCGCCGGCGTGTACCTGGTCAGCCGCCTGTTCCCCTTCTACGCCGCCTCGCCCGACGCCCTGATGGTGGTGCTGGCCATCGGCACCGTAACCATGCTGCTCTCCTCCACCATGGCCATGGTGGCCCGGGACATCAAGCAGGTCTGGGCCTTTTCCACCGTCAGCCAATTGGGCTTCATGCTCATGGGCCTGGGCGCGGGCAGCTACTTCGCCGGGGTGTTCCACCTGACCACCCACGCCGCCTTCAAGGCGCTGCTGTTCCTCTGCTCCGGGGTGTTCATCCACCACTTCGGCTCCAACGACATGTATGACATCGCCAGGGGCGGCGGCCGCCGCCTGAAGGTGCCCATGATCACCATCACCATCGCCGGCGCGGCCTTGGCCGGCGTGTTCCCGGCGGCCGGCTTCTTCTCCAAGGAGTCCATCATGGGCGCCCTGGCCGGGCTGCCTCAGCCGGGCTGGCTGGCGGCCGGGCTGGCCGGCGCGGCCATGACCGCCTACTACACTTCCCGTCTGTTGTTCGTCCTCTGGTTCCCGCGCCAGATCGCCGCACCGCACCACGAGGAGCACGGGCACGGCGAGGCCGCCGCGCACAGCGCCTTTGGCTACTGGGCCATGGGCGTGCCGCTGTTGATCCTGGCCGGATTCGCCCTGGTGCTGGGCTTCTTCGGGGACGGAATCCTGAACTTCCTGCACTGGGGACGGCCGCCGGAGTTCTTCCATCACGTGTGGCTGGCCCCGGTGTCTTTGATCCTGGTGGCCTGCGGCATAGGCCTGGCCTGGCTGGAGTTCGGCCGCAAGAAGGCGGCCCAGGCCGGCTTCCTGAGCCGGTTGCCGGCCGTCGAGGCCCTGTTCGCCAACCGCTGGTATATGGACGCCTTCTACCGGTGCATGTTGGACTACGTGGTGTACGGCGTGTTCAGCCGCCTGTTCACCCTAAACGACCGGCGGGTGGTGGACGGCGGCGTGGACGGCGTCTGCCGGGGCACGGTGGGCGGCGGCTGGCTGCTGTCCTTTTTGCAAAGCGGGCTGTTGCAGTACAACCTATTCACCATGGTGCTGATCATCGCCCTGGTGGGGCTGTACTTCCTGGTTATGCACTAATGCTGGGTGGGTCATGACCGCCGCCTTCCCATATCTGAGCCTGATCATGCTGGCCCCGGCCCTGGGCCTGCTTATCATCCTGTTCCTGCCACACGACAGCAAGCGGGCGGTGCGCTGGGTCTCGCTCATCTCCGCGGCGGTGAGCCTGCTGGCCACCCTGTACGTTTGGCAGGCCTACGACCGCATGGCCGGCGGGCTGCAGTTCGTGGAGCGCACCCTATGGGTCAAGAGCCTGGGCATCTACTATTACCTGGGCGTGGACGGCATAAACCTGCCCCTGGTGCTCTTGACCAGCATCGTGCTGTTCACCGGCGTCTGGACCATGTGGGACCTGAAGCACCGGGTGAAGGAGTTCTTCGCCCTGATGCTGTTGATGGTGGTGGGGGTCTACGGCGTCTTCCTGGCCCTGGACCTGTTCTTCCTGTTCGTCTTCTACGACGTCAGCCTGTTCCCCATGTACCCCTTGATCGCCATCTGGGGCTCCACCCGCAAGGAGTACGGCGCCCTCAAGCTGACCCTGTACCTCCTGGCCGGCTCGGCCCTGATCCTGCCGGGCATTCTCTACATCTATTTCAAGAGCGGCCTGTTCACCTTCGACCTGGTGATGCTGGCCAAGGCTGGTCTGGCCCCGGACGTGCAGTACCTGGGCTTCTTCCTGTTCCTGTTCGGGTTCGGGGTGCTGGCCGGCCTGTGGCCCTTTCACACCTGGTCGCCGGTGGGCCACGTGGCCGCGCCCACGGCGGTGTCCATGATCCACGCCGGGGTGCTGATGAAGCTGGGGGCCTACGGCGTGCTCAGGGTGGGCATGTACCTCTGCCCCCAGGGGCTCATAGACTGGGCGCCGCTGTTCGCCATCCTGGCCACGGTGGGCATCGTCTACGGCGCCTTCGTGGGCCTGGCCCAGACCGACCTCAAATACGTCATCGGCTATTCCTCGGTGAGCCACATGGGCCTGGTGAGCCTGGGCCTGGCCACCATGACCCTGGGCGGGGTCAGCGGCGCGGTGTTCCAGATGTTCGCCCACGGCATCATGACGGCCCTGCTCTTCAGCTCGGTGGGTCACGTCTACGACAGCACCCACACCAAGATGATCCCCGAACTGGGGGGCATGGCCAAGGTGCAGCCGCGGGCCAGCTTCTTCTTCATCCTGGCCGCCCTGGCCGGCATCGGGGTGCCCTGCCTGGCCAGCTTCTGGGCCGAGCTGTTGGTGTTCATCAACGGCTTCAAGGTTTATCCGGTGCTGGGCACCCTGGCCCTCAGCGGGCTGGTGGTCAGCGCCCTGTTCATGCTGCGCGTGGTGCAAAAAACCTTCTACGGACCCAAAAACGAGAAGTACGCCGGCTGCGTAGACATTCGCTCGTCCATGATCTGGCCGCGGGCCATCCTGGCCGGCACCATCCTGCTGTTCGGCCTGCTGCCCCGGTTGATGCTGGACACCATCACCGTGGGCGTGGCGCCCCTGGTGGAGTTGTTTAAGTAGTGGCCGCCAAACTCTACATGTTCCTGCCCGAGACGGCCTACCTGCTCATGGGCCTGGTGCTGTTTTTGCTCAGCCTGCCCAAGGAGCAGCCCGGGGGGCGGGTCTACGTCTGGGCCCTGTGCCTGTCGCTGTTGGGCGTGGCCGCGGCCGTGGCCGGCCTGCCCCAGAAAGGCCTGATCTTCTTTCAGGCCTACCGGGTGGACCTCTACAGCCAGTTGTTCAAGCTGATCCTGAGCGTGGCCATGTTCCTGGTGGTCTCCATCTGCTGGCCGCTCACCGGGGTGGAGCGGCGCTACAAGCCGGAGTTCTTCCTGTTTTTGACCACCTGCACCCTGGGCATGATGCTCATGGTCAGCGCGGTGGAGCTGATGACCCTGTACCTGGCCCTGGAGCTGAGCTCCTTCAGCCTGTACATCCTGGTGCCGCTGCGCAGCGGGGACAACATAGACATCGAGGCCGGCGTCAAGTACCTGTTCATCGGCATCACCGCCTCCTGCGTGATGCTCTTCGGCATCAGCTACCTCTATGGCGCGGCCCACTCCACCTACCTGGCCGACATCCTGGAGAAGCTGCCCCTGTGGATCCACCAGCCGGCCGCGGCCATCGGGTTGTTGCTCACCCTGTCGGGCTTCTTCTTCAAGCTGGCGGTGTTCCCCTTCCACTTCTGGGCGCCAGACGTGTACCAGGGCGCGGCCAACCAGGTGACCACCTACATCGCCACCGTCTCCAAGGCGGCGGCGGTGGCCCTGTTGGTCCGCCTCACCTCCCTCACCGGCGGTACCAGCCTGTACTTGTCCTACATCCTCATCGTGCTATGCGTCGTCTCCATGGGCCTGGGCAACTTGGTGGCCATCGTGCAAAAGGACCTCAAACGCATGCTGGCCTACAGCACCATCGCCCACGCCGGCTACATACTCATGGGCATCCTGACCATGAACGAGCTGGGCTACAGCGCGGCCGTGTTCTACACCGTGGCCTACATGATCATGAACTTTGCCGCCTTCATGGTGGTGGTCAAGTTGGCCAGCCAGGGCCAGGACCTGAAGATCAGCGACCTGGCCGGGCTGCACCGGCGCTCGCCGCTGCTGGCCCTGACCCTGATGATGGCCCTGTTCTCTCTGGCCGGCATACCGCCCACGGTGGGCTTCACGGGCAAGTTTCTGGTCTTCGCCGCGGCCATGCAGCAGGGGCACTTCTGGCTGGTGCTGGTGGGCATGATCAACGCCACCATAAGCCTGTACTACTATCTTATGGTCATCAAAGCCGCCTATCTGGCCGAGCCGGAGACCGAGGCCCCGCCCCTGGTCATCGGCATGCCCACCAGGCTTTTGAACTACCTGCTCATCGTGGTCATGGCCTACCTGGGCATCTTCCCCCAGCAGGTGATGACCCTGGCCGAAAACGCGGTCAAGCAGCTTATCTGGGGGAGCTAGGGTTATGAGCGACCAGCACGTGACCGGACCGGGACAGGAAGAGGCTCCCAACCGCCTCAACCGCTTCTTCACCCGCCTGGAAGAGCACATGCGTCCGGAGCTGCAAGGCCTGGCGCCCTGGCCGCCTGAGCAGGAGCTGGCGGTAAGCCATTTCACCTTCTGCCACCACCCCCTGTGCAGCCAAGGCTCGCCGGCCCTGCGGGCGGCGGTGAGCCAGGCCGCCGACCAACAGGGCCTGGACCTGGCGCTGGAGACCACGGTCACCGTCTGCCCCGGCACCTGCACCCGGGGCCCCTGGGTGGGCATGCCCCAGAAGGGCCTGTTTTACCGCGGCCTGCGTCTGGATGAGGTGGAGCAGCTTTTGACCGAAACGGTCCGGCAGGGCCGCATGCTCTTTCCGCACCTGTACCTGGAGCCCACCAAGGTCACCGACAGCCGGGTGGTGTGGGAGAAGCATGACCATGTCATCGTGGCCATCTCGCCGGAGATGTGCCTGGTTGACGTAACGGCCTACCTGTTCTGGTTCAACGCGGCCCAGTCCTGCGGCAAGTGCACGCCCTGCCGCCTGGGGGTGCCCGAAGTGGCCCGGCTGCTCAACAATCTGCGCCTGCACCAGGTCCAGGGCAACGAGGTGGACCTCTTGGAGGAGCTGGTGCGACACATGGGTCCCGCGGCCTTCTGCACCTTCGCGGGCAAGGTCACCGACCCGCTGCGGATGGCCCTGGAGCACCTGCGCTACGAGTTCCAGCGTCATCTGGAGCAGGAGTGCCGGCGGCACCAGCTAACCGGCCCCGAGGCCAAGCCCGCCGACCCGTCTGGCCGGCGCGACCCCTGGGCCAGCCGTCCGGGCCTGAACCGTTCCTTCCAGGCCGGCGTGCTGCGGACCTATGATCCCCGGTGCCAGGCGGCCGGCTTCCTGAAGCCGGAGGAGGGGCGGGATTATCTGCTGCGGCCTGGCTGCGTGGAGAAAATGTCGTGAGCGACAGCAAAAAATGGGCCCTGGATCGGCTGGCCGAGGCCAACATCATCTTCGAGCCCAATGAGGTTTCCTGGAAGGGCCAACTGCGGGACCTGATCGTCTGGGCCCTGGAGCTGGCCCTGATCACTTACCTGGCCCAGCGGTTCTTTTCCTAAGCCTCGCCGCCGGCCGGCGCGAGGCCTACCAGTTGTGTATGTTGTCCAGGCCGTCCAGGCGGGCCAGTTCGTCCTGCAGGGCCGAAAAGCGCCGGCCCACCACCACGGCCAGGTTTTTCATAAACACGTAGCCGGTGCGCGCGTCCTGCTCAAAGAGCTTCTTGAGGTCCGCGGCGGACAGGCGGAGATAAACGCACTCCTCGGCCGCGCAGTAGGAGGAGAGGGTATAGAAGTTGGGCGGGACCAGGGCCGACCACCCCCAGATGCCCCCGGGTTCGATCACCGACAGCGTGTTATCGCGGGAGCTCTCGCGGCCGGGCAGGTCGTAACGCAAGTCAATGCGGCCCCGAACCAGGAAGAACAGGTAATCGGCTTTGTCTCCCGCGGCCGTGATGCGGTTGCCCTGGGTACACCAGGCGGATTGGCCGTACTGTTCGATCTTGGCCAACTGAGCCTTGTCCAGCCCCTGCAGGACCTCCACCGTACTCAGGAACTCGAGATTGCTCATGGAACCCTCCTGCCAGCATCCAGGCCCCTGGCCGCCACGTATTAACCCCGCGGGGACGGCCATAGGCAAAATCAGGCGGCAAGAAGATATTACACCCAGGAGGCCGCGCAAAGAAAGCCCCTAGGGGAGCCCAGGGTTGACCAAAGGCGGCGGGAGCTTCACATTTAGGCAAAGTCCTTGATTCACCGGCACAGGCCGGCAGCGGGTTCGGCCACGGCCTGAACCGCCCCGGAAGAGGAAGATGGCTAAGGCGTCTCTGCATCATACAGCCGCCTTTTTGGGGCTGCAGCGCAGCATCCTGGGCATGCTGGCCATGGTGGTGCTGGTGGGCATGGGCGAGCGCCTGGCCGAGCGCTTTCTGCCCATCTACCTGCTGGCCCTGGGCGGCGGGGCCCTGTCCGTGGGACTGCTCAACGGCCTGGACAACCTGCTCTCGGCCCTCTACTCTTTCCCGGGCGGCTATCTGGCCGACCGCCTGGGGGTGAAGAAGTCTCTGCTGGTCTTCAACCTCATGGCCATGTCCGGCTTCGCGGTGGTGATCCTGATCCCGGCCTGGCCGGCGGTGATCGGCGGGGCGGTCCTGTTCCTATCCTGGACCGCCATCAGCCTGCCGGCCACCATGAGCCTGGTGTCCCAAGTGCTGCCCAGCGAAAAACGCACCATGGGCGTGTCCATGCACTCCCTGGTGCGCCGCCTGCCCATGGCCCTGGGGCCGCTGCTGGGCGGCACCTTTATCAGCCTGTGGGGTGTGGCCGCCGGCGTGCGCCTGGCCTTTGCCGCGGCCCTGGCCCTGGCCGTGGTGGCCCTGCTGATGCAGCAGCGCCTGATCCCCGACGACGGCCCCCGCCCCCAGCAGAACCGGCCCCGCCTGAACCCCTTTCACGCCCGGCACCTGCTGGGCCCCGAGTTGAAAGGCCTGCTGCTCTCCGACATCCTGATCCGCTTCTGCGAGCAGATCCCCTACGCCTTCGTGGTGGTGTGGTGCATGCGCACCATCGCCTCGCCAGTGAGCGCGGTGCAGTTCGGGGTGCTCACCACCGTGGAGATGGTCACCGCCATGCTGATCTACATCCCGGTGGCCCACTTCGCCGACCGCGGCAACAAGAAACCATTCGTGGTGATGACCTTCGTCTTCTTCACCATCTTCCCCCTGGCCCTGTGGCTCAGCCAATCCTTCTGGCTCCTGGCGGCGGCTTTTGTGCTGCGCGGCCTCAAGGAGTTCGGCGAGCCAACCCGCAAGGCCCTGATCATGGACCTGGCCCCCGAGAACGCCAAGGCCTCCACCTTCGGCCTGTATTACCTGCTGCGCGACACGGTGGTGTCCTTGGCCGCCTTTGGCGGCGCCTTTCTGTGGATGATCTCGCCGGCGGTGAACTTCCTCACCGCCTTCGCCTTCGGCGCGGTGGGCACGGTGCTCTTCGCCCTCCGGGGCAAGGACCTCGGCCGCCCCCCCGCACCCAATCCGGAAGCTCAGGACTAGCCGGGGCGGGCGGAGAGCCTACCGGAACAAATTGCAGTTCCAGTTGAGGATCAGGCGCAGGTCGCGGTAGTCCTGGCCGCTCAGGATCGGCTGCTGGTCCACCTGCGCGTACTTGACGGTCAATTTCAGGTCCTGGAGCCGGCCGCGGAACTGGTAGCTGAGGATCAGGTCCCATTCGCGCTGATCCGGCGAGGCCAGGGGGCCGCTGTTGGGCGAGCGGGCGTCGCTGTAGTAACCGCTCAGTTTGAGACCCTGGAGGCCCAGGGGCCCCAGGTCCCAGACCAGGCCCAGCATCCAAGCGTCCATGCCGGCCTGGTTGTTGTTCAGCTCGATCATGGAGGTGAAGCCGGGGTAGTTGGCCCAGGGTTGCAGAATGGGATGAGAGTCGTCCACCATGGTATAGGCCAGCAAGAAGGTGGCCCCGCGCCAGCCCAGGGCCACCTGGCCGCCCAAGGCGTAGGTGTCAAAGCCGCCGCCCAGGGCTCGTCCCACGTCCCGCTGTTGAATGACCTGCAGCGAGGGGCGCAGGATGACCCCGCCCAGGCTCCAGGCCGCGTCGGCCTGAAAATAAACGGTGTTCATGAATTGGTGGCTGAAGTAGTCCCAAAGCTGCAAGGTCCACACTTGGTTGGGGGCGAACACCGCGCCAGCCAGGGTCAGGGGTTCGCTGGCGCCGGTCAGGCCGGCCGCCTGGCTGGGGGAGGAAAAGGTGCTGTCCGTGCGGCCCTTGATGCCCGTGACGTGGGAGAAGGCGAGCTTGGTGTGGGGCAGGTCCTTGTTGATCAGGGTGAGGGCCTCATAGGTGACCGGCACCATGCGATTGTCCTGGGGGTTTAGGAACGGCGTGTGCAGCTCCTGGCGGAAGGCCCGCACCAGGGTGCGGCCCCAGCGGCCCTG